>NZ_CP048836.1:1815704-2420939 GCF_010983895.1 Nitrogeniibacter mangrovi
TTCGAGGACGCGTGGCGGAAGCTTCGAGGTGAAGCGGGTCAGGGCCGAAGTTTGTCCGAGCGCAAAAAGCCGGGCGCTGAACTGATCGAGCAGCTGTGCGGCACGGTCGACATCGTCGGCCGCGAACGCGTGCTCCACGGCTTCGAAGCCGAGATCGTGGGCGGCCGACCATTCGCTTGCCCGAAGATGAAGTTCGCGCGCGAGCCCGGGATGGCTCTCCTGCAGGCGCTTGCGCAGGAGTTGGGTGAACAGATGGTGGAAGCGGTACCAGTTCCGTTCGGTGTCGAGCGCGAAGATGAAGAGATTGGCGCGCTCCAGTTCGTCAAGCATCGCCCGGCTGTCTTCCCGGCCCACCACCGCGTTGCACAGCGAAACGTTGAAGCGGTTCAGAATCGAGGTACTGAGCAGGAACTCCTGGATCACCGGCGGTTGCGAGGAAAACACCTCGTCGATGAGGAAATCGGCGACGTTGCGGTTCGCGCCGGAAAAATCGGAGAGGAAGTGGTCGATGTCTGGCCGGCTTCGCAGCGCGATGGCCGCCATTTGGAGCCCTGTCGCCCACCCCTCCGTGCGTTGGCACAGTGTCTGCGCGTGTGTCGACGAGAGCCCGATCGAGCCGAACTGGGAAACGAAATTGCGCGCTTCGTCGACCGAAAAACTCAAATCCTTGGCTTCGATCACTTCCACCGCGCCGGCCGCCCGCAATCGGCTCAGGGGCAGGTTATCCATGTGGCGAGACGAGACAAGCAGGTGGACATGGGCCAACTGGGTGTTCAGGACCGTGTTGACCAGATCGAGTACCTCGGGCGCCGTGATGAGATGAAAGTCATCGAAAAACAGATAGATCGGCTCACGAAAAGCATGAAGGTCGTTGATGAAGGTATTGCGCAGGACGCCGGGAGGTACGTACACACCCGAGTTGAGCAGCGCGGTGCTGCCGTGGCCAAACGAGGGGTGATCGGCAAGGAGCGTCGACACGACATAGGACAGGAAATGGGTCAGGTCGTTGTCTTCCTTGTCCAGGCTGAGCCAGGCAGGCGCCAATCGTAAGGACTTGAGCGATTCGAAAGTCTGTACGAGAAGGCTGGTCTTGCCGTAACCGGCCGGGGCGCTGACCAGGATGAGCTGCCGCGACAAGGCGTCGTGCACTCGAGCGCATAGCTGCGCCCGCTCCAGCAGCGTTCGGGCATTGGAAGGCGGCGAGAGCTTCGTCTTGACCAGAAGCGGACGGTGAAGCCCGACCTCCGCCGCTTCAGATGCCGGGGACGGTGCGGCCTGGACGTCGGCGCTGCCGGCAGGTTGGGGTGTCCGCGCGTCGATGACGAACGACGGATCTGTATTGTTCATCCTGGCTGTCTCCACGGTCCAGGTGGGCCTTTTGGCCGCTTTCGTTCTTATGACTTCAGGTGATGGTCGTGCGATTGCCCGCATGGCGTCAATGTGCGCTGCGGCAATGCCGTTAGCATATGTCGTGTCCGACGGCTGGGTCCCGGTGCGGCCGTTCGGCGCGAGATGCGCCCGACATTGCGCCGCACGCCCGTGTCGTCTCGGGGCGTCCGGCGCACCGGGAATGCATCAGTCACTGCCGCGTAGATTCTGTACGCTGAACAATTGATCCGGGACCAGATCGGGGCCAACCCGTCCGCGGAAGGAGCCGGTCGTGCAATGGCGCGATTGGAGGTCGATCATCGCAAAGGTGTCGCCGATATCGGCTCCGGTGCCGGCTGCGTCGGGGTGAGCGCCGCGATCGGGGTGAACCCAGCCGATCACGAACTGCTTCCAGATCTTGCCGCTGCGATCGAAAATTTCCTCGATCGCGACTTCATTGGTCTGGGCGTCGAGGTAGATGAGCCGTTTTCCGATGGGATGATTGGGATCCTTGGGCTTGGCCTCGAGGATGTGGGTGATGCGCAATTGATAGGGCGCGTCCGCATGGCAGTTGCCCTGGCCGGTGAACGAGGTGTATTTCCAGACGCTGCCGTCAGGTTCTGCGAATTGATGCTGCTTGCCTTTGTTCGGCACTTCGTTGCGATCCCAGAACGGCAGCAGCATGGGCCTGGTTTCCTTGTAGGTCCATTGGTAGTCCGAGATGCGGCCGTTGTAGCCCTCGAAATCCTCGATCATCATGTCGGAGCCCAGAAACGAGTCGGTCGTCTGGCCGGTGGCAAGCCGGCGAACACGGCGCTGGAATCCGAGATACAGATAGGCGTCGGTCAGCTTGGTGTCGTCCTGGTATTTCTGGATCAGCAGTTGCGTCCCCTTGATGTCTTCCGGTTCGCTGACACGGGCGTAGATGCCCCGGTAGAGCTTCGACGGATTCGGGAGAAATTCGGGGGTGGGTTCATCGACGGTCCGGAAGGCATAGCGCTTCAGGCAAAACCGGTCGAAGGTGATCGTACGTTCGACCGCGCCGGTATCGTAGTTTTTGAAATCCCAGATGAACGGATCGATGCAGCCCAGATCACCCCAGACCCGTCCGTACTGGAAATTCCAGGCAAGCTTTTCGCCGGCGAGCGGGTCATCGAGGCGCGGCGATTGCGGGAAGGGGCGTCCCGCGACGTAATGCTCCGGCATCTGGCCCTTTTTCAGGGTGACCTGGGCGGCATTTTTGCGTGTGGCGTCGATGTATTTCTCGTGCAGGGTGAAGTCGAACGTCTTCCCGACGTGCATCTCGAATTCGCCTTTCTTGATGAACTCGTACATGGTCGGATTGAGAGCATCCTTCACCGAGTCCACGTTGTCCTTGGTAATGGTCATTCCCGGCTTGACGTTCGGTGAGCTGGGGGTGCCGTTGCGATAGGTGTAGAAGGCTTGGTCGATGACCTGCTCACTGAGTGGTTGAGCACAGGTGATGACAGGCAGGCCAATGAGGCAGGAAAGGGTGAGTAGTCGCAGTCGCTTGTGCATCGGTCTCTCCGCGTTGCTTCGTTCTGTTGGGCGGTGGCTTTCGGGTGCCGCGTGTGGAGGCGTGGCCACGGATGGCCCGCCGGTCACAGGCCTGGGGAACCTGAACGAGGCAGCTGGGGCCGGGTACCCGACGAATGTGAGGCAGCGGTGAGGTGGATGCGCGGGACGGGGGTGTGGGGCTGTCTGTACACGGGGTGTCTCCTCTCGGTCTTGTGTTGGCGAATGATGATTTCGCTCTGTCGACTGTCGTGGGGACCCGCTCGGACGCCACCATCCGAAAAGTTGGGTTTCGGTGGGTGAGGCGGAATCGCTGTCGTGACGCACGAGCGCCGGCCCCCCACTTCGTGTTGGGGTGCCGTTGCCGAGCGCAAAGCTGCGGGAGATTCAGCTCTGGCGGCGTTTGAGCCGGTACTCCACCTGTCCGCGCTTCAGGTCGAGCAGGCGCGCCGTGGCCGACACGTTGCCTTCGCTGCGGGCCAGGGCGCGTTCCAGAACCATGGCCTCGATGCGGTCGAAGGGGACGGCGGCGTCGAGCAGCTGGTCCACGAGCGCCTCCTCCTCGCTGGCCGGCGCGCTGGGGCGGTGTTCGCTGCGCACCAGGGTGCCGGCGGGGCCGAGGTGGAAGGCGCCGTGCTGCAGCTTCTCGCCACCGGCGAACAGGTGCTGCACGTCGATCACGCCGCCCGGTTCGGCGAGGATCACGCCGCGCTCGATCATGTTTTCCAGCTCGCGCACGTTGCCGGGCCAGTCGTAGTTCCACAGCGCGTTGTAGGCGCTCGAGGTGAGGCCGCGCACTTCCTTGCGGCAGCGCGCCATGCTGCGCTGGAGGAAGAGGGCGGTGAGCAGGGGGATGTCCTCGCGGCGGGCCTTGAGCGGCGGAATCTCGATGGGGAACACGTTGAGGCGGAAGAACAGGTCGCGGCGGAAGCGGCCGGCCTCGACCTCGGCCCACAGGTCCTGGTTGGCGGCGGCGACGATGCGCACGTTGGCGGTGCGCACCTCGACGCCCCCGACGCGCTCGAACTCGCGTTCCTGGATCGCGCGCAGCACCTTGCCCTGGGCCGGTAGCGCGAGGCTGGCGATCTCGTCGAGAAACAGGGTGCCGCCGTCGGCGCGCTCGAAGCGCCCCGGGCGCGAGACGGTGGCGCCGGTGAAGGCGCCCCGGTCGACGCCGAACAGCTCCGCCTCGACCAGATCCGGCGGGATCGCGGCGCAGTTGATCGAGATCATCGGAGCGTCGGCGCGTGGGCTGATCGAGTGCAGGGCGCGGGCGAAACACTCCTTGCCCACGCCGCTCTCGCCCTTGAACAGCACGGTCGAATCGGTCGGTGCCACCTTGCGCACCAGCCGGGCCACGTTGTTGAAACCGGCCGAGGCGCCGACGAAGCCTTCCAGTTCCTCGACGCCCCCGGCCTGGCGATGGCGGGCGCCGGCGAGGGAGTCGACGAAGGTGTCGATCTGGAGAAAGTGCGCGTGCTCGGCTTCTTCCTCGTCCCACTCGGCCAGCGGCTTGCCGATGACGCGGCACTGCGCATGGCCCATGGCCACGCATTCGGTCTCGCGCCAGTGGATGGGCATGCCGGTGGTGGCGGTGCAGAAGCCGTCGGCGTAGCCGACCATCATCCAGCAGGCGGGGCTGCCGCTCACCCCGTGGTGGCGCAGGTGGGCCTCGGCCTCCCAGGAGGCGCGCCAGTGATAGTCGCCGAAGAACTCGCCGTGCTCGATGTCGAAGCGCATGGTCTCGTTGGGCTGGTTGCGCACGAAGCCCTCGATCTCGCGCAGGCGCGGCCCCAGGTCCAGCCCCTCGACGGGCGTGTTCGGGCCGAGGGCGCGAATCCGCTGGGCGTCGTCGAAACCCTGCTGGTAGCCCAGGCGGGTGATCAGCTCCCGGGCCTTGTCTGCCCCCAGGGTGACGATGAGCTCATGGCGCAGGGTGGCGAAGGATTCGGCATGCATGAGCAGCATGCGCTGGTCGAGCAGGCGGATGTGCCCGGTGTCGGGGGAAAAGTGCAGGTGCCGGATCAGGCGGCTGGTGCGGGCATCGTCGCTGATGCCCACGGCGTCGCGACGCCGGGTCCTGGGCGCGGAGGCGCTCATCGGGTGTCTCCTTCTATTCGTCAAATGACGAATATTGTTTTCTTTGGATTTTGCAATTGACGAACACGAAGGCGTCTCCGTCATGTCTTGCGATGTCCAGATCAATTCAATGGTACGGCAAAACAATGGCTTAGTTGATTATGTCTTTAGTGGCATGGTGGTTGCTAATTAAGCTTATCAATAAAAGAAAGGCAGCCTGTCGGCCGATCGGACCCGAAGCCCCGCAGATCGACACGCGCCACCCACGGAGACAATTCATGACCCAGACCACGGCGACGCCGGCGCGCGCCGGGGACACGATCGAGGTGATCGTGCACCGGCGCCAGACCCTGGCCGACGGCATTGCGGGAATCGAACTTCGCGCGCTCGACGGGGCGCCGTTGCCCGCCTTCACGGCCGGTGCCCACATCGACGTGCACCTGCCCAACGGCCTGGTGCGCCAGTATTCCCTCTGCAACGATCCGGGCGAATCCGATCACTACGCGCTGGGCATCCTGCTCGACCCGGACGGGCGGGGCGGCTCGCGTTGTGTGCACGAGTCGCTGCTCGAGGGCAGCACGCTGCGCATCGGCCCGCCACGCAATCTGTTCGCGCTGGTGCCGGCACGCCATTCCATCCTCCTGGCCGGCGGCATCGGCATCACGCCCATGCTGGCCATGGCCGCCCAGCTGACCCGCGACGACCGTTCCTTCGAACTGCATTACTGCGCCCGCACGCCGGCGCGCATGGCCTTCCGCGATCGGCTGGAGGCGGCGGCCTACGCCAGCCGGGTGCGCTGCTACTTCGACGATGCTCCCGGCCCCGAGCGCTTCGCTGCGGCGGCGGTTCTGTCCGATCCGGATCCCGAGCTCCACGCCTATGTGTGTGGTCCGCAGGGCTTCATGGATTACGTGATCGGGGCGCTGCGTGCGCGCGGCTGGCGCGAGGAATGCATCCACTTCGAGAGCTTCTCGGCGCCGGCGCTCGATGCCGCCAGCGCGGGCGAGTTCGAGGTGCAGATCGGCCATGGCGGCCCGGTCATTCCGATCCCCGCCGACCGCAGCGTGGCCCAGGCGCTGGCCGAGGCGGGGGTCGAGATTCCGCTGTCCTGCGAGCAGGGCATCTGCGGCACCTGCGCGCTGCGGGTGCTCGAGGGCACGCCCGATCACCGCGACATGTATTTCACCGATGCCGAGAAGGCGGCCAACGAGCGCTTCACGCCGTGCTGTTCACGCTCGCTGAGCCCGCGCCTCGTGGTTGCGCTCGATTCCTGAACCCGCCTCATCCGCGACACAACACAAAGGAGACAACACCCATGGAAAGCCCCCAGACGCCCTACCTGATGAACACCTGGTACGTGGCCGCCCTGTCCACCGAGGTCGGCCCCGAAGCCTTGTTCCACCGCAAGATCCTCGACACCTCGGTGCTCATCTACCGCAAGCAGGACGGCACCGCGGTCGCCATGCACGACCGCTGCCCGCATCGCTTCGTGCCCCTGTCCCTGGGCCGGCGCGAGGGTGACGACGTGGTCTGTGCCTACCACGGGCTCAAGTTCGACTGCACCGGCAAGTGCAACCACAACCCGCACGGCAACCAGAAGATCCCCGACGCGGCGCGCACCCGTTCCTTCCCGCTGGTCGAGCGCCACGGCTTCCTGTGGATCTGGATGGGCGAGGAGGCGGCCGACCCGGACGCCATCCCCGACTACAGCCCGCTGGACGAAGGGCATCCCAACGCCGTGGCCTACACCTACATGTATCCCAAGGCCAACTACCAGCTCATCCTCGACAACGTGATGGACCTGTCGCACATCGACCATGTGCACGGCGAGATCATCACCACCCGCGGCAAGCTCTCGCCGCTGGTGCCGCAGCTGCGCGAGACCGCCGAGACCGTGGCCGCGCGCTGGGAATGGGTGCAGCAACCGGCGATGCTGATCTTCAACCAGTTCCTCCCCGACCCGGACGGCGAGGCGCGCCACTTCTTCGACATCACCTGGTCGGCGCCCGCCAACATCCAGCTGTCGGTCGGCGCCATCCAGGGCGCGGGTGAGCTCGATCTGGAGCACTGCGTCGGCCAGTACGACCTGCACACCTGCACGCCGGAGACGGCCACCACCACGCACTACTTCTTCGCCACCCGACGCAATCACATCGTCGAGGACGCCGAATACAACAAGATGAAGATCGAAGCCATGCACGGCGCCTTCATGACCGAGGACGGCCCCATCCTCGACGCCGTGCAGGCGGAGATGGACACCGACGACTTCTTCGGCCTCAACCCGGTGCTCATGAGCAACGACATCGCCCCGGTCAAGGTGCGCCGTCATCTCACGCGCCTGATCGAGGACGAGCAGGCCGCGCGCATCGGCCTCAAGAAAACCGCGTAAGCCGCCGCTTCAGGCGCGCCTGCGATGCGTGCAGGCGTGCCGCCCACCTTTCCTCGCTGATTCCGGCCCGCTCCGTGCGGGCCGTTTTTTTGCGGCGAACGTAGAATGGGAGCCCGTCCGACTCCTGATTCCCGCCCACGTGTCCGATCCCGACGTCCTCGAATGGTCCGATGAACATGGCGCGCATCGCGCGCGCTGGCGCTCGGCCGCCGCGTATCCGCCACCGGCGCGGGTGCGCGTGGTCGACGACACCCTGGGCGCCGACGCGGCCTGGTCGCTTGCCTGCGAGGGTACGGCCCTGCTGTGGCAGGGGGACTACCACAACGCGCGCCAGCTGCTCACCGCCATGGCCCGCCGGGCCGGACGCCGCAAGCGTGCGCCGCGCCCGCCCGACAGCATCACCCAGGCCTTCCATCTGCATCGCCAGGCGCAGGCGCAGCGGGCCCGGGCGCTGGGCATGCTGCTGGTGCCGCTGGCGGCCGACTTCCACCTGCCGCTGCGCCGGGCGCCAGAGGTGAGCGACGCCTGCCGCGCCGCCTGGGGCGAGGCGGACGGGCCGTGCGTGGTGTCGCTGCGCGAACTGCTCGGCGTGATCGGCGCCCACCAGTGGCAGCTCAAGGGGGTGGAGGTGCCAGCGCTCGGCGCGCGCATCCATCCGGTCCACGGCGTGTTCTCCCCGGTGCGGGGGGAATATGTGGACCTGGTGGCGCAGGCGCCGCTGCCTGCGACCACGCTGGCGATCGACATCGGCACCGGCACCGGCGTGCTCGCCGCCCTGCTGGTCCGGCGCGGGGTGCAGCGCGTCATCGCCGTCGACCAGGACGCCCGCGCGCTGGCGTGCGCGGCCGACAATCTGGCCCGGCTCGGGGTGGCCGACCGGGTCGAGCTGCGCCCGGGCGACCTGTTCCCGGAGGCGCAGGCGCCGCTGATCGTGTGCAATCCGCCCTGGGTGCCGGCCAAGCCGACCGCGGCGGTGGAGGCGGCGGTCTACGATCCGGACAGCCGCATGCTGCGCGGCTTCCTCGCCGGGCTGGCGGCGCACCTGAGCCCGGGGGGCGAGGGCTGGCTGATTCTGTCGGACCTGGCCGAACACCTCGGCCTGCGCAGCCGCGAGACGCTGCTCGGCTGGATCGGCCAGGCCGGCCTGCGGGTGGAGGCGCGCCTCGACATCCGCCCGCGCCACGCCAAGGTCGGTGACGCCGACGATCCGCTGCATGCGGCCCGCGCGGCCGAGCTCACCAGCCTGTGGCGGCTCAAGGTGGCCTGAGGCGTTCTACTCCCAGTCCACCTGCGCCGAGAACAGGTAGCCGGCGCCATACACCGTCTTGATGAGACGGGCATGCTGCGGATTGTCCTCGAGGCGGCGGCGCAGGCGCGAGATGCGCAGATCGATGCTGCGGTCGAGGGCGACCACGTTGCGCCCGTCGAGCAGCTGGTCGCGCGACAGGATCTGGTTGGGATGCTCCAGCATCACCGTGAGCAACTGCGCCTCGGCCTGGCTCAGGGTCGTCGTGTCGCCGTCCGGGCTGCACAGCTGGTAGGTGCCCAGGTCGAAGCGCCAGCCGGCGAAGCGGGCGCGGCGCACCGCCTGGCGCGCCGGATCCGGTGGCGCCTGGTAGCGGCGCAGCACGCTGCGCACCCGGGCGATCAGCTCGCGCGGTTCGAACGGCTTGGTCACGTAATCGTCCGCCCCCAGCTCCAGCCCGAGGACGCGATCGTGGCTGTCGTCCCGGCCGGTGACGATCATCAGCCCGAAGCGATGTGCGGCGCGCAACTGGCTGACGATCTGCAATGCGTCCATGTCGGGCAACTGCAGGTCGAGGATGACCAGCTGGGGCGATTCGCTGCGCAGCTGGCGCAGGAAGGCGTTGCCGGTGTCGAAGTGGCGGCAGCGAAAGTCGTACTTTTGCAGCGTGCGGCCGATCAGCTCGGCGACGGCCGGGTCGTCTTCGACCAGGTAGATCAGGGCGTTCGCGTGTTCGCTCATCTCATCTGCCTTCGCGGCTGGCGCCGAGCACGCCGCGCAGCGCCTCTTCGAGCTGGGCGCGATCGAAGGGCTTGGCCAGCACCGCGGTGCGCAGGTCGTCGTCGGGGCGTCCGCGCTGGCGTTCGCCGTAGCCGCTCATGAGCAGCAGCGGCAGCTCGGGGCGCAGCCGGCGCACGAAGCGCGCCAGCGCGTGGCCGTCCATGCCGCCGGGCATGACCACGTCGCTGAGCACCGCGCCGATGGCGGGGACGCGCTCGATCATGTCGGCCGCTTCGTGCCCGCTTTCCGCTTCGAGCACATGGCAGCCCAGCGCCGCCAGCTGCTTGCGCACCACCTTGCGCACCTCGGCCTGATCCTCGACCAGCAGCACCAGCGCGCCTTCCAGGGGCGCGTGTGCGGCATCGCCGGCGTCTGCCCCGGCCCGATGCGCGTCGCCCAGATACGGCAGCAGCAGGGCGACCGTGGTGCCCACCGCCTGACGGCTGCGGATGCGCACCGCGCCATGCGACTGCTTGATGAAGCCATACACCATCGACAGGCCCAGGCCGCTGCCGAGGCCGAAGCGCTTGGTGGTGAAGAAGGGCTCGAACACGCGCGCCAGGATGCTGCCGTCCATGCCGGTGCCGTTGTCGGTGACCGCGATCTGCACATAGTCGCCGGCCGGCACCTCCAGGTCGTCGGCGGTCGAGCCCTCGAGCGCTTGCAGCGAGCACTCGATGTCGATGCGCCCGCCGTTGGGCATGGCATCGCGGGCGTTGAGCGCCAGGTTGAGCACCGCGCTCTGGAGCTGATGCGGGTCGGCGCGGGTGAACAGGTCGTCGTCCTGGGAGCGGGTGCTGACCTGGATCGCGCGCGGCACCGAGCGGCGGATCAGGCGGGCGATGTCGAGCACCAGCGCATTGACCTCCACCTCGCTCGGCTCGTTCGATTGCTGGCGCGAGAAGGTGAGCAGGCGCCGGATCAGGGCGGCGCCGCCTTCGGCCGCGCTCATGGCGGGCAGCGCGAATTCGTCGATGCGGGGCTCGTCGGGCCACGCGTCGCGCAGCCCGGTGAGGTTGCCCATGATCACCGTGAGCATGTTGTTGAAGTCGTGGGCGAGCCCGCCGGTGAGCTGGCCGATGGCTTCCATCTTCTGCGCATGGACGAGCGCGTTCTGGGTGCGCCGTTGTTCGGTGATGTCCACCGAATGGACGAAACAGCCGATCACCTCCCCCTCGGGCGAGACCTCGGGCAGCAGGGTGCTGCGGGCGAACACCCGGCTGCCGTCCGGCCCCGGCTTGCTGTATTCGTAGGTCACCTCGGCGCCCGCCAGCGCCGCGCGGATGTGCGGGTCCAGCGACTCGGCCAGCGCGGTGCCGATGACCTCGGGAATGGGGCGGTCGGTCATCGCCTCGACGCTCAGCTCGAACCATTCGGCGTAGCGCTTGTTGGCGTAGCGATAGATCCGCGTGCGGTCGAAATAGGCGATGTGGGCGGGGATGGTGTCGGTGATCAGGCGCAGCCGCGATTCGCTGTGGCGCAGCGCCGCCGAGATGCGCTGGTTGCGCGCCAGCGCTTCGCGCAACTCGCGGTTGGCATCGGTCAGCGCTTCGGTGCGCTCGGCGATGTGGGCCTCCAGCTCGGCCTGGTGGCGGTCGTGGCGGGCGCGCTGGCGCTCGGTTTCGGTGATGTCCGAATACAGGGTGATGAAGCCGGCGTGCGGCAGCGGAAAGCCGCGGATCAGCAGCAAGGTGCCGTCGGGGCGCTGCCGGCGTGTCTCGTGGGAGCGGAAGGCCCCGGCGTCGGCGACGCGCCGGGCGACCAGGGTGTCCACATCGCCGGGGCCGTACTCGCCGCGCTCGGCGTTGTAGCGGATGAAGGCCTCGAAGGGCGTGCCGGGCGCGGCCAGGGTGTCGGGAAAACCGAGCAGGTCGAGGAAGGCCCGGTTGCAGGTGATCAGGCGCAGATCGGCGTCGAACAGGGTGACGCCTTCGGAGATGTGGTCGAGCGCGGCCGAGACCATCTCGCGATAGCGGCGGTCGCTCACGGGGCGGGTCGGTGCGGCCTGGCGCAGGGGCTCGGGCATGGTCGGGTCGGGGCTCGGGTCGATCCTTCCGATTCTAGCGCCTCGGCGTGCCCGGGTCGGGGGCGGACAACATTCAGTACATTTCGCGCAAATTCACGACAAGGTGTTTTGCCACGCTTGCCGCCATTCGCCAAAAAGAGCGAGCGCGACCGACTCGCCGGCGCCATACCACGACAACCATCATATCGAGGGGGTAACACATGTCAGGCAATCCCTATACCCAGGGGCTGGAGAAGAATGCCGCCAACTACGCGGCGCTCACGCCGCTGAGCTTCATCGAACGTTCCGCCAGCGTCTACCCGGCGCGGACCAGCGTGGTGCATGGCGCGCGCCGATTCACCTGGTCGGAAACCTACGATCGCTGCCGCCGCCTGGCCAGCGCCCTGGCGGCGCGCGGCATCGGCAAGGGCGACACCGTGGCGGTGATGCTGCCCAACGTGCCGGCCATGTTCGAGGCCCATTTCGGCGTGCCCATGATCGGCGCCGTGCTCAACACCCTCAACACCCGCCTCGATGCGGAAGCCATCGCGTTCATGCTCGGCCATGGCGAAGCGAAGGTGCTGATCACCGATCCGGAATTCGCCGGCGTGATCGGCCAGGCGCTCGAGTTGCTCGACGGGCCGAAACCGCTGGTGATCGACGCCCTCGATCCGGAGTACCCGGGCACCGACCGGCTCGGCGAGATCGAATACGAGGCGTTCATCGCCGACGGCAAGGCCGATTTCGCCTGGCAGAGCCCGGCGGACGAGTGGGACGCCATCGCGCTCAACTACACCTCCGGCACCACCGGCAACCCGAAAGGGGTGGTCTATCATCACCGCGGCGCCTACCTGAACGCGGCCTCCAACATCATCAGCTGGGGCATGCCGCAGCACGCGGTCTATCTGTGGACGCTGCCCATGTTCCACTGCAACGGCTGGTGCTTTCCCTGGACCATGGCGGCCAACGCGGGCATCAACGTGTGTCTGCGCAAGGTGGACCCGGCGCTCATCTTCGAGCTGATCCGCCGCCACAAGGTGACCCACATGTGCGGCGCGCCCATCGTGTACGGCATGCTCATCAACGCGCCCGAGCCGCTGCGCGAGGGCATCGAGCACACCGTGAGCGGCCTCATCGCCGGTGCCGCGCCACCGGCCGCCATCATCGAAGGCGCCGAGCGCATGGGCTTCGACATCACCCATGTGTATGGCCTGACCGAAACCTACGGCCCGGCCTCGGTGTGCGCCAAGCACCCCGAGTGGGACCGCCTGCCCATCGACCAGCGCGCCGAGCGCAACGGCCGCCAGGGCGTGCGCTACCACATGCAGGAAGCCATCACCGTGATGGATCCGCTCACCATGACCGAGGTGCCCGCCGATGGCGAGACCATGGGCGAGATCATGTTCCGCGGCAACATCGTCATGAAGGGCTACCTCAAGAACGAGAGGGCCTCGACCGAAGCCTTCGCCGGCGGCTGGTTCCACACCGGCGATCTGGCGGTGCTGCATCCGGACGGCTACGTGAAGATCAAGGACCGCTCCAAGGACGTGATCATCTCCGGCGGCGAGAACATCTCCTCGCTGGAGGTGGAAGAGGCGCTGTACCGGCATCCGGCGGTGCTCACCGCGGCGGTAGTGGCCCGGCCCGACGACAAGTGGGGCGAGGTGCCGGCGGCCTACATCGAGGTGAAGGAGGGCGCTGACGTGACGGCCGCCGACATCATCGCGCACTGCCGTGCCCATCTGGCGCGCTACAAGGTGCCCAAGCACATCGAGTTCTGCGTGCTGCCCAAGACCTCCACCGGCAAGATCCAGAAGTTTGTCCTGCGCGAGCAGGCCAAGAGCAGCGCGGCCATCGGCTGACGGGAGTTTCGCCATGAGCCGCGAATCGATGGAATACGACGTGGTGATCGTCGGCGGCGGCCCCTCGGGGCTGTCCACCGCGATCCGCCTCAAGCAGCTGGCCGGCGACGCGCTGTCGGTGTGCCTGGTGGAGAAGGGTTCCGAGATCGGTGCCCACATCCTCTCCGGCGCGGTGATCGAGCCACGTGCGCTCGACGAGCTGATCCCCGACTGGAAGGACAAGGGCGCCCCCCTGGACACCCCGGTCACCGAGGATCGCTTCCTGTTCCTCACCGAAGGCAAGGCGCGCCGCCTGCCGACGCCGCCGCAGATGCACAACGCGGGCAACCACATCGCCAGCCTCGGCAACCTGTGCCGCTGGCTCGCCGAGCAGGCCGAGGCGCTGGGGGTCGAGATCTACCCCGGCTTCGCCGCCGCCGAAGTGCTCTACGACGACACCGGTGCGGTGCGTGGCGTCGCCACCGGCGACATGGGCCTCACCCGCGACGGCACGCCCGGCCCCAACCACCAGCGTGGCATCGAGCTGCTGGCGCGCCAGACCGTGTTCTCCGAAGGCTGTCGCGGTTCGCTCACCCAGGGGCTGTTCGCGCGCTTCGACCTGCGTCGCGAGGCCGATCCGCAGACCTACGGCCTGGGCATCAAGGAGCTGTGGGAGATCGACCCGGCCCGACACCGGCCGGGCCTGACCGTGCACACCGTCGGCTGGCCGCTGGCCAGCGACACCTACGGCGGCTCCTTCCTCTATCACTGGGGCGAGAACCTGGTGTCGATCGGCTTCGTGGTCGGGCTGGACTACACCAACCCCCATCTGTCGCCCTACGAGGAATTCCAGCGCTTCAAGCATCACCCCGAGATCCGTGCACACCTCGAAGGCGGGCGGCGCATCTCCTACGGTGCCCGCGCCCTCAACGAGGGCGGCTTCCAGTCGCTGCCGAAACTCACCTTCCCCGGGGGGCTGCTGGTGGGCGACACCGCCGGCTTCCTCAACGTGCCCAAGATCAAGGGCACCCACATGGCGATGAAGTCCGGCATCGAGGCGGCCGAGGCCCTGCACGCGCACCTGAGTGGGGATGGCGGGCAGGGGGCGGAGGTCACCGCCTACCCGGAGCGCCTCAAGGCCAGCTGGCTGTGGGACGAGCTGTACCGGGTGCGCAACGTGCGCCCGTCGTTCCGCTGGGGGCTGTGGGGTGGCATGGCCTATTCGGCGATCGACACCTGGCTGCTGCGCGGCCGGGCGCCGTGGACGCTGAAGAACCACGCCGACCACACGGCGCTGCGCAAGGCGTCCGAGTGCGCGCCCATCCATTACCCCAAGCCGGACGGCGTGATCAGCTTCGACCGGCTCGCCTCGGTGTTCATCTCGGCGACCAACCACGAGGAAGACCAGCCCTGCCATCTGCGCCTCAAGGACGCTTCGGTGCCGATCGCGACCAACCTGGCCCTGTACGACGCACCCGAGCAGCGCTACTGCCCGGCCGGGGTGTACGAGGTCGTGCGCGAGGAGGCGGGCGCGCGGCTGCAGATCAACGCCCAGAACTGCCTGCACTGCAAGACCTGCGACATCAAGGATCCGACGCAGAACATCGACTGGACCGTCCCCGAAGGGGCGGGCGGGCCGAACTACCCGAACATGTAAGACCGCCCCGGCACGTCCGGGTACCGCGCCGGGCCGACGGGCCCGGGGCGCGGCCTGCGTGCGCGCGGTCGGCGGCGATGTCCGCCCGCCACAGAAACAAGCAGGGCGACCGCAGGTCGCCCGACAAACCGCCGAACAGGCACCAAACCAGAGGAGAAAGACGTGGCATTGACGAGACAACCCGGGGGCGAGCAGCCCCACTGGCCGCTGGGGCCATTCAAGCTTCGCCTGCCCTTCATCCACTATCGCTGGGAGTACCCGGAGATGGTGCAGGGGCTCATCATGTTCGTGGTCGGCCTGGCCATGATTCCGCTGCTGCAGAAATACCTGGGCATGCCCTATGAGGCGGCGCTCGCCTTCTGCGTGGTCGCCGGTGTCGGCTACATGCTGCCGGCCCTGCTCGGGGTGCCGCTGGTGCCGGGCTGGATCACGCCGGCCATTCCGGTCGTGCT
The DNA here is from genome assembly GCF_010983895.1 of Nitrogeniibacter mangrovi. Taxonomy (GTDB): domain Bacteria; phylum Pseudomonadota; class Gammaproteobacteria; order Burkholderiales; family Rhodocyclaceae; genus Nitrogeniibacter; species Nitrogeniibacter mangrovi. The sequence goes on from NZ_CP048836.1 coordinate 1,831,058, forward strand.
CCTGTTCCTGCAGGGGTTCGAGCCCGGGCCCGAGGCCATCAAGGCCATGTTCGCGCTGCAGATCGAGGTGACCCTGATCTTCCTCGTGCTTGGCATCACCGGCCTGGGCAACAAACTGGTGACGGTCATTCCCAATTCGCTCAAGTCGGGCATCATCATCGGCGCCGGCATCGCTGCCATGATGGGCGAGCTCAAGGCCGGCGGGCGCATCGACAACACCCCGGTGTCGCTCATCATCGGCTCCGTCGTCTGCGCCTACGTGCTGTTCTCGCTGTCGTTCAAGCGCATCCTCGAGACCAACACCCTGGCCAAGCGCATCTCCAACTTCGGCATGGTGCCGGGCATGGTGCTGGCCATGCTGGTCGGCTGGGCCGTGGGCGAATACGCGCTGCCGGAGGTCCAGTGGGGCATCACCAAGCCCGACTTCGCGCTCATGTGGCAGTACCTGGTGTTCAGCACCGGCATGCCCGACGCCAGCACCTTCATGCTCGCCATCCCCACCGCCATCATCGCCTACGTGATCGCCTTCGGCGACATCGTGGTCGGCTTCACCCTGGTCAAGCGGGTCGACCACCTGCGCAAGGACGAGCAGATCGACGACAGCGTCACCCGCGTGCATCTGGTCACCGCCATCCGCAACGCGCTACACGCCTTCCTCGCGCCGTGGCCGGGCCTGGCCGGGCCGCTGTGGACCGCCGCGCACGCCACCGTCGCCGAGCGCTACGCGCTGGGTCGCAAGGCCATGGATTCGATCTTCAGCGGCGGCGGCACCTTCTGGATCACCGGCTTCATCGCCCTGTTCCTGCTGCCCCTGGTGAGCATCTTCAAGCCGGTGCTGCCCATCGCGCTGTCGCTGACCCTGGTGCTCACCGCCTACATCTGCATCATGGTCGGCATGGAGGAGCTGAAGAACTCCACCGAGCGCGGCGTCGCCGGCATCGTCGCGGTGACCCTGGCGATGCCCGATCCCAAGTCCACCGTCTATGCGGTGGTGATCGGGCTGGTGCTGTACTTCCTCATCGAACGCGGCCATCACATCGGCAAGCGCGAGCAGGGCGACCTGAGCATCCTCGCCGACGCCACCGCCGATGTGCAGGCCGGCGATGCCCACGGGCGCAGCGCCGCCGGCGCACCCGCCCGCTGAGGCCCAAGGCGGCGCTTGCGCGTCGCCACCGAACCCTCCCTCGATTCGAGGTTTGCGGCGCCCCTTCGGCGCCGCCTTTTTTTGCCCGGCCTCAAGACGCATCCGGTGCGCTTCGCGGTATCCTTGGTCATCTACAGGACCGTAAGGGCGTTTCGCGTTGAAGGTATTCGGCATTGCCGGTTTTTCCGGCTCGGGCAAGACCACGCTCATCGAGCAGCTCATTCCCGTGTTGCGCGAGGGGGGCTTGACCGTCTCGGTCATCAAGCACACCCACCACCGTTTCGACCTCGATCGCCCGGGCAAGGACTCGTGGCGCCATCGCGAGGCCGGTGCCGAGGAGGTGCTGATCCTCTCCTCCGACCGCTGGGTGCTGATGCACGAGTTGCGCGGCGCCCCCGAGCCCACGCTCGAGGCGCAGCTGAGCATCATGTCCGATGTGGACCTGGTGCTCATCGAGGGCTTCAAGGCGGCGCCGGTGCCCAAGGTCGAGGTGCATCGGCCGGCCAGCGGCAAGACGCCGCTGTGGCAGGAGAACCCGCATGTGGTCGCGGTGGCGACCGACGCGCCGATCGACACCCCGTTGCCCACGCTCGACCTGAACGACCCCAGGGCCATCGCCCGGTTCATTCTCGATTACGACATGAAGGCATTCACCCCATGAGTCTGCTCAGTTTTACCGAAGCGCGCGACACGCTGCTCGCGCGTGCCCGTCCGGTGACCGGCACCGAGCTGGTCGGCACCCTGACCGCCGCCGGCCGCGTGCTCGCCGAACCGGTGCGCTCCGGGCTCAATGTGCCGCCGATGGACAATTCCTCCATGGACGGCTACGCCGTGCGCTGCGCCGACGTCACCGCCACCGGCACCCGCCTGCGGGTCGCCCAGCGCATTCCCGCCGGTTCGGTGGGCCATGCGCTCGAGCCGGGCACCGCGGCGCGCATCTTCACCGGCGCCCCGGTTCCCGAGGGCGCCGACGCCATCGTGATGCAGGAGCTCACCGAGCGCGACGGCGACGACGTGATCATCAACCAGGTGCCGCGTCCCGGCGAATGGATCCGCTTGCTCGGCGAGGACATCCGCGACGGCGCCGAGATCCTCGCCGCCGGCACCCGCCTGCGGGCGCAGGAGAGCGGGCTGGCCGCCTCGGTCGGCGTGCCCGCGGTGTCGGTGCATCGCCGTCTCAAGGTGGCCATCTTCTTCACTGGCGACGAGCTGGTGATGCCGGGCGAGCCGCTGCACGAGGGCGCCATCTACAACTCCAACCGCTTCGTGCTCAATGCGCTGCTCACGCGCATGGGCTGCGAGGTGACCGACCTGGGCATCGTGCGCGACACGCTCGAGGACACCCGCGCCGCGCTGCGCAGCGCGGCCCAGGGGCACGACGTGATCATCACCTCCGGCGGCGTGTCGGTGGGCGAAGAGGACCATGTGAAACCGGCGGTCGAAGCGGAAGGCTCGCTCGACCTGTGGAACATCGCCATCAAGCCGGGCAAGCCGCTGGCCTATGGGTCGGTCGGCGAGGCCGCCTTCATCGGCCTGCCGGGCAACCCGGTGTCCACCTTCGTGACCTTCCTGCTGCTGGTGCGCCCCTTCCTGCTGCGCTGCCAGGGGGTGGCCGAGGTGCTGCCCAGGCCACTGCAGCTGCGGGCCGATTTCGACTGGCTCAAGCCGATCCGCCGGCGCGAGTTCCTGCGCGTGCGCGTCAACGCCGAGGGCGGGCTCGACCTGTTCCCCAACCAGGGCTCCGGTGTGCTCACCTCCACCAGCTGGGCCGACGGGCTCGCTGAAGTGGCACCCGAAGTGCCCATCCGCCGCGGCGAGATGGTGCCGTACCATGCCTTTTCCGATCTGATGGACTGATGTGATGAGTATCGAGCTGCGCTATTTTGCGAGCCTGCGCGAAGCCCTCGGGCAGGCGGACGAAACGCTGGAACTGCCCGCCGGGGTGGACACGGTCGGCGCCCTTCGCGCCCACCTGGCCGCCCGTGGCGAAACCTGGGCCCGCCTGGCGCCGGGGCACAACGTGCGCGCCGCGGTGAACCATGCCATGGTGGGTGACGACGCGGCGGTGCAGGGGGGCGACGAAGTGGCCTTCTTCCCGCCGGTGACCGGAGGCTGAGATGCGTACGATCAAGGTGCAGGAAGCGGATTTCGATGGGGGCGCGCTGACCCGCGCGCTGGGCGCCGGGCGCACCGACGTGGGCGCGGTCGCCACCTTCACCGGGCTGGTGCGCGGGGCGAGCGACGGCGTCGAGGAAATGACCCTGGAGCACTACCCGGGCATGACCGAGCAGTCGCTGGGCGAGATCGTCGAGCAGGCCGAACGGCGCTGGCAGGTGCTCGGCGTCACCGTCATCCACCGGGTCGGTGCGCTCAAGCCGGGTGACCAGATCGTCTATGTGGGCGTGGCCTCCGCGCACCGGGGCGATGCCTTCGCCGCGTGCGAGTTCATCATGGACTACCTCAAGACCCGCGCGCCGTTCTGGAAGAAGGAGACCACCGTCGACGGCACGCGCTGGGTCGACGCCCGCGACACCGACGATGCGGCCGCCGCGCGCTGGGAGGATGTGGAGATGCGGCGCTGACGCAGGGCCGGATTCACGCGCGCATCGCAGCAACGAAAAAGGCGCCCCGAGGGGCGCCTTCGTCATGCGCGGGGTAGAGCGCGTCGGGCTTACTTGCGACGGGTCGTGGTGCGTTTGGCCGCAGCCGCGCCCATGTTGGTAAAGGCCTGCATGGCGTCGGTCGACGCCTTGGTCATCTGCTCGAAAGCGCTGCGGGCCGTGTCCATGGCGGTCTGGATGGCGCCCATGGCGTTCTGGTCGGTGATCGGCATGCCGGCGAACATCTTGTTGAAGGTTTCGAACACGTCCTGGCCGCCGGAGGTCAGGGACTCGCTCACCATCTTGCCGACTTCGGACTGCGACTGAGCCGCCACTTCGGCGATCTCGCGGGCGCAGGCGAGCATGCGCTCGGTGGTCGCCTGGGCATACTCGGTGCGGAGGCGGAGCATGTCCTGCGGATCCTTCACGCCGCTCAGGGCCTTGGCGTTGTTGACGCCGTCTTCGAACAGGGCCTTGGCCGTGGAGATCTGCAGTTCCATGATGCGCTGCGAATTCTCGATGGACATCTCGGCCAGGCGCATGGCGGCCTCGATGTTCTTGCGCTGCAGTTCGTTGAATTGTTCGGTTTGCTTGCTCATGTGGTTCCTCCGCTCGCTCTTTGGATTCGGGAATCTTGCGTCGCCACTGCTGCGGTGAAGCAGATCGCCGTTCGGTATGCCAACTTTGATGCAACGATCGTCACGGTAACACATTGGTAAATCGGAAAATATTGAGCCAGATCATAAAGACCATATTTCAAACGGGTGTTTGTTGCATTGCAGCAACACAATGCCTTCCCATTTGCATCGCCTTGCTTGAAATGACGTGACCTGCCCCCAACTGCGTGACAACCGCTCATTGGAGGATGCCCGTCATGCGTTTCGACAAACTGACCACCAAGTTTCAGCAAGCCCTGTCCGATGCACAGAGCATCGCCGTGGGCAACGACCAGCAGTTCATCGAACCGCAGCATCTGCTGCTCGCCATGCTCAACCAGGACGACGGGTCCACCGTCTCGCTGCTGCAGCGTGCGGGGGTGAACGTGGCGCCGCTGCGCAACGCGCTGCAGCAGTCGATCGATCGCTTGCCGAAGGTGGAAGGGCATGGCGGCGAGGTGCAGGTGGGGCGCGATCTGGGCAACCTGCTCAATCTCACCGACAAGGCCGCGCAAAAGGCGGGCGACACCTTCATCGCGAGCGAGATGTTTTTGGTGGCCCTGGCCGACGACAAGGGCGAGACGAGCCGCCTGCTCAAGGAGCACGGCCTCGCCAAGGCACCGCTGGAGCAGGCCATCGCGGCCGTGCGTGGCGGGCAGAACGTGGGCTCGCAGGAGGCCGAGGGTCAGCGCGAGGCGCTGGGCAAATACACCCTCGACCTGACCGACCGTGCGCGCCAGGGCAAGCTCGACCCGGTCATCGGCCGCGACGACGAAATCCGCCGCGCGGTGCAGATCCTCCAGCGCCGCACCAAGAACAACCCGGTGCTGATCGGCGAACCCGGCGTGGGCAAGACCGCCATCGTCGAGGGCCTGGCGCAGCGTATCGTCAATGGCGAGGTGCCCGAAACGCTCAAGGACAAGAAGGTGCTGTCCCTGGACATGGCCGCCTTGCTGGCCGGCGCCAAGTACCGCGGCGAGTTCGAGGAGCGCCTCAAGGCCGTGCTCAAGGAAATCGCCCAGGACGAAGGGCGCATCATCCTGTTCATCGACGAGATCCACACCATGGTCGGCGCCGGCAAGGCCGAGGGCGCCATGGACGCGGGCAACATGCTCAAGCCGGCACTGGCGCGCGGCGAGCTGCACTGCATCGGCGCCACCACGCTGGACGAATACCGCAAGTACATCGAAAAGGACGCCGCGCTCGAGCGCCGCTTCCAGAAAGTGCTGGTGGACGAGCCCAGCGTGGAGAGCACCATTGCCATCCTGCGCGGCCTGCAGGAGAAGTACGAGATCCACCACGGCGTGGACATCACCGACCCGGCCATCGTCGCCGCGGCCGAGTTGAGCCACCGCTACATCACCGACCGCTTCCTGCCCGACAAGGCCATCGACCTCATCGACGAGGCCGCCTCGCGCATCAAGATGGAGATCGACTCCAAGCCCGAGGTGATGGACAAGCTCGACCGCCGCATGATCCAGCTCAAGATCGAGCGCGAGGCCGTCAAGAAGGAAAAGGACGAAGCCTCGCAGAAGCGCCTCGGCCTCATCGAGGCCGAACTGGAAAGCCTGCAGCGCGAATACAACGACCTCGAGGAAATCTGGAAGGCCGAAAAGGCCCGCGCCCATGGCTCGGCCCACATCAAGGAAGCCATCGACGCACTGCGCGCCCAGATGGCCGAGCTGCAGCGCCAGGGCAAGTACGAGCAACTGGCCGAGCTGCAATACGGCAAGCTGCCGCAGCTCGAAGCACAGCTCAAGGAAGCCGAGCAACATGGCGAGACGGATACGCCCAACAAGCTGCTGCGCACCCAGGTGGGCACCGAGGAGATCGCCGAAGTGGTGTCCCGCGCCACCGGCATTCCGGTCTCCAAGATGATGCAGGGCGAGCGCGACAAGCTGCTCAAGATGGAAGACAAACTGCACGAACGCGTGATCGGCCAGGACGAAGCCGTGCGCCTCGTCTCCGACGCCATCCGCCGCTCGCGCGCCGGCCTCTCGGACGAGAACCGCCCCTACGGCTCCTTCCTCTTCCTCGGCCCCACCGGCGTCGGCAAGACCGAGCTGTGCAAGACCCTGGCCGAGTTCCTGTTCGACAGCGAAGATCACCTCATCCGCATCGACATGAGCGAGTTCATGGAGAAGCATTCGGTCGCCCGCCTCATCGGCGCGCCGCCGGGCTATGTGGGCTACGAGGAGGGCGGCTACCTCACCGAGCAGGTGCGCCGCAAACCCTACTCGGTGATCCTGCTCGACGAGGTCGAAAAGGCGCATCCGGACGTGTTCAACGTGCTCCTGCAGGTGCTCGACGACGGACGCATGACCGACGGCCAGGGCCGCACGGTGGACTTCAAGAACACCGTGATCGTCATGACCTCCAACCTGGGCAGCCAGATGATCCAGCAGATGGCCGGCGACGACTACGGCGTCATCAAGCTGGCCGTGATGGCCGAGGTGAAGACCTACTTCCGCCCCGAGTTCATCAACCGCATCGACGAGGTGGTGGTCTTCCACAGCCTGGACGAAAAGAACATCGCCCACATCGCCCGCATCCAGCTCAAGTACCTGGAGAAGCGCCTGGCGCGGCTGGAGATGGGCCTGGAGATCACCGACGCGGCACTGGCCAACGTGGCCGAAGCCGGCTTCGACCCGGTGTTCGGCGCGCGGCCGCTCAAGCGGGCGATCCAGGAGCGCATCGAGAACCCCATGGCCAAGGCGATCCTGGAAGGCGAGTTCGGCGCCAAGGACGTGATCCGGGTCGATGCGGCCGGCGGGAAGATCGTGTTCTCGAAAGCCGCCACGGCCTGACAACCCTCCGGCCCAAGCGCAACGCAAAAGGCGGCACCCGGGCGGGTGCCGCCTTTTGCCGATGGACTGCGTCTATTGCATGGCGTCCAGCGGGCTCTTCACCCCACGTCCGCCCTTGTTCAGCACATGAGTGTAGATCATGGTGGTTTTCACATTCGAGTGGCCGAGCAACTCCTGTACCGTCCGGATGTCGTAGCCCGATTCCAGCAGATTGGTGGCGAAGGAATGGCGCAAGGTGTGCGGTGTGGCGGGCTTGTGAATGCCGGCATCGCGAACCGCCTGCTTGAACGCCCGTTGAACGGCTTGTTCGGACACATGGTGCCGACGGAGCTCGCCCGAGCGTGGATCGGTGCTCAGATTGCGCGCCGGAAAAACATACTGCCAGCTCCATTCTGTCGGCGCATTCGGGTACTTTTGCGCCAGTGCATAGGGCAGGTAGACGCGCCCGTGTCCATTGGCAAGATCGGCCCGATGCAATTCAAAGACCTTGCTCAGGTGATCCTGCAAAGGCGTGTTCAGGCGTCCGGGCAACATGGTGATCCGATCCTTTGCGCCCTTGCCGTCCCGGACCAGAACTTCGCCACGTTCGAAATCGCAATCCTTCACCCGCAATCGGAGCGCTTCCATCAACCGCAGCCCTGAGCCATAAAGCAAGCCGGTGATGAGGGCATGGCTACCGTCCATGCAAACCGGAATCCGTTGTGTCTCGATCCGGGTCAGTACCACGGGGAGACGTCTTGACGCCTTGGCTTGGATGACATTGGCGAGAAAGGGCAGTTCAACACCAAGGACTTCGCGATAGAGAAACAGCAAGGCAGCTCGTGCTTGATTCTGCGTCGAGGCCGACACTCGGCCACGCACTGCAAGGGCAGTCAAAAATGCTTCGATGTCCCCGCATCCCAGATTCTTCGGATGGCGCTTGTCATGAAAGTAGATGTAGCGTTTAATCCAATCCACATAAGCCTGTTCGGTGCGGATGCTGTAGTGCTTGACCCGGATTCGCTCCCGCACCAGATCCAGGAGTCGCGGCGACGACGCTTTTGATGTCATGGTTTAGGATGTACTAAATCGGAAGAGTGCATGGAATATCAATACATTTTTTTGGTCTGTGAATCATGTCATAGACATAGTGACGGAATGTTTTGCATCGTTTAGGACGTCTACTTATCGTTGGCCCCTTAAGACCATGAACAAACTCCTCAAAGTGCTCGGCGGCATTTTCCTTGCCATTCTTATCGTCATTGCGGTTGCGGCGGCGATCATTATTCCAAAGGGGCTGGCTCTCGACAAAGATGCTGTTTCCTATATCGAGGCAAACATCCCGCTGGTGGTTGAGAAATGGAACTCCGAAGAGTTGAAGAAGCGTGCGGCTCCTGAGTTGCTAGCTCAGCCCGGCGTTGAGCAACTTCCCAAGCTATTCTCGTGGCTATCTTCGTTGGGGAAATTGGAAAAGCTCGAAAAGCCCATTGGGCAAGTCGGCACAGGTGTTTTCCCTGGCAGCCAATTCAACGGCACGTGGGGTGACTATGTGGTAAATGCAAAATTCGAGGCAGGCTCCGCGCAAATTAAGGTCGTTCTTCGTAGGAGTGGCGAAACATGGCAAATCATGGGTTTTCATGTCAATTCGCAAGCTCTGTTTCCCCAAGGGGCTAGCCCATCCATCAACACGGACGCTGCGCGATGAAGCCGCGCAGCACCGGTTGTGTCAGACGTTAGAGGAAATATGGCTTTACCAAACGAAATTACTCATCAAAAATCGGCGTCTTTTGGCCTTGCGTGGGCGATGGCGTGGAGAATGTTGCTAATCACAATCGTTTTCGGGTTTCTGTTCACCTTTGCCATGGGGTGGGTTGTTAGTACATTTTTACCTGCGCCAACTCCTTACATTTATTTTTCATCATGGGCGTTGTATTTCATATTTTCAGTACTGATTTATTGGGCAACTGTTCATTGGGTTCTAATCCGGGGGTTCGGAAGTGTAAAGATTGTGCTCATGGAGCAAGCGCACTATCAGCAGCTTGAAGCAGCAGCAACACATGGCGACGCAACCTCTAACAATTAATTCAAGGTACTCGCTACGCTCGCTTGGACGCGCCGCGAGCGGCGCGCCCCTTAATTAGGCGTTGGGCGTCACCATGAATGCGCGACTAATCAGCGTTGAAGACGATGAAGGTGGTGCCGCCGTAATTGAAATCGGCGGCATCGAAGTTACGGTTATGGATTGCCTCGGCTATGGAACATCAAACCAGCCCTATCCGAAGGTCGGTGCAGTCTTTGAAGCGCGCTTCACGTGCCTCTTCGATGACGGCACGCCAACTGACTGGCTAGCAGTGTTCAGTGGCAATCCACAACAACAGCAAAGACTCGAACCCACAGGAATCTGGTCTTACCGCGCCTATGGCAAGCTCGTAGCGGGCAGCAACCCCGATGACGGTTTGCTTGCTGACTGTGGTGGGCCGCACATTCCTCTTCCTATCGATGTCAATGGAGGTGAAAACATAGGCTCCTTCGTCGCGTTCAATATCATGCGACTTAGCGTATGGCGCGCCTAAGCTTGCCGCCCAACATTCCAATCCACCGGACCTTCGGCAAGCTGCGCTCGCCTGCGTCCGGTGATTTACAACGTTAGCCGTCCAAATCTCCATGGCACTCACTCCCGTTATCAAAGAGGTTGCGCTCAAGAAGCAGTACCCGTTCATATACGAGAACTTTGTGCTTGCTACACAAAGCGACCTCTACCTTTTCTTGGAGAAGAACGGCCCGACGGTTGAAGCGATTCGCTTCGGCTTTGCCGTTGTCAAGTATGGACATCCAAACGATGAAGTCCGTGGCGGCCATCCCCTGTTCAAGCATGGCCTTGGCTTTTACGGCCTCTACGAAGTCACGAATTCCCCTTGGATCGACGAAGTCAAAATCTCCAACAGAGTCCATCCGCAGCATAGCGATTCGCTGTTCGACCGCGATAGGCATTTCATCGCCTGCTTCAAAGACGTCACGCTAGAAGTAATTTGCACTGAAATGGAAGAAGTTCAGCTTGCCGAGACAGAGATATTGGCAATTGTCACTAAGGAGCTTCAATATCTTGAGACATAGGCCCTGCTGCCGGTCGCAGACGGCTAACCCGCCGGTCGAGAGGGACCGCCGAGAAGCTGCGCTTCTCGGTTCCCTACGCGGCTTCGCCGCTCCGGCGGCCCCTCACCTAGCACTACAAGGGCTTCCCCCCGAAATACAAGCCTCGGTTTAATTCATCTTCTCCTCCGTTTTCGATTCGACACCGCGCTTCATCGAAGCTGATGGACTGCGAAGTGCGTGAGCTCAAGCAGGCCAACGAGATCCTGCGCCTTGCCAGCGCGTTTTTCGCCCAGGCGGAGCTTGACCGCCGCAGGAAATGATCAACGCGTTCATCGACACCAACCGCGAGCGCCTCGGGGTCGAGCCGATCTGCAAGGCGATGCAGGTTGCTCCGTCGGCGTACCGGCGCCATGCGGCTCGCAGGCGCGATCCATCGCTTCGCAGCGCCCGGGCGCTGCGCGACGAATTGATGGGCGGACACATCGAGCGGGTCTGGCAGGACAACTACCAGGTCTATGGGGCACGCAAGGTGTGGCGGCAATTGAAGCGCGAAGGCATCGTGCTGGCGCGCTGTACAGTGGAGCGACTCATGCGTGAGCGTGGTTTGCGTGGCGCCATGCGCGGCAAGACGATTCGCACCACGCGCGGCGACACCGCAGCACCTTGCCCGCTCGACCGGGTCAATCGCCAGTTCATCGCGCAGCGCCCTGATCAGTTGTGGGTCTCGGACTTCACCTACGTATCGACATGGCAAGGTTTCGTGTTCGTGGCCTTCGTTACCGACGTCTTTGCCCGGCGGATCGTGGGCTGGCGGGTCAGTCGCAGCATGCACACGCAGTTTGTCCTCGATGCCTTGGAACAAGCCCTGTGGGCGCGCAAGCCACAACGCGACGCCCTCATTCATCACTCGGACAGGGGCTCGCAGTACGTGTCCATCAAGTACAGCGAGAGGCTGCTCGAAGCCTGGATCGAACCGTCCGTGGGCAGCGTTGGCGACAGCTACGACAACGACCTGGCCGAGAGCATCAATGCGCTGTACAAGGCCGAACTGATCTACAGGCAGGGGCCGTGGAAGAGCGTCGAGGCGCTCGAGCTGGCAACGCTCAAGTCGGTCTCGTGGTTCAACGAGAAACGATTGCTTGAGCCCATCGGGAATATCCCCCCGGCCGAAGCTGAGGCAAACTACTACCAGTCACTGGGTGAGCAGGCACAAGCGGCCTGACTCAAACAAGACAGCCTCCGCAATACCCGGGGCGATTTACTTGAGAATCCGGAGCGATTCAGAAAAGGACTATCGCCGTGACACCCAGTAGAAATGTTTCCCGAATGGCATTCCCTTTTGTCATTAATTGAGCCGCCGTTCGCGCTCAAACCTTCCATTCTCGGAGCCCTGCCGTGACCGCACGAATCGTCGCCCAGCTAATGTTTTGCCTGCTTGTCGCCGCTTCTGTACCGGTGTTCGCTGGGGATACTGATCCCGCCGAGATGCCCAAGTTCGAGACGCAAGAAGAGTACATCAACTGGATGTACGAGCACGCTCCGAACGTGGACTCTTTCACGATCAAGTTGAAGCCCGGCAAGGAACCGCGTCCGCGCGCAGGACTCTCTCAGAAGCTACTCGACGAGCTGAGCGTTCTGACCGGGGTGAAGCTGCGCTTTTGGGTCCTTGGAGGGGCGGACGACTGGCAGCGCATTCGAATGGACCACTACATGACGCAGAAGGATGCTGAGGCCATCGCTGAAAAGCTCGCGACGCACCCAGATATCGAGTCAGCTGGCGTGGATGGGCGGCTGTATCCCATGTCCGACGCGCGCGCGGCCGAACAGTGGAGCTTTCAGGCTGGGCCCGGCGCAGCAAACATCGCAAAGGCCTGGAACATTGCCACAGGCTCGTCCGATGTTGTCGTCGCTGTCATCGACACGGGGATCGCAAGCCACGAAGACATTGATCCATCACGCGTTCTGCCCGGGTACGACATGATTACACGATCAGAAGTCGCAGCCGACGGTGACGGTCGCGACAACGATCCGAGTGACCAGGGGGACTGGGTCACTGTGTTTGAGAGCGCCTCCGCTGGCGTTCTGTTCGGTTGCAAAGTCACGAACAGCAGTTGGCATGGCACGCACGTGACGGGAATTATTGGTGCAACTGCAGACAACGCTATCGGCATACACGGGGTGGATAGCGCGGCAAAGCTGATGCCGATGCGCGCTTTGGGCGAGTGTGGCGGCGAGGTCCCTGATGCGGCGGACGCGATCACTTGGCCATCTGGGCGCGATGTGTTCGGTGCGGGAAAAAGCTCGACAAAGGCCAGCGTCCTTAATATGAGTGTTTCTGGCAGAGGGGCATGCCCTCCAGCGCTAAAAGCCGCTATCCAACAGGCCGTGCTTGATGGAATCACTGTGGTAGCGGCGGCGGGTAACAAAAGCGTGAACGCCGACTTTTACCCGGCCAACTGTCCTGGCGTCATTACCGTGGTAGCCAACGATTCGCTCGGCAAGCGTGCCACCTACAGCAACTTTGGGGGGGATGTGACAGTTAGCAGCCTGCTTCAGAAATCCGATAATCCGCTGATCGGTGAATCGACTCTTTCTCATGTCCGTCCTGCTCCAGTTGAACGGACCTTACTTCCAAATCGGTGGTATGGCTACGGGGGAGCAGGTCAATGGTCAATTCCATTGCCCGGCCCTGACAATGCGGGTCGGGGGCCGAGGGGTTGAATCAGGCCTGGGTATTGATGATCGTGCCGACCGGCTGGCCGAGCAGATTGGGTGTTGGTTGCGTGGATGATCGGGATTGAACGGTGGTGTCGTCGCGGTCGCCGTCGGGTTCGCGGCTTTCCGTTTTTTCCGTGGCGGCTGAGCGCATGGGGGTGGTTGCTGCGGGTGAGATGGCGGCGGTGACGGTGGAGATGTTCATGACGGGCTCCGCTGGGGTCTGTGGACCGGTGTCCGGGGTGTTGCCGTGAATCGCTGCCGTTGTCCGGCGCGGCTGTGATTCGCGGCCGTGTGTTCAGGGTCGCCCCGGCCACCTTTCGGAACCCTGACAGTCGCGCAGCGGATGCTCTGTCACCGGGGTACGGGCTGACATGTCGGTGGGTTTCAACTACGTTGAAAAGACGGCGGCATGACGCTCGCAAACGAGGGGAGGGTGGCGTGATACGCGGTGTTCACGGCAAGGCCAGAAACGGTCCTCCGGGCGGTGAAACCCCGATGGGGCGGGGGCCATGGCGACTGGTCGTGGCGGGCTGTTCCCGATGAGGCCGGTGGCCGTCCTGCGGGGGCTTGTTGTTGCATCGGTGGCGATGTTTTCGTCCATGCCCGTGCATGCCGGGCCTTCGGCTGCGGCGCGGCTGCTGGCCAAAGGGGTCGCCTACGAAAACGGCGAGGGGGTGGAGCGCGATCCGTTGCTGGCGGCCAGCTTCTATTGCCGGGCGGTCCGCCTGGGGAGTGCGGAGGCCATGTATGCGCTCGGGTGGATGTATGCCAACGGGCGCGGCGTGGCGCGTGACGACGACATGGCGGGGACGCTGTTTGCGCGGGCGGCGAAGAAGGGGCATGCGCAGGCCCGTCGCATGCTGCGCTTCACCGGTCCGGGCAAGGGGCGATTGCCGTCCTGCCGGGGTCTGGCGGCAGCGCGGTCGGCCGAGGCGGGTGGCCGGATCCTGGCCGGTTTGCCGCCGATGCGTCGCGAGGTGGCCGACGTGGTGCTCGAACTGGCGCCCGGTTACGGCATCGATCCGCAGCTGGCGCTGGCCTTTGCGTCGGTCGAGTCGCGCTTCGATCCGGATGCCACATCGCCGCGCAACGCGGTGGGCGTCATGCAGCTGATGCCGGGCACGGCGGAACGGTTCCATGTGGACGACGCGCGCGACATGCGCCAGAACGTGGCCGGCGGGCTGGCTTATCTGCGCTGGTTGCTGGCGTATTTCGAGGGCGATGTGCGCCTCGTGGCGGCGGCCTACAACGCCGGGGAGGGGGCCGTCGAGCGTTACCGGGGCGTGCCGCCGTATCCGGAAACGCGTGCCTACGTGGCGCGCATCACGGCGTGGTTTCGACGCCAGACGCATCCCTACGACCGCCGGGTCGTCGACGCCTCACCGATGCTTCGCCGCCCGAGCGAGGCGTCTGCTCGTTGAGCCACCGGGCCGGCCATGGCGTGAGGCGCCCGGGCGTCCGCTCATGCGGTACTGGGCGGGTCGGTGGGCTTTTGCGCTGGCTGCGCTTGTGCTGACGATACCTGCCGAAGCCGCGGCGCGAACCAGGCCCACGCCAGGCGCAGGGCGTCCGGTCCCGCAGGGTCCGCGTAGGTTCGCCCCGGCGCGCCACCGCTCCAGGCGTGGCCGAGGCCATGGATCGAGATCAGCTGCAGGTAGGGCTCGCCGTTCTTTTCCCAGTCGAGCCGCGTGAGTGGGTAGCGCGCGCCGCGGGTGCGTTCGCGCGGGGGCAGGGCGCGCACGGCGTCGGTGTCCTCGCTCAGGGCGAGCCACAGCGCGGCGGCCGATTCGGCGTTGCCGGGGGCGACGACGGGGTCCCGGTCGCCCTGGATGAGCAGCAGCGGCGGGGCGGGATGAGCGCCCAGCTGGCGATGGATGGCTTCGACATCCGGCTCGCGCCGGCCGCGCAGCGCCTGGCCGGCCTGCCGCAAGGTGCGGGCGCTGGTGGCGACGGCGCCGGAATGGCTGGCCACGGCGAGGAAGCGCGTCGGGTGGCGCAGGGCCAGGCTCATCGCCATGGCGCCGCCGGCCGACAGGCCCATGGCAAACAGGGCGTCGGCGCGCACCGGCTCGGTGTGGCTCACGTGGTCGACGATGCTCATGATGAGCTGCGCCTCCAGCGCGACGACCGGTTCGTGCCCGAACCAGTTCCAGCAGCGCTGCGGGTTGGCTTCCTGCGCCTGCTCGGGCATCAGGACGGCGAGCCCCGTGTCACGGGCGAAGCGTGTGATGCGGGTGCAGGCGGCAAAGCTGGCGCTGTCCTGCTGGCAGCCGTGCAGGAACAGCAGCAGCGGCGCGGGTCGGCGCCTGCCGGCGCCGGGGGGCAGGTAGAGCCGGTAACGGCGCATGGCGAGCGGGCCGAGCCCCCAGCGCCCTTCGAGCCAGCGCCCGCCGCCCTCGGGTGCCTTGGGGGGTGGTGCCGGCGAGGCGACGGCGGCAAGGGCCTCGCGGGTGCTTTTGGCCGCCGCGCCGGCATGGGCGGCGAGGGTGTCGGTGGCGAGGCGGCTGGTGTGGCGTGCGCTCTTGCCGGCCGCCCGGGTGGCTGTGCGGCCGAGGCGGAAAAGCGCGTCCACGAGCGGACTGTTGCGGCGGCGTTTCATGGGTTCGGGGCGGCCTCGGGGCGGTGACGAGGCAGGCGCAAGCGCTTGCCTGCCGTTCAGATACGGCCATCGTGACGCATGAACGGCGGTTCGGGGAAGCCCCCCGGGAGTCAATCCGGTCCTGGACGGCACGCCTTGGCCGTCCAGGGATCACGCCGGGCCATCGGCGCCGACGGCGCTCACGGCATCCAGAACTTGCTCTGCTCGGTCACCGTCACCGCCGGATTGTCGACGTCGGTGACCGTGAACCGGAGGGGCTGGGCACCGCTCGGCGCCGAGTCGACGGGCACCCGGACGCGGATCACCGATGCGGCGCGCGAGGCGCTGTCCACGTCGGGCGTGTAGGGCTCGGCCAGGTGGACGCCGGTGGGGCCGGTGATGCTGAGCCGGTAGCGGTGCGGCGCCTCGGTGGCGTTGATGATCTCGAGCTGGAAGACGTTTTCGATCTGGCCACCGGCGACCTCGCGGGCCAGGGTGTTGCGGTCGCGCTGCAGGTCGATCTTGAGGGGGACGCGGGTGGCGAGCGACCACACCAGGCCGAAGGTGAGGGTGAGGAAGACGGCGGTGTAGACGAGCACGCGCGGGCGCAGCGCCTGGCGCAGCGGGCTGGCGCCGCCGGCGAGGGCGTTCTCGCTCGAGTAGCGGATGAGCCCGCGCGGGTAGCTCATCTTGTCCATGACCTGGTCGCAGGCGTCGATGCAGGCGGCGCAGCCGATGCATTCCATCTGCAGTCCGTCGCGGATGTCGATGCCGGTGGGACAGACCTGCACGCAGATGCCGCAGTCGACGCAGTCGCCCAGGCCGGCGTCGGCGGGGTTGGTCTTTTTCGATCGGCCGCCGCGCGCTTCGCCGCGCTGCTCGTCGTAGGCCACGATCATGGTGTCGGAGTCGAACATCACGGTCTGGAACTGGGCGTAGGGGCAGATGTACTTGCACATCTGTTCGCGCATGAAGCCGGCGTTGCCGTAGGTGGCGAAGGCGTAGAAGACGACCCAGAAGATCTCCCAGCCACCGAGCGTGCCGTGCACCAGCGAGGCACCGAGCTGGTGGATGGGGGTGAAGTAGCCCACGAAGGTGAAACCGGTCCACGCGGCGATGGCGAACCACAGCAGGTGCTTGGTGGTCTTGAGCCGGAGCTTGCGCGCGCTCCACGGGGCGGCGTCGAGCTTGAGGCGCTTGTTGCGGTCGCCTTCGATGCGCGCCTCGATCCACAGGAAGATTTCGGTGTACACCGTCTGCGGGCAGGTGTAGCCACACCACAGGCGCCCGGCCACGGCGGTGAACAGGAACAGGGCGAGCGCGGAGAGCACCAGGATGGCGGCCAGATAGATGGTGTCCTGGGGCCAGAGCACGAAGTCGAACACGTAGAAGCGGCGGGCGTCGAGGTCGAACAGCACCGCCTGGCGACCGTTCCAGGGCAGCCAGGGCAGGCCGTAGAAAACCAGCTGGGTGAGCCAGACGAAGACCCAGCGCCAGCGCTGGAACAGCCCATGGATGGTGCGCGGATGGATCTTCTTGCGCTTGGTGTAGAGGGGCGTGATCGGGATGACCGGGGGGTGCTCGGGTTTCATGACGCTTCCGTGGAGTGGCTGGCGTGAACGGCGTGGTGCAAGGCGCGTATCAGGTCGGACTGGGTGAGGATGCCGACGAGGCGCCGATGGGCATCGAGGATGGGAATGTGGTGGTTGGCGCCTTCGGCGATGAGGCGCGCCAGCTCGACCACCGGCTGGTCGGCCGAGGCGGTGGCCACCGGCGTGCTCATGAGCGCGCCGACCACGGCGTGGCGGCCGGCCTGGCGGGTGGCCAGATGTTCGAGCACGTCCCACGCGGTGAGGATGCCGACCACCTGCTGGCCGGGGCCGGTCACCGGCAGGGCCTTGATGGCGTGCTTGCGCATGAGCTGGTGGGCGGCGGCGACCGGCGTGCTGCGGGTGACCTGCAGTACCGGCCGGGCCATGAGATCGCCACAGCGCAGGGCGCCGAGGGTGCGTCGGTAGGCGGCGGTCTCGGCTTCCTCGAGCAGGCTTTCGATGTCTTCGCGGCTCACGTCGAGCAGCTCGTCGTGCCGACGCAGCGCCTCGTCGATGTCGGCGGCGTCGAAGCGTCGCGGCGCACGCGGCGGCGGGGCGCGATGCGGATAGTGGTGTCCGCCGAGGCGATGGAAGGCCATTCCGGCGATGACCAGCAGCGCCGAATTGAGCGCCACCGGATGCAGCGCGAACGCCGGCGAATGGGCCTGGCTCAGCACCGCGAGCAAGGCGGTGGCGCCGCCGGGCGGGTGCAGGCTGCGGGTGGCCATCATCACGGCGATGGCCAGCGCCACGGCGATGGCGGCGCCGCCGATGCGATCAGGGATGAGGGCGACACAGGCGATGCCGACCAGGGCCGACACGGTGTTGCCCACCACCACCGACCACGGCTGGGACAGCGGACTGGACGGGACCGCGAACACCAGGACCGCGCTGGCGCCCAGGGGGGCGACCAGCCACGCCTCCTGCGTCGCGACCAGATGCGCGGTGACGAGGCCGGCGAACAGGATACCCAGGCATGCGCCCATGCAGATGCGCCAGCGCGTGCCGGACGGCACCGGCCAGGCGGCCGGGAGGAGTCCTGCGAGCAGTGGGCGGGTGAGCGGGCGCGGTGCGAGGTGTCGTAAGTGATATCGTCGTCTGAGGGAGCTCAATGCGTTGGGGAGCGTGTGCCGGCTCGTGCGGCCGGCTGACGCGGAAGGATTGCGGGAGGCCGCATCGTAGGTGGCCGCGCCTGCCGCGTAAAATGAATTCCCTTGAGGCGAAATATCGAAGAATCCGATACATCGAGCGGAGGCGAACAGGCACGACATGGACATCACGCTGGCGAAGACTTTCATCGAGGTGGTGCGTTGCGGCAGCTTCGTGGCGGCGGCCGAGCAGCTGCACGTGACCCAGACCACGGTGACCGCCCGCATCCAGAGCCTCGAGGGCCTGCTGGGCTGTGCCCTGTTCGTGCGCAGCCGCCATGGCGCCGCCATGACCGCCAACGGCGAGCGCTTCCTCGGCCATGCGGCCAAGCTGCTGCAGGCGTGGGAGGCGGCACGGCGGGATCTGCCCCTGCCCGACGGCCATGACACCCTGTTCTCCTTCGGCGGCGAGGTCAGCCTGTGCAACCCGATGCTGTTCACCTGGGCGGCGCGCCTGCGCGAGCACGCGCCGTCGCAGGCGATCCGGGTCGAGGCCGGCGAGGGCGATGCGCTGCAGCTCAAGGTGGCCAACGGCGAACTCGACGCGGCGCTGGTGTATCAGCCGGTCTACCGCCCCGGCATCCAGGTCGAGCAATTGCTGGAGGAAAAGCTGGTGCAGGTCGGCGCGACGCAGCACCCGGAGCCCTACGTGTATGTCGACTGGGGGCCGGAATTCCGCCACCAGCACGACATCGCGCTGCCGCACCTGGCCAAGGCGGCGCTGCACTTCAACCTGGGGCCGCTGGCGCTGCAGTATCTGCTCCAGTTCGGCGGCCGGGGCTACTTCCGCACCCGGGTGGTGGATCGCTACATCGCCTCGGGCCAGCTGCAGCACGTGGCCGACGCGCCGGAGTTCTCCTACCCGGTGTACCTGGTCTATTCGCGCGAGAACCGCTCGGCGTTTCTCGAAGGTGCGCTCGACATCCTGCGCACCACCCGGGCCGAGGACATCGACTGGTCGCAGCGCTGGGAGCATTGAGGCCGGCGTCGCGCCCGCGGCGATGACGTGCGGGCAGACGGATCGGTGCGCCATGGTCTAAGTTGAAATCTCTGCCCCGCGCCGGGAACCGCCATGGCCGGAATCTTCATCAGTTATCGCCGCGACGACAGCGCCGGCCATGCCGGGCGCCTGTACGACCGGCTCGAACGCGAGTTTCCCGACACACGGGTGTTCATGGACGTCGAGCGCATCGCCGCCGGCGAGGATTTCACCCGCGTGATCGACACCACCCTGCACGCCTGCGAGGCCTGCCTGGTGGTCATCGGCAAGCGCTGGCTGACGGCCGCCGACGGCTACGGGCGGCGCCGCCTCGACAAGCCGGACGACTGGGTGCGGCTCGAGATCGGCGCGGCGCTTACCCGGGGCGTGCGGGTGATTCCGTTGCTGGTGGACGAGGCGTCGCTGCCGCCGCCGGAGGCCTTGCCGCCGGAGCTGGCGCGGCTGTCGTCGCTGCAGGCGCATCCGGTCCATCACCTGAGCTTTCACCAGGACGTCGGAACGCTGATCGAGCGCCTGCGCGGGGCGATGGACGCGCGCCGCGCCAGCCTGGCGCAGTCGGCGGGTCTGGCGGCCGGGACGGTGCGGGTGCATGCGCAGGATCAGCTCGATTACGTGTGGATTCCGCCGGGCGACTTCTTCATGGGGCGGGTGCCGGGCGACGGCCTCACCGACGAGCGCTACGACGACGAGAAACCGCGCCACCCGGTGCGCCTCACACGCGGCTTCTGGCTGTCGCGCGGGCCGGTCACGGTGGCGGCCTACAAGCGCTTCGTGCTCGCCTGTGGGCTGTCGATGCCGCCGGCGCCCAAGCACAACCCGGGCTGGTCCAACCTCGATCATCCGGTCACCAACGTCACCTGGGCGCAGGCGCGCGCCTATTGCGCCTGGGTCGGCGGCCGGCTGCCCAGCGAGGCGCAGTGGGAGTACGCGGCCCGCGGCGGGCAGGCGGACCGACTCTATCCCTGGGGCGACATCCTCGGTCCGACCGATGCCAACTACGTCGATAACCACGACTGGGCGGGTTCCAGTTCGCCGGTGGGGCATTTCGCGCCCAACGGCTTCAACCTGGTGGACATGGTCGGCAATGTGTGGGAGTGGATCGCCGACTGGTACGACCCGGAGGTGTATCAGGGGCGGTCGTCGCGCGAGCCCACCGAGGATCCGGAGGTGTATGTGGACACACTGCACAAGCGGGTGGTGCGGGGCGGCTCGTGGGCGTCGATTCCGGTGGAGATGCGCATCTCCAACCGGGGCTTCTTCACCCCGGCGGATACGGTGCGGGACTTCGGTTTCCGCTGCCTGGTGGACGAGATTGCGGCCACGCCGCAGTCGCCGTGAGTTCGCCGAACAGGGCGCGGTAGCGCCGTGCCATGGCCACATCGGTGAACGCGGCGAGGTAGCGTGCGCGGGCGCCAGCGCTCACGGCGGCCAGCGCCTCGGGCGTGGCGGCGTCCCAGCGGTACATGGCGGCGCGAAACGCCTCGTAGCTGGTGTCTTCGCAATGAAAGGCGTGCTCGCCGAGCACGTCCACCAGGCCGTCGGTGCGCGGACACACCACCGGAATGCCGCGCGCGGCGGCCTCCAGCGCGACCAGGCCGAAGGGCTCGTAGATGGTCGGCACGGCGAGCATGTCGATGGCGTCGAAGAAGGCCTCCAGGCGGGCACCGGCGCACCAGCCCAGGAAGCGCACCCGTTCGCCCAGCGCGTGACGCTCGAGCAGGTCGCGCGCGTAGGGGCTGAAGCCGCGCCCGGCGATGAGCACGCGGCGCGTCTCGAAGCCCGGCTCGGTGAGCATCCACTGCACGTATTCCGGATGCTTGCGCGGCACCAGGCGCCCGCAAAAGCCGAGCACGCGCTTGCCGCGCGGGGCGCGGTACGGCGCCGCGCAGCCCACGCCGTTGTGGATCACGCGCACCCGCGGGTTGAGCGCCTCGTAGCCGAGCGCGCGGTACTTGGCGCGTTCCGATTCGGACAGCAGCACCACGCAGCGGGCCAGCGCGATCATGGCTTCCTGGCCTTGCACCGCGCCGTTCAGCTCGACCCCGTTGGAGGACTCCTCGAAGGCGAGCAGCGAATGCACCGTGTAGATCGTGCGGCGGCGGCACAGGCGGGCGTGGAGCGCCGGGTTCTGCTGGTAGCTGTGCACATGCAGCAGCGGTGCGTGGAAGGCATCGAGGTCATCGGCGCTGCCGATCGCCACGTCGGGGAAGCGTGCCAGCAGCGCCTCGAGCTGCGCGGGCCGGTAGGCGTGGTCGGTGACGAACCACAGCGGGCGCACACCCTCGGCGCGCAGGCCGCTCATCAGGCTCTCCATGACCGTGCCGACGCCGCCCATGCGGTGGGTGGGCATCTCGTTGGTCACTTCGATGACGTCGAAGCGGCGCCGGGTGGTGTTGGTCAGCATGACGGCGCGGGCACGAGCCGCGGCTGCTCGGGGTCGGTCAGATCGAGCCAGCCGAGCAGTGCGATCGAGCGGCACTCCACCGGCCAGTTCTCCGCCGCCTCCCACTGCCCGTCGCGTCGGCGCCGCGCGAGGAAGAGGGCGGCGATGCACTCGTCCAGCTCAGGGTTCGTGTCCTCGATCCAGAAGTTCTGCACCACCATGATCCGGTAGCGGTCCGGTGCCAGCCGCGTGAGGTCGATGCGCAGTGTCTCCCGATGGATGAAGCACTGGCCCAGCTGGGGGAGGCGGAAGGGCGGGATCACCAGGGTCGCCTTCTCCAGCCGCGGGGCCGGCGAACAGGTAGCCAGTGATCCTGCCCGCAATGGCTTCGCCGGGGTCCCGCCCCGGCCCGTAGACGCTGTCGAACCCCTGGCCGTCGTCATATTTCACCATCACGATCGCATCCATCAGGGACTCCCGGAATGCGTGTGCGATCAGGCTAGACGCAAGCGGTGGCGGGCGCAAGCACAGGCGTTCACCGGCCCTTCTGGTAGGTGCCGACCAGCTCGGTGCGTTCGATGATGTGCGGCGCGATGCGCGCCTCCAGCGCCGCCTTGGTCGGTGTGCCCAGATCCGGTAGCACCGTGTCCAGCGCGTAGAGCTTGTGAACATAGCGGTGCCGGCCGATGGGCGGGCAGGGGCCGCCGTAGCCGGGGCGTTTCCAGTCGTTGAGCCCGGCGCGGGTGCCCGCGGGCAGCGCCGTGACCGCTTCGCCCAGGCCGCTGGCGCTCGGCGGGATGTTGTAGAGCACCCAATGGACCCAGGTCATCTTCGGCGCCGCCGGATCGGGGGCGTCGGGGTCGTCGACGATGAGCACCAGGCTCTTCGTGCCGGCCGGCAGGCCCGACCAGGCCAGCGGCGGAGAGATGTCGTCGCCTTCACAGGTGTATCGGGCGGGGATGTCTGCGCCCGAGGCGAAGACGGGTGAGCTGAGCGTGAGCGCCATGGCGGTCGTCTCCTGCGGTTGCGCGAGCGCGGCGGGCGTCGCGAGGGCCTGCGCGAGCACGCAGGCGAGGATGGAGGATGCGGATGACTTCATCGGATCGGGGCACTTCGAAGGGCGCGCAGCGGCGTGCGCCGATACTGCCAGTGTGGTGCATCGGCGCAGTTGCGCAAGGTCGGCGGAACTCATCGGCGCGCGTCGTGCCTTAAGAGGGCGTGGACAGCCCCCGCGCGCCGTGCCAGCGCAAGCGGCGCGTATTCGTGGGAGACTTGGGTTTTGGGCGGGACGTGCCGTGAGCGGGCGCGCCGGGCCCGACTATCTGCAACTCGAACAAGAAGCAAAGGAGACTCGATGAACAAGCGTTTTGTGCGAACGGCGACCGCGGTGGCGGTGTCGCTTCTGGCATCGGCAGCCGTACCCGCACTTGCGGCGGATGCCGTTTACGTGACCAACCAGGGCGGCGGCGTGAGCGTGCTCGATCCGGTCACGCTGAAGGTGGAACGCACGATCGACGTGGGCGGCACCGGGCCGCGCGGCGTGGCGGTGACGCCGGATGGCAAGTATCTGCTGACCGCCAACCAGAAGACGGCGGACATGTCGGTGATCGACCTGGCCACCGACAAGGTGGTGCGCCGGGTGCACATCGGCAAGAACCCCGAGTTCCTGCGCGTGACGCCGGATGGTACCCGCGCCTTCGTGACTTACGAGCCGAGTTCCAAGGGCGGCCCTCCGAGCAAGAACGCCAAGGACGACGACGATGACAAGACGCCGGGTGAGATCGCCGAGATCGATCTGCACAGCTGGAAGCTGGTGCGCTCCATCGTCGGCGCGCCGGAGACCGAGGGCATCGAGTTTTCCGCCGATCACAAGCTGCTGGCCATCACCAACGAGGGCAACGACACCATCACGGTGCACAACGTCTCCGACGGCAAGCTCGTGAAGACGGTTGACCTGAGCAAGGACGGCAGCCGCCCGCGTGGCATCAAGCTCTCGCCGGACGGCAAGCACTACATCGTCACCATGGAAAACTCGAACAGCTTCCTGGTGCTCGATCAGGACTTCAAGGTGCTCAAGTCGGTGCCGACGGGCATGGGCCCCTACGGCGTGGCGTTCGACAAGACCGGCAAGCACATCATCGTGGCCGCCGCCCGCGGTGGCGTGGTCCAGGTGTTCGACGGCCACAGCCATGCCAAGCTGGCCGAGGTGCCGGTGGGCAAGCGCTGCTGGCATTTCAGCTACACGCCGGACGAGAGCAAGCTGCTGGTGGCCTGCGGCCGCTCCGACGATGTGGAGGTGATCGACGCGAACACCTACAAGCGCGTCGACAACCTCGGCGGGTTCAAGCTGCCCTGGGGGATCGTGACCTATCCGAAGGCCTACGGCAGCCTCGAGACCCTCTCGCGGCCCTGATGCGCCGATCCCAGGGTCGAACGGCCGCCTTTCGGGGCGGCCGTTTTCATTGGCGTCAGTCGTCCGGCTCGCCCAGCACGCCGAATTCGATCGGGCATTTGACGTAGGGGAGGCGGAGGCCTTCGGCCGTCAGGTGGGCCCGGAGGCGTTCCCACTCGTCTTCGGTGGCGGTCATGACTACCTCCTGGGGCTGGTCGGCCAGCTCGAAGAAGTGGGCCGAATGAATGCGCCGGTGCTGGCCGAAGCCTTCGCTCGCGGGCACGATGGTGGCGCCGCGCAGGCCCAGGTCGCGCGCGGTGAGCATGAGCCATTCGGCCATGGGCGTGTGCTTGTGGCGTTTGTCCTGCTGCGTGAAGAAGGTGATCTGGAAGCCCTTCATGGATGGTCTCCTCCCGAGGGTGCGGGCGGGCGGCGTTTGCGCGCTCCGACACGTTTCATGATGACAGAACCGGCCCCGGACGGGGAAGGGCGGACGGGCGCTTCGCCGCGGACTCAGACAAAGCGCGTGGCTTCCTCGAGCTCGCCGTGGGTGCGTGCCTTGCCCAGCGCATTGACGAACTTGCGCCAGGCCAGGTCGTCCTGGTCGATGCGCAACAGCGCGATGTGGCGGTCCTGGGAGCCGAGGCGCAGCACGGTGACGAGCATCACGCACCAGTCGGCCTCGCCCAGCTCGATGATGACCGTGCCCGTGCTCCCGGCGGGCAGCTTGGCGGCGCTGCGGGCGCGAAACCCCGAGGCGGAGCATTCGAACACGGTGATCTCGAAGTTGCGCCGGATGCCGAACTGGCGGGTCGAGAACTCGCCCGGGCACACGACCGAGAAACGGCGATGGGTGCGCCGGCGCATCTCCGAGCGGGGGGCGTCGTCGGGCACGGGCGGGAGCACGCTCTTGTATTCGGGCAGGTCGTAGATCGAGTGCAGCAGCATCAGTTCGCGCAGACGCAGGCGGGCGAAGGCCTGGGTGCGCTGGTTGAAGAAGTCGTCGATGAGCGCCGGCGTCATCACCGGGTCGGTGGTGGTGAAAAAGCGCTTGTGCGGCCAGATGGTGTTGGGCAGGTCGTTGCTGCTGAAGTAGCGGTAGAGGTTCTTCTCCGGCGGCATGTCGTTGTAGCGGCGCCGGAATGCGGACAGCGCGGTGTGCAGGTCGATGTGGGCGCCGACCGCGGGTGCGCCGTTGACGAAGTCGTAATGGGCCACGGTGTGCTGCCTGAGACGGCGGAAGCACATGATGGCTTCATAGAAGCCGATATGGCGCGGATTGACCGCGATCACCAGGTGGCGGGTGTCGAACTGCCGGGTTGCGTACTCGTACATGAACTTGAGCAGCGGCAGGAGGATGCGCCCGCTGGCGGAGCGGAAGCGGCGATCGATGGCCAGCGCGGAGACCTCGGCGACGTTGCCGCCGGTCTTGCGGATGTCGGCCAGGTCGAAGATGCGCTGCATGGGAAAGCCCATGGCGCTCTCGCGAATCAGGGACACGGTGCCGACCACGCGCTCGCCTTGCCGGCACAGCAGCGTGGAGGTGGTGGGCAGGGCGTGGTAGACCGTGGCGCGCAGACCTGACGGGTCCGGTTCCATGAATCCGGCATCGACATAGGCGTCGTGCAGCAGGCGAAAACAGGCCTCGAGCTCGTCGCGGGTTTCGGCGAGCTTGAAGACGATGCTGTCCGGCAGCCGGGTGTCGCAGCGCAGTGCCCGGCTGTAGGCGCGAAAACGCCAGCGCACCGGGAGGCGGTCGAACAGGGGGCGCAATGCCGTTCGGGTGATTCGGAGCAGCGTTTTGTTCATCGAATGGCGCAGCCGAGGCCGGGTGCGCAGGGTAAGCCAGCGGCTGATTGTATGACTTGCCGGCGCGAATGTGGCAAGGATCGTTCACGTTCGGCGGTAACTTGTCCGCATCGAGCGTCCTGCGCCGACGCCCGTTTCCTGCGACCATGGTGTCCGCGCCGCAGTGCATGCCGCAGCGGCACACGATGACTTTCGTGACGGAAAGGGACATGTCAGACGGGATCAATCACCTCATCACGGTCTTCTTCGGATTCTTCGCGATCATGAATCCACTGGCGAACACGGCGGTGTTCGTGGGGCTGACGGGCGATCTGGGCTCGGCGGCGCAGGCGCGCATCGCGCGCAGATCGCTGTTGCTGACCTTCACGGTGGTGTTCGTGTTCGCCGCCCTGGGCAAGACGATTTTCCATTTCTTCGGAGTGACCCTGCCGGCGCTGCGGATTGCCGGCGGCATCCTGGTGTTCGTGATCGGTTACCACATGCTGCATGGTGAGGGCTCGTCGCTGCACGAAGGGAGCGATACCAGCGCCGAGGATGTGGCGATCTCGCCGCTGGCGGTGCCGATCCTGGCCGGGCCGGGCACCATCGCCACCGCCATGAGTTTCTCCGCCTCCGGAGGCTGGAGCGACGTGGCCGTGACGGTCGTGGTGTTCGCGCTGATGTGCGCGATCACCTATGTGTGCTTCGTGTTCGGCGAGCGCCTGCTGGCGCGCATCGGCGAGGACTTCCTCAAGATCGTGACCCGCCTGATGGGGCTGATCCTGGCGGTGATCGGCGTGCAGATGGCGATCGAAGGGGTGAGCGGCGCCGTCGCCATGCTGGGAAGCACTCCGGCCATATGACGGGGGCGGCGTGGGCCGCCCCCGCGCCGTCATGCCATGGAGACCTCGAAGGCGCCGACCAGCTGTTGCAGCTTGGTGGCGGTGATCCGGGTCTGATCCGAACTGACCTGCAGGGTGCGGATCGCCTGGGCCATGTCGGCGCTGATCTGCGAGACCCGGCTGGCGGTGTCGCCGTTGCGCTGGCTGTTGTCGTCGATGTGCTTGATGATGGCGAACATGCGTTCGACCAGGGCATACAGCTCGCGGTTGTCGCTGCTGGCATCCTCGGTCAGGCGCAGGTTCTGGTCCACGTCCTCGACCCCCTTCTCCATGAAGGCCACCGCGTCGCGGCTTTCCACCTGGATCCGACCGATCTTGTCGCCGATGTCCTTGGCGGCCGCCTCGGTGCGTGCCGCCAGACCCCGGACTTCGTCGGCCACCACCGCGAAGCCGCGCCCGGCCTCGCCGGCCCGGGCCGCCTCGATGGCTGCGTTCAGCGCCAGCAGGTTGGTCTGCTGGGTGATCTCGGTGATCACGTTGACGATGTCGCCGATCTCGCTGGTCCGGCGGTTGAGCCCCTGCATGCGCTGCGCCGAGGTTTCCACCACGCCGCGGATCGACTCGGTGCCGGCGCGCGCGGCCTCGAAGCGCTGGCGGGCTTCGGCCTCCACCTTTTCCATGGCGGCGCGCATCTGTTCGGCCGTGCTCGAGGCATTGGCGATGTCCTCCAGTTGCTGCGAGACCAGTTCCAGCATGTGGGCGATCGCCTCGCTGACGTTGCTGGCCGACTGATGAGCGACCCGGTTGCGGGCCTGCATGGTGTTGCTGTTCTTCTCCACCCCGTCGGCGGCGCGGATGACCTGGCCGACGATGGCGTCGAGGTTGTCCACGAAGCTGTTGGTCCACCGCGCCAGATCGCCGGTCTCGTCGGTGGTCATGGTGCGCGCGTCGATGCGCTGGCGCAGGTTGCCTTCGCCCTCGGCGAGGGTGCGGATGACGTCGGTGAGGCGGTCGAGGCGTTGCACCAGGCGGCGCGGCCCGAAGCGCAGGAAGCACACCCCGCCCACTGCCAGCGCGCCCAGCATGGCCAGTTCGCCGAGCAGCGGCGGCAGCGGCAGCAGGGTCTGCGCCGCCACGCCGGTGCCGAAGGCCAGCCCCATGCACACCACCAGCAGGCGGCTGAGCCGGTAGCTTAGCGAGCGGCGCCGGTAGACCTCTTCCAGGTCGGCCTCGCACATCATGCCCCAGCGGTCGGGCGAGCCGGGCAGCTGGAAGGTGACGCCCTTGCCGATGACCGGGATGTGCCGGTAGTCGGAATAGCCCGGGTAGAGCACATACAGGTTCTCGCCGTTGCGGATGGTCTCGCGCACGCCGGGGTGCAGCTTGCCGGTGGCCGGATCGTTGAACACGATCTCGAACTCGGTGTGTTGGCGGATCTGGACGGTGCCGTAGTCGGTGTGGACACCGCTCTTGAGGTTCTCGCCGTGGGAGAAGGTGTCGTCCTCGAAGCGCGAGCGCGACAGCGCGGTGCCCGGGGCGATCGCCGGATCGAAGCGCGACTCGACCATGAACACGTAGTTGTCGCCCGACTCCGGGTAGATGTGCCCGGCTTCGCGCTGGATCAGGTCGCCGATCACGTCGTTCGGCACCCGTCCGCACAGGCAGGCCACCACGACGCCGTCCACCTGCAGCGGCAGATGGAACATCAGCGTGACCTGGTCGTGGAAGCGGGAGCTGGACGGCCCCAGCCGTTCGGTTACCGGATCGACATAGGGGCCGTGCAGGAAGGGTGCCTTCAGGCCCTCGGCCAATGCACGCGGGTCGCTGGCGCGAGTGCCGATCTGAGAGGCGGCGGTCGAATGGGTGACCGTGCCGTCCGGCGTGACCAGGCACAGCTCCGAGAAGTCGTCGGCCTGCGCGAGCTTGTCCTCGAGCAGGGCCGGGTCGATCTGCGGATAGTGATCCGCCAGCTGCCCGGCCAGGGCTTCGAGATGATTCCACTGGCTCGTGGCCCAGCGCTGGAGCAGGCCGACGCGGATACGCGCGACGCCGTCGAAGGTGTGCTCGAGCACGTCGACCGAATCGCGGTTGAGCCAGGTGGCCCAGCGCATGGCCAGCTTGCCGGTGCGGCCGAACCAGGGCAGCCAGCGCCGCTCGGCGCCGGACAGCCGCATGTGACGACTTCGATGGGATGTCATTGTTGTGCCTCTGTGGGGTTGCTGCGTTGCAACAAAGCAACGATCGCGCCAGCTCAGAGGCCTGTTTGTCGGGGAAATTTACACTCTTGATGCCCGGTGGCCGCGCGAAGATGGTGCATCGCGGGGTCGTGCATGCACCATTCGGGCGATTCAGGCGTCGCCCCCATCGTCCGCCGCCAAGCCCATCCGCGCCAGCATGGCGGCCTTTTCGGTACGGACGTAGGGGTGGTAGCAATCGGCGGGCCGGGCGCCCAGATGACCGACGCAGGCGTTGCAGTCGACACAACGGGGCCCGGGCACCTCGTCCCGGGTGTGGGCGAAGAAGAACGGATCGGCCAGGAACGGTCGCCCGGCGGAGACCGCGTCGCACAGGCCGCGGGCGATCGCCTCTTCCATGGCCGCGCGGGTGCGAAAGCCGCCGAGGCAGATGAGCGGAATGCCCAGTTTGCCCTTGAATGCCGGGGCGTAATCCAGGTTGAACCCCTCGCGCCCCGGCCACAGGTGGTTGCACGCCAGTGCCACGAAGGGACGGAACAGGCGCATGAAGTGGCGCCGGAACAAGGGCAGGTGGGCCATGCTGCCCTGGACCATGGCGCGCAGGCAGTGCTCGAAGCTGCCGCGCACCATGGGAAAGCCCGATTCGTAATGGCCGACGGAGATTTCCACCGCATCGACGCCGGCGGCCTCGAACCGGTGCGCCGCCTCGGCCAGGGCGTCGGTCTTGAGGCCGGCGCGCAGGGGCAGGTCGTCATGGCCGTTCATCTTGATGATGACCGGGAAGTCGTCGCCCACCCGGGCGCGGATGGCGGCCAGCACTTCGCGGCCGAAGCGGGTGCGCGCCTCCGGCTCGCCACCGTAGCCGTCGCCGCGGCGATTGGTGTAGGGGGTGAGGAACTGGCTCATGAGGTAGCCGTTGGCCGAATGCATCTGCACGCCGTCGAAGCCGGCCTCGCGGCAGCGCCGGGCAGCCTCGCCGAAATCCTCGACGATCTGCCCGATTTCCGCTTCGCTCAGAGCGCGCGGTTGGGTGCCGGTGAGCAGATCCTTGGTGGCGGAGGCCGACACCACGTCGGTGGCGCCGACGAAGTCGGGCACCACCTGACGGCCGCAATGGTTGAGCTGGGCGAAGATGCGCCCGCCGTGGGCATGGACCGCCTCGGGGATCCGCGCCAGCCCCGGGATCTTGTCGTCATCGTCGGCGCCGGTCTGGCGCGGGGCCGACTTGCCCTGACGGCTCACGTAGATGTTGCCGGTGATGATGAGCGGGGTCTCGCCGCGGGCGAGCAGGCGGTAGAAGGCGACCAGCGCATCGGTGACGTAGCCGTCGGCGGTGGCGCGGGTCTCCGCGGTGGCGGTCTTGAACAGGCGGGCGGGCAGTTCCAGCGAGCCGATGCGGATCGGGGTGAACAACCGGGATGGGTGGGGCGACATGGCGGGCCTCCGGTGAGCGGACGCCGACAGGTCACGCCGGCGTCATGTCCACACCATAGACCGGATTGTCGCCCGTGGCGGCCGGGCCCGCGAAGGCCGGCCGCGCGGGGCATGCGTCAGGGGGCCAGGCGTTTCACTCCGTGGGCGGTGAAGATGCGGTCCAGGGTGCCGTCCGACTCGAGCGTGGCCATGGCCTGCTTGAGCGCGTCGGCCAGCTGGGTGTAGTCCGACTTGACCGCGAGGCCGAAGCTCCAGCCGCCCGGGGGGACACGACCCGGCAGCGGCGCCATGGCGACGCGGAAACCGGATTCCTTGCCCATGGCCGCTTCGGCCTGGCTGCCCAGGGCCATCACTGCGCTGAGCTTGCCGGCCTTGAGGTCGGCGAAGGCTTCCTCGAGCTTGACGTAATGGTGCAGGTCGGCGACGCGGTGGCCACCGTAGGGGGAGCCGAGGATCATCGAGCCGAGGGAGTCGGCTTCGACGCCCACCGGTTCCTTGTCGAGCACCGCCATGTCGCGCAGTTCGGGGAGGCGTTCGAGGTTGCGGGCGATCTGCAGGGTGTCGCGGAAGTAGGTGCCGAAGATGGCGACCTTGTCGTTGCGGTTGGCGAAGGCCGCCTCGGTGGGCACGTGCATCATCATGTCGGCGGGGCCGTAGCCCAGCACCGTGCCTTTCCACACCATGTTGCGCAGATCGTCGTCCATGCTCTCGTCGGCGTCGAAAGGCAGGAAGGAGACCTTCACCCCGAGCTTCTCCCCGAGCGCCCGGGCGATGTCCACGTCGATGCCCTTGGCGTCGTCCGAGAACGGGGCGAAGTCGTTGTAGATCGCGACGGTCAGGGTGCCGGAGCTGCGCACCTCGTCGAGCGAGCGGGCCTGGGCGGCCGTGGTGAGTGAAAGGGCGGCGATCAATCCGATCAACAGGTGTTTCATGTCATGTCTCTCCTAGCGGCGGGTCTGGGTGACCGCCTTGTTCGTATGGTGACCGCCGGGGCCCCGTTGCACAACGGGGCCTTGCCCGGGCGGCGTCGGGCAAGTTGCCCGCTCGACGCTGGCTCGGTGGCCAGCTTTGTCGTGTCCGGTGCTGAATGGACCGGTGCGGTGTGCCTCCGGTTCCGCATGCGCGCTCGGGTAAGATGCCTTCGAGCCGGGGTGTGCGTTGTGGAGGACGTCATGAAGGGATCGGTGTGTGGAGGTCGCTTGGGGTTTGCCGGGCTCATGGCACTCGGCGCGATTGTCGCGCAGGTGCCGGCGAGGGCCGCCGGTCCGGCCTTCGATTGCACGAAGGTGGACCGGGACGCGCCACGACGGGTCTGCGCCGACCCCGACCTGGCCGCCCTCGATCGGGAGCTGAACCGGGTGTATCGCCTCGCGCTGCGCGGATCGTCGCTTTCCTCCGAGCGGCGGCAGACGCTGAAGGTCATGCAGCGCGGCTGGATCAAGGGGCGGGACGATTGCTGGAAGGCCGCGGACCTGACGGCCTGCGTGCGCGAGGCCTATGTCCTGCGCATCCATGAACTGCGCGAAGGTTACGTCGGCGCAAGAGCGCAGGACGAGGCCGGTATCAGCCTGGGACCGTGGCGGCTCGATTGCGGCGGCCTCGACGCAGCCATCTCGGTGAGCTTCGTCAATTCGGTGACGCCGCATGCCGTGATGCGGTGGGGCGATCGGGTGCTGTTTCTGGATCAGGCCCGTTCCGCCTCCGGTGCGCGGTACGTGGGCAGCCTGGCGGGGGCGCCGGCGGCGTTGTGGATCAAGGGGGCAGCGGCGCGCTTCACCCTCTCCGGTCGTGCGCCCCATCGGTGCCGCTTCAACGCCCCCGACCGGGTGTCGTCAGGGGGGCATGGTCCATGACATCGGGGATGCATGGGCGCGCGGCATTCGTGCATTCATGGCCTTGCCGAACCCATGGGGTTTTCCTATCTTTAGAGAGCTTGCCTCCGCAGCAGCTTGCGAAGGAGGACGCGGTCTACGCGGGGCCGGCACCTCGAAAATGTCATAAAGGAGACATGAAACATGGCAAGCAACCAGACTGGCGGATGCCAGCATGTGCACACGCACCTGCACGGCGGTCCGATCGACAATCACACCTGCCACTGCTCGGTGTGCAAACGCGTCACCGGACAGCCGACCACCCACGTGGTGTTCTACAACTACCGCGACGTGGAAGTGGACAACCCGGCAGGGCTGAAACGTCAGCCCTTCAACGACCAGAACCCCGACGGACCGCTCGAGTTGTGCACCTGCGCGACCTGCGGCACGCCGATCATGCTCGATGACAAGCAGCACCGCATCCGCGTGATCGTGCCGAACCTGATGGGCTTCGATCCGCAGGGCATGCCCGCGACCTATCATGCGTTCTACGATCCGGCTTCCGGGGAGGCACGGCCGAGCGATGGCCGTCCGGTGTACGAGGCCCTGCGGCCTGATTTCGTCTGGCCGCAGCCTGCCTGACGTTCTCGGTCCACTGGTAACGAACCCCGCATCGGCTCGCCGGTGCGGGGTTTTTCTTGTCCCGCGGCAAGGGCGCGGCGGTGAGAAAATGGCGTTTTGCCCGACTCGAACCGGAGTTCGCATCATGGCCGATGGCGTGAGCATCACCCCCGCGGAACCGGGGGACATCCCCGAACTGAGCCGGCTGCTTGGACAGCTGTTTGCCCAGGAACATGAATTCACCCCAGATCCGCAGACGCAGGCGCGCGGCCTTGCGGCCATCGTGGACGATCCTGCGCGTGGCGTGATCCTGGTTGCCCGCACGCCGACCCGGGTGGTCGGGATGGTCAATCTGTTGTGGAGCCTGTCCACCGCACTGGGCGCGCCGGTGGCGCTGTTCGAGGATCTCATCGTCGCCCCCGACTGGCGCGCCCGCGGCGTGG
The DNA here is from genome assembly GCF_010983895.1 of Nitrogeniibacter mangrovi. Taxonomy (GTDB): domain Bacteria; phylum Pseudomonadota; class Gammaproteobacteria; order Burkholderiales; family Rhodocyclaceae; genus Nitrogeniibacter; species Nitrogeniibacter mangrovi. Next base: position 1,864,282 of record NZ_CP048836.1, read on the forward strand.
GGACCGCGCTGGTGGAGGCGGCGATCGGGGCGGCACGCGCGCACGGATGCCGGCGTGTAACCCTGCTGACCGACCATGACAACCTGGCTGCGCAGGGCTTTTATACCCAACGTGGATTCCGGATGTCGACCATGCGCCCGATGCGGCTGATGCTCGACGACCGCTAGCGCGCCGGCTCGGGTTTCGACTGCCGTTGGTCGGGCTGGGCGGTCGTGTCGATCCCGAGGCTGGCCCGGGCGTCGATCAGGGTCTGCAGCTGCTCGAGCAGTTCCTGGGAGCAGGCATGCAGGCGGGCCATGGCCGGCTCGCCGTCGAGATCGCCGCCGCTGTCGGGGCGGATCAGCTCGCTGCTGATGGCATGGAGCGAGCGATGGATGGTGTCGAGGGTCTCGAAGGCGGTGCCGTTGCGGCCGCTACCGCGGCGTTTGTCCAGCCAGCGGCCGAAGCGACACCGGTGGTGGTCGGTCTCGGGCGGTGTCAGGCCGCGGTCGAGCGCATAGGCCGCGAAGCGTTCCAGCCAGGCCCGGTGTTCCGAGGCCGCGTAGAGCAGTTCCACATCTTCCTGGGGTAGGCGTCCGGTGTGCGTCCATGCCGCCGGCGCGCGCCATTGGCCGGCCCAGCGCTCAAGGGCTTCGGCCGGCATGGGCCGTGCGATGCCGTAGCCCTGGCCGAGTTCGCAACCGAGCTGGAGCAGCAGCTTGCCATGGGCCTCGGTTTCCACGCCCTCGGCGATCACCTCGCGATGGAAGGCACGGGCCAGACCGAGCACGCCTTCGAGAATCGACAGGTCGCCCGGATCGTGAAGCATGTCGCGCACGAAGCTCTGGTCGATCTTGAGCACGTCCACGGGCAGGCGCTTCAGGTAGGTGAGACTCGAGTATCCGGTGCCGAAATCGTCGAGGGCGAAACGTACGCCGAGCTCGGCGCAGGCGCCAATGACCTCGCTGATCAGCTCCACGTCCTCGAGCGCGCTGGTCTCCAGGACCTCCAGCTCGAGCCGGTGAGGCGGCACCGCGGGATGGGCGGCGAGCAGGGCGCGCAGGCTGCTGACGAAATCGGCCTGCTGCAGATGGCTCGCGGCGATGTTGACACTGAGTGTCAGATCCAGCCCGGCGGCGCGCCATTCGGCGATCTGGTTCAGCGCGGTTTGGATGACCCATTCGCCCAGTTCGATGCCGGTGCGGTGGGTGTCGATGTGGGGCAGGAACTCGGCCGGCGCCAGCAGCCCGCGTTCGGGGTGCATCCACCGGATCAGGGCCTCGGCGCCGATCAGGGCGCCGTCGCGCATCCGGACCTTGGGCTGGTAGTGAAGCACGAATTCGTTGTCGGCGATGGCACGCTGCACCCGCGCGATCACCTCGTGGCGGCCGCGTACGGCGCGGTCCTGTTCGGCGTCGAACAGGTGATAGCGGTTCTTGCCGGCCTGTTTGGCCTGGTACATGGCCTGATCGGCCTGGCGGATGAGCTGGTCGGAGTCCAGGTCGCTGTCGCCGCCGTACTGCACCAGGCCGATGCTGCCCGACAGGTGGAAGGTACGCTGATCCAGATGGATGGGTTCGGCGATGGCGGACAGCAGGCGGCGGATGACGGTTTCCTGTGGTTGAGTCGCGGGGGGATCGAAGAGCACGATGACGAATTCGTCGCCACCGACGCGCGCAACGGTGTCGTCGTCGCGCAGCGCCTTCTTGAGTCGCCCGGCCACGATGACCAGAACGCGATCGCCCAGGGCGTGTCCATGGGCGTCGTTGATCTCCTTGAAGCCGTCCAGGTCGAGATAGGCCAGCCCGAGCTGCACGCCCCGACGCCGGGCGCGGGTCATGGCGTGGGCGAGGCGATCGACGAGCAGGACGCGGTTGGGCAGGCCGGTCAGTGGATCGTAGTAGGCGAGGTGCTCGAGCTGGCGCTCGTATTCCTTCTGGCGGCTGATGTCCGAAAACACCGCCACGAAGTGCGAGACCCGTCCTTTTTCGTCGCGGACCCCCGACACGGTGAGGATCTCCGGATACACCTCGCCGGATTTGCGCCGGTTCCAGATCTCGCCTTCCCAGAAGCCGTGCTCGCGCAGTTGGGTCCACAGGGTTTCGTAGAAGTCGCTGGCGTGGCGGTTGGACTTGAGAATGCGTACGTTCTGCCCGATGGCTTCGGCGCGGCTGTAGCCGGTCACCCGGGTGAAGGCGGGATTGACGTCGATGATGTTGGCGCTGGCGTCGGTGATGAGGATGCCTTCGCGGGCATTGGCGAACACGCTCGCGGTCAGTTGCAGCTCGATCTGGGCCAGCTTGCTGCCGGTCACGTCGATCTGGGTGCCGGCGACCACGAGCGGGCGGCCGTTGGCGTCGCGTTCGGTGGTCTGGCCCCGCTGAAGCAGCCACACCCAGTGCCCGTCCTTGTGGCGCATCCGGACTTCACAGGCGTAGTGGTCCAGGTCGCCCGCCAGATGCTCGTTCATCAGGGTGCTGCAGCGCTCGCGATCGTCCGGATGGATGAGCGCGTTGATTCGCTCGGCGCTCATCGGGCCAAGGGATTCCGGCGTGTGGCCGAGCATCTCGGCCCAGACCGGATTGATGACGACCTCACCGGTGGCCAGATGCCACTCCCAGGTGCCGGCCCGGGTGCCCTGGATGATGCCTTCGAGGCGCAGCTGGTTGCGCAGCAGCTGGCGCGTCTTGGCGCGCACCACGTGACGCAGGTGCAGGTTGGACAGCAGGGCCATCATCACCAGCGCTGCGGCCGCTGCCGCATAGGGCCAGTAGCCGGCCCAGTCGATGCCGCGACCGGGCAGGTGGGTGCCGGACCACTTCCAGCTGATGCGATCGAGCGCGCCGGTGCGGCGCGCTCGTGCCACGCCCTTGTCCAGAATCGAGCGCAGCACCCGATTGCCCTCCCTGACCGCCATGGCGTTGTGGCCCACGTAGAGGGGCTCGCCCACCGTCTTCATGCGTGCGTTGAGCTGATGGCTGTAGAGGTAATGCAGCACGATCTGTTCGTCGCCGATGAGGGCATCGGCCCGACCGGCCAGGACCGCGTCGACGGCCGCGCCGAACGAGGCCGTCGGTACGACGGTGACACCGATGCCGCGCGATTTGAGAAATTCCTCCGCGTAGTCGCCGCGCTGCATGGCGATGCGCTTGCCGTCCAGGTCGGCCAGATCGGTGATGTCGGGGCGCTCGGCGGCTACGAAGATGGTCGCCGGGATGTCGAAGACGGTGTCGGTGAAGTCGAACTGGCGGTCGCGCGCTTCGCTGTAGAAGAAGCTGGTGAGCACGTCGGCGCGGCCGTCGAGCACCGCGTGCTGGGCATCGATGAAGGTGGTGTCGGCAAACTCGGCATGAAAGCCGTACTCGGTGCCGATCCAGGTCGCCAGCTCGATCATCATGCCCTTGCGGGCGCCGCTGTTGTGGTCGATGAATTCGAAGGGGGGATACGCCGTCTGGCTGATGAAGACGATGGGGCCGGAGCGGGCCAGGAATGCGCGCTCCTCGTCACTCAGATCGTTTGGGCCGGTGGACTGGCTGAAGGCCGAGGCGATTCCGGGCAGGACCAAAAAGACGGCCAGGACGAGCCGGCACAGGCGAAGGAAGATCCCCGTGTTGTCGAGCATTGAGCGCCAGTTTCCCGTGATGATGCGGTGCGGCGCCGGGGCGGTGCACGCACGCCTTGCGCGCGAGGGCACGCATGCGAGCATCTTAAGGGAAATATCAGCGCGTGATAATGCACTCCGACACGGATGACACCGCTGCGCATGCGACGAACGGATGATCCGTAAGGATTGCTGCGGCGGTCCGCCGCAGCCGCTCAGCGCGAGTCGACGGTCCGGGCGTCCTGGCCGAACATGATGCGCTTGGCGTCCTCATCCATCACCGGCGCCCGATTCACCGTCTCGGCAAGCGCGTAGGCGCGCTTCGTGGCCGGGCGCTCGGCGATCGCCTCGAACCAGCGCTTGAGGTGGGGGAAGTCGGCCAGATCCTGCTGTTGGCGTTCGTACGGCACGATCCAGGGATAGCAGGCCATGTCGGCGATGCTGTAGTCGGCGCCGGCGACGAAGGCGCGGTCGGCGAGGCGCTTGTTGAGCACGGCGTAGAGGCGCGCGGTTTCCTTCACGTAGCGCTCCATCGCGTAGGCGATGCGCTCGGGCGCGTACTGGACGAAGTGGTGGTTCTGCCCGGCCATGGGGCCCAGCCCGCCCATCTGCCAGAACAGCCACTGCAGCACCTCGGTGCGGCCGCGTAGATCGGCCGGAATGAACTGGCCGGTCTTGTCCGCCAGGTAGAGCAGGATGGCACCCGACTCGAAGACCGAGATCGGCGCGCCGCCGTCGGCAGGGGCCGGGTCGACGATGGCGGGGATGCGGTTGTTCGGCGCGATGGCGAGAAACTCGGGGGCGAACTGCTCGCCCTTGCCGATGTTGACCGGGTGCAGGCGGTAGGGCAGGCCGGTTTCTTCGAGGAACAGGGTGACCTTGTGGCCGTTCGGCGTCGTCCAGTAGTAGAGGTCGATCATGGGGGCTCCGCTGTCGAAAGGGTTCAGGTTCGATCGGGCGCGCGGGCCGAGGTTCCGCTCACGCCGCAGTCGCGAGGGCCGAGAAGCTGGCCGGCAGCATCAGCGTCTGCAGGCTGCGCTGGGTGAACAGGTAGCGCCCGTCGACCCGGAAACCGAGGGCTTCCCAGGGCACGGCCGTGTTGAGCAGGCTCACGGCGTGGGCCAGATCCATGGCCGGGTCGCGCGCAAACAGCGCCAGGATGGCGCCGTCGAAGGCGGTGGCCGGGTGGAGGAAGAAGGGAGCGTCGCGTCGGGTGCGGGCGTTCACGTAGATGCGGGGCGCATCGGTCGCCGGATAGTGCCGTCCCCAGGTCCACCAGTTGGATTCGTCGAAGGGTTTGATGCGCCGGGCCAGCAGGGTGGTTTTGTGGGGATCCAGCGCCGGGTGGCGCAGGTTGTAGAGCATGCGCCGGGTGTGGCCGCTGTCGATGGTCTTCGAATGGACGAAGTCCACATTGCCCTCGGGATGCTCGAACAGGCGGTCGGCGCCGGACACGGCACCCACCTTGACGGTGAACAGGGAGGCGAGCGGGACGCTCATGGGTTCCGGCGCGAAGGCGAGCTGGCCGTCCATCTCGACGAATTCGCGCGTCGACCACGCCGCCTCGTCGAGGGTGCGCAGCAGCGTGCGGCGGCTGAAGTTGCCACGTTCGAAGCGGAAGATGGCGCAGTTGGGCACCGCGCCGTCGAAGATGCGGGTGTCGCCGGTCTCGATCCAGTGGGTGATGGTGCCGCACTCGAACAGCCAGCGGTTGAGCTTGCGTGCCGCGGTGAGCTTGATGAACTCGCGCGGGACGATGAAGATCAGCTCGCCGCCCACGTCGAGGTGGCGGATGGCCTTCTCGATGAAGAACAGGAACAGGTTGCTGCGCCCGTCGAAGTGGGTCATGTCCAGCCGCGCCCGTGTGGCCGGCGGAATGTCCTGGAAGCGCACGTAGGGCGGATTGCCGATCACGGTGTCGAAGCGTTCGCTGGCCGGGTAGGCGAAGAAGTCCTCGACGCGCATGTGCGCGCGCGCGACGCGCGGGTCGAACTCGATGGCCACGCAGCCGGGCAGCCGCTCGCTGAAGGCGCCGGCACCGGCGGAGGGTTCGAGGATGCGGCCGTGATTCGCCCGCAGGCCGAGCATGAGCTCGACGATGGCGGGCGGGGTGAAGACCTGACCGAGATTGGCGATGTCGCGTTGGTTCAAGCGTGTACGGCGGTGGCGGGCAGGCGCCACGTTAACCCAAGGCGCCCGCCCGCGGCAATCACCGGATCATCCGTCGGCCCGGTGAGCCTCGAGGAAGTCACGCAGTTGCGGGTAGATCTGCTCGCGCCAGCGGCGCCCGCTGAAGATGCCGTAGTGGCCGACCCTGGGCACCAGCAGGTTGTGGTGCTGCGCGGCGGGGATGTTGCGGCACAGCTCGTGGACGGCCTCGGTCTGGCCCGGAGCGCAGATGTCATCGAGTTCGCCTTCGATGCTCATCAAGGCGGTTGCGGTGATGGCCCCCGGATCGACGCGCTCGCCATGCACGCGCAGCTCGCCCTCGGGCAGCTTGTGGTGCAGGAACACGTTGTCCAGCGTCTCCAGGTAGAAGGCGGCGTCCAGGTCCATGACCGCGTTGTACTCGTCGTAGAAACGCCGGTGCGCGTCGGCCGAGTCGTCGTCGCCCTCGATGAGGTGGTTGTAGAAGTCCACATGGGCCTTCAGGTGGCGGTCCGGATTCATGGCCACGAAGCCGGAATGCTGCAGGAAGCCAGGATAGACGCGGCGCATGAAGCCCGGGTACTTGGTCGGTACCCGGGTGATGAGGCGGGTCTCGAACCAGCGCAGGCTGTGCGACTTGGCGAACGCGTTGACCGAGGTGGGGCTGACGCGGGTGTCGATCGGCCCGCCCATGAGCACCATGGTGGCCGGCCTGTCCGGCTCCCCGGCGGCGGCCATGAGGGCGATGGCCGCCAGCACCGGCACCGTCGGCTGGCACACCGCCACTACATGGACGCCATGACCCAGGTGACGGATGAACTCCTGCACATGGGTGACATAGTCGTCGAAGTGGAAGGTGCCATGGGCCATGGAGACCAGCCGGGGATCGATCCAGTCGGTCACGAAGACCTCGAAGTCCTCCACCAGCTTGCGCGCGGTGTCGCGCAGCAAGGTGGCATGGTGGCCCGACATGGGCGCCACCAGCAGCACCCGTTGCGCGTCCTCGGGAAGGCCGTCGCGGCGCAGGCGCACCAGTTTGCAGAACGGGGTCTCGAAGGCCGTGTTCTCCGCAAGCGCGTGGTCGACGCCGTTCACCGTGACCGACTCGATGCCCCATGCGGGTTTGTCGTAGGTGCGGACCGCGCGCGCCAGTAGCTCGGAGCCGGCGGCGATGCGCTCACTGCCGGGTGCATACGACAGGGGGCTGAACGGATTGGCAAACAGACTGCGGCTCGAGGCGGCCATGAGCCCGATCGGCGCCATCATGGCCTTTTTCATTTCGTGGATGTCGTACAGCATGAGTGTTCTCCGGGGGAGGTACAGGCATGCCGTCATGCGCGGCATGTTCGGATGCCGGCGCTTCGGGGCGCCGGTCAATCGGCAGAACGGCCGAATCGGACCGTTCGGTAGCGTATGGTGGCCTGTTTTGTGCACCGCGTAAAGCGCGTGCCTGGCGTGTCCGGCCGTGTCCGAAGGTCCGGCGCGGAAGTGCCCGGTGAAAGGCGAGCTGCGGGGGGTGAACAAAAAAACGCGGCCGAAGCCGCGTTTTTTCCGGAAAGTCCCGGAAAGATTACAGGGGGCGGATCGCCGCTGCCTGCAGGCCTTTCGGGCCGGTCCGGACTTCAAACTCGACGCGCTGGTTTTCAGCCAGCGAGCGGAAGCCCTTGCCCTGGATTTCGCTGAAATGGGCGAACAGGTCGTCACCACCTTCGTCCGGGGTGATGAAGCCGAAGCCTTTGGAATCATTGAACCATTTCACGGTGCCAGTTTGAGTGCTCATTTACGGTGTTCCATTCAAAAACAAAATACTGGGCTGATGCCCACCTGCAGGGAAATCAAGAATCGAAACAGGGGATTTTCAACGAGGGCGGTCGAACCAGACACCGCGAAGAGAGACCAACTGGACAAAGCTTGATATCGCTGCATCGCCAAGATACACGTTTTTACTCCGCTGTCTACCGCTTTTTTGGCGTCATGTCGTTGTCACATTCCCGCAAGCGGAAGCCAAGATGGGATAATCGCTCGCCAGATTCAGCGTAAAGGGTGTGCATGACGATCCAGTGGTTTCCCGGACACATGAACTCGGCGCGGCGCAAGGCTGCGGAGACCATGGCGAACATCGATGTGGTCATCGAGGTGGTCGACGCTCGTCTGCCGGCAGCCAGCAGCAATCCGATGATCGACGAGCTGCGCCGTCAGCGTCAGCGCCCGTGTCTGAAGGTGCTCAACAAATCCGATCTGGCCGATCCGGAGGCCACGCGGGCCTGGCTCGATCATTTCAACGCCCGGCCGGGCATCAAGGCCGTGCCCAACTGCTGCCGCAAGCCCGGTGACGTGGCCCGGATCCCCAAGCTGTGCCAGCAACTGGCGCCGCATCGCAATGACGGCACCAAGCCCCTGCGGATGATGATCATGGGTATCCCCAACGTGGGCAAGTCCACGCTCATGAATGCCTTGCTCAAGCGCAAGGTGGCCAAGGTCGGCGACGAGCCGGCGGTGACCAAGAGCCAGCAGCGGCTCGACATCAGCCCGACCATGACGCTGACCGACACGCCGGGCCTGTTGTGGCCGAAGATCGAGCATGAACTGGATGGGTTCATGCTCGCGGCCAGCCATGCGGTGGGCGTCAATGCGGTGTCTGAGGAGGCGGTGGCGTTTGCGTTGGGCGACATTCTGCTGGCGCGTTACCCGCAACTGCTCGCGACCCGCTACCGGCTCGATCCGGCCGGACTCGACGGCGTGGCGCTGGTCGAGGCTGTCGGTCGCAAACGGGGCTGTCTGGGCAAGGGCGGGGTGCTCGACATGGAAAAGGCGGCCTTGATCCTGCTGGGCGACTATCGCAGTGGCGTGCTGGGGGCGATTTCACTCGAGACGCCGCAGTCGCGGGAGCAGATGCTGGCCGCGGAGGCGGCGCGCGCGGCCCAGGCGGCATTGGACGATGCGGCGGACGAGGGGGCGACATGATCCCGACGCTGCGCTGCGCTCGCTTCGTGTTCGACAACGCGACGCCCAGGATCATGGCGATCATCAACGTGACGCCGGATTCGTTCTCCGGTGATGGCCTGCTCAAGGCCCGCGACGCGGTGCGCCGCCGCGCCGAGGCGGCCGTCGCGGCGGGGGCGCACATGCTCGACATCGGGGGCGAGTCCACGCGGCCTGGCGCCGAGCCGGTCTCCGAGCAGGAGGAGCTGGAGCGGGTCATCCCGGTGGTCGAGGCGCTCGCCGACGGCCCGGTGGCGGTGTCCGTCGATACCCTCAAGCCCGCGGTGATGCGCGAGGCGATCCGGGCCGGGGCGTCGCTGATCAACGATATCAATGCGCTGCGCGCCGATGGCGCGGTGGCGGCGGTGGCCGATGCCGATGTGGGCGTGTGTCTGATGCACATGCAGGGCGAGCCGCGCACCATGCAGCACGAGCCGAGCTATGCCGACGTGGTGGACGAGGTGAAGGCCGCGCTCATGCGTCGGGTGGCGGCGGTCGAGGCGGCGGGGGTGGCGCCGGAGCGCATCCTGCTTGATCCGGGTTTCGGCTTCGGCAAGACCCTGGCGCACAATGTCGCGCTGTTTCGCGCGCTGCCGCAGTTCGCTGCGCGTTACCCGGTGCTGGTGGGCGTGTCGCGCAAGTCCATGCTCGGCGCGATCACCGGCCGATCGGTGGACGAGCGCGTGGTCGCCAGCGCGGTGGCCGCGGCGCTGGCCGTCCAGGCCGGTGCGAGCTGGGTGCGGGTGCACGACGTGGCCGAGACGCGAGACGCGCTGGCCACGCTCGCAGCGCTATCAAGTCGCTGACAGTGTGCGCCGTCACACAACGGATGATGCTGGATGCCGGGATAATCGCGTCCTGTCCGTTCCGACCAAGATTTTGATCAAGAGATTTGCGATGAGCAGAAAATACTTCGGCACCGATGGGGTGCGTGGCAAGGTGGGCGAGGCGCCGATTACGCCGGATTTCGTGATGCGTCTCGGCTACGCGGCCGGGGTGACTCTGGTGGCGCGTGAGAGCCTGCCGGCCGGCGAGCGCCCGGCGGTGCTGATTGGCAAGGACACGCGGATCTCGGGCTACATGCTCGAAGCGGCCCTGGAGGCCGGTTTCGCCGCCGCTGGTGTTGACGTGATGCTGGCGGGGCCGGTGCCCACGCCGGCCGTGGCCTATCTGACGCGTGCGCTGCGCCTTCAGGCGGGTGTCGTGATCTCCGCCTCCCACAATCCCTTCTACGATAACGGCATCAAGTTCTTCTCCGCCCAGGGCACCAAACTGCCCGACGCGGTCGAGCTGGAGATCGAGCGCCACCTGGACGAACCGATGGGGTGCGCGGCGCCCGACCGTGTCGGCAAGGCGCGCCGGATCGAGGATGCGGCCGGCCGCTACATCGAGTTCTGCAAGAGCAGCTTTCCCAACGAGCTCGACCTGCGCGGCATGAAGATCGTGGTCGACTGCGCCCACGGGGCGGCCTACCACATTGCGCCGTCGGTGTTCCATGAACTGGGCGCCGAGGTGGTGACGGTGGGTACCGCGCCGAACGGTTTGAACATCAACGAGGGCGTCGGGGCGACCCGCCCCGAACACCTGCGTGCCTCGGTGCTGGCCGAGCAGGCGGACATCGGCGTTGCCCTGGATGGCGATGGTGACCGCCTGATCATGGTCGACGCGGAAGGTGAGGTGTATGACGGGGATAAGCTCCTGTACGTCATCGCCACGGCCATGAACGACAACGGCCGACTGGACGGCGTCGTCGGTACGCTGATGAGCAATCTCGGTTTCGAGCACGCGGTGACGCGGCTGGGTGTTCCGTTTGCCCGTGCCAAGGTGGGCGATCGCTATGTCCTTGAAACAATGCACGAACGTGGATGGAAGATTGGTGGCGAGAACTCGGGCCACATCATCTGTCTGGACTGGCACACCACCGGCGACGGCATCGTCTCTGCGCTGCAGGTGCTGGCGGCGGTGCGCCGCCGCGGGGTGACCCTGGCCGAGGCCTGTGCCGACCTGACCTTCTACCCGCAACGGCTGATCAACGTGCGCATGCCGCGCAGCTTCGACTGGCGCGCGGACCGGGGCATCGCCGAGGCCTGCCGGGAGGTGGAAACCGCGCTCGGCGAGCGCGGGCGGGTGCTGTTGCGCCCGTCCGGCACCGAGCCGCTGCTGCGCGTCATGGTCGAGGGCCAGGCGCTGGACGACGTCGAGCGCCATGCCAACCATCTGGCGGACGTGGTGCGTGCCGCGGTCGGAGACGTGGCCTGAACCGATCGCGGTTTTCCGCGCATCGAGCGGAGCGTGTTTGCCGGCATCGTCGCACAGGGTTAAAATCGACCGATTTTTCATGTGCGGCCCTATGAGCGGACAGAACAAACTCGTTGTCGGGAACTGGAAGATGCACGGGCGGCGCCAGATGGCAGGTGCGCTGGTGCGTGACATCGCCGAGGGAATCCCGTCCGGTGTGGATGCGGCGCTGTGCGTGCCGTTTCCCTATCTGGAGATGGTCTCCGGCCTCGTCAACGGCACGGCGCTGGCGGTTGGCGCACAGGATGTGAGCGACTGCGACGATGGCGCCTTCACCGGTGAAGTCAGTGTCGGCATGCTGGCCGAGTTCGGCTGCCGCTACGTGATCGTCGGTCACTCGGAGCGACGGGCGCGCCACCAGGAATCCAGCGAACGTGTGGCCGCCAAGGCGGCGCAGGCGCTTCGTGGGGGGCTCGTTCCGATCGTGTGCGTCGGCGAGCAACTCGAAGAGCGCGAACAGGGGCGCACCCTGGATGTGATTTCGGCCCAGCTTGCACCGGTGCTGGCTCTCGGCAGTGAAGCACTGCAGGCGCTGGTCGTCGCCTACGAGCCCGTATGGGCGATCGGGACGGGGCTGTCCGCGTCGGTGGCGCAGGCCGCCGAAGTGCATGGCGCCATGCGCGCGGCGCTGCGCGAGGTCGCCGGCAGCTCGGCCGACGGCATTCGCCTGCTGTATGGCGGAAGCGTCAAGCCGGAGACGGCCGCAGATCTGTTTGATGGCGAGAATATCGACGGCGGCCTGATTGGCGGTGCGTCTTTGAAGGCGGATGATTTTCTGGCCATTTGCCAGGCCGCGATTTGATTTTTTTGGAATATTTCTCACAGGAAGTCTTTGAGCATGGGTGGTTATCTTTTTTCAATCGTGCTGACGGTGCACGTGCTGGTCGGTGTGGGCGTGATCGGCCTGGTTTTGTTGCAGCACGGTAAAGGTGCCGACGCCGGTGCTGCCTTCGGCAGCGGCGCGTCGGGCAGTCTTTTTGGCGCGTCCGGTTCGGCCAACTTCCTGAGCCGCACGACGGCGGCGCTCGCCACGGTGTTCTTCATTACCAGCCTGAGTCTGAGCTACCTTGGAAGCCGGGCGGTTTCGGCCCCTTCCAACGTGATGGAGCGTGCCGCTCCGGCGCCCGTGGATGCGGCTCCCGCGCCGGCGAAGGGGGCTTCCGGCGAGGGTGATTCGAAGCTCAACGCCATTCCCAAATAAGGTGCAAAAGAGTTTGCGCAGCGCGTCAGAAAGCGTATAATTCGCGTCGCTGTAACAAAGCACTAGCCGACGTGGTGGAATTGGTAGACACGCTGTCTTGAGGGGGCAGTGGCCTAACGGCCGTGTGAGTTCGAGTCTCACCGTCGGCACCAGAATTCAGAACGCCCGCGCCCGCGGGCGTTTCCACGCAGTAAAACCCAGGTTACACAACGGGCATATCAATGCTTGAAAATTACTTTCCCGTGCTTGTCTTCATCCTGGTGGGTCTTGCGTTCGGCGTCGCACCGATCGTGCTTGGGCGCCTGGTGGCGCCCTATCGACCCGATAGCGAAAAGGTTTCGCCGTACGAATGCGGTTTCGAGCCATTCGAAGACGCACGGATGAAATTCGACGTTCGCTATTACCTCCTCGCCATTCTCTTCATTCTCTTCGATCTCGAGATTGCCTTCCTTTTTCCCTGGGCAACGATCCTGCGCGAAATTGCGGGTAACGAGGCCATTCGGCTGTTCGGTTTCTTCGAGATGTTCGTGTTTCTCGGCATTTTGCTGGTCGGTTACATCTGGGTCTGGAAGAAGGGCGCGCTGGAGTGGGAGTGAGCGTTGTGGCGCAGCTTTGTGAATCTGAATTGCGGTAAGGGGTGACATGAGTATCGAAGGTGTCTTCAAGGAAGGTTTTGTCACCACGTCACTGGATACGGTGATCAACTGGACGCGCACTGGTTCCATGTGGCCGATGACGTTCGGGCTGGCCTGTTGTGCCGTGGAGATGATTCACGCTGGGTGTTCGCGCTACGATCTGGATCGCTTCGGCGTGGTGTTCCGTCCCAGTCCGCGTCAGTCCGACGTGATGATCGTGGCCGGCACGCTGTGCAACAAGATGGCGCCGGCGCTGCGCAAGGTGTACGACCAGATGACCGAGCCGCGCTGGGTGATCTCGATGGGCTCCTGTGCCAATGGCGGGGGCTACTATCACTACTCCTACTCGGTTGTGCGCGGTTGTGATCGCGTGGTGCCCGTGGATGTGTATGTGCCGGGCTGTCCGCCGACCGCCGAGGCGCTGCTCTACGGGATCATCCAGTTGCAGCGCAAGATTCGCCGCACCAACACGATCGCGCGCTGACCGGGGGTGACGATATGAGTGCAAAATCAGAACGGCTGGCGGCGCTGCTGAGCGAATGTTTCGGCGAACGGGCTATTTCGGTGGTCGATGATCGTAACGAAGTGACGATGGTGGTCTCGGCTGCCGACTATCACGATGTGGCGATCGAGTTGCGTGACCGTCCCGAATTTTCCTTCGAGCAACTCATCGACGTGTCCGGCCTCGATTACTCGGCCTGGGCCAATGGCGTGTGGGAGAAGGAGCGCTTCGCGGCGTCGACCCATCTGTTGTCGCTGACCCACAACTGGCGCGTTCGACTGCGCGCGTTCGCGCCCGACGATAGCTTTCCGGTGCTCGATTCGCTGTGCGACGTGTGGCCCAGTGCCAACTGGTTCGAGCGCGAAGTCTTCGATATGTACGGGATCATGTTCTCGAATCACCCGGACCTGCGCCGCATCCTGACCGACTACGGTTTTGTCGGCCATCCGTTCCGCAAGGACTTCCCCGTCTCCGGTTATGTCGAGATGCGCTACGACCCCGAGCAGGGTCGCGTCATCTATCAGCCGGTCACCATCGAGCCGCGCGAGAACGCGCCGCGCGTGGTGCGCGAAGAGAACTACGGAGATGTCGGCCATGGCTGAAATCAAGAACTACACCATCAACTTCGGCCCGCAGCATCCGTCTGCTCACGGGGTGCTGCGCCTGGTGCTCGAACTTGACGGCGAGGTTGTCGAGCGGGCCGATCCGCACATCGGTCTGCTCCACCGGGGGACCGAGAAGCTCGCCGAGACCCGTACCTGGGTGCAGTCGGTGCCGTACATGGACCGTCTCGACTACGTGTCGATGATGTGCAACGAGCATGCCTACTGCATGGCGATCGAGCGGCTGCTCGGTGTCGAGGTGCCCGAGCGGGCCCAGTACATCCGGGTCATGTTCGACGAGATCACCCGGATCCTCAATCACCTGCTCAACATCGGCACCCATGCGCTGGATATCGGCGCCATGACCATGGTGCTCTACACCTTCCGCGAGCGGGAAGATCTGATGGACGCCTACGAGGCGGTCTCGGGGGCGCGCATGCATGCGGCCTACTACCGGCCGGGTGGCGTCTATCGCGATCTGCCGGACCGGATGCCGCAGTACGAAGTGTCGAAGTGGAAGAATGCGAAGACCGTCCAGGAGCTGAACGAGAATCGCCAGGGCTCGCTTCTCGATTTCCTCGAGGACTTCACCAACCGCTTCCCCAAGTACTGCGACGACTACGAGACGCTGCTGACCGACAACCGGATCTGGAAGCAGCGGACCGTCGGGATCGGCGTAGTGACACCCGAGCAGGCCAAGGCCTGGGGCTTCACCGGTGCGATGCTGCGCGGTTCCGGCGTGGCATGGGATCTGCGCAAGAAGCAGCCCTACGAAGTCTACGACCGCATGGAATTCGATGTGCCGATCGGCAAGACCGGTGATTGCTACGACCGTTATCTCGTGCGCATGGAAGAGATGCGCCAGTCGAACCGCATCATCAAACAGTGCATCGATTGGCTGCGTAAGAATCCGGGACCGGTCATCACCAGCAACTACAAGGTGGCGCCGCCGCCGCGCGAATCCATGAAAGCCAACATGGAAGAGCTGATCCACCACTTCAAGCTATTCACCGAGGGAATGCATGTGCCCGCGGGCGAGGTGTATGCCGCAGTCGAGCATCCCAAGGGCGAGTTCGGCGTGTACGCGGTCTCCGACGGGGCCAACAAGCCGTATCGCCTGAAGCTGCGTGCGCCGGGTTTTGCGCACCTCGCGGCAATGGACGAGATTGCGCGTGGCCATCTGATCGCCGACGTGGTCGCCATCATCGGCACGATGGACGTCGTGTTCGGCGAGATCGATCGCTGACATAAACGGAATGAACGAATCAAACGGGTGTGGCCAATAAGATGCTGAGCCAGGAATCGTTGAACAAGATCGACCAGGAGGTCGCCAAGTATCCTGCGGACCAGAAGCAGTCCGCGGTGATGGGGGCCTTGCGTATTGCCCAGCAGGAAAAGGGCTGGCTGGCGAAGGAGACCATTGCCTTCGTGGCCGACTACCTGGAGATGCCCGCCATTGCGGCCTACGAGGTGGCGAGCTTCTACAACATGTACGACCTGGAGCCGGTCGGCAGGCACAAGATCACCGTGTGCACGAACCTGCCCTGTGCGCTGTCCGGGGGCGTCCATGCCGCGGACTACGTGAAGCAGAAGCTGGGGATCGATTTCAACGAGACCACCCCGGATGGCAAGTTCACCCTCAAGGAGGGCGAATGCATGGGGGCCTGTGGCGATGCCCCGGTGCTGCTTCTCAACAACCACAAGATGTGCAGCTGGATGACGACCGACAAGATCGACCAGATGCTGGCGGAGCTGGCTGAAAAATGAGCGCAAGAAACCTCATTCTCGCCGGAGTCGACGGCGACCGTACGTGGCGGCTGCAGGATTACATCAAGCGCGGTGGTTATGAAGCGCTGCGGAAGATCATCGCCGAGAAGACTCCGCCGGCCGACATCATCGCGGAGGTAAAGGCCTCGGTGCTGCGCGGGCGTGGCGGTGCCGGCTTCCCGACCGGCCTGAAGTGGAGCTTCATGCCGAACTCCTTCCCGGGCGACAAGTATCTGGCCTGCAACTCGGACGAAGGCGAACCGGGGACCTTCAAGGACCGCGACATCCTGCGCTACAACCCGCACACCGTGATCGAGGGCATGACCATCGCGGCCTATGCCATGGGGTGTTCGCGCGGCTACAACTACATTCACGGCGAAATCTTCGAGGTCTACGAACGCTTCGAGGAGGCGCTGGCCGAGGCCCGCGAGGCCGGCTTGCTGGGACAGAACATTCTCGGTTCCGATTTCAGCTTCGATTTGTTCGCGCACCACGGCTATGGCGCCTACATCTGCGGTGAGGAGACGGCGCTGCTCGAGTCCATCGAGGGCAAGAAGGGGCAGCCGCGCTTCAAGCCGCCGTTCCCCGCCAGCTATGGTCTGTACGGCAAGCCGACGACCATCAACAACACGGAAACCTTCGCCTCCGTGCCCTTCATCATGAAGGACGGCGGCGAGACCTTCCTCAATTACGGCAAGCCGAACAACGGTGGGACCAAGCTGTTTTCCATCTCGGGCCATGTGAACAAGCCGGGCAACTACGAGATCGAACTGGGCACGCCGTTCTCGGAACTGCTGGAGATGGCCGGCGGCATGCGTGGCGGTCGCAAGCTCAAGGGTGTGATTCCGGGCGGATCGTCCGCCCCGGTGGTGCCGGCCGACATCATGATGGACTGCACCATGGACTACGACTCGATCTCCAAAGCGGGATCGATGCTCGGCTCCGGCGCGGTGATCGTCATGGACGAGACCACCTGCATGGTCAAGGCGCTCGAACGACTCTCGTACTTCTACTTCGAGGAGTCCTGCGGACAGTGCACGCCGTGCCGCGAGGGCACCGGCTGGCTGTACCGCGTGGTGCACCGCATCGAGCACGGCCAGGGGCGTCCGGAAGATCTGGACCTGCTCAACAGCGTCACCACCAACATCATGGGCCGCACCATCTGCGCACTCGGCGACGCCGCCTCCATGCCGGTGCAGAGTTTCGTCAAGCACTTCGGTGACGAATTCGCGTACCACATCGAACACAAGAAGTGTCTCGTGCCGGAAGACGTCCAGTACGCAGGCAGCAACATCTACGTAGGTCCGTCATGCTAGAAATCGAGATCGACGGCAAGCTGATTGAGGTCGAAGACGGCAGCACCGTGATGGATGCGGCCACCAAGGTGGGGGCCTACATTCCTCACTTCTGCTACCACAAGAAGCTGTCCATTGCCGCCAACTGCCGCATGTGCCTGGTCCAGGTGGAGAAGGCACCCAAGCCGCTGCCGGCCTGTGCGACGCCGGTCACCGCCGGCATGAAGGTGTTCACCAAGTCCGACATGGCGGTGAAGGCGCAGAAAGGGGTGATGGAGTTCCTGCTCATCAATCACCCGCTGGATTGCCCGATCTGCGATCAGGGCGGCGAGTGCCAGCTGCAGGATCTGGCGGTCGGCTACGGGGCGAGCGGCTCGCGCTATCAGGAAGAGAAGCGCGTCGTGTTCAACAAGAACCTCGGCCCGCTGGTCTCCACCGACATGACCCGCTGCATCAACTGCACGCGCTGTGTGCGCTTCACGCAGGAGATCGCCGGTGAAATGGAGCTCGGTCAGGCTTTCCGCGGCGAACACGCCGAGATCATGCCGTTCATCGAAAAGACGGTGGATTCCGAGCTGTCGGGCAACATCATCGACCTGTGCCCGGTCGGCGCGCTGACCTCCAAGCCGTTCCGCTTTGCGGCACGGACGTGGGAGCTGTCGCGGCGCAAGTCGGTCAGCCCGCACGATTCGCTGGGCAGCAACCTGATCGTTCAGGTCAAGCACGACGAGGTCAAACGCGTCCTTCCGTTCGAGAACGAAGAGATCAACGAGTGCTGGCTGTCCGATCGTGACCGCTTCTCCTATGAAGGCTTGAACAGCGCATCGCGTCTGAAGCGCCCGATGATCCGTCAGGGCGATGAATGGCGCGAAACCGACTGGCAGGCCGCGCTCGAGTTCGTGGCCAGCAAGCTCAAGGGGATTGCGACGGCGGCAGGTGCGGACCAGATCGGTGCGCTGGCTTCTCCGGCTTCGACGCTGGAGGAACTGTTCCTGCTGCAGAAGCTCATGCGTGCCCAGGGCAGCGAGAACATCGACTCGCGCCTGCGCCAGACCGATTTTTCCGCCGATGCCCATCGTGCCGGCGCTCCGTGGCTCGGGATGCCGGTCGCCGATGTCGGCGAACTGAACCGCCTGCTGGTCGTCGGCAGCTTCCTGCGCAAGGATCATCCGCTGCTCGCGCAGCGCGTGCGCCAGGGTGCCAAACGGGGCCTCAAGGTGATGAGCATTCATCCGACCGCGGATGACTGGTTGCTGCCGGTCGCGGCGCGCATCCAGCCCAAACCGTCCGAGATGGTCGAGACGCTGGCCGGTGTGCTCAAGGCGCTGGCCGATGCGGCAGGCAAAGCGGTGTCCGGTGAAGTCACCGGCCTGATGCCCGCGCAAGTCAGCGACGAAGCCAAAGCCGTGGCGGAGCTGCTCGCGTCGGGTCAGAAGTGCGCCATCTGGCTGGGCAACTACGCCGTGCAGCATCCGCAGGCGGCTGCCTTGCAGCGCCTGGCCCAGGAAATCGCCGCGCTGACCGGAGCCCGCTTCGGGGTGATCGGCGCCGCCGCCAACAGCGTCGGCGCACATGTGGTCAATGCGCTTCCGGGGCAGGGCGGCAAGAACGCTGCGCAGATGATCGCCTCGCCGCTCAAAGCTTATGTCTTGCTCGGCATCGAGCCCTCGCTGGACTGTGCGCAGGGCGCCGGCGCGACGCAGGCCATCCAGTCCGCCGACTTCGTGGTGGCGATGACCTCGTTCGATACGCCGGAGCTGCGGGCCATCAGCCATGTGATGCTGCCGGTGTCGCCCTTTACCGAGACCTCGGGTTCCTTCGTGAATACTGAAGGTCGCGTACAGAGCTTCGTGGCAGTGTGCAAGCCGCTCGGGGATACCCGGCCGGCCTGGAAGGTGCTGCGCGTGCTCGGCAACCTGCTCGATCTCGAGGGCTTCGCTCACAACGATAGCGAGGCGGTGCGTCGCGAAGCGATCGGCGTCGATGGCAGCGTGTCGGATCGACTCGGCAACGACATTTCGGGATTGCCGTTCAGTGCAGCCACCGTCACGCCGGGGCTTGAGCGTATCGCCGAAGTGCCGATCTACGCGGGCGACGCGCTGGTCCGTCGTGCCGATGCGCTGCAAAAGAGTGCGGACGCCAAGGCGCCGACCCTGCGGGCCGCAGCGGCAACGCTTGAGAGCCTCGGCGTCAAGGAGGGTGATGGCGTGGTCGTCCAGTCCGTGACCGGGCAGGCCCGCCTGACGGCGCAGGTCGACGAGACCGTGGCGGAAGGCTGCGTCCGTGTGGCCACGGCGCATGAATCGACGGCGGCGCTGGGTGCGCCGGTGGGTGTGGTGACGGTGGAGCGCGTGTGATGGAGTCCATTCTCGAACCGATCTCGACGGCTTTCGGCCCGACCTGGCCGCTGGTGTGGACGCTGGCCAAAATCGTCGCCATCATCGCGCCGCTCATGATCTGCGTGGCTTACCTGACGTTCGCCGAGCGCAAGGTCATCGGCTGGATGCAGGTGCGTATCGGCCCTAACCGGGTGGGCCCGTGGGGTCTGCTGCAGCCGATCGCCGACGGCGTGAAGCTGCTGCTCAAGGAAATCCTGCTGCCGTCCTCGAGTAGCAAGGGCCTGTTCCTCGTCGGTCCGATCCTGGCGATCGCGCCGTCGCTGGCCGCTTGGGCGGTGGTGCCGTTCTGGGACGGTGGCGTGCTCGCGGACGTGGATGCCGGATTGCTGTTCCTGCTGGCCATCACCTCGCTCGAGGTGTACGGCGTGATCATCGCCGGCTGGGCCTCCAACTCGAAGTACCCCTTCCTCGGCAGTCTGCGCGCCGCGGCACAGATGGTGTCCTACGAGGTGTCGATGGGCTTCGCTCTGGTGTGCGTGCTCATGATCTCCTCGTCGCTGAACCTGTCGGACATCGTGCGTGCGCAAGGCACCGGGCATTTCGCGGACATGGGGCTCGGATTCCTGAGCTGGAACTGGTTGCCGCTGTTGCCGATGTTCGTGGTCTACATCATCTCCGGCATTGCCGAGACCGGCCGCGCGCCGTTCGACGTCATCGAGGGTGAATCGGAGATCGTGGCCGGGCACATGATCGAATACTCGGGCATGAGCTTCGCGCTCTTTTTCCTGGCCGAGTACGCCAACATGTGGCTGGTGTCGATCCTGACCTCGGTGCTGTTCCTCGGGGGCTGGCTGTCGCCGGTCGGGTTCCTGCCCGACGGCTTCCTGTGGCTGTTCCTGAAGTCGTCGCTGATCATTTTCATCTTCCTGTGGGCGCGCGCTACGTTCCCGCGTTTCCGCTACGACCACATCATGCGGCTGGGGTGGAAGGTGTTCATCCCGGTGACGCTGGCCTGGGTTTTTGTCGTCGCAGTGTGGATCATGTCCCCGCTGTCGATCTGGAATTAAGAGGCTCGAGATGGGAGCAAAAGATTTTCTCGGCAGCCTTCTCCTGAAGGAACTGATCAAGGGCATGGCGGTGACCGGGCGTCACCTGTTCGCCCGCAAGATCACGGTCCAGTTCCCGGAAGAGAAGACGCCGCAAAGCCCGCGTTTTCGGGGCCTGCACGCGCTGCGCCGGTATCCCAACGGTGAGGAGCGCTGCATCGCCTGCAAGCTGTGCGAAGCGATCTGCCCGGCGATGGCCATCACCATCGAATCCGATCAGCGCGACGATGGCTCGCGCCGGACGACCCGTTACGACATCGACCTGACCAAGTGCATCTTCTGCGGGTTCTGCGAGGAAGCCTGTCCGGTGGATGCGATCGTCGAAACCCGCGTGTTCGAGTATCACGGCGAACAGCGCGGCGACCTGTACTACACGAAACAGATGCTGCTGGCCGTCGGCGATCGCTACGAGGCGCAGATCGCCAAGGATCGTGAAGTCGAGGCGAAATTCAGGTAAGGCATACAGGGAGCGGGGCGCTCCCGGAGACACCCGAACATGGAATTCAAAACTGTCGTTTTCTACGTGCTGGCCGCGGTCATGGTGTTCGCCGCACTGCGCGTCATCACTGCCAGGAACCCGGTGCATGCAGCACTGTTCCTCGTCCTCGCGTTCTTCAACGCGGGCGGGATCTGGCTGATTCTCCAGGCGGAGTTTCTCGCCATCATGCTGGTGATGGTCTACGTCGGCGCGGTCATGGTGCTGTTCCTGTTCGTGGTGATGATGCTCGACATCAACGTGGACCGCTTGCGTGAAGGCTTCTGGGGCTACCTGCCGGTGGGTGCCGTGGTCGGCGCGGTGATGCTCGCCGAGATGGTGCTGGTGCTCAGCGGGCCGTATTTCGGGCTCGACAACATGCCCGAGCCGCCGATGGCCGGCGCCGGATACAGCAATACCCGTGCCCTGGGCCGAATCCTCTACACGGACTATGTCTATCCGTTCGAACTGGCTTCGCTGGTGCTGCTGGTGGCGATGATCGCCGCGGTGGCGCTGACCCTGCGCAAGCGCAAGGGGACCAAGTACGTCAATCCGTCCGACCAGATCGCCGTCAAACGCGCCGACCGGGTCGAAGTGCTCGCCATGTCGGCGGAAAAAGAATAACGAAGCGACCGGACGCTTAGGGAGTCATTCGATGCTTTCGCTTTCCCACTTTCTCATTCTGAGCGCGGTGCTGTTCGCGATCAGCGTGGTGGGCATCTTCCTGAACCGGAAGAATCTCATCGTGCTGCTCATGGCGATCGAGCTGATGCTGCTGTCGGTCAATATGAACTTCGTGGCGTTCTCCCATTACCTGGGGGATCTGGCCGGTCAGATTTTCGTGTTCTTCATCCTCACCGTGGCCGCTGCCGAGGCAGCCATCGGCCTCGCGATCCTGGTGGTGCTGTTCCGCAATCTGCGCACCATCCACGTGGATGATCTGGATAGCCTCAAGGGTTAAGGAAGCGTCTCGATGTCGGAAATGCAGAGTCTCTATCTGGTCGTACCACTCGCACCGCTGGTCGGTTCGATCGTGGCCGGGCTGTTCGGCAAGGCCATCGGGCGGACCGGCGCGCACATCGTCACCATCCTCGGGGTGGCGATCGCCTTCGTGGCGTCGTTCCTGATCTTTCAGGATGTGCGTGCGGGCAACACCTTCAACGGAACGGTCTACACCTGGGCCACCAGCGGCAACTTGACCTTCGAGGTCGGTTTCCTGATCGACCAGCTGACGGTGATGATGATGCTGGTCGTCACCTTCGTGTCGCTCATGGTGCACATCTACACCATCGGCTACATGCATGAAGATCCGGGTTACCAGCGCTTCTTCAGCTATATCTCGCTGTTCACCTTCTCCATGCTCATGCTGGTGATGTCGAACAACTTCCTGCAGCTGTTCTTCGGTTGGGAAGCGGTGGGCCTGGTGTCCTACCTGCTGATCGGCTTCTGGTACACCCGCCCGACGGCCATCTTCGCCAACATGAAGGCCTTTCTGGTCAACCGCGTGGGCGACTTCGGCTTCCTGCTCGGCATCGGGCTGATCGCCGCCTACACCGGCAGCCTCAACTACGCCGAGGTGTTTTCCCAGGCCGACATGCTCGCCGGCAAGACCATCGAGCTGTTCCCGGGGGCGCCCTGGCTGCTGATCACCGTGATCTGCATCTGCCTGTTCATCGGGGCCATGGGTAAGTCCGCGCAGGTGCCGCTGCACGTGTGGCTGCCCGACTCCATGGAAGGCCCGACGCCGATCTCCGCGCTGATCCACGCCGCGACCATGGTGACCGCCGGCATCTTCATGGTGGCCCGCATGTCGCCGCTGTTCGAGCTGTCGGAGACCGCACTGTCCTTCGTGCTCGTCATCGGCGCGACAACGGCACTGTTCATGGGTTTTCTGGGCATCATCCAGAACGACATCAAACGCGTGGTGGCCTATTCGACGCTCTCCCAGCTCGGCTACATGACCGTGGCGCTGGGCGTGTCCGCCTACTCGGCCGCCGTGTTCCACCTGATGACCCACGCGTTCTTCAAGGCGCTGCTGTTCCTCGGCGCCGGGTCGGTCATCATCGGCATGCACCACGACCAGGACATGCGCAACATGGGTGGCCTGTGGAAATACATGCCGATCACCTGGATCACCTCCCTGATCGGTTCGCTGGCGCTGATCGGCTTCCCGTTCCTGTCCGGTTTCTACTCCAAGGACTCGATCATCGAGGCGGTGCAGCTGTCCCATATCCCTGGGGCCGGTTACGCTTATTTCTGCGTCGTTGCCGGTGTGTTCGTCACCGCCTTCTACTCCTTCCGGATGTATTTCCTGGTATTCCACGGCAAGGAGCGTTTCGGTCAGGAACATCACGATCATCACGGTGACCATGAAGACGAGGAACCGTCCGACGACCATCATCACGGGCTGGCCCCGGGTGAGAAGCCGCACGAGAGTCCGTGGGTGGTGACCGTGCCCCTGATCATGCTCGCCATCCCGTCGGTGCTGATCGGCTTCTTCGCCATCAAGCCGATGCTGTTCGGCGAGTGGTTCGAGCATGCGATCCACATCAGCGAGGCGCATCCCGGCATGGAAGAGCTCGGCCGTGAGTTCCATGGTTCGGTGGCAATGGCGCTGCACGGCTTCACGACCATGCCCTTCTGGCTGGCCATGAGCGCGGTGGCACTGGCCTTCGTGTTCTACATGCTCATGCCTTCGATTCCGGCTGCGTTGATGCGGATCTTCAAGCCGCTTTACGTGCTGATGGACAACAAGTACTACTTCGACAAGTTCAACGAAGCCGTTCTTGCCGCCGGCGCGCGCCTGATCGGCAAGGGCCTGTGGAAGGGCGGGGACCAGGGTCTGATCGACGGCCTTGTCATCAACGGTACGGCCAGGACGGTCGGGATGGTCGCGCAGGTAACGCGACTGTTCCAGTCCGGTCACATCTATCAGTACGCCTTCTCGATGATCATCGGCGTGTGCATCCTGCTGTCGCTGTGGTTCAGCGTGGTATGAGCGGCGTCGTGACGGATTTCAACAAGAATCAAACGCGCCTGACGGGCGCCATGAACGGATAGTAGCGATGACGGGTATGCCTTTCCTCAGCCTCGCGATTTGGGTGCCGATCATCGGTGGCCTGCTGGTGCTCGCCACCGGTTCCGATCGCAACGCGCCCATGGCGCGCTCCCTGGCCCTGCTGACTTCGGTGGTCGGGTTCCTCGTCACGATTCCGCTCTATACCGGTTTCGACACGGCGACCTCGCAGATGCAGTTCGTCGAGCTGGCCAGCTGGATTCCGGCCTTCAACGTGAACTACTACCTCGGGGTCGACGGCCTGTCGGTGCTGTTCGTGCTGCTCAACAGCTTCATCACCATCATGGTGGTGATTGCCGGTTGGGAAGTGATCCAGAGCAAGGTGAGCCAGTACATGGCCGCCTTCCTGATCATGTCCGGCCTCATGAACGGGATCTTCTCGGCGCTCGACGGGGTGCTGTTCTACGTGTTCTTCGAGGCCTCGCTGATTCCGCTCTACCTGGTGATCGGCGTGTGGGGCGGCCCGAACCGGGTCTACGCCGCGTTCAAGTTCTTCCTCTACACGCTGGCCGGCTCCCTGCTGATGCTGGTCTCGCTGCTGTACCTGTTCATGCAGAGCGGCAGCTTCAACATTCTCGAATGGCACGATCTGCGCATCGGCATGACGGCGCAGACCATGATCTTCTGGGCCTTCCTGGTGGCGTTCGCGGTGAAGGTGCCCATGTGGCCGGTGCACACCTGGCTGCCCGATGCCCACGTGGAGGCGCCCACCGGCGGTTCCGTGGTGCTGGCGGCGATCGCGCTGAAGCTGGGGGCCTACGGTTTCCTGCGTTTCACCCTGCCGATCGTCCCCGATGCCGCGCACGCCATGGCGCCGATGATGATCACGCTGTCGCTGATCGCGGTGGTGTACATCGGCTTCGTGGCGCTGGTCCAGGCTGACATGAAGAAGCTTGTGGCCTATTCGTCGATCGCGCACATGGGCTTCGTCACCCTGGGCTTCTTCATCTTCAACCCGCTGGGTATCGAAGGTGCCCTGGTGCAGATGATCTCCCACGGCTTCGTGTCCGGCGCCATGTTCCTGTGCATCGGCGTGCTCTACGATCGCATGCACTCGCGCCAGATCGCCGACTACGGCGGTGTGGTCAACACCATGCCCAAGTTCGCCGCGTTCTTCATGCTGTTCGCCATGGCCAATGCCGGCTTGCCGGGCACCAGCGGTTTCGTCGGCGAATTCATGGTCGCGCTCGGGTCGGTGCAGTACAACTTCTGGGTGGCATTCGTCGCCGCCACGACCCTGATCGTCGGTGCCGCCTACACCCTGTGGATGTACAAACGCGTCGTTTTCGGGGCCGTGGCCAACGATAATGTCGCGAAGCTTCAAGATATCAACACGCGCGAGTTCGCCTTCCTGGCCATCCTCGCGGCCTGCACGCTGATCATGGGTATCTATCCGCTGCCGGTCACCGAGGTGATGCACGCCTCGGTCAACGATCTGCTGCAACACGTCGCGACGAGCAAGCTCTGAGCGCCACGCTGAATACGATGATGGGATTGGTCTGACGATGAACTTTGTAGTCCCCGATTTTGCCCCCGCCGCCACCGAGCTGTTCGTGGCCGGGATGTCGCTCGTCATCCTGCTGTTGACGGTGTTTGCCCGCGAGACGGCGCGCAATGTCGGCTATGTGCTGACCCAGCTGACGCTGATCGTCGCGGCCCTGATCACCATCTTCACCATGGACGGTCAGGTCCACACCACGTTCAGCGACATGTACGTGGATGACCTGTTCGGCGACGTGCTCAAGGTGCTGATCTGTTTCGCCGTGATCACGGCGCTCATCTACGGCCGTGGCTACGCTGCCGATCGCAACTTCGACAAGCCGGAATATCATCTGCTCGCGCTGTTCGCCGCGCTGGGCATGATGGTGATGGTGTCCTCCAACCACTTCCTGCCGATGTACGTCGGTCTGGAAATGCTGTCGCTGTCGCTCTACGCCATGGTCGCGCTGGACCGCGACTCGGCGCGCAGCACCGAAGCGGCGATGAAGTACTTCGTGCTCGGCGCGCTGGCCTCGGGGATGCTGCTGTACGGCATGTCGATGATCTACGGCGCGACCGGCAACCTGTCGCTCGGCGGCATCAGCCAGGCCATTTACAACCAGGCAGCGGCCTACGACGGCGTGTCGAGCAAGACCGTGCTGACCTTCGGCCTGGTGTTCATCGTCGCCGGCCTGGCCTTCAAGTTCGGTGTCGTGCCCTTCCACATGTGGGTGCCCGACGTCTATCACGGCGCGCCCACCTCGGTGACGCTGATGATCGGTACCGCGCCCAAGCTGGCGGCCTTCGCGATGGCGATCCGCCTGCTCGTCGGCGGCATGCTCGATCTGGCCGAACACTGGCAGACCATGCTCATGATCATGGCGATTGCCTCGCTGGTGCTCGGAAACGTGGCGGCCATCGCGCAGAGCAACCTCAAGCGCATGCTCGCGTACTCGGGTATCTCGCACATGGGTTTCGTGCTGCTCGGCCTGCTCTCCGGCGTCGTCGACGGCAATCAGGATCTGATCCTGCCGGCCTACAGCGCCGCCATGTTCTACGCCATCTCCTACGTGATCATGTCGCTGGCGTCCTTCGGCGTCATCATCCTGCTCTCCCGGGCCGGTTTTGAAGCCGAGGAGATCGACGATCTCAAGGGTCTGAACAAGCGCAGTTCCTGGTTCGCCGCGATGATGCTGATCGTCATGTTCTCGATGGCCGGCATCCCGTTCTTCGTCGGTTTCTTCGCCAAGATGGCGATCCTGCAGTCGCTGATCGCCGCCGACATGGTGTGGCTGGCGGTGGTGGCGGTGATGATGTCGCTGATCGGCGCGTTCTACTATCTGCGGGTGGTCAAGGTCATGTACTTCGACGAACCGGTCGATACCATGCCGATTCACTCGGCGCCGGACGTGCGTGTGCTGCTGTCGGTCAACTGCCTGGCCATCGCGGTGCTCGGTCTGCTGCCCCAGCAACTGATCGAGATGTGCCAACAGGCCCTGGTGCTGAGCCTGCCGCTGTAACCCCGGGCCGATACAATGAACGCCGTGTGACCGAAAGGTCCCACGGCGTTTTTGTTCATGGATACAACACAGGAGCCAGTGCGCGTGCTCAAGGTCAATCAGGATGCTCTCACCGAAACCGAACTGGAGACCGAACAGGTCTATGACGGGGTGCTGCTCAAGGTGCATCGTGATCGCGTGAGGCTGCCCGACGGCAAGCACGGCGTGCGCGAATACATCGCCCATCCCGGGGCGGTGGCCATCATCGCCGAGTTGCCGGACGGCCGGCTGATCTTCGAGCGCCAGTTTCGCTATCCCTTGCGCCGGGCGTTTCTGGAGATCCCGGCCGGCAAGATCGATCCGGGCGAAGACATCGAGGCCTGCGCGCGGCGGGAGCTGCGCGAGGAGACCGGCTACGAGGCGGCCGTTTGGGAACATGTCGGCGTGATGCATCCGTGCATCGGCTACTCCGACGAGCGCATCGAGGTGTTCATCGCCCGCGATCTGACCCACGTGGGGCACGCCTGGGACGAGGGAGAATTCCTCGAGATCCTGTCCCTGAGCCGGGACGAGATTCAGGCCGCGGTGGCTTCGGGCGAGCTGACCGACGCAAAGACCTTGTCGGCGCTGTTCATGGCAATGGGACGTCTCGTCTAGGCGTCGCGGCCGGCGCGCCGCTGCCGGAAAAGAAAAAGCCCGTGGCTTTTGCCACGGGCTTTCTTGTGGGCGTATGCCGCGATCAGCCGCAGGTGCCGACCGCACCGCAGGCGGTGCAGAAATCGCAGCCATCCTTGCGGATCATGGAGTAGTTGCCGCACTCCGGGCACAGGGAGCCCTGCATGAGCTTGGGCTCGTTGTCGTCGCGCGGGGCTTCCAGAATGCCCATCTCCTGAACCGGGTAGCCTTTCTCGTCCAGCACGCCGAGCATCGCGTAGCGGTGGATGATCAGCTGGGCCAGATAGGCCACGGTGGAGGGGTAGTTCTGCTGCTTGCGCGAGCCCGGCACGAAGGCCATGAAATCGCCCAGCGGCTCGGGATAGTCCACCAGTTTGCGCAGTTTCATGCCGATCCAGGCCGGGTCCATGACACGCATGTCGAGGGACAGGATGCGGGCCAGGCCGTCCAGGGCCCGCGGGTAGTTGCCCGACAGCCACATGGAGTAGGGGCGGGTGACGCCGTCGGGCAGGGTGATCTCCTTGATGCCGAGCACGAAATCTTCGCCGGTGGCCGGGTTGTTGATATCCACCGTCCACGACAGGGTGCCGTCGGTGCCGGTCTTGGGCTCCTGCAGGCTGAACAGGGAGTCGAGCACCGGGGTCGGGCCTTCCACCGCCAGCGCACCGAGCTTGTCGCAGCGATAGCTGACTACCTGGGCGAAGGCGGACACCGCGCCCGGCATCAGCTTCTGCTCGCCGTGGGGCGGCATGGCCATTTCGAAGGACTTCTCGCCGATGGTGCGGGAGAGGGTCTCGAGCTTGAGCTTGAGCCAGCCGCGGTCGTTGGCGCGCATGTCCATGGACAGGGTCTTGGCGACCGCGCCCAGGCCACGCGGCTGATCGGCGCCGTTGACCCAGACTTCGAACGGGAAGGCGCCCTGGCCGTTGTTTTCCATGTGGCCCACGAACAGCGCGAATTCGCCCTGTGGGGTGGACAGCATGTAGGTCCAGGCAGCGTTGCCGTCCGGGCACTCGGGGCGACCGGGCCAGCGCAGGGAGGCGAGCACCGGGGCGGGCAGGCTCTTGATCGACAGGCGCTTGTTGGCGTCGGTGATTTCCACGTCCTGCGGCGACTTGTTCTCGCTGCTGGAAGAGACCGACAGCACCGAACCGAGCACGGAGTTCGGACGATACGTCGCCAGGCCCTTGAGGCCGGCTTTCCAGGCGGTGAGGTACAGATCCTCGAAGTCGGCGTACGGGTAGTCGGCCGGCACGTTCACCGTCTTGGAGATGGAGGTGTCGATGTAGGGCGCGACGGCGGCCACCATGTCCTTGTGCGCCTGCGCGGAGATCTCCAGCGCGGTCACGAAGGACTCGGGCAGCTTGTCCACATTGCCGCCCATGTGACGGTACAGGCGCCAGGCGTAGTCCTCGACGGCGTATTCCTTGAAGGTGCCGTCGCCCATGCGCTTGCGGCGGGTGTAGGTGTAGGAGAAGGGCGGCTCGATGCCGTTGGAGGCATTGTCGGCAAAGGCCAGCGAGATGGTGCCGGTGGGCGCGATCGACAGCAGGTGCGAGTTGCGGATGCCGTGCTTGCGGATCTCATCCTTCACCTTGGCGGGCAGGCGCGAGGCGAAGTTGCCGCCGGACAGGTACATGTCGGCGTTGAACAGGGTGAAGGCGCCACGCTCCTTGGCCAGCTCGACGGAGGCGAGATAGGCCTGGTCGCGCATGAATTCGGAGATCTTGGTGGCGATGTCACGGGCGCGTTTGGTGTCGTAGCGCAGGCCGAGCATGGCCAGGGCATTGCCCAGGCCGGTGAAGCCGAGGCCGACGCGGCGCTTGGACTGGGCTTCCTCGTGCTGTTGTTGGAGCGGCCAGTGGGTGGCCTCGAGCACGTTGTCGAGCATGCGGGTGGACACCGCGACGACCTTGCCGAAGGCCTCGTAGTCGAACGCGGCCTTGTCGCCGAACGGATCGCGCACGAACGGCGTCAGGTTGATCGAGCCCAGGCAGCAGCAGCCGTAGGGCGGCAGGGGCTGCTCGGCGCAGGGGTTGGTGGCCTCGATGGTCTCGCAGTAATACAGGTTGTTGTCGCGATTGATGCGGTCGAGGAACAGGATGCCCGGCTCGGCGTGGTCGTAGGTGGATTTCATCACCTGATCCCACAGGTCGCGTGCGCGGACCTTGCGGTACACCCACTGGCCGTCATCGCGCTGGTAGGAGCCGGCTGCCTTCAGCTCGTCGGTCGGTTCCGACTTGTGGGCCAGTTCCACCTCGGTGTCGGATTCGACGGCCTTCATGAATGCGTCGGTGACGCCGACCGAGATGTTGAAGTTGGTCAGATCCCCCTCATCCTTGGCGTGGATGAATTCCTCGATGTCGGGATGATCGCAGCGCAGCACGCCCATCTGGGCACCACGACGGGCGCCGGCGGATTCGACGGTCTCGCAGGAGCGGTCGAACACGCGCATGTAGGAGACCGGGCCGGAGGCGTTGGACTGGGTGCCCTTGACCAGCGCCCCTTTGGGTCGAATGCTGGAAAAATCGTAGCCGACACCGCCGCCGCGGCGCATGGTTTCAGCGGCCTGGGCCAGGGCGGTGTAGATACCCGGGCGACCGTCGATGGATTCGGTGACCGAATCACCGACCGGCTGCACGAAGCAGTTGATGAGCGTGGCGGCCAGCTTGGTGCCGGCGGCCGA
Organism: Nitrogeniibacter mangrovi; assembly: GCF_010983895.1. GTDB lineage: Bacteria > Pseudomonadota > Gammaproteobacteria > Burkholderiales > Rhodocyclaceae > Nitrogeniibacter > Nitrogeniibacter mangrovi. Next base: position 1,894,627 of record NZ_CP048836.1, read on the forward strand.
GTTGATACGGCCGGCCGGGATGAAGCCGTTGACCTGGGCTTCGTAGAACTTGGCTTCCCAGTGGGCGCGCTTGTCGTCCGGCTCGACGGCGGCCAGGGCGTGCGCGACACGACGGCGCACGGCCTCGACGCTGTTCTCTTCGCCCTTGGCATATTTTTCGATCAGAACCTCGCCGGAAATTTCCTGGGCTTCCAGCGTGCTGGCATCAGCAGCTTGCGTCGGTGTCTGGGCGGTCTTGGTCATCGTGGTGTCTCATCCCTCGGTGCGTGTTTGGTGACATCGGTGAACTTCGCTAAGCATAGCGCCAACAAAGGGTAAAAGCAAAAAATATAAAAACGAATGAAAACAAATAGATGGCGATTTGTGTTGTGTTGTCAAACAATTTTTGCCTACTAGATGTAGTAGCAGGTTGGTGGCGCTTCCTATCGTCAAAAACCCGGAGAATCAGGGGCTTGGGGCGCCTTTTTGAGGCCGTGCGACAAATGTCGCACCCGGTGGCCGGTGTACCCGATGACAGGTGACTGAATGGGTGCGGGCGACTCAAGCTCGTCCGGTCCGACGCCGTAATAGGAAGACGCCTCGAATCCTGCCGCACCCCCGATTCTTTCCGATGACCGCCACCGCCAATTCGCGTTACGTCACCCCCGACCAGCTACGCACCGGAATGTACGTCTGCCTCGACCTGCCATGGTTCCGGCATCCGTTCACCTTCTCGAACTTCAAGATCGCCAATCAGGGGCAGATCAAGGAGATACGCGGCCTCGGACTGAGCCGTGTCCGCGTCGATCCCGGCCAGTCGGACGAGGGGGTGCTCGATGAGCTGGACGGGGGCGACGGGTTGGCGCCCGAGGTGTCCGAGGTCGAGGTGGATATACCCACGCCGACCGAAGTGCCGCCCGAAATCTCCGCGCGGATGGCCCGGCAGAGTGAACGCCGACAACGGGTATCCGAGGTCGAGCGGGCCTTCCTCAAGGCGGCCGGCGTGATGCGCAATGTCCACCAGAACCTGTTTGCCTCACCCAAGGTGTGTCTCGAGGAGGTCGGCGCGCTGGTTGGCGAAATGGTGTCGGCTTTCCTGCGCGCGCCCGACAGCACCTTGCACGTGATGAGCGAAAAGGCCGGCGGCGAGGACGCCTACTACCATGGGCTGAACACCTCCGTGCTGTGCATGATGCTGGCCAAGGATCTGGGGCTGACGGTCGATGAGGGACAGACGCTGGGGGTGGCCGCGATGCTCCACGACCTCGGTCATGTGGACATTCCCGACAAGGTGCTCAGGAAACGCGAGGCGCTTACGCGTGCCGAGCAGGAGCTGCGCAACATGCACTGTGAATACGGTGTGCGGCGGGGGCAGCAGATCGGTTTGTCCGTGGCCGCCCTGCGGGTGATCGCCCAGCACCATGAGTGCGCCGACGGTTCGGGATTCCCCAAGCGCCTGAAGGGCGACGAGATCGATCCGCTCGCGCGCATCGTGGCCCTCGTCAATCATTACGACAATCTGTGCAATCCGGTCGACCTGACCCGGGCGTTGACCCCGCACGAGGCGCTGTCGCTGATGTTCGCGCAGCGGCGGCAGAAATTCGACGCGCGGGCCCTGCAACTGCTCGTGCGTCGGCTCGGTGTCTACCCGCCGGGTTCCATCGTCGTGCTGTCCAACGATGCGATCGCCATGGTCACCTCGGTCAACTCCCGTGCGCCGCTGCGTCCGTGGGTCGTGGTGCACGACCCCGCGGTGCCCAAGGACGAGGCCTTGTCGCTCGACCTGGAGCATGAGCCGGAGGTCAACATCTGCAAGGCATTGCGGCCCGTGCAACTGCCCACGGCGGTGTATGACTATCTGAGCCCGCGCAAGCGCGTCACCTACTTCTTCGATGCCGAACCCGGCGACGGGAGCCGTCCATGACGCGCTTGGCGCGGGATCTCGATCGCATGCTCGCCTGTTCACGCGAGCTGCTGATGCTGGTCGACGCCCGCGACCTGTGTATCCGCGAAGCCAACCAGGCGGCGAGCAGCCTCCTGGGATACGACCATGATGCGCTCGTCGGCCGCTCGATCACCGAGCTCGAGTGTGCCCTGACCGATGTCTTCTTTTGGGAAGAGGTGCGCGCCGGGCGCGGTGGGGAACTCAGCGACGCGGAGGGGATGTATCTGCGTGCCGACGGTTCCATGCTGCCGGTGCGCAAATGGGTGCGGCGCTTCGATGAGGTGCTGGTCATCCGTGCCGAGGACGACAGCGAGCGCAAGGAGACGGAGGAGGCGCTGGCGCACCTGACCTCGCGGCTGCGGGCGACGCTCGAGGCCACGGCGGACGGCATCCTCATGCTCGACCACACCGGCGCGATCGCCGGCATGAACCGACGCTTCGCCGCTCTGTGGGGGTGCCCCGAGTCGGAACTGATGGCGGGCGACGATCGTCGTCTGCTGGCCTGGGTGGCGGCGCGCGTGGTGGGCGATGGTCAGAGCCGGCTGGTGTCGTTGCTGGGCGATTCGAGTGCTGACGGCGAGACCTTCGACACCTTCGAGCTCGACGACGGGCGCAGTTTCGAATGCAAGTCGGGGCCCGCGCGGCACGCCGACCAGATCATCGGCCGGGTGTATTGCTTTACCGACGTGACCGAGCGCCTCCGCTCGGAGCAGGAGCTGATCACCGCACGTGATGCGGCCGAGGCCGCCAACCGGGCCAAGAGCGATTTTCTCGCGATGATGTCGCACGAAATCCGCACCCCCATGAACGGGGTGATCGGCATGGCGGCGCTGCTCGAGTCGACACCGCTGGATGCGGAGCAAGTGAGCTATTGCGAGACCATCCGCAGCAGCGGCGAGGCCTTGCTGTCGATCATCAACGACATTCTCGACTACTCCAAGATCGAGGCGAAGAAGATGGCACTCGAGGCGGTGCCGTTCAATTTCTCCAGCCTCATGGACAACCTCTCGTGCCTCTTTGCGGCGCGCGTCAAGGAAACCGGTGTCCGCTTCAACTATACCGTCGATCCCGCCATTCCCGGTTCGCTGGTGGGCGACGCCGGACGCCTGCGCCAGATCCTGATCAATCTGGTCGGCAACGCCTTCAAGTTCACCCCGCGTGGCGAGGTCAACGTCCTGGCGCGCCTGGCGCCCCCCGCCGAGGGCGATGGCGAGGATGATGTCCGCCTCGAGGTGTCGGTGCGCGATACCGGTATCGGCATCGAGCCCGAGCCACTGGCGCGCATCTTCGCGCCCTTCGAGCAGGCCGACATGTCCACCACGCGCCGCTACGGCGGCACCGGCCTGGGGCTGTCCATCTGCCGCATGCTGACCGAGCTCATGGATGGCCGGATCGGGGTCGAGAGCACCCCGGGTCAGGGCTCTCACTTCTGGTTTCGAATCCGCCTGGCCCGGGACCGTGCGGCAGCCGCCGAGGCGCCACGGCTGGACGAGCGCGATCGTCCGCTCCTGCGCCAGGGCACCCGGGTGCTGCTGGTCGAGGACAACGCGGTCAATCGCAAGGTGATGAGCAAGTTCATGGAGCGCCTGGGGGTGCCGGATCTGGTCTGCGCCGCCGACGGTCTGGCCGCACTCGAGGCCTGTGCCGCCGAACGTTTCGAGTTGATCTTCATGGATACCCACATGCCCGCCATGGATGGGCTGGAGACCGCGCGCCGGTTGCGCGCCGCCGGGGTGCGCTCGCGCATTATCGGCGTGAGCGCCGATGTGCTCGACGAGGACCGCCTGGCCGCGCTGCGTGCCGGCATGGACGACTATCTGTGCAAACCGATATCCCTGTCGTCGCTGGTGGAGGCGATCGAGCGGTGGCGCGCCAGCCATGTCGGCGCGGGGCGCGGGGTGCGTGCATGACGGTTCTGTTGCCTCGCAACATGGTTTGAGCGAGGTCAACCCGGGCAGGGTGCCGACGCTCCTAGAATGAGGGCGTCATTCAGGAGGCAGATCATGGTCGATCCCGCCCGTCTCGCCCGCGTCGAGCGCATCATCGAAGCACACGGCCGGCGTCCCGAGGCGTTGCTGCAGATGCTCGTGGACATCCAGGCGCAGGAAAACTGGTTGCCGCCGGAGGTCCTCACCGCACTGTCGAAGCGTCTTGGCATGGCGCGGGCGCGCATCGACGGGGTGGCCGGGTTCTACAGCTTTCTCCACACCGAGCCGGTCGGGCGCTACCGCATCCTGTTCTCCGACAACATCATCGACCGGATGCTCGGCAGCGAGGCGCTCATGGCGCTCATGTGTCGCAAGCTCATCATTGCGCCCGGGCGCGTCTCGGAGGATGGGCTGGTCAGCGTCGATACCACCTCGTGTACCGGCATGGGCGATCAGGGGCCGGCGATCCTGGTCAACGGCCATGCCATCGCCCATCTCGATCACCAGCGCGTCAACGAGATCTGCGAACTGGTACGCCAGCAGCGCCCGCTCGACGCCTGGCCATCGCAGTATTTCCAGGTGCACGACAACATCCGCCGTCGCGATGCGCTGCTCGACGCGGATTTCGCCCCCGGTGACGCTATCCTGGCGGCCGTCTCCATGGGGCGCACCGGCTGGCTCGAGGCGGTGCGCAAGGCCAATCTGCGCGGGCATGGCGGTGCCGGCTTCACCACGGCGGTGAAGTGGCAGGCCTGCCGCGATGCGGCCGGAGCCGACAAGGTGGTGGTGTGCAATGCCGACGAGGGCGAACCGGGCACCTTCAAGGACCGGGTGCTGCTGACCCGCCACGCTCACCGGGTGATCGAAGGCATGACCCTGGCGGCGTGGGCCACCGGCGCGCGCTGCGGCTTCCTCTACCTGCGCGGTGAGTATCGTCATCTGCTCGCGCCGCTGCGATCGGTGCTGGCCGATCGCCGGCAGGCGGGGTGGCTCGGTGATCGGATCGCCGGTGTGGAGGGCTTCGACTTCGACATCGACATTCATCTGGGCGCCGGGGCCTATGTGTGCGGTGAAGAGACTGCCCTGATCGAGTCGCTCGAGGGCAAGCGCGGCACGCCGCGGATCCGCCCGCCGTTTCCGGTCGAAGCCGGTTACCTGGGGCGTCCGACCGTGGTCAACAACGTCGAGACGCTGGCCAAGTGTTGCCTGATCGCCTTGCGCGGTGGCGAGGCCTTTGCCCGCACCGGCACGGCGCAGTCCACCGGCACCAAGCTGCTGTCCGTGTCCGGCGATTGCGCCCGGCCCGGGGTCTATGAATACCCGTTCGGCGTCACCGTCGCCCAGGTGCTCGACGATTGCGGTGCGAGCGACGTACAGGCGGTGCAGGTGGGCGGTGCGGCCGGCATCACCATCGCGCCGTACGAGTTCGGGCGCCGGATCGCCTTTGAGGACGTGCCCACGGCCGGTGCCTTCATGATCTTCGACTCGAGCCGCGACATGTTCGAGGTGGCACGCAACTTCGTCCACTTCTTCGCCCATGAATCCTGCGGTTTCTGTACCCCGTGCCGGGTCGGCACGACGCTGCTGTGCAAGACCCTCGACAAGCTGGCCGATGGCTATGGCAGTTCGGTCGACCTGCGTGAGATCGACGACCTGGACCGCCTGCTCAAGCAGGCCAGCCACTGCGGCCTGGGCAGTGCGGCGCCCAACCCGGTGCTCGACGGCCTGCTCAAGTTCCGGCCGGTCTACGAGCAGCGCCTCGTGCGCAAGGACTTCACGCCGGCCTTCGATCTCGACGGCGCGCTGGCCCGTGCCCGCCAGATGACCGGGCGGGACGATGCTGGCGCCCATCTGGACAATGCCATGGAGGACGACGCATGAGCGGGTCCAGTTTTCTGCTCGACGGCCAGCCCGTACCCTTCGAGGAAGGGCAGACCATCCTCGAGGCTGCAAAGGCCGCCGGCCACTACATTCCGCACCTGTGCTGGCATCCGGACTTCCCGCCGCACGGCAGTTGCAAGCTGTGTGTGGTCAAGGTCGCCGGGCGCCACGTGTCGTCCTGTGCCATGCCGGCCAAGGCCGGCTGGGAGGTCGAGAGCGACACGCCGGAGATCAATTCGGAGCGGCGCACCCTGCTGCAGATGCTGTTCGTGGAGGGCAACCACTTCTGTCCCTCGTGCGAGAAGAGCGGCAACTGCCAGCTCCAGGCCCTGGCCTACGACCTGGAGATGAACACGCCGCGCTTCGCCCAGCTGTTCCCTGACCGGCCGGTGGATGCCTCCCATCCCGACGTGCTGCTCGACTTCAATCGCTGCATCTACTGCGAGCTGTGCGTGCGCGCCTCGCGCGAGATCGATGGCAAGCACGTGTTCGCGCTCACCGGCCGCGGCATCCACAAGAAGCTGGCGGTGAACGCCGAATCGGGGCGGTTGGCGGATACCGATTTTGCCGCCGAAGACCGGGCCGCGTCGATCTGCCCGGTGGGCGTGATCCTGCCCAAGCGGGTCGGCTTCGCGGTACCGATCGGCAAGCGCACCTACGACGCGGAACCCATCCACGTGGTCGCGATGCAGGGCGAAACGGAGGGCGATCATGAGTGAAACGCGCAAGGTGCGCCTGGCCACGGTATCGCTGGCCGGCTGTTTCGGCTGTCACATGTCGTTGCTTGACATCGACGAGCACCTGTTCGAACTGGCCGGCAAGGTCGAATTCGATCGCTCGCCGCTCACCGATATCAAGCACTGCGGCCCGTGCGACGTGGGCCTGGTGGAGGGGGGGGTATGCAATGCCGAGAACGTGCACGTGCTGCGCGAGTTCCGGCGCAACTGCCGTACCCTGGTGGCCCTCGGTGCCTGTGCGGTCAACGGCGGTCTGCCCGCGCAGCGCAATCATCTCGATCTGGGCAACTGCCTGCGCGCCGTGTACGAGACCCGTCCGGGCATGGCCGCCGCGCGTGTGCCCAACGACCCCGAGCTGCCGCTACCCCTCGACAAGGTCCATCCCATCCACGAGGTGGTGCGGGTCGACTATTTCCTGCCCGGCTGTCCGCCCTCGGGCGAAGCCATCTGGGCCTTCGTCTCGGACCTGCTGGCCGGGCGTACGCCGCGTCTCGGGCATGCGCTGATGCATTTCGACTGAGGAGCGCCGATGAGCACTGATCTGGAAACCGCCGTCGACCGCACCGGGCTGCGGCGCGTGGTGATCGACCCGGTCTCCCGGGTGGAAGGGCATGGCAAGGTCACGCTGCTGCTCGACGAGGCTGGCCACGTTCATGAAGCGCGCCTGCACATCGTCGAATTCCGCGGCTTCGAGGCCTTCATCGAGGGACGCCCCTACTGGGAGGTGCCGGTCATGGTGCAGCGGCTGTGCGGCATCTGTCCGGTGAGTCATCATCTGGCGGCCGCCAAGGCACTCGATCCGGTGGTCGGCGCGCTGCAGGTGACGCCGACGGCCGACAAGATGCGCCGGCTGATGCACTACGGCCAGATCCTCCAGTCCCATGCGCTGCACTTCTTCCATCTGTCCTCGCCCGACCTGCTGTTCGGCTTCGATTCGGAGGTGGGCAAGCGCAACATCGTCGGCATCGCCGAAGCCTATCCCGAGGTGGCGCGCCAGGGCGTCGGCCTGCGCCGTTTCGGCCAGCAGATCATCAAGGCCACGGCGGGCAAGCGCATTCACGGTACCGCCGCGGTGCCCGGTGGTATCAACCATCACCTGGCGCCCGAGGATCGCGACGCCCTGAGCGCCGAGGCGGACGCGATGGTCGCCTGGGCGCAGGCGGCGGTGCATCTGGTGCGCCGCCTGCACGAGGCGGATCCGTCGCTTTACGACCGCTTCGGGCGCTTCGAGTCGTCCCTGCTGAGTCTGGTGCGCGCCGACGGCGCCATGGACCTGTACGACGGCCAGCTGCGCCTGCGTGACGCGGCCGGCACGATCCTGCGCGACGGGGTGGCGGTGGACGACTACATGGACTTCATTACCGAGTCGGTGAAGCCATGGAGCTACATGAAGTTTCCCTACGTGACCGACATGGGCGCCGCGGCGGGCTGGTACAAGGTGGGGCCACTGGCACGGGTGCAGAACTGCGACTTCATCCCCTCACCGCTGGCCGAAGCCGAGCGCCGGGCCTTTGCCGATTACGCGAGCGGCACGATCCAGCACGCCCCGCTGGCCTATCACTGGGCGCGCATGATCGAAATGCTCCATGCGGCCGAGGTGATCCGCGATCTGCTGGCCGACCCCGATCTGGTGCGTGGCGAGCGCATGGCGGGCGGGGTGCGGCGCACGAATGGCGTCGGCGTCATCGAGGCGCCCCGTGGCACGCTCATCCACCACTACGCGGTGAACGACGACGATCTGGTCAGCTGGTGCAACCTGATCGTGTCCACCACGCACAACAATCAGGCCATGAACACCGCGGTGCGGGAGGTGGCGCGCCAGTACCTGGACGGGCACACCCTGACCGAGGGGCTGCTCAACCACATCGAGGTGGCGATCCGCGCCTTCGATCCGTGCCTGTCCTGCGCCACCCATGCACTGGGCAAGATGCCGCTGGCGCTCGAGTTGCGCGATGCCGGCGGGACGCTGGTCGATCGGGTGATGCGTCACCCATGACCCGGGTCGTGGTGCTGGCCGCCGGCAACGACGCCCGGGGTGATGACGCCATCGGGCCGCGCCTGCTTGAGAAGGTCGAGGCCCTGCGGCTGCCGCAGGTGCGCACGGTGTTCGATTTCCAGTTCCAGGTCGAGCATGCGCTGGAACTCGACGGGGCTGACCTGGCCTTGTTCATCGACGCCGATGCCACCGCTGAGTGCCCGGTGTCGCTGGTCGAACTACGCGCCGGTCGCACGCCGGCTGCGGCGACTCATGCGCTGACGCCGGCGGAAGTGCTGGGCGTTCACGCCCGGGTCGGGCGCGCACCGGCGCCGCCGGTTTTCGTGCTCGCGGTCGCCGGCGTGGGGTTCGATCTGGGCGCGGATCTTTCGCCGACCGCCCGATCGGCGCTGGGCGAAGCGGAGCGCCTGGTGGACACCTTGCTCACCACTCCCGAGCCGGCCGCCTGGCGGCAGGCGTGTGACGAGACGACGGTCACGCCGCGAGACGCGTTCAGGCGTTGACGCGGGGAAAGAACATGGCCGTCACCGCGGCGAGGTTCAGCTCGGCCTCTTCGCGGATTTCGGACAGCTGCTCGGCTTCCAGGTCCAGTTGCGGCCAGATGCCGGAGGGCACCCGCTGCGCCGCGTCCTGGCTGGCCAGGCCGAGCCGGTCGGCGTCGACGATATGGTTGGCCAGGCACAGGATCGCCGCTTCGTAGCTGTGTTCGCCGGCAAGAACGGGGTGGTACTGGCCGCCGGCGATGGGAGAGAAGTTGCGCGGCAGGCGCCAGCTCTCGAACAGGGCGCAGCACACTTCGGCGTCGCTGGCGCCGATCAGGCGCCGCTCCACCGAGTCGAGCGACTCGCCGGTTTCGTCGGCGATGCGCTGCGCGTGGGCGACGTCCTGGGGGACGGTGAGATAGAGCACCAGATGCCCCAGCGAGGCGAGCAGGCCGAGCACGAACATGCGTTCCGCGTCGAGCAGCCCGCAGCGCCGCGCGGTCACGCGTGAGGCCAGCCCGCGCAGCACACCGAGGCGCCAGAACATGCGCATGTTCATCTGCCGGGTGTCCACATCCTCGAACATTTCGCTCACCGACATGGCGAGCACCAGATCGTGGAGCTGTTGCATGCCCAGCAGCTGGACCGCGCGCATGACGTTGTCGATCTGCCCGGCGAAGCCGTACAGCGGGCTGTTGACCACCTGGAGGATGCGTCCGCTGAGCGCGGCGTCGTGCGCTACCAGGCGCGTCACCTCCGGCAGCGAGCCGTCCTCGGATTCGAGTTCGTCGCGGATCCGGGTGTAGATCGCCGGCAGCGTCTTGAGGTTGGCATTGGCGGCGACGATTTCTTGAGCGCTATACATGCTGGGAGAGACCGGTTGGCGGTATGTCCTGAAAACGGCATGGTACGCCGCGTTCTTTAGCGGTCGATCGGGTCATCACGGTGCCGAGCCCGCCTCATGGCGCGTCCACGCGCGTTTGAACACGAGCGGTTCAATCTGCGGCGACTCGGGTTGCAGCGTGCTGTGATCGATGCCGAAGTCGTGCTCGAGGATGTCCTGGACCCGGGGCAGCACCTGGTGCCAGTCTGCACCCGGGGCGATGACCAGATGCGCGGACAGGGCGGTGCGTCCGGCGCCAAGACTCCAGATATGCAGATCATGCACCGAGCCGACCCCATCCACCGCCGCGATCGCGGTGCCGACCTGCGACAGGGACAGCCGGTCGGGCACCCCGTCCAGCAAGGTGGTGAATACCTGCCGGAGCAAGGAGGCGGTGGAGGCGAGGATGAGCCCGCAGATGAGCATCGACAGCAGCGGATCGATGGGCAGCCATCCGGTCCACTGAATCACCAGGCCGGAGACCAGGGCCGCCACGGAGCCGAGCAGGTCACCGAACACATGCAGGAGCGCGGCGCGCGTGTTCAGGTCGTTGCCGCCGCGGCTCAGCAGCCAGGCGGCGAGGATGTTCACCCCGAGGCCGATGAGCGCGACGATGGTCACCGCTTCACCCGAAACCGGCTGGGGGTCGAGCAGGCGCAGCACCGCATGCCAGCAGATGGCCCCGATCACGATCAGCATGGTGATGCCGTTGATCAGCGCGGCGAGCGGCTCGAGTCGCCCCATGCCGTAGCTCAGGCGTGGACCGGGCGGGCGGCGCGAAAGCCAGGCCGCCAGGGTGGCCAGACCCAGCGCGAAACTGTCGGTGAGCATGTGGCCGGCGTCGCCGAGCAGCGCCAGCGAGCCGGCCCACCAGCCGGCAAACGCTTCGACGAAGGCGAATCCAAGGGTCAGACACAGGGCCAGCAGCAGGGTGGCGCCCCCCGCGTGGGCGCCGTGGGCGTGTCCGCCATGGGCGTGACCGTGACCGTGATCGTGTGCGTGCATGAAACCGTGTGTTCTATGACCGAAGATGCATCGTAGCGCGAGCGGGCCGCTCGCGGCTACCGCGGCGGGTCAGCTGCGACGCAGGGGCAGCAATTCGAGGCCCTGAAAACGTTCCACCGGCACCCCCGTCTTGAGCGCGAGGCGCTGGCCATGCTGGACGAGGGTGATGAGCGTGCCCGGCGGTGCATCGCCGATGCCGGCCACGAGGGCCGGGCGCCCCTTGAGCGTAGGGACCTTCGGCAGCAGCAGCACGGGAATGTCGCGTTTGCCGATCCCGAACGCGTCCGGTAGCCGGATGTTGGTGGGGATGGCCGAGGGAGCGATCACTTCGAGGCCGAGGTCGAAGTCGCTGGCACCGCGATTGACCGCGCGGCGCACGATGCACAACAGGATCGCGGCGCGCTCGCGCGGGCGCACGGCGACGATCTCGCCGACCCGAACATACTGTGCCTGGCCGCACAGGTAACGCAATCCGAAGCCGCCCGGGCTTTCGTCGAGGATGCCCCACTCGCTGATGCGATCGGACAGGGCGCCGGCGACAGTGCGGTCCGCGTCATCGGCGTGGCGGAAATCGAAACCGCCCATGAAGCCGCGGATGGCATCGAACCCCACGACCAGATCCGTCCTGGGCAGAAAGCGGGTGCGACCGTGGGCGCGCGAGCGCGGATGGGCCCAATGATCGTGAAGCGCTTCGAGCATGGTCACGTAGCGACTCTGGCGCGCCGCGATGGGCAGGCCGAGGCGGGCGGGCATGACGCCGAGGCGCAGACCGTCGATCTGGGATTGCAGGCGCGCGAGCAACTGGCGCGCATCGAGCAGCCATTGGGTGGGCTGAAGCGGGCGCCGATAGCGCGTCAGCGCCACCGGCGGATGCCCGCTGTTCGATATCACGAACAGGCCGTGGGCTTCGCGCTGCAGCTGTTCGGCTTGCTCGCCGGCCTGGAACATGCGGGTCTGTTGCACGTGACGCTGCAGGTAGAAGCGAACCCGGTCGAGGTCGCCCGGGACGATACAGGTCGGGTCGGCTGCGGCCAGCAGCAGGGCGTGCGCGTAGGTGTGTTCGATGTTGAGCAGATGGGGGGCGTTGGCAGGGGCGTCCGCGACCCCATGTTCGCGGGCCAGCGCGTGCAGGGTGTAGATCTGTTTCCAGGTCGAGGTACTGCCGATCGTATAGGCGCGATGGGCCAGTTCGAGGCGCCGCGCTGCCGCGCGGGTGCCGCGTTCGAGTGCGCTCTTGAGCTGACGGCCGGTACCCAGCTTGAACCAGCGGCGCGACATGCTGCTCGCCAGGTCAAGATAGGCGTTGGCCAGCAGTTTCAGGCCACCGAGGGTCGCCACGAGCGGATTCTGTACACGGCGCGGCAGGGGGAGAGTGGCCAGATCGAGTTGTGCCTCGATTTCGGTGCTCAGCGCCGTGAGTGCCTCGTCGAGCATGTCCACCAGCTTGAGGCGGGTGCGCAGATTGTAGGACACTGCCTCCATGCCCCTGAGCCGTTCGCCGAGCATGCGCGCACGCGTCAGCGGCAGGCGCTGGGGCAGTTTCCCGAGCCAGGCGTCGAGATCGGCCACCGGATCACGCGAACGCAGCCCGTCGTCCGGGCCAAGATGCCGCGGCGACGCCGGGAGAAGGGAGAAAATCTTGAACCGTGCCATCAGTGCGTTGGGGTGGGCGCAGGTCGCTCGCTCGTTATCGTTCCGGACGATTGTGTCATGCGAACGCGGAGGGCAATCGTGATGCGTGTCATTAGCTGGAATATCCAGTGGGGTCGCGGGGCCGATGGTCGCGTGAATTTGTCACGCTTGCTCGACGACTTGTCGTGTCTCGGGGATTTTGACGTGATTTGCCTCCAGGAGGTCGCAAGCCGTTTTCCCGGCCTGCCCGGCGGGGCGGAAGAAGACGAGGTTGCGCTGTTGCGCGCGGCCTTTCCCGAGCATACGCTGATCGGTGCGCCGGGCGTCGATGTGCCCCATCCGGGCGGTGGGCGCAGCCGCTTCGGCAACGTCGTGCTGTCGCGCCTGCCCGTCGGCGCCGTGGTCAGGCACCGGTTGCCGTGGCCGCCCGCGAAGGGAACCCCGAGCATGCCGCGTACGGCCGTCGAGGCGGTGCTCATGCCCTGTTCCGGTCATCCGGTGCGGATCATCACCACACACCTGGAATACTACGCGGCGGACCAGCGCATGGCGCAGGTCGAAAAACTGCGCCAGCTTCAGTTGGAGGCAGCGCAGTGGGCCGTGACCCCGCAAAGCGCCAAGGAGGCGGACGGCCCGTTCGCACGCCCCGTGTGGCCGGAAGCGGCCATTGTCTGCGGCGACTTCAACTTTGCGCCCGACGCGCCCGAATGGGCACGCATGACCGCAGTGGAAGGCGGGCGCCCGGTCTGGTCCGATGCCTGGTTCGCGCTGAATCCTGGCCAGCCACACCCGCCGAGTGTGGGCCTGCACGGCGCCGAGTGGCCCGACCATCGCTACTGTTGTGACTATTTCTTTGTCTCGCGGCCTGTACTCGGTGCATTGCGATCGGTCGTCTACGATGCCTGCAGTGCCGCGTCAGATCATCAACCGGTGATGCTCGAGGTGGATGAGGCGGCCATCGCGGCCGCCTGAACCGGCGCGCGCGTTACGGATGCGGTAGCGGTTCGACCAGATCGCGATAGGCGTGCCAGCTGGCATGGCCGATGATCGGCATGAGGACCACCAGGCCGAGGTGAAAGGTCATGAAGCCGATGATGGTCATGATCACGATCCCCGCCGCCCAGGCCATCATCGTGGCCGGATTGCGCGCCAGCGCGCCGACGCTGGCCAGCATGGCGGTGATGGCGTCCTGGTTGCGGTCGAGCATGAGGGGAATGGAGACCACGCTGACCGCGAACACGATGGTGGCGAACAACAGGCCGACCGCGAAGTAGACGCCCAGGAATTCGAAGTTCTCGAAGCGCAGGACCTGATCGAGGAAGCCGGACAGATTGGGCATTTCCTCGGTGTAGAACAGCGCGAACACGACCAGCGAGGCGCGCGCCCAGACCAGGAAGATGACGCCAAGCACGACGGCGAAGACGCCGATGTTGCCCGCGTTGCGCTTCCAGACCATCAGGGTGGGGGTGAGCGAACAGCCGTCGCCGCGCTCGCGCCGCCGGCTGATCTCATACAGCCCCATGGCGAGGAAGGGGCCCAGCAACAGGAAACCCGAGGTCAGCCCGGACGTGTATTCGTAGGCATGCTCGAACACGAAGGTGATGAGCAGGCCCATCGCCGCGAAGCAGAAGCCGTAGAAGAGGCTCGGGATCGGGCACGACAGCAGGTCACGCCAGCCACTCGCAAACCAGCGAAACGGCGACGTCGCCTTGATGTCCCGGATGGCGGGAAAAGGCAGTTCTGCCGAATCCTGGAGTACGTTGTTCGGTTGCTGCATTCTTGTCTCCTGTTGGTCTGTTTATATGCAGCACACACGAGGGTCGTCGACGCGCGCGGCCACCGAAGGCGGACCGGCGGGTCGATATCGCTTGGATTTGTTCTGTTGCTGGCGACTCCCGTTGTGCGTTTCATGTAACCGTCGTCCGCTGGCGCCCCAAATCGGGAGCCATGGTCGACTGGATCAATATTACGCGCAAGAAGGGTGCCTTTGGCAAGCCTCAGCGGGCATCCGTCATGACGAATGCAGGCAGCGGTCTGGCTACGGCGGAAGCGGTGGTCAGGCCGGCTCCGGGGGCTCGAGCATGCGCTCAAGGTGGCTGATTCGGTCCTTGAGCGCCAGTTTGCGCTTCTTGAGGCGCTTCAGGAGCAGTTCATCGCCGAGGGGATTGGCCGAGAGCTGGTCGATCGCCGCGTCCAGATCCCGGTGCTCGGCACGCAGCAGCATGAGGGTTTCCGACCAGCCGGCGGCGTCTGTGAAATCGTCCTGCATTTTGCCTCGGGGTCTCTCAAGCGGTTGGCGGAAATGCCGTTGATTGAATCAGGTCGCGGTTATGGTATGCGGTGCCCCGGGCGATGACAACATGTCGGCGCTTGATCTGCGCCGAATCCACCCAATCTAGTGCCTGACGCGATCCGGGATGCACCGGATCGGATGATAAGGAGTCATATCATGGAAGTCGTTTGCAACAACCCCGTGTTGTATGTGGTGGACTTTCCCGGCTTCGACGTGCTGGAGGTCATCGACAAGCGGCTCGGCCGCGGGACGGTTTTCCGCGATGCGGCGGCCCGTCGGTTCCGGGCCGAGCTTGCCGAACTGTCCAGTTCGGAGGAGATTGCCGATTTCGACGAGCTGATCACCCATTACCAGACACTGCTCAATCAGCCGGCCGTCTATCATTGAGGCGGACGCCGCCGTGCCGCCGCTTGCATGGCGGCACGGCGCGATCTAACATCGAACGCCTTTTCCCGGCCGTTTCCATCAAGGCATGAGCAAGGCGTTCGTCAAGGCGTCCGAAGAGGACGACGATTCTCCGGAAACCCCCTCCGGCCCCGCCCCCAGCGGGCCGATCTACATGACCCGGCGGGGCTGGAACACGCTCAAGGCGGAGCTTGACCAGCTGGTGCGCGACGAGCGCCCCAAGCTGGTGGAGACGGTGGCCTGGGCGGCCAGTAATGGCGATCGCTCGGAGAACGGGGACTACATCTACGGCAAGAAGCGGCTGCGGGAAATCGACCGGCGCATCCGTTTCCTCATCAAACGCCTGGAAAACGCCAAAGTGGTCGACCCGGAAGACCAGCAGGCGCTCGACCAGGTCTTTTTCGGTGCCACGGTGGTCATTACCGATGACGGGGGCCACACCGAGCAGTGCTATCAGATCGTGGGTGTGGACGAAGCCGATGCCGGCGCTGGCCGCATCAGCTGGATCTCGCCGCTGGCCAAGGCGCTGCTCAAGGCGCGCGAGGGCGATGTGGTCAATCTGGTAACGCCGGCGGGCCCGCGCGAGATCGAGATCCTGGAGATCCGATACGAATAGCCGTGGTGCTGGCGGCAGTGAGCCCGGGGGTTGAAAATTCGACACTTGCCCCCATCAACAATCGACGTCACGTTGGTTATTGATGGAGACAGACGATGTCCGAGGCAAGCACTGCCGAAAAGATGAATTTCCAGACCGAGGTGAAGCAGCTGCTGCACCTCATGATCCATTCGCTGTATTCGAACCGAGAGATCTTCCTGCGCGAGCTGATCTCGAACGCGTCCGATGCCTGCGACAAGCTGCGTTTCGAAGCACTCGACAAGGCCGAGTTGTTCGAAGGCGACGGCGAGCTCAGGATCCGCGTCGACTACGACGAGAGCGCCGCTACCGTGACCGTGTCGGACAACGGCATCGGCATGAGCCGGGACGAGGTGATCACCAACCTCGGGACCATCGCCAAATCGGGGACGCGCGAGTTCTTCAGCCAGCTGACCGGCGATCAGAAGAAGGACGCGAACCTGATCGGCCAGTTCGGTGTGGGATTCTATTCGGCCTTCATCGTCGCCGACAAGGTCAGCGTGAACACCCGTCGTGCCGGCCTGGCGGCGGATCAGGGCGTGCGCTGGACCTGCAGCATGGGTGAGGACGCGGCAGGCGAATACACCATCGAGTCGATCGACAAGGCCGGTCGCGGAACCGAGATCACGCTGCACCTGCGCGAGGATGCCCGCGATCTGGTCAACGGCTGGCAACTGCGCCAGCTCATCCGCAAGTACTCCGACCACATCATCCAGCCCATCCTGATGAAGAAGGAGGCGTGGGACGAGGAGGCCAAGGCGCAGGTCAAGGGCGACGAGGACGAGACCGTCAATCAGGCCAACGCGCTGTGGACCCGTCCGCGAAACGAGATCACGGACGAGGAGTACAAGGCGTTCTACAAGCATGTGGGCCACGACTTTGCCGAACCGCTGGCGTGGGTCCATGCCAAGGTCGAGGGCCGGCACGAGTACACCCAGCTGCTCTACGTTCCGGAGAACGCGCCGTTCGACCTGTGGGACCGCAACGCCCGTCACGGCATCAAGCTGTACGTCAAGCGCGTGTTCATCATGGACGATGCGGAAAAGCTGCTGCCCACTTACCTGCGTTTCGTGCGTGGCGTCGTCGATTCGGCGGATCTGCCGCTCAACGTGTCTCGCGAGATCCTGCAGGAGTCCAAGGACATCGACACCATCCGTGCCGGGTGCACTAAGAAGGTTCTTGGGATGCTGGAGGACATGGCCACGAACGCGGCGGAGAAGTACGCCACGTTCTGGCAGGCCTTCGGCAACGTGCTCAAGGAAGGCGTCGGTGAGGACTTCGCCAACAAGGACAAGATTGCCGGCCTGTTGCGTTTTGCCTCCACCGAGGCGGACACCCCGGATCAGACCGTCTCTCTCGCCGACTACATCGGGCGCATGAAGGCGGGGCAGGAAAAGATCTACTTCGTGACCGCCGAAAGTTTCAACGCCGCCAAGAACAGCCCGCATCTCGAAGTGTTCCGCAAGAAAGGCATCGAGGTGCTGCTGCTCTCCGATCGGGTGGACGAATGGGTCATCGGCTATCTGAATGAATTCGACGGCAAGCCGCTGCAGTCCGTGGCCAAGGGCGGGCTCGATCTTGGTGGGCTCGAGGACGAGGAAGAAAAGAAGGCCGCCGAGCAGATGGCGGATGAATTCAAGGCGCTTGTCGAGCGCTTCAAGACCAGCCTCGGTGAGCGGGTCAAGGACGTGCGGGTGACCAATCGACTGACCGACTCGCCGGCGTGCCTGGTAACCGACGATCAGGACATGGGCATGAATCTGGCGCGCATTCTGAAGGCTGCGGGGCAGAGCGCGCCGGAGAGCAAGCCGATTCTCGAGATCAATCCCGAGCATCCGGTGGTCCGACGCCTGGCTGACGAGCAGACCCACTTCGACGACTGGGCGACGGTGCTCTACGATCAGGCCTTGCTTGCCGAGGGCGGCACGCTCGACGATCCGGCGACCTTCGTGAAGCAGGTCAACGGCTTGATGCTGGCGATGCAGCACTGAGGCATCTGCAACGTTAATAAAAACCGCGGCCGGAGCCGCGGTTTTTTTTTGGAGATTACGATGATGTGTCCGGTTTGGGAGGCGGAGCGGATTCGTCCATCTCGGCCTCCGATCCCTGCTTCGGCGCATCCAGGTCCGCGTCGGTGTCTTCTTCATCCGGTCTGGGTGGACCCATGATTTCCTCGAGCATGGCTTCGTGCGGGTCCGGCATCTCCGTTTCGGGCGGTTCGGGCGGCTGACTCGAGCCACGTAGCTGCCGGGTGATGTCCTTGAGCATGCCGATGGCCAGGGCGTCATAGAGCGGCACCGGCGCCACGGAGCGGGAAAAGCCCTGGGAGACGACGGCAGCGCCCATCAGGGGGAGCAGCATCTGATGGTTGGCGGTCATCTCCATGACGATCACCAGTGACGTGATCGGCGACTGGGTGATGCCGGCCAGGAACGAGACCATGCCCAGCACGAGAATGGCGGAGCTGCTCTCGCCCGGCAGCAGCAGCGCGATGTCCGCGCCGATGCCCGCGCCGACGGCGAGGGCGGGTGCGAAGATCCCGCCTGGAATGCCGCTGATGAAGGCGAGCCAGATGACGAAGGCCTTGGCAAACATGAAGTAGAAGGGAAGCGCCTCGACGCCTTCGAGTGCGGCCTTGGATTCGGCATAGCCCGTTCCCCAGGTGATGCCGCCGGTGGCCAGACCGGTCAGGGCGGTGAGCAGCCCGCATATGGCGGCGAACATGACCGGCCGGTCAGCCGCGAACTGGCCAACACGCCCCGGCAAGCCGCGATAGGAAGCGATCAGCAGGCGGGTCATGAGGCCGCCTGCCAGTCCGCCGGCAGCGCCGCACATGAGTACCGGCCACAGGCCGTCCGGCCAGCTGACCGACGCCAGCGTCTGGCCGAAGTAGGTGTAGTTGCCCAGGGTGGCCAGCGAGATGAGACCGGCGAAAATCACCGCGACCAGCGTCGGGCTGGTCGCTTTGAAGGCGCGATAGCGGGACAACTCCTCGATGGCGAACAGGATGCCGCCCAGCGGTGTGTTGAATGCGGCGGCCACACCGGCCCCGCCACCGGCGACGATCAGGTCGCGGGTCGGTGCGATGCGGCCGTGCTTTTTGCCGCTGATCAGGTTGAGGATGGAGGCACCCACCTGCACGGTCGGTCCCTCGCGGCCGATCGATGCGCCCGAAAGCAGGCCGATGAAGGTCAGTACCATCTTGGCCACGATGACGCGGATCGACAGGAATTGGCGCCGAATACGATTGTCTTCGGTGAGCGAGGCGGCAATGGCCTGAGGAATCCCGCTGCCTTCGGTGCCGGGGAAATAGCGACGTGTGGCCCACACGATGACGGCGAAACCGGCGGGTGCCACGATCAGGGTCGCCCACCAGGCCTCGTGATACAGCAGACGATGCACCTCGATGGCAAGGTCCGCGCCGATGGCAAAGACGACTGCGGCCAGCCCCGCCAGCAGGGTGACGCCGACCAGCATCAGTCGCTTGCGCCAGCGACCGGGGGATAGCCACGGCAGGGCGTAACGGCGCCCGCCGCGGGCAAGTTGTTTGAATGCGCGTGTATGTGCGGAAATCGATTCCCGCGGGGTGCCGGAAGACGGCATGGGCGATGCTCGATTGGGCTAGAAAAAGTCTCGAAATTTTTCTTTAAAAGGGTATCACGCCTGTGATCCCCGCATCATGCGGGTTATTACGCATTTTGCGAATTTTTCGAACTTTTATTCCGATTCGGCCTTTTGTTCGGTTGCTGGGTTTCCGCCTGCGCTCGGGGACGACGGCACTGGTCCTTCCGCGTTTGTCACTTTGGCTCGTGATCGGTTAAATTGTCCATACGCTTAAGTATGGAGGCTGCACAAGGCCGGCCTTCATCGTCAACGACCCAGTCAAGGAGCAGACATTTTGGAAATCAGCACGGTGGGTGTGGTGGGTTCGGGCACCATGGGCAACGGTATTGCGCAGGCGTTTGCGATGTCCGGAGTCGACGTGGTCATGACCGATATTTCGCAGGACGCCCTGGCACGCGCCATGGACACCATTGGCGGCAGCCTCGACCGCCTGATCAAGAAGGAGAAGGCGAGCGCAGAAGACAAGGCTGCCACGCTGGCGCGGATCCGGACCAGTACCGATGTGAGCGCGCTGGCTCCGTGCGGGTTGGTGATCGAGGCGGCGACCGAGAATCTGGACATCAAGCTCAAGCTGTTCGCGGAGCTGGACCGGATTGTTTCGGCCGATGCGGTGCTGGCGAGCAATACGTCGTCGATCTCGATTACCCGGATTGCGGCGGCCACCGACCGCCCGGAACGGGTGATCGGCATGCATTTCTTCAACCCGGTGCCGATGATGGCGCTGGTCGAGCTCATCCGCGGGTTGCAGACGTCGGATGCGGCCTATGCGGTCGCTCAGGGGGCCGCCGAGCGTATCGGCAAGAGCGTGGTGGACGTACGCAACAGTCCCGGATTCGTGGTCAATCGCCTGTTGTGCCCGATGATCAACGAGGCCATCTTTGCGCTCGGTGAAGGGCTGGCCAGTGCCGCACAGATCGACGACGCGATGAAGCTGGGCGCCAACCATCCCATCGGGCCGCTCGCGCTGTGCGATCTGATCGGGCTCGATGTGCAGCTGGCGATCATGCAGGTGCTGTTCGAGGGCTTCAAGGATCCCAAATACCGGCCGGCGCCTTTGCTGGTGGAGATGGTGGAGGCCGGTTACCTGGGCCGGAAGACGGCTCGAGGGTTCTTCAGCTACGACTGAGGGCGGTGTCCGGGCGTCGCGCCCGGCGCCCGGCCCGACAGCGCTTCATTCGGAGAAGAAGCGTTGTCGGGCCGCGTCGGTCACGTCCGCGCCAGTGGCGTGGGCGCGCTTGAGCAGGGTCCAGTAGTAGCGATACGAGGCGCGGTCGTGCAGCTTGCCTTCATGGCGGATCGGTCCCCACTGAGCGTCGGCCGCAGCGTTCAGGATGGCGCAGGCCTGTTCGATCTCGGAGAAATCGGGACGCATGGCGTTCAGAATCGGCTCGATCTGCCGCGGGTGGATGCTCCACATGCGCAGGTAGCCGAACTCCTGCCGGGCGCGACGGGCATCGTGCTCGATGTAATCGGTGTCGGTCAGTTCGGTGGTGACGTTATGGCTCGGGACGACGCCATTGGCCAGCGCAGCCGCCGCGATCTCGCATTTGGCCCGCACGATGAGCGGGTGTTCGAACTGCCCCGGGCTGCGCATGGCGCTGGCCGGAATGGCGCCATGGTGGGCGCTGACAAAATCCATCAGGCCGAAATCCAGGCTTTCGACATCGTCGAGCGCGGCAATGTCCCAGGCGTCACGCAGCGCGCCATGGGTTTCGATGAGCACATGAATCGGCAGGCGGCGATGCTGGCCGTGGAGTCGCTGCTGCTCGTTGACATAGGCCACCTGGATGGCGACGTCTTCGACCGAGCGCGGTTTGGGCAGGGTCAGGAAGGCGAGCCGTGATCCGGCTTCGTGCACGAGGATCTCGACGTCCCGTTGCCAGTGTGCGTGGGTGATGTCGTGGATTCGGGCTCCGACCCGACCAAAGCGGTTGGCCTCGCTCATGACCATGGCGGCGGCCATCCGGGCGTGTTCGGTCTCCTGGCCCGCCATCGCACCGTCTTCGCAATCGCAGGTGATGTCGAACACCGGACCCAGCGAGTGCTGGAGGCTCAGGGCCTTGACGATGAGCTTTTCGCTACCCGCATAGTGGTCGATGGCGGGCAGCTGGGGCAGGGCGCGCTCACCCTGAAAGAGAATCTGGTCGGGATGCATGGGCGTGTGTCACTCGTCGATATTGCCCCGCGAGGATAACAAAAAGCGCGGGCGCAACGAAAAACGGGAGCGTCGCCGCTCCCGTTTCTGGTGACATCGTCGGATGTCGGATCAGCCGAGCAGATCCTTCACGCCGTCGCGTTCCTCGAGCAGTTCATTGAGCGTATTGCCCATGCGCTCC
This sequence comes from Nitrogeniibacter mangrovi, assembly GCF_010983895.1. Classification (GTDB taxonomy): domain Bacteria; phylum Pseudomonadota; class Gammaproteobacteria; order Burkholderiales; family Rhodocyclaceae; genus Nitrogeniibacter; species Nitrogeniibacter mangrovi. The sequence continues at coordinate 1,916,387 of NZ_CP048836.1, forward strand.
TTGGAGAACTCATCGATCTCCAGCCCCTGGACGATCGTGTATTCGCCGTTGGCGGTGGTGCAGGGGAAGCCGTAGATGACGCCTTCCGGGATACCGTAGGAGCCGTCGGACGGCACGCCCATGGTGACCCATTCGCCGTTGGAGCCGAGCACCCAGTCACGGATGTGGTCGATGGCGGCGTTGGCGGCAGAAGCGGCGGAGGACAGGCCGCGGGCCTCGATGATGGCGGCGCCACGCTTGCCGACGGTCGGCAGGAACACGTCGCGGTTCCAGGCTTCGTCGTTCACCAGGCCCTTGACGTTGTCGCCGTTGGAGGTGCAGAAGCGGTAATCGGCGTACATCGTCGGCGAGTGGTTGCCCCACACGACCAGGCTCTTGAGGCTGGATACGTCACGGCCGGTCTTGGATGCGAGCTGGGACAGGGCGCGGTTGTGGTCCAGGCGCAGCATGCCGGTGAAGTTCTTCGGGTTGACGCGGCCGAACTTCTCGGCGGTCTTCATGGCGATGTAGGCGTTGGTGTTGCACGGGTTGCCGACGACCAGCACCTTGCACTCCGGATCGGCATGCTGGCCGATGGCGGCGCCCTGGACCGTGAAGATCTTGGCGTTTTCGGTCAGCAGGTCCTTGCGCTCCATGCCGGGGCCGCGCGGACGAGCGCCCACGAGCAGGGCCACCTGGGCATCCTTGAATGCAACGTTGGGGTCGTCGGTGGCGATCATGCCGGCCAGCAGCGGGAAGGCGCAGTCTTCCAGCTCCATCATCACGCCCTTGACGGCCTTTTGCGCCTGCGGCAGATCCAGCAGTTGCAGAATGACCGGTTGATCCTTGCCAAGCATTTCGCCGCTGGCGATGCGGAACAACAGGCTGTAACCGATTTGACCGGCAGCGCCGGTGACGGCGACGCGAACTGGGGCTTTGCTCATGACGACTCCCTCTCCAAGTAGTTGAAGCGGCGCTGGCATTCAATGTTCGTTTGAAAGCTGACGCCTGGACGATTGGTTTGTTACGGTATGATGCTGCATCCGCACAAATCGCGCCGAATGGTAGTTCAGTGCGTTAAAAAAAGCAATTCATGTCTTTTGTCTTATATAAGACAAAAGAGTAGTCTAGACGCCTATTCACTTTTGTGCTGAAATACGCCGATGGCACCTGCGTCCCCCACCTTCAGTCCGCTGTATCGTCAGATCAAGAGTTTGATGATGCAAGCCCTCGAATCGGCCGAATGGCGGCCGGGCCAGGCTATTCCCAGCGAGCAGGAGCTGGCCGCACGCTTCGGCGTCAGCCAGGGCACGGTGCGCAAGGCAATCGACGAAATGGCCGCCGAGAATCTGCTGGTCCGCAAGCAGGGCAAGGGTACTTTCGTCGCCTCTCATAATGATCCTCGCGCATTGTTCCGCTTCTTGCGCCTGGTGCCCGAGGATGGTGACCTGTCACATCCCGTGAGTCTGCCGCTTGAATGCTGGCGCGCCAAGGCGGGGCAAGAGGCGTCACGCGTGCTGGCGATCGAGCCGGGCGAGCCGATCATCATCGTGCGCCGTCTGTTGAAATTTAGTTCAAAACCCGTGGTCGTGGACGAAATTTATCTCCCCGGCGAGATCTTTCAGGGACTTTCGCTGGAGGTTCTTCAAAGCTGGTCGGGCTCGCTCTACAGTTTGTTCGAGGCGCGTTTCGGCCTGCGCATGATCCGCGCCGAAGAGCGGATTCGTGCCGTCGCGGCCGACCGGGCGACCGCGGACATTCTCAAAGTCAAGGAAGGAGTTCCACTGCTGTCGGTGGAGCGGGTGACTTATACCTATGGTGACCGACCCGTCGAATGGCGTCGTGGCCTCTACTCGACGGCAGAACACTATTACCTGAACGAATTGAACTAGATTCGCCCGTAAAGGGCGGGTCTGCAAGAACCGAGCGTTTATACTTATGCGCTTGTTTTGGGAGTACGGCAGCGCTGGCGCTGTCATGCAATGAGGGGGAAGTGATGTCCGAAGTGACAGTCAGAAAACAGCGGCCGAAGCATCTGGCGCTGAACGAGATCCGTTTGCCCATCCCGGGCATCGTGTCCATTCTCCACCGGGTCAGTGGCGCAGGTTTGTTCCTGATGCTGCCGCTGCTCCTTTCCCTGTTCGGCAATAGTGTCGGTTCGCCCGAATCGTTCGCTGCCTACAAGGAAACGGTGTCAAACCCGCTGGTGAAGATCATCCTGTTCGGTCTGTTGTGGGCCTACCTGCACCACTTCTGTGCCGGCATCCGCTTCCTGCTGCTCGACATGCACAAGGGGCTCGATCTTCCCACTGCCCGCCTGACGTCCAAGATCGTGCTGGGCGTGAGCATCGTGCTGACCGTGATCATCGGGGTGAAACTATGGTAAAGCGTACTGTTGTCGGGGCTCATTACGGCCTGCGCGACTGGCTCGGCCAGCGCGTCACCGCCACCTTGATGGCGCTCTATACGGTCCTGTTCGCGTTCAAGGCGCTGGCGCTGCCGGAAATGAACTATGAAGCCTGGAGCGGCATGTTCGCCGGCGGCTTCATGCGTTTCGCCACTTTCCTGTTCTTCATGTCGCTGTTCTATCACGCCTGGGTCGGCGTCCGTGACATCTTCATGGACTACATCAAGCCGGTCGGTGTGCGCCTCGCGCTGCACGTCGTCGTTATGTTCCTGCTTGTCGGTTACGCCGGTTGGGCGGCCCAGATTCTGTGGAGGCTGTGAGCGTGAGTATCACGAAACGTACCTATGATGCGGTGATCGTCGGTGCCGGTGGTGCCGGTCTGCGCGCCGCGCTGCAACTGTCCGAAGCGGGCCTCAAGACGGCCGTGCTCACCAAGGTGTTCCCGACCCGTTCGCACACCGTTGCCGCCCAGGGGGGCGTGGCCGCGTCGCTGGGCAATTCCACCGAGGACAACTGGCACTGGCACATGTACGACACCGTCAAGGGGTCGGACTGGCTGGGTGACCAGGATGCCATCGAGTTCATGTGCCGCAAGGCCAACGAGGTGGTCGTCGAACTCGAACACTACGGCATGCCGTTCGACCGCCTGGACAACGGCAAGATCTACCAGCGTCCGTTCGGCGGTCACTCTCAGAACTATGGCCAGACCCCGGTGTCCCGCTCCTGTGCGGCCGCTGACCGGACCGGTCACGCCATGCTCCATGCGCTGTATCAGCGCAACGTGCGCGCCAACACCCAGTTCTTCGTCGAATGGATGGCACTCGACCTGATCCGCGACGCCGACGGCGACGTGGTCGGCGTGACCGCGATGGAAATGGAGACCGGCGAAGTCTCGATCTTCCATGCCAAGGCGATCGTGTTCGCCACCGGCGGTGCCGGCCGGATCTTCTACAGCTCCACCAACGCCTTCATCAACACCGGTGACGGTGTCGGCATGGCAGCGCGTGCCGGCATCCCGCTCGAGGACATGGAGTTCTGGCAGTTCCACCCGACCGGCGTGGCCGGCGCGGGCGTGCTGATCACCGAGGGCGTGCGCGGCGAGGGGGGTATCCTCCGCAACGCCGACGGCGAGCGCTTCATGGAACGCTATGCCCCGACGCTGAAGGATCTGGCCTCCCGTGACGTGGTGTCGCGTTCCATGGTCACCGAGATCAACGAAGGACGCGGCTGTGGTCCGGACAAGGATCACGTGATGCTCGACATCACCCACCTGTCGCCCGACACCATCATGAAACGCCTGCCGGGCATTCGTGAGATCTCGATCCAGTTCGCCGGTGTGGACCCGATCAAGGCGCCGATCCCGGTGGTGCCGACCTGCCATTACCAGATGGGCGGCATCCCGACCAACTACAAGGGTCAGGTGGTGATGCCGAAGGCTGGCAATCCCAACGCCCCGGTCACCGGCTTCTATGCCGCCGGCGAATGTGCCTGTGCCTCGGTGCATGGCGCCAACCGTCTCGGAACCAACTCGCTGCTCGATCTGCTGGTGTTCGGCAAGTCCGCCGGCGAGACCGTGGTCGAGGATATCCAGTCCGGCAACCTGCGCCTCAAGCCGCTGCCCGAAGACGCCGCTGACGCCGCGATGGCGCGGATCAGCCGCCTCGACAATCAGACCAATGGCACCGACGTGCACGAAGTGCGTCTGGCCATGCAGCGCACCATGCAGAAGCATGCCGGCGTGTTCCGCTTCAAGGAATTGCTCGAAGAGGGCGTTGCCGAGATCCTCAAGGTCGCCGAACAGGCCAAGACCACCGAGATCAAGGACAAGTCCAAGGTCTGGAACACGGCCCGTGTCGAAGCCCTGGAACTGGACAATCTGATCGAGGTCGCCAAGGCCACCATGATCTCCGCCGAGGCCCGCAAGGAGTCGCGTGGTGCGCATGTGCGTGACGATGCGCCCGATAGTGAGGAATTCCCGAACGGTCGCAACGACAAGGAGTGGCTCAAGCACACCCTGTGGTTCAGCGAAGGCAACCGTCTGGATTACAAGCCGGTCAATCTGGAGCCGATGAACGAAGGCACCAAGCCGATCGCGCTCGCCAAGCGTGTCTACTGAGGGTCCGGGAGTCGAAACAATGAGTAAACGTACCGTTCAATTCAAGATCTACCGTTACGATCCGGATCGCGACGACAAGCCCTACATGCAGGACATTTCCGTAGAGCTGGAGCCATCCGACAAGAAACTGCTCGACGCCTTGGTGCGTCTGAAGGCCAAGGACGATTCCCTGTCCTTCCGCCGTTCCTGCCGCGAAGGGGTGTGTGGCTCCGATGCCATGAACATCAATGGCAAGAACGGCCTGGCCTGCCTGACCGACGTGGACAGCATTCCGCAGCCGATCACGCTGCGTCCGCTGCCGGGTCTGCCGGTGATCCGCGACCTGATCGTGGACATGACGCAGTTCTTCAAGCAGTACCACTCGATCAAGCCGTATCTGGTCAACGACGATCCGGCGCCGGAGCGCGAGCGTCTGCAGTCGCCCGAGGAGCGCGAGGAGCTCAACGGGCTGTACGAGTGCATCCTGTGTGCCTGCTGCTCGACTTCGTGCCCGTCGTTCTGGTGGAACCCGGACAAGTTCGTCGGGCCCGCCGGTCTGCTGGCGGCCTATCGTTTCCTCGCCGACACGCGGGATCAGGACACCAGTGGGCGTCTTGACAATCTCGAGGATCCGTACCGCCTGTTCCGTTGCCACTCCATCATGAACTGTGTGGACGTCTGTCCGAAGAGCCTGAACCCGACCCGGGCGATCGGCAAGATCAAGGACATGATGGTCCGTCGCGCAGTATGACCATCCATCGGGGGCGCGTTCGCTGGCACTGTCGCCGGGCTCTTCTGGAGCTCGACCTGGTGCTCGCGCGCTTCCTCGAAACACAATTCGACCAGCTGGACGAATCACAGCTGGAGATTTTGCAGGAGCTGCTCAATCTCGAAGACCATGAGCTCTGGCCCATGGTCAACGGGAGCAAGGAGTGCCCCGAGACGCGCTGGGAGCCGATCATCGGCATGCTGCGCCATTCAAAGGCATCGGGCGGTTCGGGCATCAAGCAATAACTACGGGTAATACAGAGGACGAGTCATGAGCACTGAACGTAGCGCAAACCTCACGATCGACGGCAACTCCTACGAGTTTCCGATCATGTCCGGCACCCACGGCAACGATGTCATCGACATCCGTTCGCTGGGCGGCCAGACCGGTCTTTTCACGTACGATTCCGGTTTCCTTTCGACCGCCAGCTGCAAGTCGACGATTACCTACATCGACGGCAACAAGGGCGAACTGCTGTATCGCGGTTACCCGATCGAGCAACTCGCCGAGCACTGCAACTTCCTGGAAGTGGCTTACCTGCTCAAGAACGGCGAACTGCCCAATGCGCAACAGAAGGACGACTTCGAGGTCACCATCAAGCGTCACACGATGCTGCATGACCAGATGATCAAGTTCTACAGCGGCTTCCGCCGTGATGCCCACCCGATGGCGGTCATGGTCGGTGTGGTCGGCGCGCTGTCGGCCTTCTACCACGACGCCCTGGACCTGCAGGACGCCGAGCACCGCAACGTCTCCTTCAACCGCCTGGTGGCCAAGCTGCCGACGATCGTGGCCAACGCGTACAAGTACAACGCCGGGCAGCCGTTCATGTACCCGCGCAACGATCTGGGCTACACCGCCAACTTCATGTACATGATGTTCGGTACGCCGTGCGAGGAGTACAAGCCGAACCCGGTGCTGGTGCATGCGTTGGACACCATCTTCACGCTGCACGCCGATCACGAGCAGAACGCCTCCACCTCCACGGTGCGTCTGGCCGGTTCCTCCGGAGCCAATCCGTTCGCCTGCATCTCCGCCGGCATCGCCTGCCTCTGGGGCCCGGCACACGGTGGCGCCAACGAGGCCTGCCTGGAAATGCTCGAAGAGATCGGCGACGTCTCCCGCGTGGGTGAGTACATCAACCGGGCCAAGGACAAGAACGATTCGTTCAAGCTGATGGGTTTCGGTCACCGCGTCTACAAGAACTTCGACCCGCGCGCCAAGCTCATGCGCAAGGTGTGCTACGAGGTTCTGACCGAACTGGGCCTAGAAAACGATCGCCTCTTCAAGCTGGCCATGGAACTGGAGCGGATCGCGCTCGAGGACGAGTACTTCGTCGAGAAGAAACTCTATCCGAACGTCGACTTCTACTCCGGCATCGTCCAGAAGGCACTTGGCATCCCGACCTCCATGTTCACCTGCATCTTCGCGCTGGCGCGCACGGTGGGCTGGATGACCCAGTGGGAAGAAATGATGACCGATCCGGAATACAAGATCGGCCGTCCGCGGCAGCTCTATGTTGGCGCTGCCCGCCGCGATGTCGTACCTATCGATCAACGCGGCTGAAAGAGCAATGAGGGAGGGGGCAAAACACAATAAATAAGCAAATCGGGATGATCGTGCGCGAGCGTGATCATCCCGTTTTTGCAATGCCCCAGAGAGTCGCTCCGGGCAGGCGGAGCAAAGTGATTTCGGGTGATGCAACCATGATGAAACAATTGCGCAGCAACTCGATGCTCTTCGGTGCCAACGCACCCTTTGTGGAAGAGCTCTACGAGTCCTATCTCTCCGACCCGGACAGCGTGCCGGACGAGTGGCGGACTTACTTCGACGGCCTCAAGGCCGGGGCGGCGGCGGCGGTGCGCGATGTGGCGCACACGCCGATCATCACCGCCTTCGAGCAGATGGCCAAGCGTGGTCCCGTCCGCGTCGTCAAGGGCGGGGAGGGCAACAAGCGGCAGGTCAGCACGCTGCAGCTGATCAACGCCTACCGCTTCCTGGGCAACCGCTGGGCCAACCTGGATCCGCTCAAGCGCAACGAGCGTCCGCATGTGGCCGAGCTCGAGCCGTCCTACTACGGGTTCACGGAAGGTGACCTGAACGAGCAGTTCAACGTCGGCTCCTTCCACGCCTTCTCGACCGAACAGGCTTCCCTGCGCGAGATCCTCGAAGCGGTTCGCCAGACCTACTGCGGCTCGATCGGTTCGGAGTACATGTACATCTCCGATATCAGCCAGAAGCGCTGGATCCAGGCCCGGCTCGAGAGCATCAAGGCGACCCCGTCGTATTCACCCGAGCAGAAGAAACACATCCTGCGCCGGGTGACTGCCGCGGAGACGCTGGAAAAATACCTGCACACGAAATACGTCGGCCAGAAGCGCTTCTCGCTCGAGGGTGGCGACTCCACCATCGTCGCGATGGACGAGCTGATCAACGTCGCCGGCACCCTGGGGGCGCAGGAGATCGTCATCGGCATGGCGCACCGTGGGCGTCTGAACGTGCTGGTCAATACCCTGGGCAAGTCCCCGTCGGAGCTGTTCGCCGAATTCGAGGGCAAGGCCGAAGTGGACCTGTCCGCAGGCGACGTGAAATACCACAAGGGCTTCTCGAGCGATGTGATGACCGCGGGCGGGCCGGTGCACCTGACGCTGGCCTTCAACCCGTCCCACCTGGAGATCATCAACCCGGTGGTCGAAGGTTCGGTGTACGCCCGCCAGGTGCGCCGCGACGACGCCAAGAAGAACCAGGTCCTGCCGGTGCTCATCCATGGCGACTCGGCGGTGGCCGGCCAGGGTGTGAACCAGGAGATGCTCAACTTCTCGCAGACCCGGGGCTACGGCACGGGCGGCACGGTGCACATCGTCGTCAACAACCAGATCGGTTTCACCACCTCCGATCCGCGTGACTATCGCTCGTCGCTGTATTGCACCGACATCTTCAAGATGGTCGAGGCGCCGATCTTCCACGTCAATGGTGACGATCCGGAAGCGGTGGCGCTGGTCACTGCGCTGGCGGTCGAGTTCCGCAACGAATTCAAGAAAGACGTGGTCATCGACCTCATCTGCTACCGCAAGCTCGGCCACAACGAGCAGGACGAGCCGATGGTCACCCAGCCGTTGATGTACCGCAAGGTGGCGCAGCATCCGGGCACGCGCAAGCTCTACGCCGACCGTCTGGTGCGCGAAGGCGTGTGTGCCGAGAACGAACCGGACCAGATGATCCAGGAATATCGCGAGCATCTGGACAAGGGCGAACTGCTCGCCAATCCGGTGCTCTCCGGCCACAACCGCAAGTTCGCGGTGGACTGGACGCCGTACATCGGTCAGGAATACACCGACGAGTGCGACACCAGCGTGCCGGCGACCGAGCTCAAACGCCTCGCCGAACGTCTGACCGACCTGCCCGAAGGCTTCGTGCTGCACTCCCGGGTCAAGAAGATCATCACCGACCGCGCGGCCATGGGCCGTGGCGAGCAGCCGATCGACTGGGGCATGGGCGAGAACCTGGCCTATGCCAGCCTGCTGGTGCAGGGTTTCGGTGTGCGCCTGTCCGGCGAAGACGTGGGACGCGGCACCTTCTTCCACCGTCACGCGGTGCTGCACGACCAGAGCCGCGAGCGCTGGGACGAGGGCGCCTATGTGCCGCTCATGCACATCCAGGAAGGCCAGGGTGGCATGCAGGTGTTCGACTCGGTCCTCTCCGAAGAGGCCGTGCTCGGCTTCGAATACGGTTACGCGACCGCGGAGCCGGAGCATCTGCCGGTGTGGGAGGCCCAGTTCGGCGATTTCGCCAACGGCGCCCAGGTGGTGATCGACCAGTTCATCAGCTCGGGTGAAGCGAAGTGGGGCCGCATGGCCGGGCTCACGCTGCTGCTGCCGCATGGCTACGAAGGCCAGGGGCCGGAGCATTCGTCCGCCCGTCTCGAGCGCTACATGCAGCTGTGCGCCGAGAACAACATGCAGGTGTGCGTGCCGACCACGCCGGCGCAGATCTTCCATCTGCTGCGTCGCCAGATGGTGCGCAAGCTGCGCAAGCCGCTGGTGGTGATCACGCCCAAGTCGCTGCTGCGTCACAAGGAGGCGGTGTCCGAGCTCGACGAGCTGGCCAAGGGGCAGTTCCAGACCGTCATCGGCGATGTGGAGAAGCTCGACGCCAAGAAGGTCAAGCGCGTGGTCCTGTGCTCCGGCAAGATCTACTACGAGCTGATGGCCTATCGCCGCGAGCAGAAGATCAAGGACATCGCGGTGATCCGGATCGAGCAGCTCTATCCGTTCCCGGCCGACAAGTTCACCGAGGAGCTGGGCCGCTATCCGAACCTGAAGGAAGTGGTGTGGTGCCAGGAAGAGCCGCGCAACCAGGGCGCCTGGTACTGGTTCGCCTCGCGCCAGCATCTGGCCAAGGTGCTCGGCGGCAAGCAGCAGCTGCTCCTGGTCAGCCGTCCGGCATCCGCCTCGCCCGCGGTGGGCTACTACGCCAAGCACAATCAGCAGCAAAAAGAAGTCATCGAGAACGCCTTCGGCGTCATCTCCGAATAACCGAACAACACGAACGTATCAAGCATAAGAGGGAGTTGAATCCATGCTGATCGAAGTCAAAGTCCCGCAGCTGTCCGAGTCCGTCTCCGAAGCCACGCTGGTGAGCTGGCACAAAAAAGAAGGCGAGGCCGTCTCGCGCGACGAAAACCTGATCGACATCGAGACCGACAAGGTCGTTCTGGAAACCCCGGCCCCGGCCGACGGCGTGCTGGTCAAGATCATCATGGGCGACGGCGAGACCGTGACCAGCGGTGACCTGATCGCCCAGATCGATACCGAAGCCAAAGCCGCCAAGGGCGCTGAAAAGGCGCACGAGCCGGCACCGGAAGTCACGCCGCCGCCCGCGGCCAAGTCGTCGTCGGCCGCGGCCGGCAGCGCCAGCCCGTCCGCACGCAAGATCCTCGACGAGAAGGGTGTGGCCGAGGCCGACGTGAAGGGCAGCGGCCGTGGCGGTCGCGTCACCAAGGCCGATGCCCTGGCCGCCGAGAAGGGCACCGCTGCGGCGGCGCCGGCAGTGACGGTGGCCGACGGCGAGCGTCCGGAAGAGCGCGTGCCGATGACCCGTCTGCGCGCCCGCATCGCCGAGCGTCTGCTCCAGTCCAAGAACGAGAACGCGATCCTGACCACCTTCAACGAGGTGAACATGGGCCCGATCATGGCCCTGCGCGCCGAGTACAAGGACAAGTTCGAGAAAGTGCACGGTGTGCGCCTGGGCTTCATGGGCTTCTTCGTCAAGGCCGCCGTGGCGGCCCTGAAGAAATTCCCGATCCTGAACGCCTCGGTCGATGGCAACGACATCGTCTATCACGGCTACTTCGATATCGGTATCGCCGTGGGCAGCCCGCGCGGCCTCGTGGTGCCGATCATCCGTGATGCCGACCAGATGTCCATCGCCGATATCGAGAAGAAGATCGCCGAATACGGCCAGAAGGCCAAGGAAGGCAAGATCTCCCTCGAGGAGCTCACCGGCGGGACCTTCTCCATCTCCAACGGTGGCGTGTTCGGCTCCATGCTGTCCACCCCGATCATCAACCCGCCGCAGTCGGCCATCCTCGGCATCCATGCCACCAAGGATCGTCCGGTGGTCGAGAACGGTCAGATCGTGATCCGCCCGATCAACTACCTGGCCATGTCCTACGATCACCGCATCATCGACGGCCGGGAAGCCGTGCTCGGTCTGGTGACCATGAAGGAAGCGCTCGAGGATCCGGCCCGCCTGCTGCTGGACGTCTAATCACGCCGACGGGCGGGCTCACGAGGCCCGCCCGATCTCATGAGGGAGAGATGAATGTCGAAGAAAGAATTTGACGTCGTGGTCATCGGTGGTGGCCCCGGCGGTTACGTGGCGGCCATCCGCGCCGCCCAGCTGGGTTTCAAGACGGCCTGCGCCGAGTCCAACCCGTACGCCGATCCGAAAGGCGAGCCGCGTCTGGGCGGCACCTGCCTGAACGTGGGCTGCATCCCGTCCAAGGCGCTGCTGCACACCTCGCACCTGTTCGAGGAAGCTGGCCACGCCTTTGCCGACCAGGGCATCAAGGTGGGCAAGCCGAGCATCGACGTGCCGACCATGATCGGCCGCAAGGCCAAGGTGGTCGACCAGCTCACCGGCGGCATCAAGGGCCTGTTCAAGAAGAACAAGGTCACGATGCTGCCGGGGCATGGCAGCTTCGTCGCCAAGTCCGCCGGCGGCTGGACGCTCAAGGTGGGTGACGAAGAAGTCGAGGCGAAGCAGGTCATCGTCGCCACCGGTTCCACGGCGCGTCACCTCGACGGCATCCCGGTCGACAACACGCTCATCTGCGACAACATCGGTGCGCTCGACATCGACGCGGTGCCCAAGAAGCTCGGTCTGATCGGCTCCGGCGTGATCGGCCTCGAGATGGGGTCCGTGTGGCGCCGCCTGGGTGCCGAGGTGACCATCCTCGAAGCCATGGACAGCTTCCTTGCCGCCGCCGACCAGGACGTGGCCAAAGAGGCCCAGAAGGTGTTCACCAAGCAGGGCCTGAACATCAAGCTGGGCGTCAAGGTGGGCAAGGTCACGCCGGCCAAGAACAAGAAATCGGTCACCGTCGAGTATGAAGACAAGGACGGCCAGCAGAAAGAGAGCTTCGATCGCCTGATCGTCTCCGTCGGCCGGGTGCCGAACACCGCGGGCCTCAACGCCGAGGCGGTGGGCCTCAAGATCGACGCGCGTGGTTTCGTCGAGGTGGACGATCACTGCAAGACCAACCTGGACGGCGTGTGGGCGGTGGGCGACGTGGTGCGCGGCCCGATGCTGGCCCACAAAGCCATGGAAGAAGCCGTGATGGTCGCCGAGCTGATGGCGGGCCAGTCCGGCCATTGCAACTTCGACACCGTTCCGTGGGTCATCTACACCTCGCCGGAGATCGCCTGGGTCGGCAAGACCGAGCAGCAGCTCAAGGCGGACGGCGTCAAGTACCGCGCCGGCAAGATCCCGTTCCTGGCCAACGGTCGGGCGCTGGGCATGGGGGACACCACCGGCTTCGTGAAGATGCTCGCCTGCGCCGAGACCGATCGCATCCTCGGGGTGCACATCATCGGGGCCAATGCCTCCGAACTGATCGCCGAGGCCGTGGTGACCATGGAATTCCATGGCGCCGCGGAAGATCTGGCCCGCATCTGCCACGCGCACCCGACCCTGTCGGAAGCCGTGCATGAAGCCGCCCTGGCGGTCGACAAGCGCCCGCTGCACTTCTAAGAAGGCGCATCGCAGTACCCAGAGGGTGGGAGTGGGGTGGCAGCGCCGCCCGACTCCCGCCTTCGGCATTTCCAGAAGGTAGTAGTTGCCCATGCCCCATCGAGTCCTCAAGGTGCCGGAACACGGCATGATCGATGCCTACAAGGCCACCCTGGCAGAGCGCGGTTACAGCCCCGATCCCGCCCAGGAAGCGGCCGTCAAGCGCCTCCAGCGCCTGTATTCGGACCTGCTCGGCTTCAAGGTTGCCCGGCAGAGTTTCCTGAAGAAATACGTCTTCAAGCCGCAGCAGCCCAGGAGCGTCTATTTCTGGGGCGGCGTCGGTCGCGGCAAGAGCTTCCTGATGGATTGCTTCTTCGAGTCGATTCCGTATCGGCGCAAGCGCCGGGTGCATTTCCATGCCTTCATGCAGGAAGTGCAGAACGATCTGAAGCAGCTCAACCACCTGCCCGATCCGCTCAAGACCGTGGCCGATCGCATCGCGGACGAGACCCGGCTGCTGTGCTTCGACGAGTTTCACGTCTCCGACATCGCCGACGCGATGATCCTCGGCCGCCTGCTCGAGGCCTTGTTCGAGCGCGGGGTGATCTTCGTGATGACCTCCAACTACCCGCCCGACGGACTCTATCCGAACGGTCTGCAGCGCATCAATTTCCTCCCCACCATCGGGCTGCTCAAGCAGCGTTTCGATGTCATCGAGGTGGACTACGGCACCGATTACCGGCTGCGGACGCTGGAGCAGCTGGAGAAATATCTGGTGCCCGACGATGACGCGGCGCGCCAGCGCATGAGCGAGGATTTCTTCCAGATCGCCGGCTTCGAGGGCGCGGCGGGGGAGCTGGAGATTCTCGGTCGCCGCATGACGGCGCTGCGCCTGGCGCCGGGGGTGGTGTGGTTCGACTTCGCCGTGCTGTGCGGTGGGCCGCGGTCGCAGAACGACTATCTTGAACTGGCGCGCGAGCACCACACGCTGCTGCTCTCCGGCGTACCGAAGATGAACGCCGGCATGTCCAACGAGGCGCGACGTTTCACCTGGCTGGTGGACGTGCTTTATGATCATCGCGTCAAGTTGATCATGAGCGCCGCGGTCGATGCCCCTGAGTTGTACACCGAAGGCAACTTTGCCAACGAATTCGTGCGCACGGTCAGCCGTCTGCTCGAGATGCGCTCGCGTGAGTATCTGGGTGAAGCGCACCGGCCCGAGTGAGCGGGTATGAGACGTGCGTCGACACTCGTCTTTCTGGTGGTGACACTGGTGCTGATGGGCGTCAGTGTCACGGCACGTGCCGAGTTCCCGCTCACCATCCTCAAGACCCGACACCTGAGCGCCGAGGTCATCGCGCCGAAGCTGGCGCCGCTGGTCTCGCCGGGCGGCCGGGTCAGTGGCATCAACGACACCTTGCTCATTCGTACCGATGCGGCCAACCTGGTCGAACTGCGCGCCGCCCTCGAGGCCATCGATCGACCGGCCCAGCGGCTGCGCATCCGGGTGCGCTCCGCACTGGACGCCCGCGAGACGCATCGGGATCTCGGCGTGGGCGGCGAGCTCGGCAACGACGACGTGCGCATCCGCTTGCCGGATACACCGGACCGGCGAAATACCGAAATCCAGATCGGTTCCGCACGCATCGGCGGTTCCGTCGGCTCATCGAGCCTGCGCCAGGGTGGCGAGCAGTTCGTCGATACTCTCGATGGCGGGCGTGCGAGCCTGTTTCTGGGCACCTCGGTGCCGCTCCCGTTTCGCCAGGTGTTCATCCGGCCGGACGGCACCCGGGTGGTGCGCGGCACCACCTATCGGGACGTGGGTTCCGGGGTCATCGCGGAACCGGAAGTGCACGGCTCGCGGGTGCGTGTGGTGATCAGCCCCGAGCGCAGCCAGATGGACGCGCGCGGTCGCGCCCAGGTGTTCCGTCTCGAGACCGAGGTCGAAGGCCGACTCGGCGAGTGGATGCCCGTCGGCGGCGCTGAACAGACCACGGACGACCGGGGCATCGAGATCGGTCGCACCAGCAACGCCAGCCGGGCCTCCGGCGCCGTGTTCTGGCTACGGGTCGATCCGCTGGACTCGCCATGAGCACGCTGACCGATGTCTTCGCGCCCGACGGGGCTCTTGCCGACGCCGTGCCGGGATTTGCGCCGCGCGCGCAGCAGCAGGAGATGGCGGAACGGATCGAGGCGACGATCAAGGCCAACGGCGTGCTGATCGCCGAGGCGGGCACGGGCACCGGCAAGACCTTCGCCTATCTCGTCCCCGCGCTGATGTCGGGCGGCAAGGTGTTGATCTCGACCGGAACCAAGACGCTCCAGGACCAGCTCTACCGGCGCGATCTGCCCACCGTCCGCGCCGCGCTCAAGCTGCCGCTCAGCACCGCGCTGCTCAAGGGGCGCGCCAACTACGTGTGCCACTATCATCTGGCGCGCAACGCCAGCGAAGGGCGCTTCCGCTCTCCGCAGGAGGTGGCGCATCTGCGCAAGATCGTGCGCTTCGCCGAGATCACCGGCACCGGCGACAAGGCCGAATGCCACGACGTGCCCGAAGACAGCCCGGCCTGGATCGCGGCCACCTCCACCCGCGACAACTGCCTCGGCCAGGACTGTCCCAACGTGAAGGAGTGCTTCATCCTGCGGGCGCGCCGTGCGGCGATGGACGCCGACGTGGTGGTGGTCAATCACCATCTGTTCTTCGCCGACGTGGTGCTGCGCGACGAGGGCATGGGCGAGCTGCTGCCGGCATGCAACACCGTCATCTTCGACGAGGCCCATCAGCTGCCCGAGACCGCCACCCTGTTCTTCGGCGAATCGGTCTCCAGCGCCCAGGTGATCGAGCTGGCGCGGGACACGCGCACCGAGACCCTGGCGGGCGCCGCCGACTGCCGCGACCTGATCGAAGCGACCCGCAAACTGGAGAAGGCGGCCCGCGACTGGCGCCTGAGCGTGAATGGCGAAAACCTGCGCATCGGCATGGACCAGCTCGATCGGCATCCACAATTCACCCAGGCGCTCGATGGCCTGCATGCCGAGCTGGAGCGCTTCGGCAAGCTCCTCGGCACCCAGGCCGAGCGTTCGGAAGGGCTCGCCAACTGCCTGCGGCGGCTCGACGAGCTGTTCGTTCGCCTGCAGCGCTGGCGCCACCCGGAAGAGGCGCAGGTGGTGCGCTGGGTGGAGGTGTTCACCCAGTCCATCCTGATCCACAGCACGCCGCTGCAGGTCGGCGCCCTGTTCGTGCGCCAGATGGAAGGGCATCCACGGGCGTGGATCTTCACTTCCGCCACCCTGGCGGTCGGGGCGGACTTCAGCCATTACATGCGTGAGCTCGGCCTCAACCTGCTCGAGACGGCGCCGGATTGCGCGGTCTGGGGCAGCCCCTTCGATTATGAAGCGCGCTCGCTGCTGTACGCACCCACCCCGATGCCGGATCCGAACGATCCCGGCTATCCCGACGCCGTGGCCGACGTGGCCTTCCCGCTGATCGAGGCGGCGCAGGGGCGCACCTTCGTGCTGTGCACCTCGCTGCGCGCCATGCGCCTCATCCACGAGCGCCTGGCCGACAAGCTCGAACGCGCCGGATTGGCGCTGCCCCTGCTGGTGCAGGGCGAAGCCTCGCGCAGCACCCTGCTGGCGCAGTTCCGCGCGCTGGGCAATGCGGTGCTGGTGGCCAGCCAGAGCTTCTGGGAGGGCGTGGACGTGCCCGGTGACGCGCTCTCGGTGGTGGTCATCGACAAGCTGCCCTTCGCGCCCCCCGACGATCCGGTGCTCGCGGCGCGCATCGAGCATCTGCGCAAGATCGGCGTCAATCCGTTCATGACCTACCAGCTGCCGCGCACGGTCATCAACATGAAGCAGGGCGCCGGTCGCCTGATCCGCACCGAACGGGACAAGGGCGTGCTCGTGGTGTGTGATCCGCGCATGGTGGACAGGCCCTACGGCCGCCGCGTCTGGCGCAGCCTGCCGCCCATGGCGCGCACCCGGATCGAGCAGGAGGCGGTTGCCTTCCTGCACACCTTGCCGCCGGTGAAGCGGGCCACGGACGAAGAACCGGCGCCGGCCGATCCGTGAACACGGACCTCGAGGCGGCGATACACTGTCGAATTCGGAACATGAATACAGACAGGAGGGCGCATGAAGCTCATTGACGCCGTCGTCGAACAACACCCCCACCTGACCGCCGTGCGGCGGGACATCCATGCCCACCCGGAAGTGGCGTTCCAGGAACACCGGACTGCGGAACTGGTCGCCAAACGCCTCGAGGCGTTTGGCATCGAAACCCATCGCGGCATCGGCCGCACCGGCGTGGTGGGCGTGATCCGCAACGGCCACTCGGCGCGCAGCATCGGCTTGCGCGCCGACATGGACGCGCTGCCGATCCAGGAGCGCAACAGCTTCGCCCATCACTCCCGTCACGAAGGGCGCATGCACGCCTGCGGCCACGACGGCCACACCACGATGCTGCTCGGGGCCGCGGAGCACCTGGCGAAGCATCGGGACTTCGACGGCACCGTGGTGTTCATCTTCCAGCCGGCCGAAGAGGGCGATGGCGGCGGGCGCGAGATGATCGAGGACGGTCTGCTCGATCGCTTCCCCATCGACCGGGTGTTCGGCATGCACAACTGGCCGGGCCTGCCCGCCGGCACCTTCGCCGTGCATCGCGGGCCGGTCATGGCCTCGGCGGACCGCTTCGACATCGACATCACCGGCCACGGCGCCCATGCAGCCATGCCACACTTAGGGGTGGACCCGGTGCCGGCGGCGGCGGCCATGATCCAGGCCCTGCAGACGGTGGTCAGCCGCAGCATCGATCCGCTCGACGCCGCCGTGGTGTCGGTGACGCGCATGCAGGCGGGCGAAGCCTACAACGTGATTCCCGACCGGGCCCGCCTGACCGGCACCGTGCGTGCCTTCAGCCGCGAGGTGCAGGCCCGCATCGAGACCACCATGCAGCGGGTCTGCCAGGGTATCGGTGCCGCGCACGGGGTGAACGTGCACTTCCAGTTCCGGCGCGGATATCCGGCCACCATCAACAGCGCCGACGAGGCGGATCGGTGTGCCGAGGTGGCGCGCGAGGTGGTGGGCGGCGAGGCGGTACTCACCGACCAGAAACCGAGCATGGGCGCCGAGGATTTCGCCTATTTCCTCCAGGAGCGGCCGGGGGCCTACGTGTGGATCGGCAACGGACCGGGTGAGGGCGGCTGCATGCTGCACAACCCGCACTACGATTTCAACGATGCGGTGATCCCCGTCGGGGTGACCTACTGGGTGCGTCTGGTCGAGCGTCTGCTGGCCGTCTGAGGAACCTTTGCGTCGCCGCGCGACTCCATCGGCCATGATCACGCTTCGCCTTGCCCTGCGCATGCTCTGGCGCGACCTGCGCGCCGGCGAACTGCACCTGCTCGCCCTCGCGCTCATCGTCGCCGTCGCCAGTCTCGTGAGCGTCGGGCTGCTGACCGACCGTGTCTCGCGCAGCCTCGACCGGGAAGCCAATCAGCTGCTCGGCGGCGACCTGCTGTTGCGGGCCGATACGCCCTGGCCGGACAGCGTGCGGGACGCGGCCCGCCGGGCGGGGCTGGAGACGGCCGATACGCTCACCTTTTCGAGCATGGTCAGCACCGACGAGGCATTCCAGCTGGTGGCGGTGAAGGCGGTGTCCGAGGCCTACCCCCTGCGCGGACAGGTGCGCGTCGCGCCGGCGCGCAATGCGCCGGATGCGGTGGTCAGTCACATGCCGGCCGCTGGCGAGATCTGGCCGGACGAACGCGTGATGGCGGCGCTCGGCCTGCACGTCGGCGATACCCTCCAACTCGGCGATGCTCATCTGCGGGTGGGGGGGGTGCTGACCTTCGAATCCGACCGGGGTGCCAACTTCTTCAGCATGTTGCCGCGGGTCATGGTGAACGTCGTCGACCTGCCGGCCACCGGCCTCATTCAGACCGGCTCGCGGGTGATCTACCGGCTGCATCTGGCCGGCGAGCAGGCCCGCGTGGCGGCGTTCCGGCAACAGATCGAGCCGACGCTGACGCGCGGCCAGAAAATCGAATCCATCGACAATGCACGGCCCGAGGTCCATATCGCGCTGACCCGTGCCGAACGCTTCCTGCGCCTGGCCGCGACCCTGGCCGTGGTACTGGCGGCAGTGGCCATTGGCTTGAGCGCACGCCGCTTCATGCTGCGCCATCTCGACGGCTGCGCGGTATTGCGCTGCCTGGGCGCGCGTCAGGGGCAGCTGGTGCGCATGCATCTGGTCGAATTCGCGATTTTTGCGCTGGTGGCGTCCGCGGCCGGTATCGCCATCGCCTGGGCGCTACAGGGCACGCTCGCGGCCTCGCTGGCGCCACTGCTGGGCTCTCGGCTGCCGCCGCCCGGGGCGATACCGCTGGCGCACGGCGTGGTGGTGGCGCTGGTGCTGATGCTCGGCTTCGTACTCCCCCATCTCATCGGACTGTCGCGGGTGCCCACCCTGCGCGTCATGCGCCGCGAAATGAGCGCGGGGCGAAAGCTGGGCGCTGCCGCCTGGGCGAGCGGACTGGCAACGCTGGTGCTGATCGTGCTGTGGGTGGCAGGAGATGCGCGCCTGGGCGGCTGGGTCAGCCTGGGCTTCGTGCTCGCGCTGGCCGGTTTTGCGCTGCTCAGTGCGGCCGGGTTCCGTCTGGCTGCGTCTGGCGGACGGGCCGCCGGGGGGGGCTGGCGCCATGGTTTCCAGGCGCTGCGACGACGCCTCGGCGCCCATGTCATTCAGGCCATGGCCCTGGGCCTCGGTCTGATGGCCTTGCTGGTGCTCACCCTGGTCCGTGCCGATCTGCTCGCTGCCTGGCGCGACACGGTGCCGGCGGACGCGCCGAATCGCTTCGTGATCAACCTGCAGCCCGACCAGCGCGCGGACTTCGAGCGCTTCTTCACCGACGCCGGGCTGCCCGCACCGACCATGGAGCCGATGATCCGCGGGCGTCTGGTGGCCGTCGATGGGCAACCGGTGTCTCCCGAACACTACGAGGACAGCCGCGCCCGCCGGCTGGCGGAGCGCGAGTTCAACCTCTCCTACAGTGCCCGTCTGCCGGCGGGCAACACCATCGTCGCCGGCGCCTGGCATGGGGCGGCGCAAACGCCGGCGTTCTCCATCGAACGCGGTGTGGCCGACACGCTCGGCATCCACGTGGGGGACAAGGTGACCTTCGACGTCGCCGGCCAGCGGGTGAGCGCGCCAGTGACCAGCGTCCGCGATCTGCGCTGGGATTCCATGCGGGTGAACTTCTTCTTCGTCGCTTCGCCGGGCCTGTTGCACGGCTATCCGGCGAGCCTCATCACCAGCTTTCACCTCCCGGACGCCCGAAGCGACTTCGGCCTCGCCTTGTCGCGGGCGTTTCCCAACGTGTCCATCATCGACGTCGGCGCGGTGCTCGCCCAGGTGGAGGGCATGATCGACCGCCTGATCACGGTGGTCCAGCTGGTGTTCGGTTTCGCGCTCGCCGCGGGCGTCGTGGTCTTGCTGGCCGCGTTGCAGTCGACCCAGGACGAGCGCGCCCGCGAGTTTGCGGTCATGCGGGCGCTGGGCGCCCGCCGGGTGCAGTTGCATCAGACCCTGCTGGTGGAATTTCTCGCCATGGGCGGCATCGCCGGCGCCCTGGCCGGCGTCGGCGCCAGTCTGGTGGGCTGGCTGCTGGCGAGCAAGGTGTTCGAGATGGATTACGTACCGGCACTCGCACCGGTCCTGGTCGGGGCGCTGGTCGGTGGCGCCGGGGTGGTGCTTGCCGGCTGGTTGGGGGCGCGGCGCCTGTTGCGCCAGCCGCCACTGGCCCTGCTGCGCGATGCCGTCTGAGTGAGCCGGACCCGCTGCTATACTCGCCCGGTGTCGAACAGGCGGGTGTCGCGGTGACCCAATCCGAACTTCTCTATGGCCTTGCAGGTGGCCTTGTCATCCTGCTGGTGGCGGTGCTGTGGCTGATCGCCCGTCTGCGCGTTTTGCGCTCGGAACTGCCCGTGGCGGTGAACGACACCATGCGCGAACTGGTGGAGAGCCATCATCGCGAGCTGCTCAACGATCTGCACGGTGGCCTGGCGGCGCAGAGCGAGCGTCTGGCGGCGGGAACCGAAGCGCAGGTCGGGCGCCTGCGCGAGCGCGTGGAGGCCGACATGGGCGCGACCCGGGAGGCCATGCACGGGCTCAAGCTCATTCTTCAGACCCAGCTGGGCGAGCAGCGCAGCGACACGACGCTCAAGCTCACCGAGCTGAACAACACCTTCGAACGCACCCAGGCCAAATTGCGCAGCGAAATGATCGAGCAGACCCTGGCCCGCCTGGGCGAGCATGCGCGCAAGGACCGCGAGCTGCTCGAGACCGGCCTGCGCGGCGCCTCCGAGCAGATGGCGCGCAGCATCGAGGCGCTGACCAAGACGGTGAACGAGCGCCTGGAGAAGATCACCGGGCAGGTGCACGAGCGCCTCGACGAGGGGTTCAAGAAGACCAACGAGACCTTCGCCAACGTGATGGCGCGGCTGGCCACCATCGACGAGGCGCAGAAGAAGATCGACGGCCTGACCACCAATGTGGTGAGCCTGCAGGAACTGCTCGGCGACAAGCGGGCACGTGGCGCCTTCGGCGAGGTGCAGCTCGAAGCCCTGGTGCGCAACATCCTGCCGCCGGACGCCTACGAGTTCCAGTTCACCCTGCCCGGCAACGTGCGCGCCGACTGCGTGCTCAAGCTGCCCGAGCCGACCGGTCTGGTGGCCGTCGATTCCAAGTTCCCGCTCGAGAACTATCACCGGATGTTCGATGCGGACGTGGGCGATGCCGACCGGCGCCTGGCGACCAGCGCCTTCCGTAGCGACGTCAAACGCCACATTGACGCCATTTCCGGCAAGTACGTGATCCCCAACGTGACCTCCGACGGCGCGGTGATGTTCGTGCCGGCCGAGGCGGTGTTCGCCGAGATCCATGCCTACCATCCGGAGCTGGTGACCTACGCTCAGGAGAAGAAGGTCTGGGTGGTGTCGCCGACCACGCTCATGGCCGTGCTCAACACCGCGCGGGCGGTGCTCAAGGATGTCGAGACGCGCAAGCAGATCCATGTCATCAAGGACGCCCTGGCCAAGCTGGCCAAGGACTTCACCCGCTTCGACGACCGCATGCAGGCGCTGGCGCGCCATATCGATCAGGCCGGCAAGGATGTGAAGGACGTGCAGACCAGCTCACGCAAGATCAGCGCGCATTTCCGCAAGATCGAGGCGGCGCAGCTGGACGAGTTGCCCGAAACGGTCGACGACGTCGAGGACGAGGGCGTCTGAGGCGCGTCGGTGGCGAGGGTGGCGGAGCTCAGCCGCCGATGTAGGACATCTCGATGCGCTTGAGCGGCCGGGTGTTTTCCGAGCGGATCTCGGAATAGCGGTCGGCCCGCTGGCGCCACAGCTGCGCGATCATGCCCGCCAGTTCATCATCGCTCGCGCCATCGCGCAGCGGTGTGCGCAGATCGAAACCCGCGCTGGCGAACAGGCAGGTGAACAGCTTGCCTTCGGTGGACAGGCGGATGCGGCTGCAGTCGCGGCAGAAGGCCTGGGTGACGGAGGAAATGACACCGATCTCGCCGGCGCCATCCACATAGCGCCAGCGCTCGGCCACCTCGCCGGTGTAGTTGGGGTCGACCGTCTCCAGCGGGAATCGCGCATGGATGCGCTCGACGACCTCGCGCGAGGGCACCACGTCGTCCATGCGCCAGCCGTTGCTGGTGCCCACGTCCATGAACTCGATGAAGCGCAGGATGTGGCCGCTGCCGCGGAAACGCTCGGCCATGGCGACGATCTGATCGTCGTTGATGCCGCGCTTGACCACCATGTTCACCTTCACCGGCCGGAGGCCGGCGTCGCGCGCGGCGTCGATGCCGCTGATCACGTCCTCGACGCTCAGGTCCACGTCGGCGATCTTCTGGAAGGTGGCGTCGTCCAGCGCGTCGAGGCTCACGGTGACCCGATCGAGCCCGGCTTCGGCCAGCTTGGGCGCCATGCGTGGCAGCAGGACACCGTTGGTGGTCAGGGTCAGTTCAAGATCGGGGATCGACTTCAGGACCCCGATCAGCTTGTCCACATTGCGCCGGAGCAGGGGTTCGCCACCGGTGATGCGGATCTTGCGAACCCCCAGCCGGTTGAACACCTGTGCGATCCGATGCAATTCCTCGAAGCTGAGCAACTCGGTGCGCGCGAGGAACTGGTAGTTCTTGTCGAACACCGAGCGTGGCATGCAGTAGGTGCAGCGGAAGTTGCACCGGTCGGTCACCGAAATGCGCAGATCGCGGATCGGGCGGCCCAGCGTGTCGACAAGAGGCGTTGGCGTGGAATTGGTCATTCGATCGACCCGGTATCTCGAAACTGTCGTGCTGCTCCATTTATAGCAGCAAACGGGAATCGGGCGCGCGTCGTGACACGGCGTGCCGCCTCAACTACGATGGCGTTTGGCCGATGAAAAAGGGGTTGTCGCATGGCGACAACCCCTCGAATTCAGTTGGCTCCCCGACCTGGGCTCGAACCAGGGACCTGCGGATTAACAGTCCGTCGCTCTACCGACTGAGCTATCGGGGAACTGAAAGAAGCGCGAATTATAGAAACCGGTTCTTGAGGTGTCAACTTTTTGTGCGAAAATGCCGATTGATTAGATTCAGGTCAATAATGCCGCGATGCGGGGTGCTGGATGATTGAGGAAGAATCCGTCTACGTACGTACCGAGGAAGGCGAGTCCCGGGCACGCCAGCCCAGATCGATCGCGTCGCATGAACTGCGCGCCATGCTGTTGCTGGTCGACGGCCGCCTGTCGGTCCGGGAGCTCAAACGTCGCTTCGGCGCCTCGCTGGCCATCGACACCGCGACCGAGGAGCTGTTGCGCTTGGGCTGGATACAGCCGGAAGGCGAGACCGCCGG
Organism: Nitrogeniibacter mangrovi; assembly: GCF_010983895.1. Taxonomy (GTDB): domain Bacteria; phylum Pseudomonadota; class Gammaproteobacteria; order Burkholderiales; family Rhodocyclaceae; genus Nitrogeniibacter; species Nitrogeniibacter mangrovi. The sequence continues at coordinate 1,939,781 of NZ_CP048836.1, forward strand.
CATCGAGATGGATTTCGTCGGCGCCGAGATCGATGCCGAAGATGCCGTGGAGACAGCGCCTCCGGATATCGTATCTGCTGATCTGGCCGACGCAGCGGAGGGCACCGAGGTGTCCGGCAACGGCGCCGAACGCGACGCGCCGGTCGATTTCGATCTGACGCCTGACGACGCATCGATCGGGGCGACCCCGGAACCGTCCATGACCACAGCGGACGGCTCCGCCGATACGAGGGTGAGCGAAGCCGAACCGCCCGTGGCGGCTGACGAGCAGCTCGATGCGCCGGCACGCGTCGAGCCCGCCGCGCCTGCGGCAGATGAGGTGGCCCCCTACGTGCCGGGAGATCCCCGGGAACCGGTCATCGCTACCGGCGAGTTTCCCCCGGACGTGGCACTGCCGGCACCCACGCCGATCGACGGGGTTCGGGGGCCGAACCTGGCGGACCGGACGCGTGGCGGGATGATCGCCACCCGTTTCTTCCTTGGCCGCATGTGGCGGGCCTTCCTGCCCCTGGCCGCCATCGCCGCGGTGGCGGCCCTCGTCGTTGCGGCCTTCTTGCTGCCGGAGCGGCATCGCCCCGAGATCGAGGCGGCGCTGGCGCATCATGTGGGTGCCCCGGTGAGCTTCGGTTCGATGCGCCTGTCGGCGTTCGGGGGTGGAAGCCTCGAGTTGTCCGATCTGCGCGTGGCAACGATGCCATCCCTGCGTGCCGAGGGGCTGTACCTGACCCCGGACTGGCCTGCGTCGATCCGCGCCGTGGCGTGGCGCTTCAAGGCCTCGCTCGTGGGGCTGGAGGCGCGCGCGGATGCGCTCTCGCGCCTGTTGGCAGCCAACACGGTCAGGGAAGACCTGAGCGGGATCCATGTGGCCGATGCGGCGGTCCGGATCGGCCCCGAACGCTGGGGTGGTTTCACCGGCGACGTGAGCTTCGACCATCCGGGTGCGGTCACGCTTGTGACGCCGGACAATGCCGTCCGTGCGACCTTGAACGCGAACGGCGATGCTCTGGGTGTCGATGTGGTGGCCATCAACCGCGCGCTGGGGGTCTTTCCCAAGCTCACCATGGACAGCTACCAGCTGGTCGGCACCTTGCGAGGTGATGGCCTGGATATCTCACGTTTCGAAGCAGCCGTGTTCTCGGGCAAGGCAAGCGCCACCGGGCGGCTCGATTTTGCTCAGGGGGCGCAGTTGGAGGTGGATCTGACGCTGGGCAAGATCGACGCCAGACGACTCATGAATGCGGTGGGCAGCAGCGTGCGCCTCGAGGGGGCTGTCGATGGTCAGTTCGCCTTGTCGGCGGCGGGTGTCCAGACCTCGGCCATTTCCGTGGCCAAGCGGATCGAGGGGCGCTTCAGTATCGACAACGGTGTGCTCCGCGGCATGGATTTTGCCGCTGCCTTACGCGAACGCGGGACCGGGAAGATCCAGGGGGGGGAAACCCGGTTCGAAACCCTGTCCGGGAAAATTGATTATGACGGTGAGCGCACCCTCGTGACCCTGGAGCGCCTCGCTGCCGGCGCCCTCGACGCGAACGGTCGTGTCGAGGTCGGCAAGCTCGATTCGCTCAGCGGCAAGGTGGGTGCCACGGTGGTGTCGGGCGGACGGCGCGTGCGTGTGCCGATCACCGTTTCCGGTTCGCTGGCCGCGCCGGTGCTCGAGACCCCGAAGCCGGCGGCGCCTCCGAGTGTGGCCGCCTCGGAAGGCGGTGAAAACACTGAGGGTGCGCCGCAGGCGGAAGGCGCTGATAAGGCCGTGCCGGTCGAAGCGCCGGACGAAGCCTTCGAAATCCCCGTCGGACCGGGCGATCTGCGTCAGTAGGCGCAGGTGAACAAAAGACGGCGCCCTGGGGCGCCGTCTTTTGTTGTGGGCGCTAAGCGCTCAGCCCTTGACGACCTGGGCGATGGCATTGGCTACATAGTCGATGTTGCCGGAGTTCAGGGCGGCCAGGCAGATCCGGCCGGAGGATACCGCGTAGATGCCGAATTCCTGCTTGAGCCGTTCGACCTGATCGACGCTCAGGCCGGTGAACGAGAACATCCCGCGCTGACGGACCACGAACGAGAAATCCTGGTTCGCGCCGGCGGCGGCGATCTTTTCCACCAGGGCCGAGCGCATGAGGCGGATGCGGTCGCGCATGCCGGCCAGCTCGTCTTCCCACTGCTTGCGCAGACCGGCGTCGGTGAGTACCGCAGCGACGATGGCGCCGCCATGGGTCGGCGGGTTGGAGTAGTTGGTGCGCACCACGCGCTTGACCTGGGAGAGCACGCGCGCCGAGGTTTCCTTGTTCTCGGTCACGATGGTGAGGGCACCGACGCGCTCACCGTAGAGGGAGAAGGACTTGGAGAAGGAGCTGGCGACAAAGAACTCCAGCCCCGACTCGGCGAACAGGCGCAGCGCCACCGCGTCCGGCTCGATGCCGTCGGCAAAGCCCTGGTAGGCCATGTCGATGAAAGCGACCAGGCCGCGCTCGCGGATCACCTCGACGACCTGGGCCCACTGGGTGGCGTCCAGATCGGCGCCGGTGGGGTTGTGGCAGCAGGCGTGGAGCACGACGATGGTGCCGGCGTCGGCGGCACGCAGGCCGTCGAGCATGGCGGGAAAGTCCACGCCACGCGTCTGCGCGTCATAGTACGGGTAGGTGCCAACGTCGAAGCCGGCGGCCTCGAACAGGGCGCGGTGGTTCTCCCAGCTCGGGTTGGAGATCAGCACCTGGGCCTTCGGATCGATGCGGAACAGGAAGTCGGCGCCGACCTTGAGGGCGCCGGTGCCGCCCAGGGCCTCGAAGGTGACGGCGCGGCCAGCCTCGACGAGCGCCGACTGCGGGCCGAACAGCAGGCCCTGAACCGCCTTGTTGTACATCTGCGCGCCTTCGATGGGCTGGTAGCCGCGCGGCGGTGCGGCTTGCAGGCGGGCCTCTTCGGCAGCGCGGACCGCAGCGAGGAGCGGGATCTTGCCGTTGTCGTCGTAATACACGCCGACGCCCAGATTCACCTTCTCGGCGCGGGTGTCCGCCTGGAAGGCTTCGTTGAGGCCGAGAATCGGGTCGCGTGGGGCCATCTCCACAGCGGCAAAGATCGACGAGGTCATGTCAGCTCCATCCGGTTGCGTCACCGAGGGGGACGCGGAATAATCGAAAGTTCGTTTGACTTCGCGGCAGCCCCATGTGGCGGCGCCGCAAAAGTGAAAATTCTAGCATGTCGGACGCAGCACAATCGGGGCGGGTGGTGACTTTCGAAGGCAGTCCGTTCCGCCTTCATCAACCCTTCCCGCCGGCCGGGGATCAACCCGCGGCGATCGACCGGTTGGTGGAGGGGATCGGGGACGGGTTGATGTACCAGACCCTGCTCGGCGTGACCGGCTCCGGCAAGACCTTCACCATGGCGAACGTGATCGCCCGCTGTGGCCGGCCGGCCCTGGTGCTGGCGCACAACAAGACGCTCGCGGCCCAGCTCTACTCGGAATTCCGCGAGTTCCTGCCCGAGAACGCAGTCGAATACTTCGTCTCCTACTACGACTACTATCAGCCCGAGGCCTACGTGCCCTCGCGTGACCTGTTCATCGAGAAGGATTCGAGCATCAACGAGCACATCGAGCAGATGCGCCTGTCGGCCACGAAGAGTCTCATGGAGCGGCGCGACGTGGTGATCGTGGCGACCGTGTCGTGCATCTACGGCATCGGCGATCCGGTGGACTACCACAGCATGGTGCTGCACCTGCGCGAGGGCGAGAAGATGGCCCACCGCGATCTGGTGCGCCGTCTGGTGACCATGCAGTACGCTCGCGCCGATGTGGACTTCCGTCGTGGCACCTTCCGTGTGCGCGGTGACGTCATCGACATCTTCCCGGCCGAGAACGCGGAGCTGGCGGTGCGCGTGGAGATGTTCGACGACGAGATCGAGCATCTGACCCTGTTCGACCCGCTCACCGGCCACCTCAAGCACAAGCTGGTGCGCTTCACGGTCTATCCGTCCAGTCATTACGTGACCCCCCGGGCCACGGTGCTCAAGGCCATCGATGGTATCAAGGACGAATTGCGCGACCGGGTCGCCTATTTTCAGCAGGCCGGCAAGCTGGTCGAGGCGCAGCGGATCGAGCAGCGCACCCGTTTTGACCTGGAGATGCTCAACGAGCTGGGTTTCTGCAAGGGCATCGAGAACTATTCCCGACACCTGTCGGGCCGCGCGCCGGGCGAGCCGCCGCCGACGCTCATCGACTATCTTCCCCCGGACGGCCTGTTGTTCGTGGACGAGTCGCACGTGAGCATTCCGCAGGTCGGCGCCATGTACAAAGGTGACCGCTCACGCAAGGAGAATCTCGTCGAATACGGCTTTCGCCTGCCCTCGGCGGTGGACAACCGGCCGCTCAAGTTCGAGGAGTTCGAACGCCTGATGCCGCAGACGGTGTTCATCTCGGCGACACCGGCCAATTACGAGGCGACCCATCAGGGGCAGGTGGTGGAGCAGGTGGTGCGTCCCACCGGGCTGATCGACCCCGAGGTGCAGGTGCGCCCGGCCATGACCCAGGTGGACGACCTGCTCGGCGAGATCAAGCGCCGGGTGGCGGTCGAGGAGCGCATCCTGGTCACGACGCTCACCAAGCGCCTCGCCGAGGATCTGACCGACTACCTCACCGAGAACGGGATCCGGGTGCGCTATCTGCACTCGGACATCGACACCGTGGAACGTGTGGAGATCATCCGTGACCTGCGCCTTGGCCAGTTCGACGTGCTCGTCGGTATCAACCTCCTGCGCGAGGGGCTGGACATTCCCGAGGTCTCGCTGGTGGCCATTCTCGACGCCGACAAGGAAGGCTTTCTGCGCTCGGAGCGTTCGTTGATCCAGACCATCGGCCGGGCGGCCCGCCATGTCCACGGCACGGCCATACTCTATGCCGACCGGATCACCGATTCGATGAAGCGGGCGATGGACGAAACCGAACGCCGCCGCGAGAAGCAGATCGCCTTCAACGAGGCGCACGGCATCACCCCGACCTCGGTGACCAAACGGGTCAGGGACATCATCGATGGCGTCTACAGCACCGAGGCCAAGGATGATGTGGCGAAGGCCAAAGGGTCGCCGGCCAAGGACTACGCAGCCATGGACGAAAAGGCGCTGGCCAAGGCCATCCGCCAGCTGGAGAAGAAGATGCAGGAGGCGGCGCGCAATCTCGAATTCGAATCGGCCGCCGCGATACGAGACGAGCTGTTCCGGCTCAGGGCCCAGGCGTTCGGGGCCGACCAGCACGGACCGGATGAACAGGAGACCCCGTGATTCGTCGGATCTTATTCGTATGCACCGGCAACATCTGCCGTTCTCCCACCGCCGAAGCGGTGGCACGTCACTGGTTGCGCATGGTCGGGCTGGATGGCGAGGTGGTGGTCGACTCGGCCGGCATTCAGGGCTACCACGCCGGCGAGGCACCGGACCCGCGCACCCAACGCGCGGCGGCCCTGCGGGGCTACGATCTGGCGCGTCTGCGTGCACGCAAGCTGACCGCAGAGGACTATGCCCGCTTCGATCTGCTGTTGGCCATGGATCGCGGCCATTTCGAGCACATGCAGCGCCGGTGCCCGCCGGACCATGCCCACAAGGTGCATCTGTTCCTCGAATACGCGCACGATCGGGCGGAGCGCGAGGTGCCCGACCCCTATTACGGCGGCCACTCCGGCTTCGACCATGTGCTCGATCTGTGTGAGGCCGGGGTGCAGGGCCTGATCGATACCCTGCGCGATCACCACAGCTGAGCGTCATCATGCGCGGTCGGGGGTGATCGGGCGCGAAAAAAAGCCCGCCGAAATCGGCGGGCTTTTCCTCTTTGCGTCGTCGCGGGCTTACTTGCGGGTCTCGACCTGCTGAAGTTCGCCCTCGCGGGGCGCCTCGGCTCGCGGCGGGCGCGGACGGCCCAGTTGAACCGGTTCGGTGGCGTCGGTGTGGGTTGCCACCTTGTCCGCATGGGTTTCGATCATGACCAGACCGCTGTCCGCCAAGCTCGCGCTCATGTCGATCGGTTCCTCCTCGGCGGCCGGTTCAGGGGCGGACGTCGTCTCTTCGGCGGTTGTCGGCTCGGCGGCGCTTTCGTCGGAGACCGAGACGGCGATCTCCGGTTCGGCTGCCGGCTCGGCCGCGCCACCCGCCATGTCCGGTGCCGGTGCTGCCTCGGCGACAGGAGCTGCTTCGGGGGCCGATTCCAGAGTCGCTTCGTCGGGCGCTTGCGCCGCGGCTTCGGCGGTCGTCTCAGGCTGATCGGATTCGGCCGGAGCCTCCACGGCTACCGGCTCGACGGAGGTGTCCGTCTCGACCCCGATCGTTGCTTCGATACGGGGTTCGGTGGTCGACTCTGCCGTCTCGACCGTCTCGACCGTCTCGACCGTCTCGACCGTCTCGACCGTCTCTTCCTGGCGGGCATCGGCCCGTGCTGGTGTCGTGGTCTCCGCCAGTGCGGACGGGGCGGCCTCGGTCATGGCTTCGGCGGCAGCGCCCACAGCGGTGGTCGCCACTGCTGCGATAGCGGTATTGGCCGTTTCGCTTTCAGTGCCGGTTTCGCCGGTTTCATCGGTTTGAGCGGACTCGCCGTTCTGATCGCGGTTCTGACGCGAACGGCGACGACGGCGCGAACGCGAACTGCGCGTTTCGCCATTCGACTCGTCACCTTCGGGGGCGGCGCTGGTGCTGTCGTCACCTTGGGCGTCGGCCGCATCGGCCTCGTTCGTGCCTTCGGCGTTGGCGTTGTCGACCGCGTTTTCAGCTTGTCGGCCGCGCCCGCGGCGTCCCCGACGGCGTCCGCTGGAGCGGGTGTTGCCGCTGTCGTCGTCACTGGTCTCGGGGGTCTCGGCGGCCGTCAGGGCCGTTGTCTCGGTCGTGGTCGCATCGGCGTTCTGGCTCTCGTCTTTGCGGTTGCCACGGCGGCCGCGGCCGCGGCGACTGCTGCCGGACTTGCCTTCCTTGTCGTCCTCGCTGCGTTCGTCGCGATTGCGCCGGTTGTCGGTCGTGCGCTCCTCGTTGCGTCGGCTCTCGGCGTTGCGTTCCTCGCCGCGTCGGTTGTTGCGCCCACGGCCACGGCGATTGCCTTCGCTGCGCTCGCGCGTGCCGCCGTTGCGCGGGCTCTTGGTGTGCGTGGCCGATTCGGACTCGGTCTCGGTTGCGGCCGGCGTGGCCGGCGCGCTTGCGAACAGGCGTTTGACCCAGCCGAGGAAGCCTCCGGCAGCCGGCGTTTCGCCGCTGGTGGTTTCGGACGCCGGCGTGCTCGGTGCTGCTTCGGCCGGCACCGGCATCGGTGCCGGCGCGATGGTCCGCACTGCGGCCTCGGGGCGTGCCGGTTTTTTGCCTTCTTCGAGCAGGGTTTCGGTGTACGAAGGCTGCTGCGGCTGCTCGGCCATCTCGTAGCTGGGCCGCACCGTCTCTTCCAGGTTCAGTTGGTCATGGCGCAGGCGGATGATCTCGCTGGCCGGCGTTTCCAGGTGGCGGTTGGGGATGATCACCAGGTTGACCTTGTGGCGCAGCTCGATGTGCGCGATGTCCACCCGTTTCTCGTTGAGCAGGAAGGTGGCGACATCCACCGGCACCTGGCAGTGCACCGCGCCGGTGTTGTCCTTCATCGCTTCCTCTTCCAGGATGCGCAGGATCTGCAGGGCGGAGGATTCGGTGCTGCGGATGTGACCGGTGCCGCTGCAGCGCGGGCAGGGGATGTAGCTGGTCTCGGCCAGGGCCGGGCGCAGGCGCTGGCGCGACAGCTCGAGCAGGCCGAAGCGGCTGATCTTGCCCATCTGCACGCGGGCGCGGTCATGGCGCAGGGCGTCGCGCAGGCGGTTTTCCACTTCGCGCTGGTTCTTGCTCGACTCCATGTCGATGAAGTCGATCACCAGCAGACCGCCGAGGTCGCGCAGGCGCAGCTGGCGGGCGACTTCGTCGGCGGCTTCCAGGTTGGTGCGCAGCGCGGTTTCCTCGATGTCGGAGCCCTTGGTGGAGCGGCCCGAGTTCACGTCGACCGACACCAGCGCTTCGGTGTGGTCGATCACGATGGCACCTCCCGAGGGCAGGGTGACCTGGCGCGCGTAGGCGGCGTCGATCTGGTGCTCGATCTGAAAGCGCGAGAACAGGGGGACGTCGTCCGAGTAGCGCTTCACCCGATTGACGTTCTGCGGCATGACGTGGGCCATGAACTGGCGTGCCTGCTCGAAGATGTCGTCGGTGTCGATGAGGATTTCACCGATGTCGGGCTGGAAATAGTCGCGGATGGCGCGGATGACCAGACTGCCTTCCTGATAGATGAGGAAGGCGCCGGCCTGCGCATGGGCGGCACCGTCGATGGCGGCCCACAGCTGGAGCAGGTAGTTCAAGTCCCACTGGAGCTCCTCGGCGCTGCGTCCGATGGCTGCGGTGCGGGCGATCATGCTCATGCCGGAAGGCACTTCGAGCTGATCCATGACGTCGCGCAGCTCGGCGCGTTCGTCGCCTTCGACGCGGCGGGAGACACCGCCCCCGCGGGGGTTGTTCGGCATCAGGACCAGATATCGACCGGCCAGCGAGATGTAGGTGGTCAGGGCCGCGCCCTTGTTGCCACGCTCGTCCTTCTCGACCTGGACGATCAGCTCGTCCCCTTCCTTGAGGACGTCTTGCGGACGCGTGCGACCGCCATCCCCGTCCTTGCGCAGGTAGGTCTTGGCGATCTCCTTGAACGGCAGGAAGCCGTGGCGATCCGCTCCATAGTCGACGAACGCGGCTTCGAGGCTCGGCTCCAGGCGGGTGATGACCGCCTTGTAGATGTTGCTCTTGCGTTGTTCCTTGGCGGCCGATTCGATGTCGAGGTCAATCAGCTTCTGACCATCGACGATCGCGACGCGGAGTTCCTCGGCCTGCGTCGCATTGAAAAGCATGCGCTTCATTGATTTCGTTCTCCCGCGATTCGATCACGGGCAGGACGAGCGGCGCGCACCATCGTGCGAGACGGAGTTAGAGGAGTGCTCTATATTCGAGAATGGCTCTCATCCGATAAGTTCTGGCTAACGAGGGTCGGCTGGTCGATGTCATGGGTTCCCGCCAACAAGGGCCGAAACCTGTGATTCCTGCGCGTGAGGACGCGATTTAAGCAAAAAACAAAATAGGGTTTGCTTGCGTTACCATCGCAGCCTTCATTCCGGCTGCGAGCGGTGACTAGTGATCTGTCGGGAGCCTGCGTAAGGGGCTCATGACGCATTCGCGACACTTGGCATCTCCGCTCAAGGCCACATAGCGCCTGACCGACGCAGATCAGGGCGCAAGTATATGGCAGGACGATGTCGCAAAGCAAAGCGCCCGAAGTCAGACATGTCGAGATCGATGCCGAAATGGCTGGGCAACGGCTCGACAACTTCCTTGCGCGAGAGCTCAAGGGGGTGCCGAAGAGTCACATCTACCGACTGCTGCGCAGCGGTCAGGTCCGCATCAACGGCAAGCGTGCCGGGCAGACCTATCGGCTCAGCGCCGGCGATACGATTCGCATTCCACCGGTACGCGTGAGCCAGTCGGCCGTGGGCCGGGTGGTGCCGCACGGCAAGCCTCTGCCGGTCGTGTACGAGGACGACGCGCTGCTGGTGATCGACAAGCCGGCCGGGATGGCGGTGCATGGCGGCAGCGGGGTGAGTTTCGGCGTCATCGAGCAGCTGCGTCGCCAGCGCCCCGACGCGCGCCTGCTCGAACTGGCGCATCGGCTCGACCGTGAGACCTCGGGCCTGCTGATCGTGGCCAAGAAGCGCTCGGCGCTCGCCGCGCTGCATGACATGATGCGCGAAGGCCGGGTGGACAAGCACTACATCACCATGGTGGCCGGGCGCTGGATGCATCCGCGCCAGCATCTGCGCGATCCGCTCTACAAGTACCAGACCGCCGATGGCGAGCGCCGGGTCCGGGTGCAGGCGGACGGGAAGGCGGCGCACAGCATCGTGACCCTGCGGCGGCGCTGGCAGACGATGAGCGAGCTGGGGGTGGAACTGAAGACCGGTCGCACCCATCAGATCCGCGTGCATCTGACGCATGCCGGCTTTCCGTTGCTCGGGGACGACAAGTATGGTGATTTTGCCCTGAACAAGACGCTGGCGAAGACGGCCGGGCTGCAACGCATGTTCCTGCATGCGGCGCGTCTGGCCTTTCACCATCCGCTCTCCGGCGAACCGGTTGCCGTGGAAGCGGAGCTGCCCGCGGAACTGCTGGCGTTCCGGCGCTGGGTAGAGCAACAGGAGGAGCGGGATTTTGGCGAAGCGCTATGACCTGATCGTGTTCGACTGGGACGGGACGCTGCTCGACTCCGCAGCCGCCATCGTGCGTTCGATCCAGGCGGCCAGCCAGGATCTGGGTTTGCCGGTTCCGGACGACGTGCGCGCGCGCCATGTCATCGGCCTCGGTCTGCAGGACGCGTTGGCCCACGCGGTGCCCGAATTGCCGCCGTGCGACTATCCGCGCATGGTGGAGCGTTACCGTCACCATTATCTGTCCAGCGATCACGAGTTGATGCTGTTCGACGGCGTGCCCGCCATGATCGAGCGGCTGGCCCAAGGGGGCTGGTTTCTCGGAGTGGCCACCGGCAAGAGCCGCCAGGGCCTGGACCGGGCGCTGGCGCATTCGGGCCTGGGCGAGTACTTCGACGCGACGCGATGCGCGGACGAGAGCTTTTCCAAACCGCACCCGGCCATGCTCGAAGCGCTCATGGAGGAACTGGTGGTCGAGCCAGCGCGTACGCTGATGATCGGCGATACCACCCATGACCTGCAGATGGCGGTCAATGCCGGCGTCGATGCGGTGGGCGTGAGCTACGGAGCGCATCCGCCGGAGGGGCTGGCGACGGTGCCCAGTGTGGCGTGTGTGGATTCGCTCGGGGCGCTGGACCGATGGCTCGCACAGAACGCCTGATCTGCGCATCCGAGGCGCTGACCGACGGCGATGCCGGCGTGCGCTTTCAGCTCGAGCGCCACGGCCAAACGGTGCCGGCCTTTGCCGTCCGCTTCGACGGCCGCGCCTACGCGTATGTGAACGCGTGTGCCCATGTACCGGTGGAACTCGACTGGATGGAAGGGGATTTCTTCGATTCGGATCGGCGCTACCTGATCTGCGCGACCCATGGGGCCCGTTACGAGCCCGAGACCGGGTATTGCGTCATGGGGCCGTGCCGCGGCGCCCGCTTGCAGCCGCTGACGATCGTCGAGCGGGACGGGCAGGTCTGGCTGGTCGAGGAGAGCTGATCAGTCCGCCAGCAGGAGGAAGACCGTGGGGATGCGCTCAAGCGCCGGGGCGGGGCGTCGCTTCCAAGCGTCGATCCGATGCGTCTGCACCCATTCTTCCGCCGTGGTCAGGCCGCGGGCGACGCACAGGCGGGTGCCTGGCGCCGCCGTCGCCAGGAGCGTCTGGAACATCTGCGCGTTGCGGTAGGGTGTTTCGATGAACAGCTGGGTCTGGTGCTTGTGGCGGGACTCGGCCTCGAGTGCCCGGATCGCGGCCGCGCGTTCATTGTCCTTGACCGGCAGATAGCCGTGGAAGGCGAAGCGCTGTCCGTCCAGTCCCGAGGCCATCAGGCCGAGCAACAGCGACGACGGCCCCACGAGGGGTACGACTCGAAGGCCGAGCCGATGCGCTTCGCGGACCAGCAAGGCGCCGGGATCGGCCACTGCCGGGACGCCGGCATCGGACATGAGGCCCAGATCGTTGCCCGCCAGCGCCGGCGCGAGCAATGCCTCCAGCGCTCGCACGTCGGGTTGATTCGGCAAGGCCTCGATTGACAGTTCGCGCAGGGGCGTCGGGTGCGCGATCCGCTTCAATTCGGCGCGCGCGGCCTTCGGGTTTTCAACCACGAAGTGCCGGAGCCCGCGAATCGTCTCGGCCGCCGCCGACGGCAAGGTCCGTTCGAGCGGGCTGGTGCCGAGGCTGACTGGAACCAGATACAACGTGCCGTGTTGTCGTTGCGTCATGGCAGGGCGATGCCTTCAGCGCGAAGCAGATCGGACAGGGCGATCAGCGGCAGGCCGATCAAGGCGGTCGGGTCGTCGCCCGAGAGCGCCTCGAGCAGGGTGATGCCCAGCCCTTCGACCTTGGCGCTGCCGGCGCAGTCGAGGGGCTGTTCGCGATGCACATAGCGCTCGATCTCCGCGTCGTCGAGCGAACGGAAACGCACCTGGGTCGGCACGCCGCGGATCTGCGTATGGCCGGTGCGTGCATTGAACAAGGCCAGTCCGGTATGGAACACCACCGTCCGGCCCTGCATCCGGCGCAGCTGGTCGACGGCGCGTTCCACGGTGCCCGGCTTGCCGAACCGGGTCGCGCCCATGTACGCCACCTGGTCGCTGCCGATGATCAGCGCGCTGGGGTGATGGTGGGCCACGGCTCGGGCCTTGTCGGCGGACAGGCGCTCCGCGGTCTGGGCCGGATGTTCGCCGGGGAGGGGGCTTTCATCGACGTCGGGCGCCGCGGTATCGAAGGGTAGTTCGAGCCGTTCGAGCAGCATGCGGCGATAGGGGGATGTCGAGGCAAGAACGAGATGCATGAATGACGTTGAAGGTTTTTGACAGCGAATCGCGAAAATACTATTATGCCCGGCTTATGTCGCGAGAGAGCTACATTGTTGATTCTGCTGCTTTCGCGCGCGAAGGCAGGCACCTGGCCGGTAGTTGCCCGGTGAGCCGGCTTGAGCGTCTGGCGGAAGTGGTGGTGGCGGAATCGGGTGACGTGAAATTCGACGTGACCGGTTACCGCGACGAGGATCAGGATGCGCTTTTCATCGACATCGTGGCCAGCGGGACGTTGATGCTTCGGTGTCAGCGTTGTCTGGAAGCAATGCCTTGGCCTTTCGAGGTCGAAGGGCGGCTCCTTCTGGTGCCGCCCGGGCAGCCGTTGCCGGACGAAGAGCTGGACGAGGAGGATTTCGACCCCATCGAAGCCAGTCGCACCCTCGAGGTGTTGCCGCTGGTGGAGGAAGAGGTGCTGCTCGCGCTGCCCTTTGCGCCGCGACACGAACAATGCGAGCCGCCCCGCCCCCTGGCGGAGTCGGAGAAAGAATCGCCCTTTGCCGCGCTCAAACAACTGCGCGACGGCAAGGGCAATGAAACATGATTGCTCCAAGGAGTCTTTGCAATGGCTGTTCAACAGAACAAAAAGTCGCCCTCCAAGCGTGGCATGCGCCGCGCCCATGATGGGCTGGCGACCGCCCCGCTGGCGGTTGAAGCGACCACCGGTGAGGTCCACCTGCGTCATCACATCAGCCCGAACGGTTTCTACCGCGGCAAGAAGGTCGTCAAGGCCAAAGGCGAGTAAGCTCGTCCCTGAGGACGGCGCGACGCGTCATGCGCTCGCGCCGTTTTTTCGTCCTCGTTTTTCGATAACTCAGGCCCGACGTCGATGGATGTAAGTATTGCGATCGACTGCATGGGCGGTGATCACGGCCCGTCAGTGACGGTGCCGGCCGCGTGTGCATTCCTCAGTCGCGACCCTGTCGCCCATGTCACTCTGGTGGGCGATCCGGCGGCGATCGAACCGCTGATCGAACGTGTCGCACCCGCCGTGCGCGAACGGATGCGGGTTCAGCCGGCTACTCAGGTGGTGGGTATGGATGAGCCCCCGGCGAACGCCTTGCGCGGCAAGAAAGACTCGTCGATGCGGGTGGCCATCAATCTGGTCAAGTCGGGTGAGGCCCAGGCGGCGGTCTCGGCCGGGAACACCGGCGCGCTGATGGCCATTTCCCGATTCGTGCTCAAGACATTGCCAGGCATCGATCGTCCGGCCATTGCGACCGTGCTGCCGTCGCTGCGCGGCCATTCCTATGTGCTTGATCTGGGTGCCAACGTGGACTGCTCGGCCGAGCATCTTCTGCAGTTCGGCATCATGGGCGCCATGCTCGTGTCGGCGGTCGAGCACAAGGATCGCCCCTCGGTCGGTCTGCTCAACATCGGCGAGGAAGAGATCAAGGGCAACGACGTGGTCAAGCAGGCGGCCGAGCTGCTGCGCGGCAGCGGTCTGAACTTTTACGGCAACGTCGAGGGCGACGATATCTACAAAGGGACGACGGACGTGGTCGTGTGCGACGGTTTTGTCGGCAACGTGGCGCTCAAGACCTCCGAGGGGCTGGCGCAAATGCTCGCGACCTTCCTGCGCGAGGAATTCAAGCGCAACTTTATGACGAAGCTCATGGCGCTCGTCGCCATGCCTGCGCTGGCCCATTTCAAGCGCCGTGTGGACCACCGCCAGTACAATGGGGCGGTGCTGCTCGGCTTGCGTGGCGTGGTGGTGAAGAGCCATGGCTCGGCGGACGCCTTTGCGTTCGAACAGGCCATCGCACGCACGGCCGAAGCCGCCGGCAACCGTTTGATTGAACGCATCGGCGAGCGCATGGCGGTTCGCGAGGAGGTGGCTTGATTTACGCGCGTATCGCCGGCACCGGCAGCTTTCTGCCGGGTTCGCCCGTCACCAACGACGATCTGGTCGCGCGAGGCGTTCAGACCTCCGACGACTGGATCACCACACGCACCGGGATCCGGGCCCGCCATTTCGCCCCCGAGGGCATGACCGCGAGCGACATGGCCGAAACGGCTGCGCGTCGTGCCATCGAAGCGGCTGGTTGTGCGGCGGACGATATCGATCTGATCGTCGTCGCCACCTCGACGCCCGACTACATCTTTCCGAGCACCGCCGCCCTGCTGCAGTCGCGCCTCGGCATTCGCAACGAAGGGGCGGCCTTCGACGTCCAGGCGGTGTGCAGCGGTTTCGTCTACGCGATGAGCATTGCCGAGAAGTTCATTCGCTCAGGCAGCCACCGGCGCGCGCTCGTTGTCGGCGCCGAGGTGTTCTCGCGCATTCTCGACTGGAATGACCGTGGCACCTGTGTGCTGTTCGGCGACGGCGCTGGCGCGATCGTGCTGGAGGCGTCCGAGGCGCCCGGCATTCTCGCCTCGGCGCTGCACGCCGACGGCTCCCATCACCCGATCCTGTGCGTCCCCGGGACCGTGGCCTCGGGCAAGGTGCTTGGCGACCCGTTCCTGCGCATGGACGGCCAGGCGGTGTTCAAGTTCGCAGTCAAGGTGCTGGCCGATGTGGCACGGGAAGTCATCGACGGCGGCGGCCTGAGCGCCGCGGACGTGGACTGGCTCATTCCGCACCAGGCCAACATCCGGATCATCAACGCGACCGGGAAGAAGCTGGGCGTGCCCGACGAACGGGTCATCGTCACGGTCGACCGGCATGGCAACACCTCGGCCGCGTCGATCCCGCTGGCGCTGGATCTAGCGATCCGTGACGGTCGCATCCAGCGTGGCCAGCGGGTCGTGCTCGAAGGTGTCGGCGGTGGATTCACCTGGGGCGCGGTGCTGCTCCAGTACTGAGCCCCGAAGCAGGAGACGTCATGAAATTTGCATTGGTTTTTCCGGGGCAGGGGTCCCAGTCCGTCGGCATGATGAATGCCTATGGCGAGCGTGCCGAAATTCGTCGCACCTTCGAGGAGGCCTCGGAGGCGCTGGGTGAGGATTTGTGGGCCATGGCCTGCGATGGTCCGGCCGAACGGCTTGCATTGACCGTCAATACCCAGCCGCTGATGCTCACCGCCGGGGTGGCGGTGTATCGCGCCTGGCAGGCGGCGGGCGGCCCGGCGCCGGCCTTCGTGGCGGGCCACAGCCTGGGCGAGTACTCCGCCCTGGTGGCCGCCGGCGCGCTGGCGTTCGCCGACGCGGTGCCTTTGGTGCGTTTCCGCGCGGCGGCGATGCAGGAGGCGGTGCCCGAGGGGCAGGGCGCGATGGCGGCGTTGCTGGGCCTGGAGGCCGATGTCGTGGACGCGGTCTGCGCCAAGGTGGCCGAAGGCGAGGTAGTGTCCGCCGCAAACCTGAATGCCTCCGGGCAGATCGTGATTGCCGGGGCCGCTGCCGCGGTCGAGCGTGCCATGGAAGAAGCCAAGGCCCAGGGCGCCAAACGCGCCGTGAAACTGCCGGTTAGTGCGCCCTTCCACTGTGCCCTCATGAAACCGGCCGCCGAACGGCTGGCCCAGCGTCTGGCCGAGGTGCGTCTCGAGCGCCCGACGCTGCCGGTGATCAACAACGTCGATGTGGCCGTGTGCGAGGATCCGGAACTGATCCGCGACGCCCTGATCCGACAGGCCTATTCGCCGGTGCGTTGGATCGAAACCGTCCAGTCCATGGGCGCGCAGGGTGTCGGCGCGGTGATCGAATGTGGGCCGGGCAAGGTGCTCGCCGGTCTGACCAAACGCATCGTCAAGGACATTCAGGGTGCGGCGGTCACCGACGCCGATTCGCTCGAACAAGCCATCGAACTGGCAGGAGGCAAGCAATGAGTGCAGTGCTCGAAGGACAGGTCGCGCTGGTGACCGGCGCATCTCGCGGGATCGGTCGTGCGGTAGCGTTGGAACTGGCCCGCATGGGTGCCTATGTCGTCGGCACCGCCACCTCCGAGAACGGTGCCGCGGCCATTGGCGAGGCGATTCGCGAGGCCGGCCTCAAAGGCGAGGGGATGGTGCTCGACGTGACCGACGCCGCGGCCAGCGAAGCGGCCGTTGCCACCATCGAAAAGGCGCATGGTGCCGTCGGCGTGCTGGTCAATAATGCCGGCATCACCCGCGACAACCTGGCCATGCGCATGAAGGACGACGAGTGGGATGCGGTCATGGACACCAATCTGAAGGCGGTGTTCCGCATGTCCCGTCTGGTGATGCGCGGCATGATGAAGGCGCGCCACGGGCGCATCGTGAACATCACTTCGGTGGTGGGTAGTTCCGGCAATCCGGGGCAGGCCAACTACGCCGCCGCGAAGGCCGGCGTGGCCGGGATGACGCGGGCGCTCGCCCGCGAGCTGGGCAGCCGCAACATCACCGTGAACTGCGTGGCGCCGGGCTTCATCGACACCGACATGACCAAGGCGCTGCCTGACGCTGCCAAGGACGCGCTGCTGGGCCAGATCGCTGTCGGCCGCCTCGGCCAACCCGAAGAAATCGCTGCCGCGGTCGCCTTTCTGGCGTCGCCGTCGGCTTCCTATGTCACTGGCACGACGTTGCATGTCAATGGCGGCATGTACATGGCGTAAACAAGACCCGCTCGCCGCTCGCCTTTTTGGTAGAATACGGCGGCTTTAACCACATACCCGCACATTTCAGGGAAGGAGTTACTTCATGGAGAACATCGAACAGCGCGTCAAGAAGATCGTCGCGGAACAACTCGGTGTTAACGAGTCGGAAATCAAGAACGAATCCTCGTTCGTGGACGATCTGGGCGCAGATTCGCTGGACACCGTGGAACTCGTGATGGCACTGGAAGAAGAGTTCGAGTGCGAGATTCCGGACGAAGAGGCCGAGAAGATCACCACCGTTCAGCAGGCGATCGACTACGTCAACGCCCACCTGAACAAGTAATCAGAGACTACCGGAGCGAGCATTGGCACGTCGCAGAGTTGTCATCACCGGTCTGGGTATTGTTTCCCCGGTCGGCAATTCCATCCCGGAGGCTTGGGACAATATTGTCAATGGCCGCTCCGGTATCACCGAGATTACGCGTTTTGATGTCTCCGAGTTCCCCGTGCGCATCGCCGGGGAAGTCAAGGGCTTCAATGTGGCCGACTATCTGTCGCCGAAGGATGCGCGGCGGATGGATATCTTCATCCATTACGGTCTGGCGGCCGGCATCCAGGCCGTGCGGGATGCAGGTATCGAGGCGCCGGGTGACTCGGCGGACCGTTTCGGTGTGAATATCGGCTCCGGCATCGGCGGCCTGCCGATGATCGAAGCCACGCACAACGACTATCTGAAGGCCGGGCATCGCAAGATTTCCCCGTTCTTCATTCCCGGCACGATCATCAACATGATCTCCGGGCATCTTTCCATCATGTATGGCTTCAAGGGGCCGTGCATCGCCATGGTGACGGCATGCACCACCGCGACTCACTGTATCGGCGAATCCGCTCGCATGATCCAGTACGGCGATGCCGACGTGATGGTTGCCGGTGGCGCTGAATCCACGATCACGCCACTGGCCGTCGGCGGTTTCGCGTCGGCACGGGCGTTGTCGACCCGCAACGACGATCCGGCGACCGCAAGCCGTCCGTGGGATACCGGCCGTGACGGTTTCGTGCTTGGCGAAGGGGCCGGCGTGGTGGTGCTCGAGGAGTACGAGCACGCCAAGGCCCGCGGCGCCAAGATCTACGCCGAAGTGATCGGCTACGGCATGAGTGCGGACGCCTATCACATGACCGCCCCTTGCGAGGATGGCGACGGTGCTGCGCGCAGCATGACCAATGCCATCAAGGATTCCGGTCTGGCGCTGAACGATTTCGACTACATCAACGCGCATGGCACCTCCACGCCGCTGGGGGACGTGGCCGAGACCGTCGCCGTCAAGCGCTGTTTTGGCGATCATGCCGGGTCGTTGGTGGTCAACTCGACCAAGTCGATGACCGGGCACCTGCTCGGCGCCGCCGGTGGGGTCGAGGCGGTGTTCACCACGCTCGCCATTCGTGACCAGATCGCGCCGCCGACGATCAACATCTTCGAGCAGGACCCGGCCTGCGATCTCGACTACGTGCCCAACGAGGCGCGCAAGATGGAGATTCGCGCCGCGCTGTCGAACTCCTTCGGATTCGGCGGTACCAACGGCACGCTGGCGCTTGCCCGGGTCTGAGCCGACGCCTGATCGGGCGTGGTGAAATATCCCCGGCCGCTCTACCTGAAGCCGCCCCGCAGCCTGCGCCAACTGGCGCTCTCGCTGATCATCGGGGCGGTTTTTCTTGTGGCTTTCCAGCCCGACGCTTTCGGCGCGATGGGTGGCGCCGTCATGGCGCTGTGTGCCGTGGCGCTATGGCGCCATGCAGTACGCTGCGCGAATCAGTCCATCACCTTGCTTGCCGATGGGTACTGGATCCCGCCCGGTGGCGGGTCTCCCATGTCCTTGGTCGCCAGCAGCACTCAACTGGGCGGTGTGGTCTGGCTGCACGGACGCAATGATGAGGGTGAGCGTTGTGCGCTCATGCTGATGCCGGACGGCTTTGTCGACGAGCAGGATTATCGCCGACTGTGCGCCTGGTATCGCATGTCGCCGTAGCGTGGCCTCGGCGGTTCAGCGACGTGGCCGCAGGACGGTGTTGCGTGCCTTGGGCAGCAGATCGGGAAAATCGCGACTGAAGTGCAGGCCCCGGCTTTCCTTGCGTTGCAGCGCGCTACGGACAATCAGATCCGCCGTGACGACGAGATTGCGCAACTCGATCAGATCGTTGCTGACGCGAAAGTTGGAGTAGTACTCGTGGATCTCGCGCGCCAGCAGGCGAATCCGGTGCTGTGCCCGCTGCAGGCGTTTGGTGGTCCGCACGATGCCCACGTAGTCCCACATGGCGCGGCGCAGTTCCTCCCAGTTGTGCGAGATGACGATCTCCTCGTCGGCGTCGGTGACCCGGCTCTCGTCCCACGCGGGGAGGGGGATCGGTGTCTGCCCCGGGGCCGCCAGGATCGTTGCCGCAATCGCCTCACTGAACACCACACATTCGAGTAGTGAATTGCTGGCCAGGCGGTTGGCACCGTGAAGCCCGGTACAGGTACTCTCGCCGACCGCGTACAGGCCGGGCACGTCGGTGCGCCCGTCCAGATCGGTGACGATGCCGCCACAGGTATAGTGCGCCGCAGGCACCACGGGGATGGGCTGCTTCGCGATGTCGATGCCCAGCTCCATGCAGCGTGCGTGAATGGTCGGGAAATGGGTTTGCAGGAAATCCGCGCTCTTGTGGCTGATGTCCAGGAAGACGCAGTCCAGACCCCGTTTTTTCATCTCGAAGTCGATGGCGCGCGCGACGATGTCGCGGGGTGCCAGTTCCGCGCGCGGGTCATGGGCGGGCATGAAGCGGGTGCCATCGGGCAGGCGCAGCACGCCGCCCTCGCCGCGGACCGCCTCGGAGATCAGGAACGATTTGGCCTGGGGATGATACAGGCACGTGGGATGGAACTGGATGAACTCCATGTTGCCGACGCGGCACCCGGCGCGCCAGGCCATGGCGATGCCGTCGCCGGTCGCCGTATCCGGATTGGTCGTATAGACGTACACCTTGCCGGCACCGCCGGTGGCCAATACGGTGTGCCGCCCGCGGACGGTGAGTACGTGGTCGCTGTCGATGTCGAGGACGTAGGCGCCCAGGCAGCCGGCTTCCGGATATCCGATCTTGTCGCCGACGATCAGGTCGACGGCGATGTGGCGCTCGAGCACCGTGATGTTGGGATGTGACTGGAGCTGCTCGGTGAGGGTCTGTTGAACGGCGGCACCGGTGGCATCGGCCGCGTGAATGATGCGGCGGTGACTGTGTCCACCTTCCCGGGTGAGGTGGTAACCGGTGGCGGTGGACGGATCGCGTGTGAATGGCACGCCACGATCGATCAGCCACTGAATGGCCCGCCCGCTGTTTTCGACCACGAAGCGGGTCGCGTGCGGGTCGCACAGGCCCGCCCCGGCGTCGAAGGTGTCCGCCACATGCGCGTCGACGCTGTCGGACGGATCGAGGACGGCGGCAATGCCGCCCTGCGCCCAGGCGCTGGCACTGTCTTCGAGTGTTCGTTTGGTGATCAGCGCGACCCGCAACCGGTCGGCGAGGCGCAGGGCGAGCGATTGGCCGGCGAGGCCACTACCAATGATGACGACGTCGAAGGATTCCACCGGCGGGTTCAGGGCAGGAGTTGGGGAAGTCGGAGACTATAGCACCCGCGGCTCCTGCGCTGGCAAGAAGAGTGCCAATCCATGCGCCTTCGAAGCCCGTGCCGCCGCTCGTCTTGTCGCAGGACAAAATTGCGCGAAAAACCCTGTTGGCGCATGAACTATTGCTGTGGGGTGCGGTCTTGCCACATGAAACTCATTTGGGTGAGCGCGCGGCGCTTCGTTATACTTTCGCGGTTTATCCGCTTAAGTGCAGCCTGATTGCCTCCGACATCCAATGAGTGACCGAGAACTGGATCAACAACTGGTCGAACGCGTACAGCGCGGTGACAAGCAGGCGTTCGGACTGCTGGTCGCGAAGTACCAGCGCAAGTTGTTGCGCCTGCTCTCGCGCCTGATCCGTGATCCGGCGGAAGTGGAGGATGTCGCGCAGGAAACCTTTATCAAGGCCTACCGCGCGCTTCCGTCCTTTCGGGGAGACAGCGCGTTTTACACCTGGCTGTATCGCATCGGTGTGAATACCGCAAAGAACTATCTGGTCGCACAGGGCCGAAGAGCACCGACGACCACGGGATTCAATTCGGAGGAGGCGGAAACCTTCGACGACGGAGAGCAGCTGCGCGACATCAATACGCCCGAACGTTTGATGATGTCGCGCGAGATTGGTGAAACGGTGGAGACCGCGATGGAGGCGCTGCCCGAAGAACTCAAGACAGCGATTGTGCTGCGCGAGATCGAAGGACTCAGCTACGAGGAAATCGCATCAATTATGGACTGCCCGATCGGCACCGTCCGCTCGCGCATCTTCCGCGCACGCGAGGCGATCGCCGACAAGCTCCGGCCGTTGCTGGAGACGTCCCCTGATAAACGGTGGTAGGCATGAAAGAACGCATTTCAGCATTGATCGATGGCCATTTCGACGAAGCGCCGGCCGATGGTGGCCTGATCGGAAAGGTGGTCCAATCCGACGAAGGACGCTCGACCTGGTCGACCTATTGTCTCATTGGTGATGTGCTGCGCGACGAGCCGGCCGGTGCGGCCGATCTGACGGCCAGCATCATGGCGCGCCTCGAAGCGGAGCCGACGGTGCTGGCGCCGGTGTCGGTGGTTCAGGCCCGACAGCGCACCCAGGGGGTGTGGAGTCGTATTCTGCCGTTGGCCGCGTCAGTCATGGGGGTGGCCGCCGTCGGTTGGGTGGCGCTTCAACTCAACGCCAAGGAGGCGCCGACGGTCGTGGCCAAGGCGGTCGAGCCGGTGGCGCCGATCCGGGCGGTCGTGGCGCCGGTGGACGGTGACCGTCAGCTTGCCCGGGACACCGCCTTGCGGGCTTTCGTGCTGGCTCATCAGGGCACGGTACGCAGCGCACTGCCGGGCGTGGCGCCCTACGTGCGAACCGTGGCCGAGATGCCACAGGCCCGTCAATGATGTTGCGGGGGCTGTTCGCCGTCTTGGTCGTGCTGGCTGGCTGGACGACCCCGGTGGTCGCGCAGGGGAGCGACGATGCACTCGGGTGGCTCGAACGCATGGCGGGTGCCGCGCGGCAACTGAACTATGTGGGGACTTTTACCTATCTGAGCGACCAGCGTTTCGAGACCATGCGCATCGCCCATGCGTTGCGGGGCGATGGAGAGGTCGAGCGTCTGGAGACCCTCGACGGCAGTCCGCGGGAGGTCATTCGCAAGAATGGCGAGGTCCGTTGTGTGCTACCCGGCCTCAAGACCGTCATCATCGACCGCCAGGGACGCCGTCGCGCGTTTCCGGGGCGTCTGCCGGTGTCCGTCGGACAACTCGGCGAGCACTATCGCTTCGTCAAGGGCGCCGAAGGGCGCGTCGCGGGTCGTATGAGTCAGAGCGTTCGGCTCGAGCCGCTGGACAACCTGCGCTTCGGCCATGAGTTGTGGGCGGATCTTGAGACCGGCCTCCTGCTCAAGGCGCGCGTGCTCGACGAGAAGGGCAAGGTGGTCGAGCAGTTCGTCTTCAACGATGTCCATATCGGGGGCGATGTCGATGCGGCACAGCTGCAGGGGCAATACGACGCCGGATCCGACTGGCATGTGGTCAACGCCCGTGGCAACGAGGCGGAGGTCGCCAGTGTTCACTGGACGCTGTCCGAAGTCGTGCCGGGCTACCGGCTCGTGTCCACCGTACGGCGCGCGGTGACGGGGGAGTCCAACGACGTGCTGCACATGGTGTACTCCGACGGCCTGGCTCATATCTCCGTCTTCATCGAGCCGGCGTCGAAGGGGGACGAGCAAGCCCCGGCCACCGGTTTTCTGACGGCCGGTTCCATCGGCGTTTATGCACGCAACTACGCCGGCTATCGATTGACCGTGCTCGGCGAGGCGCCCAAGGAGGCGCTGCGCCGGGTCGGCGACGGGATGGAATACCAGGGTGATTGAAGCGCCGGGCGTGATCGAACGGGTGGTCGATGGTGCCGTGTGGGTTCGCTTGAGCGAACAACAGGGCGGATGCGGTCGCTGTCACGAACCGGGCGGATGCGGCGGTGCACGAATTGCCCATGCGCTGGGCAAGCCCAACGACGTGTTCCAGATCGTGAGCGACGGGCACTGGCGCGTCGGTCAGGCAGTTCGCCTGGTGGCCGACGATGGCGCCGCCCTCACGGCCGGGTTGGCCAGTTACGGCGTGCCGACGTTGGCCGCCATCGCTGGTGCCGCCGTGGGGACGACACTGGGCGGACATGCCGGGGCTGTCGTCGGCCTGGTCGGTGGTCTGGTCGCGGCGGCCTTGCTGGTACGCCGCCTGGCCTCGGAGCGGGGCTGGCAGCGCCGATTGAGTGTGACGATCGAGGCGGCATCGTCATGCCACGGGAATGCCCTCGATGCCTGAACGCAGCGCGGGCCGCGCCCTGCTGAAGTGGGCGCTTCTCTGGCTGATCTGTCTGCCGGCGCTGGCGGGTGCGGCGGATCTGCCGGATTTTCGTGCGCTCGTTCGTGCCGAGGGGGCAACCGTCGTCAACATCCAGGCCGATCGACCGTCGCTGGCTGACACCGAGACGGCCGGCTCCTCGGGCGGCATTCCGGAGTGGTTGAAGCGCCTGGAGCCCGAGCATCCCGATGTGCCGGAGCCGAGGGATGACGAGGGGCCCGCGGTCGGTTCGGGCTTCATCCTGTCGCAGGACGGCTACATCCTGACCAACGCGCACGTGATCGACGGGGCTAGCGCCCTGCGGGTGCGGCTCAACGACAAGCGGGCGTTCCGGGCCGCCGTGGTGGGGGCTGATCGGGATTCGGACATCGCCCTCATCAAGATCGACGCCACCGGTCTGCCTGTCGTGCGACTTGGCGATCCGGAGGCGCTTGAGGTAGGCGAATGGGTGGTGGCGATCGGTTCGCCCTTCGGCTTCGAACAAAGCGTGACGGCCGGGATCATCAGTGCCCGGGGGCGTGTGTTCCCGCAAGAGAGCTACGTGCCCTTCATCCAGACGGACGTGGCCATCAACCCGGGCAATTCCGGCGGCCCGCTCTTCAACCTCAAGGGTGAGGTGGTCGGCATCAACTCACAGATCTACAGCCGGACCGGCGGATTCATGGGCGTGTCGTTCTCGATTCCCATCGATCTGGCGATGCGCATTGCCGATCAGCTCAAATCCAGCGGCGAAGTGCGCCGCGGCCGGATCGGCGTGTCCATCCAGGAAGTGACGCCGCACATCGCCCGGGCCTTTGCGCTCGATCGGCTGGAGGGGGCCCTGGTGGGCACCGTCGAACCCGACAGCCCGGCTGATCGCGCGGGGGTGAAGTCGGGTGACGTGATTGTGCGTTTCGACGATGTGGTGGTGCGCGGCTCGGACGATCTGCCGCGCATCGTCGGCGCCGTGAAACCCGGCTCAGAGGTGAGCATGGACATCTGGCGGCAAGGCAAACGGATGTCGATGCCGGTGACGGTGGGGGTGTGGCAGCACGACAGCGACACGATGATGGTGCCGATGCAGAGCCGGCCCGAGCCGCCGCATCTCGGCCTCGATGTCTCGGTGCCGAATCGGGCGGAGCTGGTCGGGCGGGGCGCGCGTGCCGGCCTTCTGGTCGAGGCCGCGTCGGGTCCGGCCCTGGCGGCCAATCTCGCGCCGGGCGATTTGCTCGTCGCGACCGTGCGAAACGGTCGGCTGAACTCGCTGGGCTCGGTCGAAGCGCTGGATGTGGCCATTCGCTCGCTGGCCGATGGCGAGGCGCTGGTGCTGTTGGTGCAGCGTGGTGGCGGACGCAGTTACGTGGCCATCGAACGGCCGTGAGTGCGTGCCTCACCGTCCTGAGTCGCAACTGGTGTCATTTGTGCGACGACATGATCGACGAGCTGCTGGCGCTGGCGGTCAGCGCCGACGTGCGCGTCGAGATCGAGGACGTCGACGCCTCGGAAACGCTGGAGCAGCGCTGGGGGGAATACGTCCCGGTGCTGCTCGACGCGAGCGGGCACGAGCTGTGCCACTACCACCTCGATACCCGTGAGGTGCGTGCCTATCTGGCCGGATTTCCGCTAGAATCCGCAGATTGAATTTGCCGGACAATCAGGGTGCCGCGAGGCGCCTTTTTTGTTGTGATATGCGTCAGATACGTAATTTTTCGATCATTGCCCACATCGACCACGGGAAGTCCACCCTGGCGGATCGCATCATCCAGCGCTGCGGCGGTCTGGCCGAGCGCGAGATGGACAAGCAGGTGCTCGACTCGATGGCGCTGGAGCGCGAGCGGGGCATCACGATCAAGGCGCAGACCGCGAGCCTGCTGTACACGGCGCGCGACGGCCAGGAATACCAGCTCAACCTGATCGACACCCCGGGACACGTGGATTTCAGCTACGAGGTCTCCCGCTCGCTGTCCGCCTGCGAAGGCGCGCTGCTGGTGGTCGATGCCTCTCAGGGGGTCGAGGCACAGACGGTGGCCAACTGCTATACCGCCATCGAGCAGGATGTGGAAGTCGTCCCTGTGCTCAACAAGATCGATCTGCCGGCGGCGAATCCGGAGCAGGCACGCGCGGAAATCGAGGATGTGATCGGCGTCGATGCGACGGACGCGGTCATGTGCTCGGCGAAGACCGGCCTCGGGGTGGAGGATGTGCTCGAGGCAGTGGTCGCCCGTGTGCCGCCGCCCAAGGGGGATCCGGAGGCGCCGCTCAAGGCGCTGATCATCGATTCGTGGTTCGACAGCTATGTCGGCGTGGTCATCCTGGTGCGTGTGGTGGACGGCTGCATCAAGGCCAAGGACCGGATGCGGCTGATGGCGACCGGGGCGGAGTATCCGGTGGACCAGGTGGGCGTATTCACGCCGAAATCGCTCGTGCGTGACCAGCTCTCGGCCGGTGACGTCGGTTTCATCATCAGCGGCATCAAGGTGCTTGCCGATGCCAAGGTGGGCGACACGGTGACCCTGGCGACTCGTCCGGCCCCCAAGCCGTTGCCGGGTTTCAAGGAAATCAAGTCGCAAGTGTTCGCCGGCCTCTATCCGGTGGAGTCGAACGAGTACGACCAGTTGCGCGAATCGCTCGAGAAGCTGCAACTGAACGATGCGGCACTGCGGTTCGAGCCGGAAGTGTCCGAGGCGCTCGGGTTCGGCTTTCGCTGCGGCTTCCTCGGGTTGCTCCACATGGACGTGGTCCAGGAGCGCCTGGAGCGCGAGTTCGACATCGACCTGATCACCACCGCGCCGACGGTGGTCTACGAAGTGTTGCTCAAGGACGGGGCGACCGTGCGGGTGGAAAATCCGGCCAAGTTGCCGGATCTGTCCAAGATCGATGAAATCCGCGAGCCGATCATTCGCGCGACCATTTACGTGCCGCAGGAGTATGTCGGCGTCGTCATCACCTTGTGCACCCAGAAACGGGGAACGCAGGTGGACATGCGCTATCACGGGCGCCAGGTGCAGCTCATTTACGACATGCCGATGAACGAAGTGGTCATGGACTTCTTCGACCGGCTCAAATCCGCCTCGCGGGGCTACGCCTCCCTCGACTACGAGTTCAAGGAATACCAGAGCGCCGATCTCGTGAAGCTGGACATGCTTGTCAACGGTGAGAAGGTTGATGCGTTGTCCGTCATTGTTCACCGCGCCTCGGCGCAGTACCGCGGGCGCGAGCTGGCGTCCAAGCTGCGAGGCATCATTCCGCGCCAGATGTTCGACGTGGCGGTGCAGGCGGCCATCGGCTCGCACATCGTCGCCCGCGAGACCATCAAGGCGCTCAGAAAGAACGTGCTGGCCAAGTGCTACGGCGGTGACATCACCCGCAAGCGCAAGCTGCTGGAAAAGCAGAAGGAAGGCAAGCGCCGCATGAAACAGGTTGGCGCAGTGGAAATTCCGCAGGAAGCCTTCCTGGCCGTGCTGAGAACCGACGAAAGCTGAAACAACGCACAACAATTAACCGGAGTCCGCGTGAACTTTGCCCTGATCCTCTTCCTGCTCCTCGTCGCCACCGGCCTGCTGTGGCTTGTCGACAAGCTCTATGCCAAGAAGCGACGCGCGAAGGATGCCGTGGATCCGTGGTGGGTGGAATACGGTGCGAGCTTCTTCCCCGTGATTCTCGCGGTCTTTTTCCTGCGCTCGTTTCTGGTCGAGCCGTTCAAGATTCCGTCCGGCTCGATGATCCCGACCCTGCTGGTGGGCGACTACATCCTGGTGAACAAATTCACCTACGGGATCCGGCTGCCCGTCATCAACAAGAAGGTCATTGCCCTCAACGAGCCCCAGCGGGGCGACGTGATGGTGTTCCGCTATCCGGACAATCCCGAGCTGGACTACATCAAGCGCGTGGTCGGACTGCCAGGCGATACCGTCGAGTACTTCGGCAAGCGGCTGAAGATCAACGGCAAGCCGGTCGACACCAATGCCGATGGGGAATACCTCCACCGCGACCGGCTCTACAGCTCCCAGCGCTTCATGGAGCACCTCGGCAATGTGACGCACGAGATCCTCAACGACAACGACAAGCCCCCGTTCGTGCCCCAGGTGAAGGCCTTCCCGCAGCGCGACCATTGTACGTACACCAGCGGTGGCGTACGCTGTGTCGTGCCCGAGGGCCATTACTTCGTCATGGGGGACAACCGGGACGACAGCAGCGACAGCCGCGTCTGGGGCTTCGTGCCCGAGGAGAACATCGTCGGCAAGGCCTTTTTCATCTGGTTCAATTTCAACGACCTGAGCCGTATCGGCTCGTTTCACTGAGGGGAGCGCGCATGAAGCACAAGCAGGCAGGCCTGTCTCTGATCGGACTGTTGATCGTCGCCGTCCTTCTGGCGTTCGTCTTTCTGATCGGCATGCGCACCGTTCCGGTGGTGACCGAATACTTCGCCGTGAAGAAGATCATTCACGCCATTGCCGCCAGCAATCCCTCCATGGATGAGACCACCGCGGACATCCGGCGCGACTTCGACAAGCGCGCCTCGGCCGAGTATGTCGACTCGGTGACCGGACAGGATCTGGCCGTCTACAAACACGGTGGCCAGTTCGAGATCGGGATCGAATACAGCCGCAAGATTCCCATCGTGGCCAACGTGAGTCTGTTGCTCGAGTTCCAGACCGACGCGAAGAGCAACGGGGGGCGCTGAGCGTCTTGGCCCTGGATCGACTCGAGCAACGGCTCGACTATGCCTTCTCGAATCCGCGCCTGTTGCGCCAGGCGCTGACCCATCGCAGCTACGGGCAGCCGAACTACGAACGGCTGGAATTCCTTGGCGACAGCATCGTCAACCATGTGGTGGCGCTGGCCTTGTTCGAGCGCTATCCACACTTGCGGGAAGGCGAGTTGTCGCGGCTCAGAGCCCACCTCGTGTGTCAGCAGACGCTTTATGAGTTGGCGCTCGAACTCGGTCTCGGGGCGGCGCTGCTGCTCGGCGATGGGGAGTTGAAGAGCGGAGGTGCCGAGCGGCCCTCGATTCTCTCCGATGCGCTCGAGGCGATCATTGCGGCCATCTACCTCGACGGGGGCTATGATCCTTCCAAGGCCTTTGTCGACCGCATCTTCACCTCGCGGCTGGCGCTGCTCGATCCCGACAAGAGCCTGAAGGATCCGAAGACCCGCTTGCAGGAGTGGCTTCAGGCGCGCAAGCAGCCCCTGCCCAGGTACGCCTTGGTCGAGGTGCGCGGTGAAGCCCACGCGCAGGAGTTCGAAGTCGAATGCGCCGTCGGTGAACGTCTTCGCACCCGCGGTGTCGGCAGCAGCCGTCGCGCCGCCGAACAGGCCTCGGCCGCCGACGCCATGAATCAACTCGAGTCCAGCTAAATGACCGATCCGTCCGTATTCCATACCGGTTTCATCGCTATCGTCGGGCGGCCCAACGTGGGCAAGTCGACGCTCATGAACCGCCTGATCGGGGTCAAGGTCAGCATCGTCTCCAACAAGGCGCAGACGACCCGTCACCGGGTGTCCGGCATCCACACCGACGAGCATGCCCAGTTCGTTTTCGTGGATACCCCGGGTTTTCAGACCCGGCACCTGAACGCGCTGAACCGGACCATGAACCGGACCGTGACCCAGTCGCTGGCCGAGGTGGATCTGGTCTTCTTCGTCATCGAGGCAGGGCGCTTTTCCGACGAGGACGCCCAGGTGCTTGCCTTGTTGCCGAAGGACGCCAAGGTCATCCTGGTGATCAACAAGGTCGATGCGCTGGAGGACAAGTCCAGCCTGTTGCCCTTCATCGATGCCAATCGGGCGCGTTATCCGTTTGCCGAGATCGTCCCGTTGTCGGCCGAACGCGGTCAGAATGTGGACCGTCTCCTCGAGGTGGCCCGTGGCTACCTGCCGGAGGGCGCGCCGATGTTCGATGCGGACGACATCACTGACCGCAGCGAGCGTTTTCTCGCCGCCGAATTCGTGCGCGAGAAGCTGTTCCGGTTGCTGGGCGACGAGTTGCCCTACGGCATGACCGTGGAAATCGAACGCTTCGAAACCGAAGGCCGTCTGCGGCGCATCAACGCCGCGGTGATCGTCGACAAGCCGGGCCACAAGGGCATCGTCATCGGCAAGGGCGGCGAGCGGCTCAAGCGGATCTCCACCGAAGCGCGCAAGGCCATGGAGGATCTGTTCGATGCCAAGGTCTATCTGGAGGTGTGGGTGAAGGTCAAATCCGGCTGGGCCGACGACGAGCGCGCGCTCAAGAGCCTCGGCTACGACTGATCCGCGAGGCGCCCGTGGGCCAGAAGCAGCGCGTCGACCAACAACCCGGTTTCATCCTTCACACCCATCCGTACCGCGAGACGAGCCTGATCGTCGAACTGTTCTCGCGGGATCTGGGCCGGCTGGCGCTCGTCGCCAAGGGCGCCCGGCGGCCCATGTCGGCCTTGCGCGGGGTGCTGCTGGCCTACCAGCCGCTGCTGGTTGACTGGTCCGGCGGCGGTGAGGTCAAGACCCTGGTGCGGGCCGAATGGCAGGGCGGCCAGCCGATGTTGCAGGGGCGCGCCTTGCTGTGCGGTTACTACCTCAACGAACTGCTGATGCGTTTCCTGCCCCGGGAGGACCCGCACCCCGACCTGTACGCGAGCTATGCCGACGCGGTCGGACTGTTGCCGCGCACGGATCGCTTCGAGCCCCTGTTGCGGCGCTTCGAGCTGCAGCTGCTCGAACAGATGGGCTATGGCGTGCCGCTCACCCACGAAGCCGGCAGTGACCGGGCCGTGGCGCCGCAGACGGACTACCACTATATAATCGAGCGGGGACCGGTCCCGGCAGGGCAGGCCGATGAGGGCGCGCCGCGGATCAGCGGCACCACGTTGCTCGACATGGCCGCGGGGCGCTTCGAATCGGCGCTCACGCTGGCGCAGAGCAAGTCCCTCCTGCGGCACCTGATCGGCCATCATCTGGGCGGGCAGGCGCTGCAATCCCGTCGCATGTTCAAGGAGCTGCAATCGCTGTGATCGAACTCGGAGTCAACATCGACCATGTGGCCACGCTGCGCCAGGCGCGGCGGACCTGGGAACCCGACCCGGTGTGGGCGGCGGTGGAGGCGCATCTCGGTGGCGCCGACGGCATCACCGTGCATCTGCGCGAGGATCGTCGCCATATCAACGACGATGACGTGCGCAAGCTGCGCGAGCTCACCCAGATCAAGCTCAATCTCGAGATGGCGGCCACCGACGAGATGGTCGCCATCGCCCAGCGCATGCGCCCCGAGATGGCCATGTTCGTGCCCGAGGGGCGCCAGGAAATCACCACCGAGGGCGGGCTCGACATTGTCGCCCGGGAAGCCGGCCTGAAGGACGCGGTCGCGCAACTGGCCGAGGCCGGCGTCATCGTGAGCGTGTTCATCGATGCGGTCCCCGAGCAGATCGAGGCGGCCGCGCGCATCGGTGCGCGTGTCTGCGAGGTACATACCGGGCCCTATGCGCACGCCTTCCATCGCGCCGGCCGCGATGCCGATGCGCCCGCGGTGGTCGAGGAAATCGAACGCATTCGTGGCGCGGGCGAACAGATCCAGGCGCTCGGCATGCGTTTCAACGCCGGCCATGCGCTCAACTACTACAACGTCCAGCCCATCGCCCGCCTCCCCGGCCTGCGCGAACTGCACATCGGCCATTCCATCATCTCGCGCTCGGTGTTCTGCGGCCTGCGCGACGCGGTCTCCGAAATGAAGCGGCTGATGCGCGAGGCCGCCGGGGCGCGCGCATGATCTTCGGTATCGGCACCGATCTGGTCAGCATCGCGCGCGTGGAGGCGGCGCTCGAGCGCAGCGGGCCGCGTTTTGCCGAACGCATACTTGCGCCGTCGGAGCGCGAGGCGTTTGCCAGCGCCACCCATCCGGCCCGGTTGCTGGCCAAGCGCTTTGCCGCCAAGGAGGCCTTCGGCAAGGCCTTCGGGACCGGTGTCGTCGCGCCTGCCACCCTGCATTCGGTCGCGGTGAGCCGGGATGAACGCGGCAAACCGCACTACGACTATCACGGCGACCTGGCGCGCATCATGGATGAGCGTCAGCTGCGCGCCCATCTGAGCATCACCGATGAACAGGACTACGTGGTGGCCTTCGCCGTCATCGAGAGCGCGGCATGAGCACCGCAACCCGGCTGCCCCTCGGGCCCGTGATGCTGGATGTGGTCGGGCTCGAACTGACCGACGTGGAGCGTGCCCAGCTGCGTCATCCGCTGGTCGGGGGTGTCATCCTGTTCGCCCGCAACTACGAAAGCCCGGTACAGCTGGCGGCCCTGACGGCCGACATCGCCGCCCAGCGCGATCCGGCCCTGCTGATCACCGTCGACCATGAGGGTGGGCGGGTGCAGCGGTTCCGGGAGGGCTTTTGCCGTCTGCCCACCATGCGCGCACTTGGCGTGCACTGGGAACGCGATCCGCTCGGCGCACGCCAGCTGGCGCGCGACACCGGCTGGGTGCTTGCGGCCGAATTGGCCGCGGTCGGTGTGGACATGAGCTACACCCCGGTGCTGGACCTCGACTACGGTGTCAGTCGCGTCATCGGCGATCGCGCGTTTCACACCGACCCGGAGGTGGTCGTCGAGCTGGCCGGCGCGCTCATGGACGGGCTCGCCGACGGCGGCATGGCCTGCGTAGGCAAGCATTTTCCGGGGCACGGCTATGTGGAGGCGGACTCGCATGTGGACGCCCCGCGCGACCCGCGCCCCTTTGACGCCATCTGGTCTGCGGACATGCTGCCGTTCCGGCGGCTGGCCAAGCGATTGGCCGGAGTGATGCCGGCCCATGTCATCTATGAGGCGATCGACCCCCGGCCGGCCGGCTTCTCGCGCTTCTGGCTCCAGGACGTGTTGCGTGGCCGCGTCGGCTTCGACGGGCTCATCTTCAGCGACGATTTGACCATGGAGGCGGCGACCGAGGCCGGCGGCATCGTTGCCCGCGCCAGCGCCGCGCATGCGGCCGGCTGCGACATGGTGCTGGTGTGCAATCGCCCCGACCTGAACGAGACCCTGCTGGCACACTGGCAGGTCGACATCGATCCGGCACTGAGCCGACGGCTCGAAGCGCTGCGCCGGCGTGCCGCAGCGATGGCGGCCAGGGGCGAACGTTGGCAGGCGGCACGTGAGGCGGTGGCGGCGCTCACGGCATCGTCCAACGCCTGAGGTCCCCGACGGCGGATGAGCAGCTTCGACGCCAAGGCCTTTCTCAAGGGGGTGCCCGACGATCCGGGGGTATACCGGATGATCGGAGCGGAGGATGTCGTGCTCTACGTGGGCAAGGCGAAGAATCTGCGCAAGCGCGTCTCTTCCTACTTTCGCGGCAAGCTGGCGAGCCCGCGCATCGCCATGATGGTGTCGCAGATCGAACGCGTGGACATCACCGCGACGCGCTCCGAGGCCGAGGCGCTGATCCTCGAGAACAACCTCATCAAGTCGCTCGCGCCGCGCTACAACATCCTCTTCCGCGACGACAAGTCCTATCCGTACATCACCTTGACCGCGCACGACTTTCCGCGCCTGGCCTTCCATCGCGGCGGGTTTGCCAAGGGCGCACGCTATTTCGGTCCGTTTCCGGGCAGTGTCGCGGTGCGCGAGAGCATCCACCTGCTGCAGAAGGTATTCAAGCTGCGCACCTGCGAGAACGCGGTGTTCAACAATCGCTCGCGTCCCTGCCTGCTGCACCAGATCAACCGCTGCACCGCGCCTTGCGTAGGCGAGATTTCGCCGGAGGCCTACGCGGCCGACGTGCGCCTGGCGACCCTGTTCCTGCAGGGGCGTACCTCGGAAGTGGTCAATGACCTGACCCGCAAGATGCAGGCGGCTTCGGATCGTCTTGCCTTCGAGGAGGCGGGGCCTACCGGGACCAGATCCGCGCCGTGCAGCAGGTCCTGCATCGCCAGTACGTGGACAGCGGCAAGGAAGAGGATGTGGACATCATCGCGGCCGTGGTCGAGGCCGGGCAGGTGTGCGTCAATCTGGCCATGGTGCGCGGCGGCCGTCACCTGGGCGATCGTCCCCAGTTTCCCGTGCTCGATGCCGATTGCCCGGTGGACGATGCGGTGCTCGCCTTCGTGGAGCAGCATTACGCCAACCTCCCGGTGCCGGCGCGCATCGTCAGTTCGGTGTCGCCGACCGGCGTGCGCGATGTGCTCGAAGAGCTGGACAAGCGCGCGACCGTGGTGACGCCGCGCCTCGAGATCGAGAAGGGCTGGATGGAGATGGCCATGCGCAACGCGCAGCTGGCCATCCGCGCCCGTCTGGCCGCCTCCGGACGCAGCCAGTCGCGCCTGTCGGCGCTGCAGGACGCGCTGGGGCTGGCCGAAGCGCCCGAGCGCATCGAATGTTTCGACATCAGCCACACCATGGGAGAGGCGACCGTGGCCTCGTGCGTGGTGTGCGAGCACGGCGCCATGAAGCGCAGCGAGTATCGCCGCTACAACATCACCGACATCACCCCGGGTGACGATTACGCCGCGATGCGCCAGGTGCTCACGCGGCGTTACGAAAAGGTGGCCTCCGGCGAGGGCGTGCGCCCCGATCTGGTGCTCATCGACGGCGGGCGTGGGCAGCTTGCCATGGCCGTCGACGTGTTCGCGGAACTCGGCCTCGAGGAGCTGCCCTCGGTGGGCGTCGCCAAGGGGAGGGGCGCAAGCCCGGGCTGGAGTCGCTCATTTTTCCGGATGGGCGGGCGCCGCTACAGCTCGATCCGGCCTCGGCGGCGCTGCATCTGGTCCAGGAGATCCGCGACGAGGCCCATCGTTTTGCCATCACCGGCCATCGTGCCAAGCGAGCCAAGGCTCGGGTCGGCTCCAAGCTGGAACGCATTCCCGGCGTCGGCCCGGCGCGCCGGCGCAGGCTGTTGGCCTCCTTCGGCGGACTCGACGGCGTCAAGGCGGCGACGGTGGAGGATCTGTGCCGGGTCGATGGCATCAGCCGCACGCTGGCCGAGCTGATCCATGCCGAACTGACCGGCAACGGGTGAATACGGCGTCATGCCGTGACAAGCGCCCCGTCGAACCGCTACACTCAGCCGCTCGAACACCCAACACCTCTCCTGCCGCCCGATGGCCTCTGAAAAGTCACTGAACATTCCCAATACACTGACCTGGGCGCGCATCATCCTCATTCCGGTCTTCGTGGGCGTCTACTATCTGCCAGAGAGTCTGTTGTCGCCTGCGCATCAGAATCTGGTGGCGACGGTCATCTTCATCGTCGCGGCGGTCACCGACTGGTTCGACGGTTTTCTGGCCCGGCGCCTGGGGCAGACCTCCGCCTTCGGCGCCTTTCTCGATCCGGTCGCCGACAAGCTCATGGTGGCGGCGGCGCTGATCATGCTGGTCCAGCTCGGACGCATCGATGCGATCATCGCCGTCATCATCATCGGCCGCGAGATCACCATTTCCGCGCTGCGTGAATGGATGGCCCGGGTGGGTGCCTCGGCCAGCGTCGCGGTCGCCTTCGTGGGCAAACTGAAGACCGCCGCGCAGATGACAGCCATCCCGCTCATCTTGTACAATGCGCCCCTTCGTTCGGTCGATTCCCGGCCGCTTGGAACCGTCCTGATTTACGTGGCGGCCGTGCTGACCCTGTGGTCCATGGGCTACTATTTGCGCAAGGC
The DNA here is from genome assembly GCF_010983895.1 of Nitrogeniibacter mangrovi. GTDB lineage: Bacteria > Pseudomonadota > Gammaproteobacteria > Burkholderiales > Rhodocyclaceae > Nitrogeniibacter > Nitrogeniibacter mangrovi. The sequence continues at coordinate 1,974,886 of NZ_CP048836.1, forward strand.
AATGCCCTTGCTTCAGGAGGATCAGGGTCGCTGAAAAGTGGCTTGACAGAACGAAAAGCCCGTCTATAATGGCGGTCTGTTCAGCGGGAATAGCTCAGTTGGTAGAGCGCAACCTTGCCAAGGTTGAGGTCGCGAGTTCGAGACTCGTTTCCCGCTCCAGAATTTCTGGGGAAAGCACAAGACGCTTTCCCCTTTTCATTCCCGATCTGTCGGGGATGAAAAGCTGATCCGAACGATCAGTGGCGCGATGGCAGAGTGGTGATGCAGAGGACTGCAAATCCTTGTACGTCGGTTCGATTCCGGCTCGCGCCTCCACAAGAATATGCGGGAATAGCTCAGTTGGTAGAGCGCAACCTTGCCAAGGTTGAGGTCGCGAGTTCGAGACTCGTTTCCCGCTCCAGACATTCAAGGGAAGCCTGATCGGGCTTCCCTTTTTCTTTGCTCGATGCACCCGCATGCGGCCGCGGCGCGAACGTGCGTATCATGAAGCGTTCATCGACGCACACGGCCCCATGTTTCAGCCATTTCTCGATCTTGCGAATTCGGTCGCGCCCCGTTACGACGGTCACAGCCTGCTGAATCTGAGCGTCGCCCTGGCGCAAGGGGTGGGGAAGGCCGGCAGGCGCCGTTTTTCGGCGCCGCCATGCCCGTTGCTGCCGGATCTTTCGGACAGCCGGATTGTCGTCTTCATACTCATCGACGGGATGGGTGCCAACGATGTCCAGCGGCGTGGCGCCGGCAGTTTCATGGCGACCCATCAGCGTGCGACGCTCACCTCCGTGTTTCCCTCGACCACCGCCAGTGCGGTGACGACCTCCATGACCGGATTGTCCCCAGCCGAACACGGTCTTACCGGCTGGTTCATCCGTGATGATCGCTTCGGCGGCATTCTCGCCCCCCTGCCGATGCAGCGCCGGGACCGGGTACCCATGAGCGGCTGGTGGAAGTTGCCGCGGCTGTTTCCCTATCCAAGCGTGTTCCAGCGCATGCGCTGTCGCTCGGCCATCGTCAGCCACGAGCATATTCTCGGCTCCCCGTTCAACATGCGTCATTCGCGTGGCGTGGCACGCAGATATGCCTACGGAACCCTTGACGAGATGGTGGGCGCGATCGTGACCGCGGTGCGCGATCTGGGGGGGCAGGGTGGGTACGTCTACGCCTATCACGGCGACTACGACGCCCTGGCCCACGGGCACGGCATCGCCTCGGCGCAAAACGCTGCGCACTATGCGCGCATCGATGCGGCCTTGGAGGATCTGCGGCGGCGGTTGAGTGGCGCCGGCGCGCATCTTGTGATCACCGCCGACCACGGCTTCATCGACTCACCGCCGGAACGGCAGCTGCGCCTCGAGTCGGTGCCGGAGGTCCAGGCGCTGCTCGACGGTCCGCTGTGGGGCGAGCGCCGGGTGGCGTACTGTCGGGTCCGGCGTGGCGCCCATGCCGCGTTCGAGGCGGCGGTCACGACCCAGTTGGGCGACGCCTTTGCGCTGGTCCCGTCACGACGCCTGCTGGAGGCCGGCGTCTTCGGCCCTGCGCACAGGGACCATCCACGCCTTGCCGAACGGGTGGGCGACTATGCCTTGATCGGGCGCGAGAACTGGACCGTGTACGATCGTGTGCCAGGCGAGCCCGACCATCGCATGATTGGTGTCCATGGGGGTGTACACCCCGACGAAATGCTGATTCCGCTGGTGGTCGCCGCGTGCTGATCCGACGCCGTTGCCGCCGAGGCTAGTGCAGATCTTCCTTGGCGGCCGGCACCGGCAGGACGCCGATTCCTTCGTCGATCAGTTCCGTCACCTCGTCGCGGGTGGCCTGGCCGCGAATCGTACGATCCGGCGCATCACCGTAATGGATTTTTCGCGCCTCTTCGGCGAAGGCCTGACCCACGTCCTCGGCAGTCGCCGCTGCCTCCCGCATTCGTGACACCAGTTGCGCCAGTCGGGATACGCTTGAAGTATCGGCGGTCGGCGGCTTGGCGACGGTGCGCGCCTGCACATAAGGGGCGCTCGGTTTGCGCTGGATTTCGGTGCAGCCGCAGACCGGGCAGGCGACGAGTTTGCCGGCGCTTTGCTGCGCGAATGCGTCCGACGAGGCAAACCAGCCCTCGAAGGTGTGTTTCCGGCTGCATTCAAGGTTGAGGACGATCACGGCGCATTTCACCCGGTGAAGACACTGGGAAGTGTGACAGAAAGCCGGAGGGGACGTTCTTCGCTGAGTATCGCTGCCACGGTGGCCGTGAGCCACAGATTCAGCATGGACCCATGCGACGGCGCTATGGTGACAGCGCACTGACCGGAACCCAGCGTCACCGGCCAAGGGGTGTTCAGGCCAGGGAGGGCGTTTGACTCCCCAGCGTGCCGATCATTGAACAATGGTGCCCGGAGCGGGGGTCGAACCCGCACAGCCTAGGGCCGAGGGATTTTAAGTCCCTTGTGTCTACCAATTTCACCATCCGGGCGTGGACTCAGCCGTCCTGGTCGGCCAGTACGATATTGACCTCGAGAACCTCGTAGTTGTCCTGCTTTTCCAACTGCACCTTGATGTCCTCGGGATTGACCTTGACGTACTTGGAGATCACCTGGATCAGTTCCTTCTGCAGCTCGGGCAGGTAGTCCGGCCCGGCGGCATCGGCGTGTTCGCGCGCGATGATGAGCTGCAGGCGCTCCTTGGCCAGCGAGGCGGTTTTGGGTTTGCTGCCGAACAGCATGCTGAGCAGCGACATGTCAGTTCCCCCCGAACAGGCGCTTCAGGATGCCGGGTTTCTCGTAATTGACGAAACGCAGCGGGCGTTCCTCGCCGAGGAAGCGGGCCACGACATCGAGATAGGCCTCGGAGACGTCGGAGCCCTTGATGTGCACGGCGGGTGTGCCCTGGTTGGAGGCATGCAGCACGGATTCGGACTCGGGGATGACGCCGATGAGGTCCACCCGCAGCAGCTCCTGAACGTCCTTGTAGGACAGCATTTCGCCTTCCTCGACGCGCTTGGGCGAGTAGCGGGTCACGAGCAGGTGCTCCTTGACCGGCTCGCCGCCTTCCTTGGCGCGCTTCGACTTGGATTGGAGGATGCCGAGGATGCGATCGGAGTCGCGCACCGAGGACACTTCCGGGTTGGTGGTGATGATGGCCTCGTCGGCGAAGGTGAGGGCCATGACCGCGCCGCGCTCGATACCGGCGGGGGAGTCGCACACCACATAGTCGAAGGCCATGTGTTCGAGCTCCTTGAGCACCTTCTCGACGCCTTCCTCGGTCAGCGCATCCTTGTCGCGCGTCTGCGAGGCCGGCAGCACGAAGAGGTTCTCGCAGTGCTTGTCCTTGATCAGGGCCTGGTTGAGCCGTGCCTCGCCGTTGAGCACGTTGACGAGGTCATAGACGACGCGGCGTTCGCAGCCCATGATGAGATCGAGGTTGCGCAGGCCGACGTCGAAGTCGATGACCGCGGTCTTGAAGCCGCGCAGGGCGAGGCCGGAGGCGAAGGCCGCGCTGGTGGTGGTCTTGCCGACGCCGCCCTTGCCGGACGTTACAACGATGACTCGGGTCACGTGAATTCCCTTTCAGAATAAGTTCGCTAGGCTGTTTGGAGCGGCGCGAGGATCAAGGATTGAGTATTGTTTTCGCTGCTGAGGCGTGCCTGCGCACACTTGCCGGCGACGCTCTCGGGGATGCCTTTTTCGAAGGTGCGGAAGATGCCGGCGATGGCGATGAGTTCGGGGCCGAAATCGGTGGAGAGGATCCGCGCGTCGGCATCGCCCTGGGCGCCGGCGATGGCGCGCCCGCGCAGCGGGCCGTAGCAGTGGATGTTGCCGTCGGCGATCACCTCGGCGCCATGGCTGACCCCCCCGAGCAGGATCAGATCGCCTCCCTGGGCGTAGGCCTGCTGACCCGAGCGCAGCGGACGTTCGACGACGAGCGTCTTGCCCGCGGGTGCAGGTGCGGGGACGGCGGCAGGCGCCGGCGGCGCCGCCTCGGCCACCACGGGTTCTGCCGGTGCGCTGGGCGGGGCACGGAGCGCTTCTTCGTCGAGCACCGCGAGGCCGATGCGTCTGGCGCTTTCGATCCACGCGTCGGGGATGTGGCTGACGGCCACGGGCTGGAGCCGATAGCGGCGCAGCAAACTGGTGAGCGAGGCCCAGTCCACCGACTCCGGGGCCGCATCGAGCGCGGAAAAATCGAGGATGGCGGCCTCGAGATTGAAGAAGTCCGGCATGCCGCCGAGCATGGCGTGCATGGCGTCCGCCAGACGCATCGGATCGGTGTCGCGCAGCCGCGCCGTCATGACGCCCAGGGTCGCGCCCTTGAATTCGATCGGTCTGGATGAAACGGCGGAGTCCTTCATTCGGCCATTGCCCTGTCAAATCCTTCAAGTCTAATGGTCCCGGGCATGCCGGGCAAGGTCAGGTCGGAATTCGAAACGAATTATCGGCCCTCGGCCCGCGGCTCAATGCCGCGTCGGCGGCACATGGCCGGCAAACAGGGCGGCGACGTCGTCCGCATCGTAACGATAGGTGTGGTTCGACAGATCGTCGTGAATCTCGACCACGCCGTGTTCGGCGATGATCGCTTCGACTTCACCTCGGCCGAGACTGAGCAGCATGCTCTCGACCTTTTCCGGGTCCATCGGCCAGTGATGGGTCACCGGGCGCGCATCGAACAGGCGCACATGCTCTTCGTGAAACAGTCGCGTGAGCAGGGTTTCGGTGTCGAGGGTCAGCAACTCGTCCGGCCGCGCGGTCGCCGCCAGCTGGGTGATGCGGGCCCAACCGTCCGCGTCCTTCTCGTCGGCGTCGGGGAGCTTTTGCAGGAAAAGGCCCGCCGCGGCGTCGCCGTTGCAGGCGAGCAACAAGGTGGCAGGCTGCTGCTCGGACAGGGCCAGGTAATGTTCGAAGACCGCGGCCATGGTGTCGCCCTCGATCGGCACGTAGCTCTGGTAGGGCTGCAGCTGGTCGTTCACCTCGTAGGTGAGCAGCAGGCGGCCGTCGCCCACCATGGCGGGCAGGGGCGCCACCTCCGGCACGGCGTCGCCTTTGGCGTAGCCGCGGATGTTGAGGGTCTCGGTGCAGTCGACGACCAGCAGATTGAGCGGCCCGTGGCCCTGCAGCTGAAAGGTGAGCCGCCCGGGCTGTTTGAGGTTGCCGGTCATGATGGCGGTGATCGCGGCCATTTCGCCGAGCACGGTGCGCACGGGGGCGGCGTAGTGGCGATCCTGGATCATGGCGCGCCAGGCGTCGTTCAGTTGCACCACGGCGCCGCGGATGTCCAGTTCCTCGAACAGGAAGCGCTGGACGAAGCTCGTGTCCTTCAGCATCGCATCAGGCTCCCAGGGCGGTGGCGTAGTCGTCGGGCTTGAAGCCGACGAGGATCGCGTCGTCGGTGACCAGAACCGGACGTTTGATCAGGCTCGGGTGTGCCGTCATCAGGGCGACCGCGTCGGCGTCCGTGTCGATGGCTTGCTGTTCCGCGGGCAGTTTGCGCCAGGTGGTGCCACGGGTGTTGACCAGCACGCCGCGTTCGACCCGTTGCAGCCAGGCGTGCAGCGTCTGCGCGTCGATGCCCGCCTTCGTGTAGTCGTGAAACGCGTAGGCCACGCCGTGGGTGTCGAGCCACTGGAAGGCCTTCTTCATGGTGTCGCAGTTGCGAATGCCGTAGATCGTGATCATTGCCGTTGTTCCTCGAATCGAGCCTATTTGCGCAGGGCCTTGCTCAGGGCATCGGCCATGCTGCCCTGTGGCGCGCGTGCCTTGTCCCTCGGGGGCTTTCGAGGGCGATCCCGGTCGGGGCGCGGGGCCTCCTGTCGCGCTTTGCGCTCGGCGGGCGCGTCCATGCGCATGCTCAGGGAGATGCGCTTGCGCTTCGGGTCCACCTCCAGCACCTTCACTTTCACCACGTCGCCGGCCTTGACCACCGAATGCGGATCCTTGACGAAGCGGTCGGCGAGCATGGAGATGTGCACCAGGCCATCCTGATGCACGCCCACGTCCACGAAGGCGCCGAAGTTGGTCACGTTGGTGACCACACCTTCGAGCACCATGCCGTCGACCAGGTCGGTGAGCTTTTCGACGCCATCCTTGAAGCGGGCGGTCTGGAAGGCCGGGCGCGGGTCGCGGCCGGGTTTGTCCAGTTCCTGCAGGATATCGCGAACGGTCGGTTCGCCGAAGCGTTCGTCGGCATAGCGTTTCGGGTCCAGCGCCTTGAGTGCGCTCGAATCACCCATGATGTCGCGCACCTTGCGCTGGATGTCGGCGAGGATGCGCTCGACCACCGGATAGGCTTCCGGGTGCACGGCGGAGGCGTCCAGCGGGTTGCTGCCGTTCATGACGCGCAGGAAGCCGGCGGCTTGCTCGAAGGTCTTGTCGCCCAGGCGCGGCACCGCCTTGAGCGCCTTGCGGTCGGCGAAGGCCCCGTGGGCGTCGCGATGGGCGACGATGTTGTCGGCCAGGGTACGGTTGAGCCCGGAGATGCGGGTGAGCAGCGCGGCCGAGGCGGTGTTCACATCCACGCCGACCGCGTTCACGCAGTCCTCCACCACCGCATCGAGCATGCGTGCCAGGCGGCTCTGGTTGACGTCATGCTGGTACTGGCCCACGCCGATGGACTTGGGGTCGATCTTCACCAGTTCGGCCAGCGGATCCTGCAGGCGCCGGGCAATGGACACGGCGCCGCGCAGGCTCACGTCCAGGTCGGGAAATTCGTCGGCGGCCGTCTGCGAGGCGGAATACACCGAGGCGCCCGCCTCGGAGACCATCACCCGGGTGAGCTTGAGTTCCGGATGGCGTTGCATCAGCTCGGCGGCGAGCTTGTCGGTCTCCCGCGAGGCGGTGCCGTTGCCGATGGCGACCAGTTCGACGTTGTGGGCCTTGGCGAGCTTTGCCAGCGTGGCGATGGCGCCGTCCCAGTCTCGCCGCGGTTCATGGGGGTAGATGGTGGCAGTGTCGAGCAGCTTGCCGGTGGCGTCGACGACCGCCACTTTGACGCCGGTGCGCAGGCCGGGATCGAGCCCGAGGGTGGCGCGCGGGCCGGCGGGGGCGGCGAGCAGCAGGTCCTTCAGGTTGCGCGCGAACACCGCGATGGCCTCTTCCTCGGCGCGCTCGCGCACCCCGTTCATGAGTTCGAGTTCGAGGTGCACCGAGATCTTCACCGTCCACGCCCAGCGCGCGGTATCGAGCAGCCACTTGTCCGCTGCCCGGCCCTGGTCGCGGATGCCGGCCTGGCGGGCGATGCGCGATTCGCACGGCCCCAGCTCGCCGGGCGCCGGGGTGTCGGGCAGCGCGACGCTCAGGCGCAGCACGCCCTCGTTGCGCCCGCGCAGCAGGGCGAGACACCGGTGCGAGGGGATGCTCTTGAGTGGTTCGGAGAAATCGAACCAGTCGCGGAACTTGGCACCGTCCTCTTCCTTGCCCGCGACCACCTGCGACACGAGCCGCCCGTGGGCGGACAGGTGGGTGCGCAGGGCGTCGAGCAGTTCGGCATCTTCACTGAACTGTTCGACCAGGATCTGGCGCGCGCCGTCGAGGGCCGCCTTGGCGTCGGTGATGCCGGCCTCCGGGTTGAGGTAGGCGATGGCCGCCTCGTCGGGTACTTGCGTCGGGTCGGCGAGCAGGGCGTCGGCCAGCGGCGCCAGACCCGCCTCGCGCGCGATCTGTGCCTTGGTGCGCCGTTTGGGCTTGTAGGGCAGGTACAGATCCTCGAGGCGCTGCTTGGTGTCGGCGGCGTCGATCTGGCCACGCAGCGCATCGTCGAGCTTGCCCTGGGCGGCGATCGATTCGAGGATCGTCGCGCGCCGGTCGTCTAGCTCGCGCAGGTAGCCTAGGCGGTCGTCGAGGGTACGCAACTGGGTGTCGTCGAGTCCGCCGGTCACTTCCTTGCGGTAGCGGGCGATGAAGGGCACGGTGGCACCCTCGTCGAGCAGGCGGATGGTGGCGGCCACCTGACGTTCGGCCACCTGGAGTTCCTCGGCGAGGCGATGTGCGATCGAAGCGGGCATGGAGTGTGGCAAGTCTGGGTTGGGACGGAAAGCGGCGCAGTTTGCAGCAGCAACGGTACGCCCGCAAGTTTTGCGCGGCAATGTCGTTTAGACTGTCATGTTTTCGTCATTCGGACAGGAGTCTCGCGCATGTCCCCGATCGTGACACATCGTGCTGCGACGCTCGCCATCGTCCTCGCTTTGGGAGGCATGAGCCTGGGCGCGCACGCCGATGCAGCGCATCTGCGCTCCGTCAAGCTGGCCCCCAAAGCCGCCCGAGCCGCGCCGCCACCGCCCGTCCGGCCCTATGCGATCGATGGTGAAAGCTTCTTCTATGGTGGCCGCAAGATCGTCGTCGAAGGGCTGGAGATGCCGCGTCCGGGCAGCGAACTGGCCAAGCAGCGCCTGCAACGCATTCTCGATTCGGGCGAGCTGAGCATCGCGCCGGTGGGCGAGCCGGTTCACGGCGCGGTCCGCGCCCATGTCAGCGTGGACGGCCAACTGATCAGCGAGTGAGTGTCAAACGAAGCTGGCGTACCGCCGGCGCCGTCATACACCGGCGTGCGAGGCGCGCGGTTCGCTTTCGTGATCGGAACCGGCCGTTCATGTTCATTCGGGAACACTCTCGGCGCTCGCCGGTGGCGTGTTCACAAGCGCTCGTCGATCAGGCTCTGGCGCCCCCACCAGCTTTCGTCCGGGGCGAGCGTGACCGGGCTCGCGGCCACGGCCGCCTCGACGCATAGCATGTGACGGAAGTCGCGATCCGGCATGTCGCCAAGCGTGGCGGCACCTTCGACCCAGGGATTCCAGACCACGGTGTCGGGAAACTGTTCATGGACGATGCTCAAGGTACGCCCGCCGTCGAGCAGGCGCAGGGGCCGCCGGGTATCGGTGTAGATGCGATCGACCGCATCGTCCACGACCAGGGCGTCGAGGTGCTCGACCTTGATCGTGCCGCCGTCGCGCTTGTCCTGATACGGTTTGCCCTTGAGGCCCTCGAGCCGGGCCAGTTCGACTTCGTGCACCTGCAGGTAGGTGTGCAGCGCGGCAGTAAAGCTCAGGGCGGACTCGCCGACATTCGAGACCGCCAGTTCCACGTCGAGCCGGTTTGCCCCGACCCCCAGCGTCAGTTCGAGATCGAAGGCGTGAGGCCATAGGGCTTCAGTCTCCCGGTCGCTGCCGATGCCCAGTGTCAGCATCACCAGATCCGACTCTGACCGTTGTTCGATCAGGCGCCACGGCCGGGTGCGCACCAGGCCGTGTTTCGGCAGCGGACCCTGTTCGGCAAATTGCGGAAAACACACCGGAATACCGCCGCGGATGGCGCTGGAGCCGTCCAGGCAGGCCCGCTCGCTCAGATACAGCCAGGGGTGACCGCCCGCCGGTTGCCAATGGATGACCTGGCCGCCGTTCAACGCAATGGTCGCCTGCGCGCCATCGCGGGTGGCCACGGTCAGGACCGGGGCGCCCTGGAATTCGGTTTCCTCGATGCGAGCGTACATGGTCACAGTCTCTCGGCGTTGTATTGGGGGTGACGATGGCAGCCGAGCAGGTGGTCATTGACCATGCCGGTCGCCTGCATGAACGCGTAGCAGATGGTCTCGCCCACGAACTTGAAGCCGAGCCGCTTCAGGGCACGACTCATGGCGCGAGAGGCCTCCGTGCTCGCCGGCACCTCGTGCAGGTGTGCGAACCGGTTGATCTGCGGGGTGCCGTCGACGAACTGCCAGATCCATGGGACGAAGGCGCCTTCCCGGTCCACCAGGGCCAGCCATGCCTGCGCGTTGCCGATGGTGGCGCGGATCTTTCCGGCGTGGCGCACGATGCCGGGATTGTTCAGCAATGCCTGGACCTCAGCTTCGCCGAAGCGGGCGATGCGTTCCGGGTCGAAGCCGGCGAAGGCTTCCCGATAGCCTTCGCGGCGCTGCAGAATGGTGCGCCACGACAGGCCGGCCTGGGCGCCCTCGAGGATCAGCATCTCGAACAGGCGTGTGTCGTCGTGCTCGGGCACGCCCCATTCGTTGTCGTGGTAGGCCACGTAGGCGGGATCGTCCCCGCACCAGGGGCAGCGGGGCAATGCATCTGTCATTGGCGGGCGCTCTCGTGGCAAGGAAGCTCACATTCTAGCCCGAGGCCTTGCCATCTGCAGCGTGGCTGCGGCTCAGTCCTGCAGCGAGAGCACGCCAAGTTTCACCGAGGAGTCCTCAGGATCGTTGGAGAGCACGAAGCCGAGGCTCTGCACGAAGCGCAGCATGCGTTCGTTGTTCGACAGGAACACGCCGTTCATGTAGGCCAGCCCGCGATCCCGCGCCGTTTCGATCAGCACGCCCATGAGCCGGCGGGCGAGCCCCCGGTGCTGCCAGTCGTCGGCCACCACGATCGCGAACTCGCATGATTCGCCGTCCGGATTGACCGCATAGCGGGTCACGCCGATCTCCACTTCCTCGCCATCTTCCTCGACCGTGGCCAGGAAGGCCATCTCACGGTCGTAGTCGATCTGCGTGAGGCGCACCACCATGGCCGGCGGCAGTTCGCGCATGGTGTTCATGAAGCGGTAGTACTTGGATTCGGCCGACAGCTTGCGCACGAACTCTTCTTCGAGCTCGGCATCTTCCGGCCGGATCGGGCGGATGGTGATCTTCGTGCCGTCGGGCACCGTCCAGTGGGAGATGAGATGCTGCGGGTAGGGGTGGATCGCCATGTGGTCATAGCGATCTGCCGTTGGCGACACGTTGTCCGCGACGATGCGCGCGTCGACCACGACGGCGCCGTCCTCGTCGATGATGAGCGGGTTGATCTCCAGCTCCTTCATCCACGGCAGCTCGCAAACCATTTCCGACACCCGCAACAGCACCAGCTCCAGCGCCTCCATGTCCACCGGGGGCATGTTGCGGAACTCGTCCAGATAGCTGTAGACCCGGGACGAGCGGATCAGGTCGCGCGCCAGGTAGGTGTTGAGCGGGGGCAGGGCGATGGCCTGGTCCTTGTCGGCCTCCACCCGCGTGCCGCCCTCGCCGAAGGTGATGACCGGGCCGAACACCGGGTCACGGCGCACACCCACCATCAGCTCGCGACCATTGGGCTTGCGTACCATCGGCTCGATTGCCAGCCCGTTGATGGCGGCGTTCGGATGCGCCTTGCGCACCCCTTCGAGAATCTCCTGATAGGCGGTGCGCACCGCGGCGAGGCTGGTCAGGTTGAGGCGCACGCCGCCCACGTCGGACTTGTGCTTGACGTCGGGCGAGTCGATCTTCATGGCCACCGGCAGGCCGATCTCCTCGGCCAACACCATGGCCTCGGTGGCCGAGCGGGCCACCACGGTCTGGGCGATGGGGATCCGGAAAGCTGCCAGGATGGCCTTCGATTCCATCTCGTTGAGCACCTTGCGGCGCTCGTTGAGTGCGGTTTCGATCACCAGGCGGGCGCTTTCGATCGATGGGGGATTCAGCTCGGTGAGCGAGGCCGGCGTCTGCGCCAGCAGCTTCTGGTTCCGATAGTAGGCGGAGATGTGGCTGAACAGCTCGACCGCCGGCTCCGGCGTGCGGAAGGTGGGAATGCCGGCCGCCTCGAAGCGCTTGCGTGCGTCGGTGACGATCTCCTCGCCCATGAAGCAGGTCACCACCGGCTTGTCGGCGTTGCGCTCTTCCTCGATCAGGGCCTGCGCCACGTCGCTGGGGTTGGACATCGCCTGCGGCGTCAGCATCACCATGACGCCGTCCACGTTCGGTCCTTCGAGCACGGTCTTGATGGCCGCCCGATAGCGTTCCACGTCGGCGTCGCCGAGCACGTCGACCGGGTTGCCGTGCGACCAGGTCGGGGGCAGGACCTCGTTGAGCTTGGCGAGCGTGCCCTCGGAGAATTCGGCCAGGGGAATGCCCAGATCCGAGGCCCTGTCCGCCGCCATCACACCGGGGCCACCGCCATTGGTGATGATCGCCAGCCGGTTGCCACGCGGGCGGAAATGGGAGAACAGCGCGTTGGCCGCGGCGAACAGCTGGCCGAGGGTGTACAGGCGAATGACGCCGGCGCGGCGCACGGCAGCATCGAAGACCGAATCCTCACCGACGTTGGCGCCGGTATGGCTGAGCACGGCGCGCGACGCTTCCGGGTGGCGCCCGACCTTGATGAGCAGCACGGGCTTGACCCGCGCGGCGCTGCGCAGCGCGCTCATGAAGCGGCGCGCGTCGCGTACACCTTCAACATAGAGAAAGATGCTCTCGGTGCGCGGATCGGAGATCATGAACTCGAGCGCTTCGCCGAAGTCGATGTCCCGCGACGACCCGAGTGAGATCACCGAGGAGAAGCCGACGTTGTTCGGTCGTGCCCAGTCGAGAATGGCGGTGCACAGCGCCCCGGACTGGGAGATCAGGCCGATGGAGCCGGGCAGCGCGCGGCCCTGCGCAAAGGTGGCGTTCAGACCCAGTTCCGGGCGCATGATGCCGAGGCAGTTGGGGCCGAGCAGGCGAATGCGATGGCGCCGCGCGGTCTCGAGCAACGAGCGTTCCAGCGCCGCGCCGCGCCGTCCGGTTTCGGAGAATCCGGCCGACATGACGATCGCCGCCCGGGCACCGGCACGACCGCAGGCGTCGATGACCGATGGAATCTTCTCCGCTGCGATCGCGATGACGACCAGATCGAGGCGCTGCGGGACGTCTTCCACGCTCTTGTAACAGGGCACGCCCTGCACTTCGTCGTGTTTGGGGTTGATGGCGAACAGCCGACCCTTGAAGCCGCCGTCCTTCATGTTGCGCAGAACCACCGTGCCGATCGCGTTTTCGCGTTCGCTGGCGCCGACGATGGCCACCGACTTGGGCTCGAAAAGGGGCGTAAGGTAGTGTTTTTCTTTCATTTTTCTGTCCGGAAAAAGGACATGCGATGGTGTGGTTCAGGGCCGGCGAGGCAGCTCACCTGCCAGTAGCTAGACTAAGGATAGTGCAATGCAACATTCTTGACTCTGACACAGATCAGATTTGTGCCGATGTCAGGTCGCCGATGTGGTATCGATCACACACCGGCCGCGGCGTCAGTGACCCATACTGAACTGGAAGCGGGCGCCTTCCCCCGGTGCGGCTTCGGCCGAGATTTCGCCGCCGTGGCGCTGGATGATGCGGGCGACCGTCGCCAGGCCGATGCCCGAGCCCTCGAACTGGCTGTGCGGGTGAAGCCGATAAAAGGGGACGAAAAGCTTTCCGGCGTAGGCCATGTCGAAACCGACGCCGTTGTCCTCGATGCAGAACGTGATGCGGTCATTGACGCGCGTGGCGTAGAAGGCGATGCGGGCCACCGGGCGCGTGGCGCTGAATTTCCACGCGTTGCGCACCAGGTTCTCGATGGCCACGCGCATGAGCGTCGGGTCGGCATTGATCGTCAGCCCCGGCGTGATGTCGGTCTCCAGGCGGCGTGACGGATCGGTCGAGCGGATCTCCTCGACGACCTCGCTCACCAGATGCGACAGATCGATGTTCTGTCGCCGCAGCGGCTGGCGGGTCAGGCGGGCCAGTTCGATCAGGTCGTCGATGAGCTGGGCCATGCGCGCGGTCGCCGAGCGGATGCGCTTCAGATAGGTGCGCGTGGTGCCGTCGAGGCGGTCGTCGAGGTCTTCCTGAAGGATGACGGAGAAGCCATCGATGGCCCGCAGCGGCGCGCGCAGGTCGTGAGACACGGAGTAGGAGAACGCCTCGAGTTCACGATTGGAGGCTTCCAGTTCGGCCGTCCGCGCCCGCACCCGGGCCTCGAGTTCCTTGTTGATGTTCTTGAGGGTCAGTTCGGCCACCTTGCGCGCGGTGATGTCGTCCAGCGATCCCATGACCCCGCCGGGGGCGCCGGACGGGTCGCGCATCAAGCGCGCATGGGTTTCCATCCAGCGCAACTCGCCCGTGGTGGTGCGCATGCGCACTTCGCACACGCAGGCGTCCTCGCGTTCGTGGAGCACGGCGTCGAGCCTGGATCGGATCAGAGGACGATCGTCCGGATGGGCAAAATCGGTCACCGGGCGGCCGATGCTCGTGTCGATCGCGAAGCCGGTGGCGCTCGCCCATGCGCCGTTGAGAAAGCGGAAGCGGCCCTCCATGTCGGTCTGGAAGATGACTTCGTTGATCGATTCGACCACGTCCTGATAGCGCGCCCGGCTCTGCTGCAGCGCGTTCTGCGCTGCGATGCGCTCGGACACGTCGCGGACCACCGACAGCACCGCCGGTCCGTCGTCGAAACCGATCACGACGCTGGTGATCTCCACGTCGCCGATCAGGCCGTTGTCGCGCTGCAGGCGGTGCTGGGCCAGCGGCATGGTGGTGCCCGGTTCGAGGGGGGGGCGGGGAGTGACTTCGTGCCTTGGCGGGTCGGTGTAGAAGCCGCTCAGCGTCTGGCCGAGCAGCGCTTCATGGGTGGCGACGCCGAAGATGGCGACCGCGGCGCGGTTGGCGAACACGATGCGGTCATCGCGGTGCACGAGGATCCCGTCAGGGGAGACGTCGACCAGCCGGCGGTAGCGTTCCTCGACCGCCTGGCGCTCGTGCTCGGCCCGCACGCGCGCCGAGATGTCCAGAATGATGCCGATGCATGCTTTCAGGTGCCCGTCCTCATCGCGCAGTGCGCTGACGGCAATCGAGGTCCAGATTTCGCGGCCAGAGGCATGGATATAGCGGCGCTCACGCCGATAGCTGTCGACGCGCCCTTCGCGCAAGGCCTCGAACATTGCCGCATCCACCGCCTGATCGGCCGGATGGGTCAGCTCGCTCATGTGCTTGCCGATCAGTTCGGCGCGTTGACGGCCGAGCAGGCTGGCAAAGGCAAGGTTGACGCTTTCGAGGTGGCCGGACGGGCCCGTGTTGACGATGCCGACAGGCGCCAGCTCGAAGGTGGTGCGATAGCGCGCCTCGCTGTCGACGAGGGCCTGGCGGGTCTCGTGTTCGCGGCTCACGTCGCGCGCCACCCCCCGGTAGCCGGTAAATCGGCCTGCCTCGTCGAAGGTCGGCCGTCCGGTGACCGAGAACCAGGCGTGGCTGCCGTCGGCCAGCGGACGTCGATACACGAAGTCATCGAAGGGAAGGTGTTCGCGCAGCGTGTCGATGTGGCTGCGCCACTCCGGGGTGTCGGCGTCCGAGCCGTCCCAGCGGGTGCGACCGAGCAAGTCCGGCTCGCTCAGCGCCAATGGGTTCTGCGGACTGGTGAGCAGCCGGGTGAAACGGAACTGGGCGTCCTGCTCCCAGTACCAGTCGAAGAAGGACTCGATCAGGGTGCGGTAACGGGTCTCGCTGTCGCGCAACTCGGTCTCGGCGTTGATCCGTTCGGTCAGGTCGCGACCGACGCCCCGATAGCCGACGAAGCCGTGTTCGTCGAACTGGGGCTTGCCGGTGAATTCGAGGTGGCGCAGACGATCCGACAGATCCCGTCGCGCGACCAGCACCGCGAACGGCTCGTGACGAACGAGCTTGCGACGCAGATCCCGCCACACCGCCTCGTCGGTCTCATCGCCGGGCAGCGCCCAGGGGCTCAGTCCGATGAACGGATCCGGAGCCATGTTGGCGACGCTCCTGAACCCGCTGCTGATGAGGGTGAAGCGATGCTCGGCGTCGGTCTCCCACATCCAGTCGCTGGACAGTTCGACGAAATCGAGCAACCGCGCATGATTGAATTCCGCCACTTCGGTGGCGCGGCGCGCGAATTCGGCCGCAAAGCGGTAGGAGACCAGGTAGCGGTAGCCAAGGATGAGAACGGCCGCGATCAGGACCACGGCGATCACGCCAAGCACGAGCAGGGGGACCGACACCAGCGCGTCCTTGCCATTGCCTGCGGCGGCCACGGTCAGCTGTCCGGAGCTGGCCGCGGCGTCGAATCCTTGCCACCAGCGGATGAGCAGCAGCAACAGCACGAGCGCGCCGAGCGACGCCAGTGCCAGGGACACGGCATACACGGGCCGGAACGTCTTGTCGTCTCTCGCGCGAATCTCTGCCACGGTCTTGTTCGACATCACCCTGCATCGCGTCCGGCGCTGGATGCAGGGGCGCAAGCGGCCATGGACGCACACCGATCGATGAGCGGAATTTCTCTCTATTCCCGGCATCATACCTGCTGGTCGGCGCAGCTTGGCCTCGCACGACGGTCGATCGATGCGAATCGTGACGTATTGCGCCACAATGGAATCCACAACGAGGAGGGAGCCCAACAATGAAGAATGAATTGAACGACGCGACCCTGTTCCGCGAGATGGCCTATATCGACGGGCAGTGGGTGGGCGCCGAACAGAGCGTGACGGTGCGCAACCCGGCAACAGGCGAGTCGCTCGGTACCGTGCCGAAACTGGGCCAGGCGGCCACGCGACAGGCCATCGACGCGGCGCAGCGGGCCTTCCCCGGCTGGCGCGACCGGGTGGCCAAGGAGCGTGCGCAGTTGCTGCGCCGGTGGTTCGATCTCATCATCGAGCATGCCGACGACCTGGCGCGGATGATGACCCTGGAACAGGGCAAGCCGCTCGCCGAAGCGAAGGGCGAGGTCGTCTATGCCGCCTCCTTCGTGGAGTGGTTCGCCGAGGAGGCCAAGCGGGTCTACGGCGATACCATTCCGACCCCCGGTGCGGACCGGCGCCTGTTGGTGATCCGGCAACCGGTCGGCGTGTGTGCGGCCATCACGCCGTGGAACTTCCCGGCTGCGATGATCACCCGCAAGGTCGCGCCCGCGCTTGCCGCCGGCTGCACGACCGTCGTCAAGCCGGCGGGGCAGACGCCCTTCACCGCGCTCGCGCTGGCCGAACTGGCCGATCGGGCAGGCCTGCCGCCCGGGGTGTTCAACGTCCTGACCGGTGATACGCGTGCCATCGGCGGCGAACTGACCTCGAATCCTGTCGTGCGCAAGCTGTCCTTCACCGGTTCGACCGAAGTCGGCCGCACGCTCATGGCGCAGTGTGCCCCGACGATCAAGAAGCTCTCCCTCGAACTGGGCGGCAACGCGCCGTTTCTGGTCTTCGACGACGCCGATCTGGACGCCGCGGTCGACGGTGCCATGGCCTCCAAGTACCGCAACACCGGCCAGACCTGCGTGTGCGCCAACCGGATCCTGGTCCACGATGCGGTCTATGACGAATTCGCCCGCCGCCTCGCCGACAAGGTCGCCGCGCTGACGGTCGGCAACGGGCTGGACGCGGGGGTGACCCAGGGCCCACTCATCGATGCGGCGGCGGTGGACAAGGTCGAGGCACACATCGCCGACGCGCAGGCCAAAGGGGCCCGGATCCTGACCGGCGGCAAGCGCCATGCGCGCGGGGGCACCTATTTCGAGCCGACGATCCTGGTCGACGTGACCGAACAGATGCGCGTGGCCCGTGAGGAGACCTTCGGCCCGGTGGCGCCCTTGTTCCGCTTCAAGGACGAGGCCGAAGCCCTGCGCATGGCCAACGACACCGAGTACGGCCTCGCCGCGTACTTCTATGCCCGTGACGTGGGGCGTATCGTGCGGGTGAGCGAAGCCTTGGAGTACGGCATGGTAGGGATCAATACCGGCATTCTTTCCAATGAAGTGGCGCCGTTCGGTGGCGTCAAGCAGTCGGGGCTGGGGCGCGAGGGCTCCCGCTACGGCATCGACGAGTATGTGGAAATGAAATACCTGTGTCTGGCGGGGCTGGACCGATGAGCACTCATGGCGGGACCACGCCATCCGCCTGGGTGGTGCGCTTCGCCTCGCTGCTGCCGGCCGGCGCCCGGGTACTCGATCTGGCCTGCGGGCGCGGCCGCCATGCGCGTTTCCTGGCCGAGCGTGGCTGCCACGTGATCGCGGCGGATCGCGACGAGGCGGCGCTGGAGGTCATGTCCGAGGTACCGGGCGTGGTGACCTGCCATCTCGATCTCGAAGACGGTTCGGCGTGGCCGTGGGACAAGGATGCCTTCGATGCGGTGGTGGTGAGCAACTATCTGTTCCGCCCCGCGTTCGCGCAGCTGTGCGATCGCGTCGCGCCCGAGGGGTTGTTGATCTACGAGACCTTCATGGTGGGCAACGAGCGCTTCGGGCGGCCGACCAATCCCGATTTTCTGCTCCAGCCCGGCGAGCTGCTGGCGCGCACCGCCGACCGGTTCACCCCGATCGCCTTCGAGCAGGGCACCATCGGCGAGCCGCCCCTTGCCGCCGTGCAACGTCTGTGCGCGCGCAAGGGGACGGGGCCCGGCCATGTCCCGCCCGCGTCAGTCCTCTGAGGGCTTGCCGTAGGCGCGGGTCACCAGGGCG
Organism: Nitrogeniibacter mangrovi; assembly: GCF_010983895.1. GTDB lineage: Bacteria > Pseudomonadota > Gammaproteobacteria > Burkholderiales > Rhodocyclaceae > Nitrogeniibacter > Nitrogeniibacter mangrovi. The sequence goes on from NZ_CP048836.1 coordinate 1,993,058, forward strand.
ATGCGCAGCTCGTAGTCGGCGTACCAGCGCTCCTTGCCCAGCTGCTGGGCGATGCGATGGATGGCCACGTCGTGCCATGCGGCGATGGCTTCCTCGCTTTCCCAGTAGGACACCGTGATGCCGAGCCCGTTGGGCCCGCGCGTGCTCTCCGCGTCGATGAAACCGGGCTGACGCGTGGCCAGTTCCACCAGGCGGGCGGCCATGTCGGCGTAGCCGGCTTCGTCCTCCCCGGTGCGGCGCGAAGTGAAGATGGCGGCGTAGTAGGGCGGCTCGGGGGTGCGAGCGATCGCGGGGTCTCTCGTTGGCATGTCGCGCCCTCTGCGTGGCCGGCGGGTCTGTCGTTACGCCTCGAGAATGCGTTTGGCTACCTCGACGATGCCTGCATCGCTCAAGTCGTCTGTCTCTATTCTTTTCGCATCAGCATAGCGCAGGTAGTTGCTGTTTTGCGAGCGTCGGTAGAGCGGGTCGTAATGCTGGTCGATCAGTTCCGCGAACAGCCCGGGCAGGTCGTGCCGGTCCGCGTACTCGCACCAGCGTGCGAGCGTCGCCGAGGACACCAGGCGCTGCAGGCATGAGAGCTTGAATTTCAGCGCCTCGGCATCATCGCCCAGGTAGGCGTAATCGCGCAGCAGGAAGGCGATGCGGGCATCGCGGCTGGCGTCGATGGTCACGCACGGGCTGGCGCGCATTCGCTCGATGAGGGCGCCGGGTACATGCAGGCGCCCGATCTTGCGGCTCTCGGCCTCGACGAACACCGGCCGCGCCGGATCGAAGCCCTTGAGCCGGGCGTGCAGCTGGGTTTCGAAGGCTTTCTGGCTCGGTTGCGCCACGCCGGGTAGCCCGCCGAGCACCGAACCCTTGTGGGCGACCAGAGCCTCCAGATCGAGGATCTGCGCGCCGAGTCCGGCCAGGGCCTCGAGCACTCGCGTCTTGGCGCTGCCGGTCGGACCACAGACGATACGAAAATCGAGTGCGGCGGGGCGGCTCTCGAGCTCATCCACCACCTGACGGCGAAACTGTTTGTAGCCGCCGACGAGCTGGCAGGCGTCCCAGCCGACCATGCGCAGCCAGGTCACGAAGGCACCGCTGCGCTGGCCGCCGCGCCAGCAATAGACCAGGGGGCGCCACGAACGCGGCTTGTCCTGAAAATGCGCGAACAGGTGCCGGGCCAGGTTCTCGGCCACCAGCGCGCCGCCCAGGCGGCGGGCCTCGAAGGGGGAGACCTGCTTGTAGATGGTGCCGACCCGGGCGCGCTGTTCGTCGTCGAGCACCGGCATGTTGATGGCGCCGGGCAGGTGATCGTCGGCGAACTCCGCCGGCGAGCGGACGTCGATGATCTCGTCAAATTCGGGGAGCTGTGCTACGGTCGCGCTGCCTTTTATCATCACCTGTCCAGTCGCGCCTCATCGGCGCTCGAGAGTGTCATGTCCATCCGATTGACCGAATTTTCCCATGGCGGCGGCTGCGGCTGCAAAATCGCACCGTCGGTGCTGTCGGACATCCTCGCGCGCTCGCCGGCAGCCATCGTGCCGACCGACCTGCTGGTGGGCAATGCCTCGTCGGACGATGCGGCGGTCTATCGCCTCAACGACCAGCAGGCGATCGTCGCCACCACCGATTTCTTCACGCCGATCGTGGACGATCCACGCGACTTCGGTCGCATCGCGGCGACCAACGCCATCAGTGACATCTACGCCATGGGGGCGACGCCGATCATGGCCCTGGCCATCGTCGGTATGCCGCTCGACAAGCTGCCGGTCGAGGTGATCGGCGAGATTCTCGAGGGCGGCGCCAGCGTTTGCGCCGAGGCCGGCATTCCGGTGGCGGGCGGCCATTCCATCGACGTGCTCGAACCGATCTACGGCCTCGTGGCGCTCGGTGTGGTCGCTCCCGACCGGCTGCTGCGCAACGATTCGGCCCAGGCGGGAGATGTGCTCATTCTCGGCAAGCCGCTCGGCGTCGGAGTGCTCTCCGCGGCGCTCAAGAAGGGCGAGCTGTCGGCAGCCGGGTATGCGCAGATGATCGCCCACACCACGCGGCTCAACACCCCGGGCCCGGCGCTGGCCGCCATCGAGGGCGTGCACGCGGTCACCGACGTGACCGGCTTCGGCCTGGCCGGCCATCTGCTGGAAATGTGTCGTGGCGCCGGGCTGCACGCCGAGCTCGACTTCGGCGCGATTCCCGTGATCGACGAGGCCGTGGACTTTGCCCGTCAGGGCGTGGCCACGGGGGCGTCACGGCGCAACTGGGCGGGCTATGGCGAGTCGGTGGCGCTCGATCCGGCACTGGCGCCGTGGCAGCAGGTGCTGCTCACCGACCCGCAGACCAGCGGCGGACTGCTCGTGGCTTGTGCGCCCGACGCCACCGAGACGGTGCTGAGCACCTTCCGCGACCAAGGCTTTGCCGAAGCCGCCCCCATCGGCACGCTCGTCGCAGGCCCTGCGCGGATCAGCGTGCGCTGAGCTGCGCTTCGGCCTTGATCAGGGGCTGTAACGCACGCCATACCGTATCGAGGATGGCCGGCTGGGCCGCAGCCACCGGGTGGATGCCGTCTGCCTGGAACCATTCGCGCCGGCTCGCGAAGCCTTCGAGCAGGAAGGGTACGAACGGCGTCTTGCGTTCGTCCGCCACTTCGGCGAACACCGCGTGGAACTTGTTGGCATAGGCGGGGCCATAGTTCGGAGGCAGGCGCATGCCCACGAGCACCACCCGCGCGCCGGCCTGGCGGGCGGTTTCGATCATCGATTCCAGATTGGCTTTCATGAGCGTCAGCGGCAGGCCGCGCAGGCCGTCGTTGGCGCCCAGTTCGAGAACGACCACGTCGGGCCGGTGGGCGGCCAGCGCCTGGGGCAGACGTGAGCGACCGCCGGCGGTGGTTTCGCCACTGACGCTGGCATTGACGACCGTGTGCTCGCCGGGCAGGGTGTCGAGGCGGCGCTGCAGCAGCGTCGGCCACGCGTCGTCGGCGCGCAGGCCGTAACCGGCGGACAGGCTGTCGCCCATCACCAGCACGGTGGTGGCGCCGGCCAGCGGGCTTATCACGAGGAGCATCAGAAACACGATGGATCGAGGCGTCATACCCAACTCCGGACCGGTCGTGGTCGTGACCGGCTTGTCTAAATCGGTGCCCCTGCAGGACGGGGACGGCAAGATGCTGCCTATTTTGCGCGACATCGGCCTGAGCGTGCACGCGGGAGAGACCATTGCCATCGTCGGCGCTTCCGGATCCGGCAAGTCGACCCTGCTCGGCCTCATCGCCGGCCTGGACGAACCGAGTGCGGGGTCGGTGCAGCTGTGCGGTCAGTCACTGTTCGAACTCGACGAGGACGCGCGCGCGACGCTGCGTGGCGCGCAGATGGGTTTCGTGTTCCAGTCCTTCCAGCTGCTGCCAGCACTCACGGCGCTGGACAACGTGATGCTGCCGCTGGAGCTGGCCGGCCGCCGCGATGCCGAGGCGGTGGCGCGGCAGTGGCTCGAGCGCGTTGGACTGGGTAGCCGCATGCGCCATTATCCGAAGCATCTGTCCGGTGGCGAGCAGCAGCGCGTGGCGCTAGCGCGGGCGTTCGCGCCGGATCCGGCGGTGTTGCTCGCCGACGAGCCGACGGGCAACCTCGACGCCGATACGGGCGCGGCGATCATCGAGCTGATGTTCTCGCTCAACCGGGAGCGCGGCACGACCCTGATTCTCGTGACCCATGACGATGCACTGGCGCGCCGTTGCGATCGCGTGGTGCACATGCACGGCGGCACGCTCGACGACACCCCGGCGGCCATGCCCGTGGCCGAATCAGCGCGCTGACAGGATGGCCCGGGCGCAGGCCACGCCGGAGCGCACCGCGCCCTCGATGGTGGCCGGGTAGGGGCCATCAACATAGTCGCCGGCCAGCCACAGGCCCGGCTCTCCGGTGCGGGTGGCGGGGCGGCTCAGATTGGGGCCGCAGGCAAAGGTGGCGCGTTTCTCGACGATGGTGAGGATGGCCTCGGGGCGCGGCAGCTGACGTCCCAGCAGGCCTTCGAGCTGGTTGTGCATGGCCAGTTCGATTTCTTGGCGGGGGACGGTCAGGTGCGGGCCGCTGGCGCTGACGACGCCGGCGATGAGCCCGTCCGGGCCGCCGAACTGGGCACGATCGAAGAACCACTCGGCCGGCCCGTCCAGAGTGCCGACCATGGGGCCGGCGAGGCGTACCGGCGCGTCGTACTGCAGATAGGTGGTGAGGATGGGCTCGTAGGTCAGCGCGGCCAGTTGTGCCTCCACCGGCGCCAGGGCGGGGAAGCCACTCAGGAGGTCGCCCGCGTGATAGGGTGCCGTGGCGATGACCACCTGATCGAAACGCCGCTTGGGGGTCGGGTCACCCTTGAGCGCGAAGCCGTCGCGGGTCCGCTCGATCGCGCTGATCGGTTCGGTCACGTAGACATGGCCGCCGTGCCGGGCCAGCCAGCGCGCGGCTGGCACCGGGAACAGCTCCGAAAGATCTACCTTGGGCAGCAGCATCTCGCTGGCGGAGGCGCCGGCGGCGAGGCTGTCGCGCAGAACGGTGGCGAAGACGCGCGCCGATGCCTGTGCCGAGGGGGTGTTGAGCGCCGCCACGCACAGTGGCGCCCACAGCAGGCGGCGCAGGCGCTCGGGCTGGTCGGCGCGCTCGAGCAGCTCATCCACGGTCATGTTCACCGGCAGGCGGAAGCGCTGCTTCTTCAGATGGCGCAGGAAGCGCAGGCAGGCGAAACGCTCCGACCAGCTCATGCCTTCGGCACGCAGCAGCCCGACCGCCAGATGCAACGGCGCGGGCAGGGCGGCGGCGCGCAGGCGGAATTCACCGGGATAGTGCAGATCGAGAGGGCGGGTATCGAAGATGCCGGGGCGTACCCCCACCGTGCGCATCAGACGCAGGGTTTCGGCGTAGGCCCCCAGCAGCAGATGCTGCCCATTGTCCACATGGAAGTCGTCGGTGTGGACGATGCGCGCCCGTCCGCCCAGCACCCGCGACGCTTCGAAGACGGCGACACGCACGTCGCGCCGGGCCAGTTCGACCGCGCAGGCCAGACCGGCATAGCCGCCGCCGATGATCCCGACCTGTCGGGGGCGCGTGCCCTGGCCTGGCATGGTCAGCCCTTGAACCAGGTGCGCGAGGCGATCCAGAGCTTGCGGATCGGGGTGAGCGAGGTGCGCCGATCGAGGACCTGGAAATCGTCGCGGGCAATCTCGTCGAGCAGCGTCCGGTAGATTGCCGCCATGATCAGCCCCGGGCGCTGGGGCTTGCGATCGGCGGCCGGCAACTGGGCCATGGCCTGATCGTAGAAGCCGATGGCGCGTTCGGTCTGGAAGCGCATGAGCGCCACGAAGGCGTCGGAGTGTTTCGCCTCGAGCAGATCGCGGGCCGGGACATTGAAGCGTTGCAGGTCTTCGACGGGCAGGTAGATGCGGCCGCGGCGCGCGTCTTCACCCACGTCGCGGATGATGTTGGTGAGCTGGAAGGCCAGGCCCAGGTCATGGGCATACTTGAGCGTCTGCCGGTCGCTGTAGCCGAAGATCTCCGCGGCGAGCAGGCCGACCACCGAGGCGACCCGGTAGCAGTAGAGGCGCAAGCCCTTGAAGTCGAGGTAGCGCGTCTGGCTCAGGTCCATCTGCATGCCGTCGATGATCTCGAGCAACTGCTCGGTGGGCAGGTTGAAGCGCGGCCGGATGTCGGCCAGCGCCTGGCCGACCGGATGGGTCGGCGTGCCCTCGGCGGCGCGCAGGATCTCGGAGCGCCACCAGTCGAGCTTGCTCTGGGCGATGGACGGATCCTGGCATTCGTCCACCACGTCGTCCACCTCCCGGCAGAAGGCATACAGCGCCATGATCGCCTGGCGCCGCTCCGGCGGCAGGAACAGGAAACTGTAGTAGAAGCTCGAGCCGCTGGCGGCGGCCTTCTGCTGGCAGTAGTCGTGGGGATTCATCGTGTCGAATGGGTGTAGTTGAGCGCACGCAGCGCCAGGCGCAGGGCGTCGCCCTTGCCGAGCGTGGGGCGGTGGCGAAAGACGTCGTAGCCGATCGCTTCGATGCGCTGGAGAATACGCAGCCCGCCCAGAACGATCAACCGCAATTCCCAGCCGACGCGGCCGGGCAGGGCGAGGGGCAGCGACGCCCCCGATTGCATGAGGGCGCGGGCGCGGTCCACCTGAAAGCGCATGAGCGCGCGCCAGTGATCGTCCACCTGGCCTGCTGCGATCTGCGCCTCGGTGACGCCGAAGCGCTCGAGCTCGTCCTGCGGCAGGTAGACGCGCCCCTTGGCCCAGTCGATGGCCACGTCCTGCCAGAAATTGATGAGCTGCAGGCTGGTACAGATGGCGTCGGATGCGGTCAGCAGCGGCGCGTGGTGGGCATCGAACAGCGTCAGCATGAGGCGGCCGACCGGGTCGGCGGAGCGGCGGCAGTAGTCCCGCAGCTCCTCGTAGGATGCATAGCGCGTCTTGCCCACATCCTGGCTGAAGGCGTCGAGCAGGTCGCGAAAGTAACGGATGGGCAGGCGGTGGCGGTCGATGGCCTGCGCAAGCGGGCCGAACAGGCCGATGGTGGTCGGCTTGCCCTGTTCGATCAGATGCAGTTCGCGGCGGTAGTCGTTGAGCCCGGCCAGCCGCGCCACCGCCGGCGCGTCGCCTTCGTCGGCAATGTCGTCGGCGCTGCGGGCGAAGGCATAGATCGCCTCGACGGGCGAACGCAACCGGGCCGGCAACAGCAGCGACGCGACGGGAAAGTTCTCGTAGTGATCGACCGGCATGGAATGCGGGTGCGCAAGCCTGAACGCGTGGTGCGAGAGGAGGGATTCGAACCCTCACGCCGTAAGGCGCTGGAACCTAAATCCAGTGCGTCTACCAATTCCGCCACCCTCGCAAGGTGGATCGCCGGGGGCGACCCCGAGAGCAAGTGGCGGATTATACACGCCCCATGGCGATGGCAGAGAGTCGCATGGTGTGCGGTCAGCCTCGCAGCGCGGCGAGCAGGCTGTCGCGCGTCTCGCGAGCCGAGTCGCGCAGTTCTGCGAGCAGGTCCGCGTCCACGTCGCGCGTAGCCGCCTGCAACAATGAGCTGCGCATCTCCGGGCTGAACTGAATGAAGGGATTGGGTGTGTCGGCGCACAGGCAGGCGATGAAATAGATGTCTCGCAGTTGCTTGGGCGGCCAGGTGCCGCCGTACGGATTGCGATCATCGAAGACATCGCTGACCAATTCCGGAACGTCGAGGGCATTCACCAGAGCCCGAGCGACCGGTTCGTGCCACAGGGCGACGAATTCGGCGAAGCGGTTCATGTCGTCTTCGAGTGGTGGGTGCTTGGTTGCGCGGGCGAGCAGATAGAACTGTCCGATGGTGCTGAGCATGCCAGCGAACAGGGCGGTGTCGGCGTTGCCTGCGCGCACGTGTTTGGCGATACCCCACGACCAGGCGGCCACGTCGATGGTGTGCATCCACAGGCCGGAGGCGACCAGCCGCGCATCGGCGCTGCGGGTTTCGGCCGCCAGCTGTTCGGTCGCGACGGCGAAGGCGAGGGAGCGCACATTCACCAGCCCGACCCGCTGGATCGCTTCACCGATTGAGGTGATTTCCTTGCCGTACGGGTTGAGGGCGACGGAGTTGGCCAGGCGGATGATCCGGGCGCTGAGCAATGGATCGGGGCGGATGACGTTCAGCACCGCGTCGGTGGTGCTGTTCGGGTCGTCGCAGACGCGCTTGATACGGACCGTGAGATCGAGGAAGGTCGGAAAAGTCAGCTGACGGGTGGCAAGGTCATGTTCGATCGTGCGTGAAAAGGCTTCTAGCGCTTCCTCGAACGGGTCTTCGTTGCGGATTTCGAGTGTGGGTGTCGACATGCTGCCTCCAGTGGACCTTCCCGGCAGCGGTGTCGTCACGTGCGGGGTCGGATGCGGTTTCTCACGCTATAACGGCAGTAACGACGGCGGGCTTGAGCGGTCCCGCCGTTTCTCGCGACGGGCGTGAGGGGGTGCGCTGGCCGCAGCGCTGGCGGAGAATGCCCTCGTCGGGTCCGCGCTTCAGCGTTGCGCGCTGCCGCCGTTGCCCGCGTGTCGTTTCTCGCGCCGGCACTCGTAGCTGACCCGAGCGCTGCCGTCGGGCTGGACGGTTTCGAGCCGGACGGTGAATCCCCACAGGCGTGCCAGATGTTTCATGACTTCTTCCGCAGAGTCGGCCAGCGGGCGGCGATTGTAGGGCTGATACCGCAAGGTCAGCGATCGGTCGCCGCGAACGTCCACGTTCCATATCTGGATGTTCGGCTCCCGGCAACCGAGGTTGTACTGGTTCGAGAGTCGTTCGCGCAGCGCCCGGAATCCATGTTCGTCGTGAATGGCGGAAACCGACAGCTTGCTCTTCTCGTCGTCGTCGACCACCGCGAAGAACTTGAACTCGCGCATGAGCTTGGGCGACAGGAACTGGGCGATGAAGCTCTCGTCCTTGAAGTTGCGCATGGCGAAATCGAACGTTTCCCGCCAGTCGGATCCGGCGATTTCGGGGAACCAGGCGCGATCTTCGTCGGTGGGCTGCTCGCAGATGCGCCGGATGTCCTGCCACATGGCGAATCCGAGGGCGTACGGGTTGATGCCGTTGTACCAGGGGTCGTTGTAGTTGGGCTGATAGAGCACGCTGGAGTGGCTGTGCAGGAACTCCATCATGAAGCTGTCGGCCAGCAAGCCTTCGTCGTAAAGGGTATTGAGCAGGGTGTAGTGCCAGAAGCTGGCCCAGCCCTCATTCATGACCTGGGTCTGACGCTGGGGGAAGAAATACTGCGCGACCTTGCGCACGATGCGCACGATCTCGCGCTGCCACGGTTCGAGCAGCGGGGCGTGCTTCTCGATGAAATAGAGCAGGTTTTCCTGCGGTTCGGGCGGGAAGCGCGGGCGCTCGCGTGGCGCTTCGCTGGTCTCCTGCTCGGGCAGGGTGCGCCACAGTTCATTGACCTGACTTTGCAGATAGGCTTCGCGTTCTTGCTGCCGCTCGCGCTCCTTGGCCATCGACAGCTTGGGGGGGCGCTTGTAGCGGTCCACGCCGAGGTTCATGAGCGCGTGGCAGGAATCGAGCAATTCCTCGACGGCTTCCACGCCGTGGCGCTCTTCACACTGGGCAATGTAATTGCGCGCAAAGATGAGGTAGTCGACGATCGCGTCCGGGCTGGTCCAGGTGCGGAACAGGTAATTGCCCTTGAAGAAGGCGTTGTGCCCGTAAGCAGCGTGGGCGATCACCAGGGCCTGCATGGTGAGGGTGTTCTCTTCCATGAGGTAGGCGATGCACGGATCGGAGTTGATGACGATCTCGTAGGCCAGCCCCATCTGACCGCGCTTGTATTGCCGTTCGGTGGCCAGGAACTGCTTGCCGAAGGTCCAGTGATGGTAGTTGACCGGCATGCCCACCGAGGCATAGGCGTCCATCATCTGCTCGGAGGTGATCATCTCGATCTGCACCCGGTAGGTGTCGAGACCGTAGTCGGCGGCGACCCGGGCGATCTCCTCATGGTAGGCGTCGATGGCCTCGAAGCTCCACTCGGCCCCGGAGGGCAGCTTCTTGCGTTCGAGAATGATGTCGCTCATGCCGGTTCCTTCTTGAACAGCTCGCGGAACACCGGGTAGATGTCTTCCAGCGATTCGATGCGCTGCATGGCGAAGTTGGGGTGCCGTTCGGACAGCGCCTCGTACTGACGCCACAGGTTCTGCGGTTCGCCGGCGGTGATCTCGATGTAGGCGAAGTAGCGCACCAGGGCCAGCAGCTCCTCGTCGAGGATCTTGTAGCAGAGGGGCGAGTCGTTGTCCCAGTTGTCACCATCGGAGGCTTGGGCGCCGTAGATGTTCCACTGGCTCGGGCTGTAACGCTCGCGGATGATGTCGGTCATCATGTGCAGCGCGCTGGAGACCACCGTGCCGCCGGACTCACGCGAGTAGAAAAAGTCGTTCTCGTCCACTTCCTTGGCGATGGTGTGGTGGCGGACGAACACCACTTCGATGTGCTCGTAGTTCCGCTTCAGGAACAGGTACAGCAGCATGAAGAAGCGCTTCGCCGTGCTCTTCTTGTGCTCGTCCATGGAGCCGGAGACGTCCATGAGGCAGAACATGACCGCCTGGGTGACGGGCTGCGGTTCCTTGACCCGGTTGTTGTAGCGCAGATCGAACTGGTCGATGAAGGGAATCGCCTCCATGCGCACCCGCAGGTTGGCTCGCTCTTCCTTGAGCGCCTTGATCCGCTCGGCGTTGGCGATCTCGTCCTGCTCGAGTTCTTCCAGTTCGGCGTTGATCTCGCGCACGCGCGCGGCCAGCGGCCCGCCCAGCGCCATGCGCCGGCCCAGGGCGCCGCGCAGCGACCGGACCACATTGATGTTGGTCGGCACGCCATCGGAGGTGAAGCCGGCGCGTCGCGACTTGAATTCGGTGATCTTGGCCAGCTGGGTGCGCACGAGATTCGGCAGCGCGAGGTCCTCGAAGAAGATGTCGAGGAATTCTTCGCGCGAGAGGGCGAACACGAAGTCGTCCTCGCCTTCGCCGTCCTTGCTGGCCTTGCTGCCGCCACCGCCTTCACCGGAGAGCGGGCGATCGATGGCGTCGCCCTCGGCAAAGCGGTCGTTGCCCGAGAACACCTGCTCCCAGACCCCTTCGCGCCCCTGGTGGAAGCTCGGTTCGGACAGGTCTTTGGCGGGAATGGAAATCTGCTCGCCGCTGTCCAGATCGCGAATCGAGCGGCCCTCGATCGCGTCGGAGACGGCGCGGCGGATCTGCCCCTTGAACCGGCGCATGAAACGCTGCCGGTTCACGGTGCTCTTCTTTTTGCTGTCGAAACGTCGGTCGATGATCCGGACCATGGTCGCTCCCTGGCGTGTTGTCGGGCCGGCGGGGCGTCAGCCACCCCGCCGGTGAGCCACCTTACCGGTACCGCTTACGATGACTTGCGCACCCGCAGATACCATTCACACAGCAAGCGCACCTGCTTCTCGGTATAGCCCTTGTCGATCATGCGATTGACGAAGTCCTGGTGCTTGCGCTGCTCTTCGGCGCTGGACTTGGTGTTGAAGCTGATCACCGGCAGCAGGTCCTCGGTGTTCGAGAACATCTTCTTCTCGATGACGGCGCGCAGCTTCTCGTAGCTCGTCCAGCTCGGGTTCTTGCCACCATGCTGGGCGCGCGCGCGCAGCACGAAGTTCACCACTTCGTTGCGGAAGTCCTTCGGATTGCTGATGCCGGCCGGCTTCTCGATCTTCTCAAGCTCGTCGTTGAGTGCGTTGCGGTCGAGGATTTCGCCGGTGTTCGGGTCGCGGAATTCCTGATCCTGGATCCAGAAATCGGCGTAGGTGACATAGCGGTCGAAGATGTTCTGACCGTACTCGGAGTAGCTCTCCAGGTAAGCGGTCTGGATCTCCTTGCCGATGAACTCGGCGTAGTGCGGCGACAGATATTCCTTGATGAAGGCGCGGTAACGGTTCTCCGTCTCGGGGGGGAACTGTTCCTGCTCGATCTGCTGCTCGAGCACATACATGAGATGCACCGGGTTGGCGGCCACCTCGCGGTGATCGAAGTTGAATACCCGCGAGAGCACCTTGAAGGCAAAGCGCGTGGACAGGCCGGTCATGCCTTCATCGACGCCGGCATAGTCGCGGTACTCCTGGTAGGACTTGGCCTTCGGGTCGGTGTCCTTGAGGTTCTCGCCGTCGTAGATGCGCATCTTGGAGAAGATGCTCGAGTTCTCCGGCTCCTTGAGTCGCGACAGGATGGCGAACTGGGCCATCATGGCCAGCGTGTCCGGCGCACAGGGTGCCTTCGACAGCGAGCTTTCGCGCAACAGCTTTTCATAGATGCGGATCTCGTCCGATACGCGCAGGCAGTAGGGCACCTTGACCGTGTAGATGCGGTCGAGGAACGCCTCGTTGTTCTTGTTGTTCTTGAACGCCGCCCATTCCGATTCGTTGGAGTGGGCCATGATGATGCCGTCGAAGGGAATGGCGCCAAAGCCCTCCGTGCCCTTGTAGTTGCCTTCCTGGGTCGCGGTCAGCAGCGGGTGCAAGACCTTGATCGGTGCCTTGAACATCTCCACGAATTCGAGCAGGCCACGGTTGGCCAGACACAGGCCGCCGGAGTAGCTGTAGGCGTCCGGGTCGTCCTGGGAGTGCGCTTCGAGCTTGCGGATGTCCACCTTGCCGACCAGCGAGGAGATGTCCTGGTTGTTCTCGTCGCCGGGCTCGGTCTTGGCGACCGCGACTTGTCGCAGAACCGACGGACGCAGCTTGACCACGCGGAACTTGGTGATGTCTCCGCCAAACTCGTGCAGCCGTTTGACCGCCCACGGGCTCATGATCGCGTTCAGGTAACGGCGAGGAATGCCGAAGTCGTCCTCCAGCAGCTTCGCGTCCTCCTCGGGGTTGAACAGCCCGAGGGGCGACTCGTTGACCGGCGAATCCTTGATTGCATAAAAGGGGACATGCTCGATCAGGCGTTTGAGTTTTTCCGCCAGAGAGCTCTTGCCGCCGCCGACGGGGCCGAGCAGGTACAGAATCTGCTTCTTCTCCTCGAGCCCCTGTGCCGCATGTCGGAAGTACGACACGATGTTCTCGATCGACTCCTCCATGCCGTAGAACTCCTTGAACGCCGGGTAGCGTTTGAGCACCTTGTTCGAGAAAATGCGCGAGAGCCTGGGGTCTTCGCGGGTGTCGGTCAGTTCCGGTTCGCCGATGGCCATCAGCATGCGTTCGGCCGAGGTGGCGTAGGCGCTCGGATCGTTCCGGCACAGTTCAAGGTATTCCTGGAGCGACATCTCCTCTTCGCGTGTCGCTTCGAAGCGGGCTTGGTAGGCGTTAAAGATGCTCATGACTCGTCTCCTGGAGGGGGCAGCGATAGCGGGGCTCGGCGACGAATGGTGCTCACCGTTCGGCGTGGCGCGATCCGCTGGCAGGTCAACAATACAACGGAGCGCCCGGTGATGACTGAAGCCATTTACGTCCCTGAGAAACTCGACTCGGTCAGTTATAGGAGAAACGAAGAGTGTTTCGGGTTCCCCATCGCCGTGGCCTTTTTTCACGATGGGCAAACGGCTGCGATTCCCTTGTGTCACCGTGCGTCGACACGCAGAACGCGGCGTGTGCCTGTGATAAGATTCCCGTTTGTCTTCATTCAACGTGACGCTGTCCGGCATGCCTTGCCAGCGGGTCAGCGGGTTTAATTTTCGGGAATTTTCATGCAGACCAACCAGGAAACCACCAACGCACTCGAGCGCCGCATCGATCTGACCATTTCCATGGAAACCGTAGAGGCGCAAGTGCAGACCCGTCTGAAGCAGCTGGCACGCACCGTGAAGATGCCAGGCTTCCGTCCGGGCAAGGTGCCTCTCAAGATGGTCGAGCAGACCCATGGCGGCCAGGCCCGCTCCGAGGCCATCGGCGCTGCGCTGGAACAGGCCTTCGGCGAGAAGATCCAGGAAGAGAAGCTGCGTGTGGCCGGTCAGCCGCGCATCGAGCCGAAAGAAGGCACGGCCGAAGGCGCCATGGAATTCACCGCGGTGTTCGAGGTGTATCCGGAAGTGACGGTGGGTGACCTGAGTGATCGTCAGATCGAGCGCCCGACCCTTGAAGTGAGCGATGCCGAGGTGGACAAGACCATCGATGTATTGCGCAAGCAACGTACCAGCTACGAGGCTGTCGAGCGCGAGGCCGCTGCCGACGATCGCGTGGTGATCGACTTTACCGGGCGCAAGGACGGCGAAGTGTTCCAGGGCGGTGAAGCCAAGGATTTTCCGTTCGTTCTCGGTGCCGGCAGCATGCTCAAGGACTTCGAGGATGCCGCGCTGGGCATGAAGACGGGTGAGACCAAGACCTTCAAGATGACCTTCCCCGAGGACTACCACGCCAGCGAGCTGGCCGGTCAGGAAGTCGAATTCGAAATCACCATGAAGGAAGTCGGCGCGCCGAAGCTGCCCGAGGTGGACGAAGAGTTTGCCAAGAGCCTCGGCGTGGCCGACGGCGATGTCGCCAAGATGCGCGAGGAAGTGAAAGCCAATCTCGAGCGCGAGGTTTCCCGTCGACTCAAGGCTCGCATCAAAGAGCAGGCCATGGATGCGCTGCTGGAGGCCCATCCGATCGACGTGCCGCAGACGCTGATCAACCGCGAGGCCGAGCAGATGGCCGCGAACGCCCGGCGCGACATGGAGCAGCGTGGCATGCAGACGAAAGATCTGCCGATTTCGGCCGATTGGTTTACCGAACAGGCTGTGCGCCGCGTGAAGCTGGGCCTGGTGCTGGCTGAACTCGTCAAGGCGAAGGATCTGTACGCCAAACCCGAACAGGTGCGCGCCCTCGTCGAGGATTTCGCCCAGAGCTACGAAGATCCGAAAGAGGTGATCGACTGGTATTACACCCAGCCCGAACGCCTGGCTCAGGCCGAAGCGCTGGTGATCGAAGACAACGCGGTGGAGTGGGTGCTCGCCAACGCCAAGACCGAAGACACGTCGGTGGACTTTGACGAGCTCATGGGCTCTGCGGCATGATCGAAACACGACCCGACCAACACGACGAACCGAGTAACAGACGATGATGAGTGACTGGAATCCGCAGGCCCTGGGCCTGGTCCCCATGGTGGTGGAACAAAGTGGGCGTGGCGAGCGCGCCTACGACATCTACTCGCGTCTGCTGCGCGAGCACGTCGTGTTTCTCGTCGGGCCCGTCAACGACGCCACGGCCAACCTGATCGTGGCGCAGATGCTCTACCTGGAGTCCGAAAACCCGGACAAGGACATCTACTTCTACATCAACTCCCCCGGTGGCTCGGTGACCGCGGGCATGGCGATCTACGACACCATGCAGTTCATCAAGCCCAACGTGAGCACCCTGTGCATCGGCCAGGCGGCGAGCATGGGGGCGTTCCTGCTGGCGGCAGGGGCCAAGGGCAAGCGCTTCTGCCTGCCCAACTCACGCATCATGATCCACCAGCCGCTGGGCGGTTTTCAGGGGCAGGCCTCGGACATCGAGATCCACGCCCGGGAAATCCTCACCCTGCGCGAAAAGCTCAACGGCATGCTGTCGCACCACACCGGTCAGCCCATGGAGCAGATCGAAAAGGACACGGATCGGGACAATTTCATGTCCGCCGAGCAGGCAATGAGCTACGGTATTGTTGACAAGGTGCTCAGTTGCCGCGCTGATGCGGCCTGAAGACAGGACGAGAGGACGCCATGACGGATAAGAAAACGGGCGGCGAAAAGCTGCTGTACTGCTCGTTTTGCGGAAAGAGTCAGCATGAGGTTCGCAAGCTCATCGCGGGCCCCTCCGTCTTCATCTGCGACGAGTGCATCGAGCTGTGCAACGACATCATCCGGGACGAACTGGCTGTCGACCATCCGGGTGGCGAAGCGGGCTCGGATCTGCCCACGCCGAAGGAAATCTTCGACATTCTCAACCAGTACGTCATTGGCCAGTCGCAGGCCAAGCGCATCCTGGCCGTGGCGGTGTACAACCACTACAAGCGCCTGCGCCACCTCGACGGCACCAAGGACGATGTCGAACTGGCGAAGAGCAACATCCTGCTGATCGGGCCCACCGGCTCGGGCAAGACGCTGCTTGCGCAGACGCTCGCACGCCTGCTGAACGTGCCGTTCGTGATGGCCGATGCGACGACGCTCACCGAAGCGGGTTACGTGGGTGAGGACGTCGAGAACATCATCCAGAAGCTCCTGCAAAAATGCGACTACGATGTGGACAAGGCTCAGCAAGGCATTGTTTACATTGACGAGATCGACAAGATTTCGCGCAAGTCGGACAACCCGTCGATCACCCGCGACGTGTCCGGCGAAGGTGTCCAGCAGGCCCTGCTCAAACTGATCGAGGGCACGGTTGCCGCGGTGCCGCCACAGGGCGGGCGCAAGCACCCGAATCAGGACTTCGTCCAGATCGACACCACGAACATCCTGTTCATCTGCGGCGGCGCCTTCGACGGTCTGGAGAAGGTCATCCGCGATCGTACCGAGCAGGCCGGCATCGGCTTTGGCGCCGAGGTGCGCAGCAAGCAGGACAAGTCCGTTTCCGAGACGCTGATGCAGGCGGAACCCGAGGATCTGGTGAAGTTCGGCCTGATTCCCGAGTTCGTCGGCCGCCTTCCCGTGGTCGCCACCTTGAAGGAACTCGACGAGGAGGCGCTCGTCACAATTCTGACAGAGCCCAAGAATGCGCTGGTCAAGCAGTACGGCAAGCTGTTCGCGATGGAAGGCGCCGAGCTCGAATTCCGCGAAGGCGCGTTGCGCGCCATTGCGCGCCGGGCGCTGAAGCGCCGCACCGGTGCGCGCGGTCTGCGGTCCATCCTCGAAGGGACGCTGCTCGACGTCATGTACGACCTGCCCGGCATGGACAACGTGGAAAAAGTGGTGATCGACGAGGGCGCCATCGACGGTTCGTCCCAGCCCATGATTCTCTTCGCCGACCAGCAGAAGGTCGCCGGATCGAACTGATCGGGGTCGCCCCCGGCCTCGGGTGGGCTTGAAAATTTCTCATGGGCCCGCACATAGGCCCATGACCCCAATCAAAGGAACAAATCATGTCTGGCATCCAGGAGTTGCCGCAGGAGCAGATGGAGCTGCCGCTCCTGCCGCTGCGTGATGTGGTGGTTTTCCCCCACATGGTGATCCCGCTGTTCGTGGGACGCCCCAAGTCAATCAAGGCGCTCGAAAACGCAATGGACGCGGGCAAGAGCATTCTCCTCGTGGCGCAGAAGTCCGCCGCGCAGGACGAACCGAGCGCCGACGACCTCTACGAAACCGGCTGCGTCGCCAACATTCTGCAAATGCTCAAACTCCCCGACGGCACCATCAAGGTGCTGGTCGAGGGGGTTCAGCGTGCGCATATCGACAGCGTCGAGGATCTGGGGACGGTGTTCTCCGCCAAGGCGACGCCGGTGCCGGTCGAAGAGGGCGCCTCGCACGAGGTCGAAGCCATGCGCCGGGCGATCATTGCGCAGTTCGACCAGTACGTGAAGCTCAACAAGAAGATTCCCCCGGAGATCCTCACCTCCCTGGGCGGCATCGAGGAGCCGGGCCGGCTGGCCGATACGATTGCGGCGCATCTGCCGCTCAAGCTCGAGCAGAAGCAGGAAGTGCTCGAGATGTCGGACGCCGTCGAGCGTCTGGAGAAGCTGCTCGCCCAGCTGGAGTCCGAACTGGACATCCTGCAGGTGGAGAAGCGCATCCGCGGGCGCGTCAAGCGCCAGATGGAAAAGAGCCAGCGCGAGTATTACCTCAACGAGCAGGTCAAGGCCATCCAGAAGGAGCTCGGTGAAGGGGAAGACGGCGCGGATCTCGAGGAGCTCGAACGCAAGGTCAAATCCGCGGGCATGACCAAGGAAGCGCTCACCAAGGCCAACGCCGAACTCAAGAAGCTGCGCCTGATGTCCCCCATGTCGGCCGAGGCCACCGTGGTGCGCAACTACATCGAGACGCTGGCGGGGCTGCCGTGGAAGAAGCGTTCGCGCATCCACAAGGATCTGAAGGAAGCGCAGAAGGTGCTCGACAAGGAGCACTACGGCCTCGAGCGGGTCAAGGAGCGCATCGTCGAGTATCTGGCCGTTCAGCAGCGCGTGGAAAAACTCAAAGGCCCGATCCTCTGCCTGGTCGGACCTCCGGGTGTCGGCAAGACCTCGCTTGGGCAATCCATCGCACGGGCGACCAACCGGAAGTTCGTACGCATGTCGCTGGGCGGAGTTCGGGATGAAGCCGAGATCCGCGGTCATCGGCGCACCTACATCGGTTCGATGCCCGGCAAGATTCTCCAGAACATGACCAAGGTGGCGGTCAAGAACCCGCTGTTCCTCCTCGACGAGGTGGACAAGATGGGGCAGGACTTCCGCGGCGATCCTTCGTCGGCGCTCCTCGAGGTCCTCGATCCGGAGCAGAACGCCACCTTCGTCGATCACTACGTCGAGGTCGAATTCGACCTGTCCGACGTGATGTTCGTCGCCACGGCCAACACGCTGAACATTCCGGCGCCATTGCTCGACCGGATGGAAGTCATCCGGCTGTCCGGCTACACGGAAGACGAAAAGGTCAACATCGCCGAGCGCTATCTGCTGCCCAAGCAGATGCGCAACAACGGTCTGAAGAAGACCGAGATGACGATCACCGACGACGCGATGCGTGACATCGTGCGCTACTACACCCGCGAGGCAGGTGTACGGGGCATGGAGCGCGAAATCTCGAAGATCTGCCGCAAGGTGGTCCGCTCGCTGGTGTTGCGTAGCCGAAAGTCCAAGATCGTCGTCAATGCAAAGACGCTCGATAAATACCTGGGCGTGCGCCGATACGCCTACGGCGTGGCCGAAAAGGAAAATCAGATCGGTCAGGTGACGGGTCTGGCATGGACCGAAGTCGGTGGGGAACTGCTCACCGTCGAGGCTGTAGCGTTGCCGGGCAAGGGCAAGATCATCAACACCGGCAAGCTCGGTGAGGTGATGCAGGAGTCCATTCAGGCGGCCCTCTCCGTCGTGCGTCGCCGTGCCGAATCGCTGGGGATCGTGGAAGACTTCTACCAGAAGAAGGATATCCACATTCACCTGCCGGAAGGTGCGATTCCGAAAGACGGCCCATCGGCCGGCATCGCGATCGCCACCTCGCTGGTGTCGATCCTCACGGGTATTCCGGTGCGGTGCGATGTCGCCATGACCGGCGAGATCACGCTGCGCGGTGAAGTGCTCGCCATCGGCGGTCTCAAGGAGAAGCTGCTGGCGGCGGTGCGCGGTGGTATCACCAAGGCGTTGATCCCGGAAGAAAACGTCAAGGATCTGGTCGATATCCCCGAGAACATCAAAAATGCGCTCGAGATCGTTCCGGTCAAGTGGATCGATCAGGTGCTCAAGCATGCGCTCGAGCGAATGCCGGAGCCGTTGCCCCCCAAGGGGGAGCAAGGTGATACGCCGGTCGCCAGCCCCGATCCGGGCGATGCAGAGCATGGCGTAAGAGCTCACTGACGCAACTCAACGACGGCCGCCTTGTGCGGCCGTCGTCTTTTCGTCACGCCCCCCGCGTTGCGGCGCGCCTTGACATTGGCAAAAATCGCACGCTATAACCTCTGTGCGCATCAGGCTGAAACGCCGTTGTCACAAAGCTCAGGGGCGTTGCCGATGATGCGAAATCCACACCAGAAAAGAAGGGGACATTTGTGAACAAATCCGAATTGATCGATCAGATTGCCGATGATGCCGAGATCTCCAAGGCCGCGGCGGGTCGCGCGCTGGATGCCGCCATCAATGCCGTGTCCAAGGCCCTGAAGAAGGGAGGAACGGTGACCCTCGTAGGCTTCGGTACATTCTATGTCGGCAAGCGCGCCGCCCGTACCGGACGCAACCCGCGTACCGGGGCCGCCATCAAGATCAAATCGGCCAAGGTGCCCAAGTTCCGCGCTGGCAAAGCGCTCAAGGATGCAGTAAACTAGCGCGCTTTCGGGCGTAGCCCGGCGCGGGTGCTTAGCTCAGTTGGTAGAGCGTCGCCCTTACAAGGCGAATGTCGGCGGTTCGATCCCGTCAGCACCCACCAGCGCGAAGGCGCCGGAGTGGTAGTTCAGTTGGTCAGAATACCGGCCTGTCACGCCGGGGGTCGCGGGTTCGAGCCCCGTCCACTCCGCCAGCGATCAAAAAAGGCGAGCACATGTTCGCCTTTTTTTTTACTTAAATTTGACCTGAAGCCAAGCGGGGTTACACTCCCGTCTTCGCTCTCTCTGGCTCAATTTCCCGGTCGATCCCATGTTCGAGGCAGTTCGTAACAACAAACGCATCGCGCAGCTCATTCTCGGCGTGATCTCGCTTACTTTTGCTTTCTGGGGTGTCGAGTCCTATCTCAAGGACCGCACCGGTGGTGACGAGGTGGCGTCCGTCGGCGGCACCAAGATCAGTGTCTTTGATTTCCGGAATGCGTTGAGAAATCAGCAGGATCGCATGCGAGCCGCCAGCGATACGCCCGTTGATCCGGAAACCTTTCAAAATCCCCTGTTCAAGCGCGCCGTGCTCGACAATCTGATCAATCAGCGCGTACTGGCGATCTATGCCGCCGAGCACAGCCTCTCGGTGACCGACGAGCAACTGCGGGACACCATCGCGGGGATTCAGGCCTTTCAGGAGAACGGTCAGTTCTCGATGCAGCGCTACGAGCGCGCCGTTCGCGCCCAGGGCCTGACCGTTCAGGGCTTCCAGGAGAAGCTCCGGGCGGATCTTGAAAATCAGCAGGTCGTGACCGCGGTCAGTGAGGCCTCGGTGGTGCCTGAAGGCGTGATTTCACGTTTTCTCGAGGCTCAGCTCGAGGAGCGTACGGTCCACATGGTCCAGCTCACGGCGGATGAGTTCACCCAGCAGGTTCAGGTCGATGCGGACGAGGCCCGGAAGTATTACGACGAGCATAGCGCAGACTACGCGCAGCCGGCCAAGATCAAGGCCAGCTACGTGGTGCTGACGCCGGATGCGGTCAAGTCCCAGGTGAAGGTGAGCGAGGACGAGATCCGGGCCGAATACGAACAGCGCAAGGGATCCCTCGGTACGCCAGAAGAGCGCAAGGCGAGTCACATTCTCATCGAGGTGGCCACCGATGCTCCCGAAGCCGACGTCAAGGCGGCGAAGGCGAAGGCGGAAGCACTGCTCGGCAAGATCAAGGCGAATCCCGACCAGTTCGCGGCGCTGGCCAAGAGCGAATCGAACGATCCGGGGTCCGCGGCGAAGGGAGGAGACCTGGGTTACTTCGGTCGTGGCGCCATGCTGGCGCCGTTCGAAAAAGCGGTGTTCGATGCCAAGACCCCCGGTTTGATTCCCGAAATCATCCGCACCGAATTCGGATTTCACATCATCCGTCTTGACGACATCCGGCCGTCCACGACACCGTCTCTCGAGGCCATGCACGACAAGATTCGCGACGACCTGATCGCGAAGGCCGCCAACCGCCGTTTCCTCGAAGTGGCCGAGCAGTTCGCCAACATGGTCTACGAACAGCCCGACAGTCTCCAGCCTGCGGCTGATGCCTTCGGGCTCAAGGTCGAACAAACCAAGGGCTGGATCGATGCGAAGGCGACGGGCCTGGGCGGCCACGAGAGCGAGGCCCTGGTGCGTGCGCTGTTCTCGGATGACGTGCTCAAGGACAAACACAACACCGACGCCATCGACGTGGGCGACAACACGATGATGGCGGCACGCGTGGTCGCCCACGAACCGGCACGTCAGCGCAGCTTCGACGAAGTGAAGAGCGAAGTCGAGGACACGCTGCGCAAAGACAAGGCGGCCGAACTCGCGGTCAAGCAGGGCGAAGCCAAGTTGGCGAAACTCCAGGCGGGCGAGTCGCTCGCGCTGAAATGGGGCGACGAGTTCAAGCTCAAAAGGGGCGTGGCCACCTTGCCGCCCCATCTGATGGCCGCGATTTTCTCGGCGGCGGCCAGTCCGTTGCCGGCCTATACGGGGGTCGAACTGGCTGGTGCCGGGTATGCCTTGTTCCGAATCGACGCGGTGAAGGACGCCAAGGTCGAGAAGGGCGACGAACGGCTCAAGACCATCGGTCAACAATACGCCCAGCTGTTGGGCACGCAGGACCTGCGGGCCTTCCTGAATGCGCTGCGCGAGCGTTACGAGGTCAAGATCAACGCGTCGGCCTTGGCGAGCGACGAAGGCTGAGGGTGTGTCTCGGCCAACAAAAAGCCCGGCTGCTGCCGGGCTTTTTTGTTGTCGGGTCGCTGGCTCAGCCCTGCTCCGGATTCCCCAGCGCGGTGGTATTGAAGCCACCGTCAACATACATGATCTCGCCCGTGATGCCGCTGGCCAGGTCCGAGCTGAGGAAGGCGGCGGCGTTGCCGACTTCGTCGATGGTCACGTTGCGCCGTAGTGGGGCGTTGTGCTCGTTGAACGCGAGCAGTTTGCCAAAACTGCCGACGCCGGAGGCCGCGAGGGTCTTGATCGGGCCGGCGGAGATGCCGTTGACACGGGTGCCTTCCGGTCCGAGGCAGACGGCCAGATAACGCACCGAGGCTTCCAGGCTCGCCTTGGCCAGCCCCATGATGTTGTAGTTGGGCATGGTGCGCACGGCGCCCAGGTAGGACAGCGTCAGCAGCGAGCCATTGCGCCCGGCAAGCAGGGGGCGGGCGGCCTTGGCCAGCGCCGGAAAACTGTAGGCACTCACTTCCTGAGAGATGCGGAAGGCTTCGCGGGACAGCCCGTTGAGGAAGTCGCCTTCGAGTGCCTCGGTCGGCGCATAGGCGATGGAGTGAACCACGCTGTCCACGCCGCCCCAGACGTCACCGATCCGCGAGAACAGGTCATCGATCTGCTTGTCTTCCTGCACATCGAGCGGCATCACCAGCTCGCTGCCGAAGTCGTTCGCCATCTTGGCCACACGATCGTGGAAACGGTCGTTCTGATAGGTGAAAGCCAGTTCGGCGCCTTCGCGGTGCATGGCGCGGGCGATGCCGTAGGCAATCGAACGGTTGCTGAGCAATCCGGTGATCAGGATCCGTTTGCCGGAAAGAAAACCCATTTTCTCCAGTCTCCATTGAGCAGATCGGCGGATTATAGCTGATCCGCATCGTGCTTCGGCAGGCCCGGGTGCGCCGATGCAGCTTTTGACGTGCTTCGGCTACACTCACGCACATGCGTTCTGTGCATCGGCTGCTCGCTCGTGTCGTGATCTGCCTCGTCGTCCCGGCGCTGCTGGCCGCCTGCGGCCGTGCTTGGAACGACCCGTATCCGGCAGCCGAGGCGGGCAAGAACATCCTCTATGCGGCCTTTACCGCCAAGCCCAAGCATCTCGATCCGGTGCAGTCCTACACCGAGGACGAAGCGACCTTCCTCTACCAGATCTACGAGCCGCCGCTGCAGTATCACTACCTGAAGCGGCCGTACACCCTGATTCCCGGATCGGCAGCGCGCATGCCCCGGGTGACGCGCTACGATCGGGCAGGGGCGGTGCTGCCGGACGATGCGCCCAACAGCGCGGTCGATCATACGGTCTTCGAGATCGAGATCCGTCATGGTGTCCGCTATCAGCCCCATCCGGCCTTTGCGCTGCGCCCCGACGGTGCCCCCGCCTACGTCCCCATGCCCGCCGCGGTGCTGGAGAAGGTGAACACGATGGGCGATTTTCCGCTCACCGGTACGCGGGAGCTGGTGGCGGACGATTTCATCTATCAACTCAAACGCCTGGCGTCGCCGCAGCTGCATTCGCCGATTCTCGAGCTCATGAGCGGCTATATTCCGGGGCTCAAACGCCTCCACGAGCAGCTGGTGGCCGCAGCCAAGGGCTTGCCGGAAGACGCCTGGCTCGATCTGGACGAATTCACGCTCGACGGGGTCGAGCGTGTCGACCGCTACACCTACCGGATTCGCGTGAAAGGGGCCTATCCGCAGCTGTTGTACTGGATGAGCATGCAGTTTTTCGCCCCTGTACCACGCGAGGTCGACCGCTTCTTCCATCAGCCCGGCATGGCGGCGAAAAACCTGACGCTGGATTGGTGGCCGGTTGGCACCGGCCCGTACATGCTGGTGGAAAACGATCCGAATGCACGCATGGTGCTGGCGCGCAACCCGAACTACCGCCACGAGACCTATCCGTGCCAGGGCGAGCCCGAGGATGGCCCGGCCGGCCTGCTGGCCGACTGCGGCAAGCCGATCCCGTTTCTCGACGAGGCGGTCTTCACGCGGGAGAAGGAAAGCATTCCGTACTGGACCAAGTTCCTGCAGGGGTATTACGACGCCTCGGGCGTGTCCTCCGACAACTTCGACCAGGCCGTCCAGATCAGCGGCGAAGGCGAGGTGAGCCTGAGCGACGAGATGCGGGACAAGGGCATCGAACTGGTCACCTCGGTGTCGCCGAGTCTGTTCTACATGGGCTTCAACATGCTCGATGGCGTCGTGGGTGGCGACAGCGAACGGGCACGCAAGCTGCGCCTGGCGGTATCCATCGTCATCGACCAGGAGGAATTCATCTCCGTGTTCCTCAATGGGCGCGGGACGCCGGGCATGGGCCCGATCCCCACCGGCATCTATGGCAGCGAGGAAGGCGAGGCCGGCATCAATCCGTTCGTGTACGACTGGAAGGACGGCCATGCGGTCCGCAAGCCGGTCGCCGAAGCGAGGCAGTTGCTTGCCGAGGCGGGTTACCCCAATGGTCGTGACGCAAAAACCGGCGAACCGTTGGTGCTGTATCTGGATACCACCACCGGCGGCATGGGCGACAAGGCCTACTCGGACTGGCTCATCAAGCAGTTCCACAAGATCGACGTGCAGCTGGTGGTGCGCGCCACCGACTGGAACCGCTTCCAGGACAAGCTGCGCAAGGGCAGCGCGCAACTGTTCTTTCTCGGGTGGAACGCCGACTACCCCGACCCGGAGAATTTCTTCTTCCTGCTGCACGGGCCGCAGAGCCGGGTGACGAGCCAGGGCGAAAATGCCGCCAATTACCGCAATCCGCGCTTCGATGCGCTGTTCGAGAAGATGAAGACCATGCGCAACGGACCGGAGCGGCTGGCCATCATCCGGGAGATGAACCACATCGTGCAGCATGATGCACCCTGGATCTTCGCCTATTATCCGAAAGCCTACGTGCTCCAGCACGGCTGGATGAAGAATCGCAAGCCGGGCAAGATCATCCGCAACACGCTCAAGTACCAGCGTGTCGACCCGGCGCTGCGCGCGCGCGAGCGCGCCGAATGGAACCAGCCGGTGCTGTGGCCGCTCGGGCTGCTCGCGCTGGTCGGTGCGGCAATCGTCCTGCCCGCGCTGCGGCGGTACCGCGCACATGAGCGCACCACGGCCGCCACCCACGAGACGGGGAGGGGCTGATGTTTGCCTATCTGGTCCGTCGCCTGCTCTACACGCTCCCGATCCTGATCGGCGTGAACGTCATCACCTTCGCGCTGTTCTTCGTCGTCAATACGCCCGACGACATGGCGCGGATGCAGCTGGGCACCAAACGGGTCACACCGGAGGCCATCGAGCGCTGGAAGGTGGAGCGGGGCTATGACAAACCCCTTTTCTTCAATGCGGGGGTATCGGGCACGGCGAGGGTGACCGACACCATCTTTTTCGAGAAATCGGTGCGCATGTTCGCCTTCGATTTCGGTCGCGCCGAAGACGGGCGCGACATCGCGCGCGAGATCAGGATGCGCATGGGCCCGTCGCTGTCCATCGCCATCCCCACGTTTCTGCTCGGCTTGTTCGTGACCGTGAGCTTCGCGCTCATGCTCGTGTTCTTCCGCGCCACGCCGCTCGATTTCTGGGGGGTGGTGCTGTGCGTGGCGATGATGTCCATCTCCAGCCTGTTCTACATCATCGGCGGGCAATGGCTCATCTCCAAGGTGTGGCATCTGGTGCCCATCAGCGGCTACGACGGCGGGCTCGACGCGCCGCGTTTCCTGATCCTGCCGGTGATTCTCGGCGTCATCTCGGGTATCGGCAGCAGCACACGCTGGTATCGCACCATCTTCCTCGAGGAAATCTCGCGTGACTACGTGCGCACGGCACGGGCGAAGGGCCTCTCGGAGCTGGTGGTGCTGTTCCGCCATGTGCTCAAGAACGCCATGATTCCGATTCTCACCGGCGTGGTGGTGGTCATTCCGATGTTGTTCATGGGCAGCCTCATCATCGAGTCCTTCTTCGGCATTCCCGGCCTCGGCAGCTACACCATCGACGCCATCCAGTCGCAGGACTTCGCGGTGGTGCGCGCCATGGTCTTCATCGGCTCGGTGCTCTACATCATCGGCCTCATCGCCACCGACATTTCCTACACGCTCGTCGACCCGCGGGTGAGGCTGCAATGATCGAACACGGCTTCGAACCGGTCGTCCTGTGGACCGATGCGCTGTTTTTCGCGCTGCTGGTTGCCATGGCCGGCGGGCTCTGGCACGCCTGGCGCAGCCCGCCGCTGCGCGCCCAGTGGCAAAAGGTGACCGGTCGCGCCACGGGCATGTCCGCCATCGTGGTGCTGCTGGCCTTCCTCGTCATCGGCGTGCTCGACAGCCTCCATTTCCGCGCCGCGTTGGCGCCCACCGAAAACACGTCGCAGACGGTCTACTCGACCGAGGTCAATAGCGTGCTCGACCTGTTGCTGGCCCGGCAGCGCCAGGAAAACGAGCGGACCTACTCGGCCCCCCTGGCCACCCACGCCTACGTCAAGGACACCATCGAGCTGCCGGGCGGCGGGCAGGCGCGCGAATACCCGCGGCTGCGCTATGGCGGTGCCGGACTCGGCGAGGGCGGTGACGCCCATCGGGAAGACGTGCTCGAGCGCGTCGCCATCGGCATCGGCCTGGGGGCGGCCGCATCGGTCGCCGCGCTGGTGCTGGTGGGCGCGGGGGTCGGCGGACCGCTTACGCTGCTGCGCGGGCGCACGCGCCTGGCCTGGCGTGCGGCCTGGGTGACCTTCTCGATCATTGCGCTGGTCACCGGCGTCCTCTATTCGCTGGCGCAGGGCTATCACGTCTTCGGCACCGACAAGGTCGGCCAGGACGTGCTCGTGCTCACCCTCAAGAGCGTGCGCACCGCGCTCATGATCGGCACCCTCACGACCCTGGTGACCCTGCCGATCGCCATTGCCCTGGGCATCATGGCCGGCTACTTCGGCGGCTGGGTGGACGATGTCATCCAGTACATCTACACCGTGCTCAACTCGATTCCCGGGGTGCTGCTGATCGCCGCCGCGGTGCTCATGATGCAGGTGTTCATCGAACTGCACCCGGAATGGTTCTCCACCGCGGCGGCGCGCTCCGACGCCCGGCTGCTGGCCCTGTGCGTGATTCTCGGCATGACCAGCTGGACGGGTCTGTGCCGGTTGCTGCGCGGCGAGACGCTCAAGCTGCGCGAGCTCGAGTACGTACAGGCGGCGCGCGCCTTCGCGGTGCCGACGCCGAAGATCCTGCTCCGGCACATCCTGCCCAACCTCATGCACATCGTGCTGATCGCCCTGGTGATGGACTTTTCCGGGCTGGTGCTGGCCGAGGCGGTGCTTTCCTACGTGGGCATCGGTGTGGATCCCACCATGGCCAGCTTCGGCACCATGATCAACGCCGCGCGCATGGAACTGGCGCGCGACCCGATGGTGTGGTGGTCACTGGCCGCCGCCTTCGTGTTCATGTTTGTGCTCGTGCTCGCCGCCAACCTGCTGGCCGATGTGGTGCGCGACGCCTTCGATCCGCGCGCGGGCTGAATCTGCGCCCTCAGGCGAACAGGTTGAATCGGCCAACGGTGTCCCCGGCCGATCGGGTGTAGGCGTCGATCGCACGGCGCGACGGATCGGGCGCGGCCCCCGTGCTGCCTTGGGCATCGGTTCGCTGGGTGATCAACTCGCGTTGCGCCTCGGCCATCATCTGCGCCGCCTGGGCTGCCACGCGGTAGTCCTGGGCGGAGGGATCCGCGGGTGCCAAAGCGGCACGACGGACCTGCTCGGCGCGGCTGAGGGTTTCTTCCGGTGTGCGCCCGGGCGACAGATCGATCGACACTTCACCGGCCACGGCGTACAGCTTGCCGTTCGGGCCCCGCTCGGTCTGGAAATTGGCGCCGCCTTGCGCCAGCCCGCCCGCTGCGGCCAGATGGGCCGCCTCATGGGCACGTACCCGCCGATCCGTCGCGGCCAGTTCGGCCGCTGCCTGCGCCGAGGTGTCCGGGTTCGGTTTGCCGCCCGCGCCCCGCGGGATCCCATGCCCGGTGTCATCGGCGCGATCCGATGCGTTCGCATGCGCGCTGGGAGCGCGTTGCGCGATGTTGACGACGGAAGGGAGAGCGGAAATCATCACCAGGCAGACGGTGTCTTCGAGAGCACTTCTGCAGTCTAGTGGTTGAATTCCCGGGAAAAAAGGGTCACAGAGGTTTTGATGCGCCGTCCGTCACGCTGCCCGCGGAGGGTTCATCGGCCGGTGGCGGTGATGACGGCGGCAAGGTGCGATCGAACCACTCGGCGGCGATGCGTGTGACACGCTCGAGCGCACCGGGCTGGGTGAACGCATCGTCGGCGCCCGGCACGTCTTCCCATTGCTTTTCGGCGCGCACATGATCGTAGGCGCGACGGATCATTTCCCGGCCACGGTCCTGGCGTCCGACGGCGACGCACAGCGGCATGGTCACGTTGGCCAGGGGCCCGACCCCGGCCAGATCGAGGCGGCCGGCACGGCAGAACAGGGCGTCGAATTTTTCATCGGTTCGACTGGCGGCGCGAATGGCGGCACCGCTACCGGTTCCGCTCGTCATCAGCCCCCGTGACAAGCCCATGAGCGGAGGCTGGTGCTCGACCCACTCGAGCGCCGACTCGAGACGTGTCGCCAGCAGCGGCGTGTTGTAGCGCAGATCGGGGTCGCGTGACTCTTCATGCGGCGTGAGCAGATCCAGCAGCAGGGTGGCGAAGCCGGCTGTCTGCAAATGCTTGGCGACATAGGCTTCGC
This sequence comes from Nitrogeniibacter mangrovi, assembly GCF_010983895.1. Lineage (GTDB taxonomy): Bacteria > Pseudomonadota > Gammaproteobacteria > Burkholderiales > Rhodocyclaceae > Nitrogeniibacter > Nitrogeniibacter mangrovi. The sequence goes on from NZ_CP048836.1 coordinate 2,021,443, forward strand.
GCGAGTTCAGATGCTTGCCCGCAGCGGTCTGCGCGAGGATGACCAGGGCGCGCACGTCGGGTGCGTGGGCCATGTGCGCCCCGAGCCATACCGACCCCGCCGGCAGGCTCAATTCGATCTGTCTGAGCTTCATTCCCATGGCCGCACGTTACACCGGATCGGCTCAGGGCGCATGAGCGCCGATGAATACGGGGATGCGCCGTGAGCCGAACGGCTTGTCGAAGAGACCGAAGCGACCGGCGATGACCTGTCCGCAGGCGGAGCAATGGCCGTGCGCGTCGAGGGCGTAGGCGCGGATGTCGTAGCCGTCGCGCACGATGACCGGCGCCGCGCAGCCTGGACACAAGGTGGTGCTCCCTTCGGGGTCATGGACGTTGCCCGTATAGACGTAGCGCAGTCCGGCATCGAGACCAATGCGGCGGGCGCGGCGCACGGTGGCCAGTGGTGTCGGCGGGTGATCGCCGAGTTTGAAATCCGGATGAAAGGCGGTGAAATGCAGCGGGGTGTCGGGCCCCATCTCGCGCATCACCCAGGCGCTCAGCGCCTGGATCTCTTCGTCTCTGTCGTTCTCGCCCGGGATCAGCAGGGTCGTGATCTCCACCCAGACGTCGGTCTCATGGCGCAGCCACACCAGCGTGTCGAGCACCGGGGCCAGGTGGGCGCCGGTGAGCTTGAAATAGAACTCCTCGGAGAAGGCCTTGAGGTCCACGTTGGCGGCGTCCATGGCGGCGAAGAAGTCCCTGCGCCCTTCGCCGTGAACGTAACCCGCGGTCACCGCTACGGTCTGGATGCCGCGTTCGTGGCACACCGCGGCGGTGTCGATGGCGTATTCGGCGAAAATGACCGGATCGTTGTAGGTGAACGCGACACTGCGGCAGCCGTAGTGTTCGGCGGCATTGGCGATGGCCTCCGGGGTGGCGGTGTCCATCAGGCGGTCCATGTCGCGCGACTTGCTGATGTCCCAGTTCTGGCAGAACTTGCATGCCAGGTTGCAGCCGGCGGTCCCGAAGGACAGCACGCTGCTGCCGGGATAGAAATGGTTGAGTGGCTTCTTCTCGATCGGGTCGATGCAGAAGCCCGAACTGCGACCCCAGGTGGTCAGCACCATCTGGCCGTCGACCATCTGGCGTACGAAGCAGGCAGCACGCTGGCCTTCATGCAGGCGACAGGTGCGCGGGCACAGGTCGCATTCGATGCGCCCGTCGTCGAGCAGATGCCAGTAGCGGGCCGGATGTCCGGGGTCGATCGGGGTGTCGGTGGTGCTCATGGCAAACCTCCGTGAAGCGTTCAGTCAGCCTCGGACCATTTCTGGACCGGGTAGGTCGCGATCATGACCTCGTCGCCCCAGTAATCCGGGGGCAAGCCGGCTTTCTGTTTGAGCGCACCCAGGAAGCGGCGCGGCTCGGGCAGCTGCGCCCACACCTGGGGGAGGAAGGTGGCCTGGCGACAGCCGGCGAAGAAGATCACGCCGTCCTGACCCGGTCGCAGCCGGGCCAACACCTCGTCTTCGGCACGCGCATCCATGAACTCGGCCTGACCGAGCAACGAGACGCCGATCCGGATCGCAGGCCACTCCGCCCGGGATACCGGGGGAAAGCGCGGATCGCCGAAGGCCGCGGCACAGGCGTTGGCGGCGATGTCTTCGGCCAGTGGGCGGTGCGGTTTGAGGCTGCCGATGCAGCCGCGCAACTCGCCATGCTTGGTCAGGGTGACGAAGGTGGCGCCGCGTGAAGCCAGCGACGGATCGTCGCCGGGGGCCGGCGCGAGCCCCAGTTCATGTTCGATCGCCGCCCGCGCACGCGCCAGCAGGCGCGCGCCGAGATCGGACTCAGTGGGCGACATGGGGGCGCTCCTCGCAAAAGGCGATGGCGCTGTAGCCGACGACCCGGTTGCGATCGCCCGCCGTGTCGCCCGAATTGCGCTGATCGAGCAGCACCGGCCGGAGGTGATGGCGGTCCGCCGCGATCAACAGGCCATTGACGGGCAGGGCGCCGCAGGCCTGGTCGAAGTTGAGCTTGGGTTGGAGCTGAAGGATCTCTTCGACGGTGGCCTGGTCGCGCCAGCGCGCCTGGTGGTAGGGCAGGTAATGGGACAGGTCCGAGGAAATGAGGATCAGCGTGTCTTCCTGCCCCCACAGGCTTTCGAGCAGCTGGGCGACGCGCTCGGAACTGGTCCGGCCCACCAGGATCGGCACCACGGTGATGTGCTCGAGCACGGTCTGCAGAAACGGCAGCTGGACCTCGAGACAGTGTTCGAAGGCATGCGCCCGCTCATCGACGCTGACGTCGGGCTGGGCCTGCAGGGCCAGCCAGCTGTCCCGGTCCACGGCCACTTCCCCCAGCGGGGTCGCCAGCCACTGCGAGGCCGGCAGCGCAAAACCGTCGACCGGCTCGCGATGGGCTGGGCCGAGCATGACGACGCGGCGATAGTAGGGCGCCGCACCGCGCAGGCTGTTGTATGCGGCGGCGGCAATGGGGCCGGAGTACACGTAGCCGGCGTGGGGCACGATGACGGCCTTGGGCCAGTTGACGGTCTCGAGCGGGACGGCGGCACTGAGCATGTCGCCGATCATGGTACTGAGCGCCCTCGGATCGGCCGGGTAGAACGCGCCGGCCACTGCCGCGGGGCGGACGGACGCGTTTGCCATCGACGCCTCCTTGGTGGCGGGAATCACTCAGTAAATTATACGCTCACGGCACAAGTGCGATCCATGCGAGCCCGGCCCCGAGGCCCAGGCCGGTCACGGTCATTCCCGTCAGCACGGGGCGGGCCAGCGGCCGACCGCCGATCGAGATGGCCATGCCGGTCTTGAAGCCCAGGTTGGCGATCATCGCCAGCCCGGCGGCGATGACGGTGGGGGCGGCGCTCAGCCGTTCGAGGGAAAACAGGCGCAGGCTCGACAGGGTGATCGCGTCCACGTCGGTCAGGCCCGAGGCCAGCGCGATCGCGTACAGCCCGCCGTTGCCGACCGATTCGGAGAGCCAGGCCGACCCGAACAGCACGCCAGCGTACAGGGTGCCGAACGCGAGCGCGGCGCGCAGCTCGGTGGGGTTCTTGGTTTCGGGCACCGGCACGCTTTCGTGCCGGCGCAGGTCACGCCAGTTAAGCAGCACCGCGACTGCCCCGAGCACCAGCCCCGGGACGACGACACGCAGCAGCATCGGTAGCAGGGTGGGGGCGAGCACCGCCACGATGGCGCCGACACGGATCACCATGACGAGATTGGCCAGCACGATGACCAGCGCCGCGGCGGGTGCGAACTCGTCCCGCTCGCGGGCATCGCGGGCGAACACCAGCGTGGTCGCGGTGCTCGACACCAGCCCGCCGAGAAATCCCACCAGGGCCGCGCCGTAGCGGTTGCCGACGAGTTTGAGGGCGGCATAGCCGGCCAGGCTCACGCCGGCGATCAGCACCACCATGAGCCAGATCTGATGTGGATTGAGGGCGCCGAAGGGGCCGAAGTTCTCGTCCGGCAGCACCGGCAGGATGACCAGCGAGAGGACGCCGAACTGGAGAATCGATATCCAGTCCTTGGGGGTCAGCCGCGCCGCCCAGCCCCGCAGCGTGGCCTTGAAATAGAGCAGCACCGTGGTGGCCACCGCGATCATGATCGACAGCTGGACATAGCCTTGCCAGACCATGAAGCCGAGGGTGTGGCACAGCAGCAACGCAACCACCGTGGTGGTTCCCGGGTCGAGCGGATCGGGCTGGCGCAAATAGGCAGCGATGATCATCGCGGCGACCAGCCCCGTGCCCAGCGCAAACGGCCACAGCGAATCGAGCCGATCGCCGAGCAGGCCGTTGAGGGCACCGAACAGCGCCACCAGGGCAAAGGTGCGCAAACCCGCCCGCGCCGAGGGGCGCTGCTCGCGCTCCAACCCCATCAGCAGGCCGATGCCCAGCGCCACGGCCAAGGTCTCGATCTGCGCGGTCTCGATGGGAATGTCCGGGTGCATGCGGCCATTCTACGCCGGCTGCGGTTAGAATCGCTGCCATCATGCACAGCCATCGTCATCGCCACTTCGCCCTCGTGCCCGCCGCCGGTTCGGGCAGCCGCATGGGGCGCGAGACCCCGAAACAGTACCTGCCCCTGCTCGGCGAACCCCTGCTGCGCCACACCCTGCGGGTGCTGTGCCAGTCACCGCTGATCGACCGGGTGTTCGTGGTGCTGTCGGTCGGCGATCCGATCTGGAACACGGCCGACTGGAGCGCCCTGGGCGACAAGCTGGTGCCGCTGTACGTCGGTGGCGCCAGCCGGGCGGACAGCGTGCTCAACGGCCTGCGCGCGATCCGCCCGCAAGTGGCGGATGGCGACTGGATCCTGGTGCACGACGCCGCACGGCCCTGCCTGGCGCCCTGGCATATCGACACCTTGATCACGACCCTGGACGAGGACGAGGTCGGCGGTCTGCTGGCGGTGCCGGTGGCCGATACCCTCAAGCGCAGTACCCGCCACGGCCGCGTCGAGGCGACGGTGGCGCGCGACAGCCTGTGGCAGGCACAGACGCCGCAGATGTTCCGCTACGTGATGCTGCGCCGCGCGCTCGAATCCGCCCGTGAAGTCACCGACGAGGCCAGCGCCATCGAGGCGGCCGGACTGCACCCCCGCCTCGTCCAGGGGGATACCACCAATCTCAAGGTCACCTATCCGCTCGACCTGCATCTGGCCGAGTGGATTCTCAGCAACCGGGAGGGCTGACACGTGTTTGCCGGCATTCGTATCGGGCAGGGCTTCGACGTCCACGCCCTGGTGAGCGGCCGTCCGTTGATCATCGGCGGCGTGCGCATTCCTTACGCAAAGGGGCTGCTCGGCCATTCGGACGCGGACGTGTTGCTGCACGCGATCACCGACGCCGTGCTCGGCGCGGCCGGACTGGGCGACATCGGCCGGCATTTTCCGGACACCGACCCCGCGCACGCGGGGGCCGATAGCCGGGTGCTGCTGCGCGAGACGATGCGGGCGGTCCACGAGGCCGGCTTTCGCGTCGGCAACGTGGATGCGACGGTGATTGCCCAGGCGCCCAGGCTCCTGCCCCACGTCCCCGCCATGGTGGCGAATATCGCCGCCGATCTGGGCGTGGCGCCGGCGTGCGTCAACATCAAGGGCAAGACCACCGAGCGGCTCGGCTTCACCGGTCGTGGCGAGGGCATTGCCGCGCAGGCCGTGGCCTTGCTGCTGCGGGATGAACGCGGCGACTGAACGCCTGCGGGTGTTCTACGCGCTGTGGCCCGACCGGGTCACCGCCGATGCGCTGGCACGGTTGGGGCGGGCGGCCGCGCCGGCCCATGCGCGACGGATGCGGACCGACACCTTGCACGCGACGCTCGCCTTCGTCGGCGATGTCGATACCGTCCGCCTGTCCACCTTGTTGGCTATCGGTGACGCCATGGCCTGGCCCGCCGGTGATCTGTGCATCGATCGGGTCGCCCACTGGCCCCACAACGGCATCGTCTGGGCCGGATTCGCGCCCCTTCCGGCGCCGTTCGATGCCTGCGTCGCCCAACTACATGAACGCCTGGCGGAGGCCGGCATCGACCTGCCCGCGCGGGCGTTCGTTCCCCACGTCACACTGGCGCGCAAGGCACAGGTGCTGCGCCCGGCGCACCATCTGCCGCTGCCGATTTCGTGGCCGGTGGACGGGGCCGTGCTGGTGGCCTCGGAGCGTGACCACAGCGGTGCGCGCTATCGCTGCGTGCGCCGCTGGCCTGCGCTAGCGCGCGGTTGAGCAAAAAAAGAGGCGCTCGATGGCGCCTCGAATCAGGGTTGCTCGTGGATCAAAGGCAGATGCAGTCTCCGAGTCGCTGCGCCAGCACCGGCTCGGCTGCCTTCGTGTAATCCTTCTCGACTCGGGCGCTGACCAGGCGCTCCGTCGGTCCGTCCATGTTGGCGTTGATCATGCCCATGAAGGCCGGGGGCGCAACCAGGATGGCGCGGCCGAACTGCTGCTTCGTCCGGCCATGGTAGAACTCCTGCGCCAGTTCCTGCGCGAAGGCCCAGGCCGCCTGTTCCTTGGGTTGCCGGTGAGATTCATACCCGCCACCGGGCGACGATTGAATCGCGCCAGGCCGGTCGGTGACCATGTCGCTGTTCTTCTGTCGACTCTCCGGGTGCATCAGCTCCTTGACCAGCTTCAGCCCCTTGTTCGGGCCGTAGTTTGCATAGAGCTTCGCCAGGCTGGCATTGGCAACGAGGATCCAGGTAATAGCCATTCTTGTTCCTCCGAAACGGATGGGAAGATGAAACCTGCCCCTGGATCGTGTCCCCGGAGCGGGGCGCGAAGGGGCAGTTTTTCCAGCTTAGAACGCGGCCGTCGCGGGTGCAAAACCGGTGCATGCGCGAGCGGATGGGCGGCGTCACGAAACTGACATGTTGCGGCGCGGCAAACGGCGTCGCGGGCCGGGTTCCGTTCGCATCGAACCGTTCGTCAGATGCATCGGGACATCGCGCCGCAACGGTTCAGAACACCCCCATGGCCAGCCCCTCGGCCATGGCCCGACCGAGATCCCGGCACTCCCCCAGGTGCGTTTCGGTCACTTCGCCGCGGGCGATGCACGCCGGGGCAACCTCCCGCCAGCCATAGCCGTTGGCGATGCGGCCGATCTCGCGCACGGCATTGGTGCCGTCGTTGCCGGCGCTCACGAACACCGCGTAGGGCAGGCCGGTGAGCTGGCCTTCGAGCGGATAGAAGGTGCGATCGAAGAAATCCTTGAGCGCGCCGGACATGGTGCCGAAGTTCTCCGGCGTGCCCAGCAGCAGGCCGTCGCAGCGGGCCAGATCGTCCACCCCGGCGTCGAAGGCGCGCAGGCAGCGCACCGAGACACCTTCGGCCTCGCTGGCCCCCTCGGCCACACAGCGCGCGAGGCGCTCGGTGTTTCCGCTTTGGGAGTGATAGACGATCAGCAGGGTCTTGGCGGGGCTCATGGCGTTGTCGAAGCCACCGATGATGATGACGGGTCGACCCCGAACAGGGCGCCCAGTTGCGCATACACCGCCGGATAGGTGTCGCGCAGCGCGTCCGGGCGTTCGAAGAAGGCCTCGCTGGCGACGGCGAAGAACTCCGCCGGATGTTCGCTGGCGTAGGGGTCGAGTACCGTGGGCATGCCATGGTCGACCCGAGCGCACAGATCCTCGTAGGCCGCCTCGAAGGCCTGCGCCCAGGCGTGACGGTTCATGTCGGCCGGCAACGGCGGAAAGCCGTCGGCGGCGCCGTTGAGCATGTCGAGGGTGTGGGCGAATTCATGGATCACCACATTGACGCCGGCGGGGCCGCCCGCGGGCGCCCAGGAGACGATCACCGGTCCGCCGTCCCAGGCTTCGCCGAGCAGGGTGTGGTGGTCGTTGTGCACCACGCCGTCCTCGTCCATGACCTCGCGGTCGACGACGAAATCGCCCGGATAGACCACGATGCCGACCCAGTGGCGGTAGCCCTCCAGTCCCACCCGCAGGATCGGCAGGCAGGCCTGCAGGGCGATCGAGAGCATGATCTCGTCGCTCAGGACCATGCCCCGCGCGCCGTGAAACTCCTTTTCCGCCAGAAAACGCCGCGCCAGATCGCGCAAGCGCGCGCGGGTTTCGGCTGGCAGGCCGTGCAGGCAGGGCAGGCCGGCCTCGACCCGCGCCCACAGGGCGGCGGGAATGTCGTCGTCGCGAGCGTCGGGGGTTCTGGACAACCAGCGTCTGAGCGCGGCGAACATGGCGTTCAGCTCGTTGCCCGGGCGCGGGTGGTCATCCAGATCCCGCACAGGATCAGGGCGATCCCGGCGGCGTGAAAGCCCTTGGGGTTCTCCCCGAGGAAGATCATGGACAGCACGGTGCCGAAGGCCGGCATCAAGTGGAGGAACAGGGAGCCCCGGTTGGGGCCGACCATGGCCACGCCGCGGTTGTAGAAGATGTAGCCGAGGAAGCCGGGAAAGATCGCCGTGTACAGCATGCCGGCGACGCTGGGCAGCGACACGACGATGAACCGGCCGTGCGACATCTCCCACGCCCACAGCGGGCCGAGGATGAGAATGCCGACCACGGTCATGGCGGCCAGCATCAGCATCGGATCGACCCCCTTGGGGCGCCAGTGCAGGGCAACGGTGTACAGCCCCCAGTCGAGCACCGCCACCAGCATCCAGAAGTCGCCCGGGTTGAGCTTCAGCCCGAGCAGCGTGCCGAGCTGACCGTGGCTGACGATGACGCTCACGCCCAGCAGCGACACGAGCACGCCGATGGCCTCGAGGCGATGCAGATGGCGGCCGATCAGCACCCGCGCCAGCAGGATCGTGGCCACCGGGATCAGCGAGTTGAGCATGGTGGCGTTGATCGCCGTGGTGTATTGCAGCGCGAGATAGGCGAAGGTGTTGTAGCCGCCGACGCCGAGGGCGCCGAGCAGCACGATCGGCTTCCAGCCGGCACGCAGCGCCTGACGCTGGGTGCGCCAGTGCGGCAGCGCCAGCGGCAGCATCAGCATCAGGGCCAGGGTCCAACGCCAGAACGCCAGCGCGATGGGCGGCACGTCCGCACGGATGCTGCGGCCGAGCACCATGTTGCCGGCCCAGAAAAGGGCCGTGAGGGTGAGCAGCAGATAGGGGGAATCGAACAGGCGACGCATGGGTTCCAGTGATCTCGGTCGAGTGCCCTGCGCGACGGATCGGGGCGCAGGAATGCTGATCCGCGATTATCATGTCTGTGCTTCGCTCAGAACATCAGGACAAGCCCCAGCATGGTTTCGGTCACGCACGCCCTCTCCGCCGACAATGATACCCAACCGCTCGTCGAGCGCCTGTGCGAGGGGCTCGACGATGCCGACGCGGCCCGCGTGGTCCGTGCCGTCGAGGCGATGCGGACCCATTACGGCGACGCGGTGCTCGGCACCGGCGAGAACACCCTCCAGCACGCCCTCGGCATGGCGCTGATCTGCGTCTCGCTGAAGATGGACGTCGAGGCGCGTATCGCGGCCCTGTGCTTTGCGCTGCACGCGGAGATGGACAACGCCACCGAGTATCTGGAAAAGCATTTCGGTGCGCGTGTGGCGCGTCTGGTGGGCGGCATGCACCGGCTCAACGGCCTGCGCGTCATCACCCGGCGCACAGCCACCGCCATGGCCCCCGAGATGCGCATGCAGGCCGAGACCCTGCGCAAGATGCTGCTGGCCATGGTCGAGGACATCCGCGTGGTGCTCATGCGCCTGGCCTCGCGCACCCAGACGCTGCGCTACTACGCCGGCACCGACTGCGAGGCGCGCAAGGACGTCGCCCGCGAGAGCCTGGACATCTACGCCCCGCTGGCCAACCGGCTTGGCGTGTGGCAGCTCAAATGGGAGCTGGAGGATCTGTCGTTCCGTTTCCTCGAGCCGGAGACCTACAAACGGGTTGCCAAGATGCTCGACGAACGCCGTGTCGAGCGCGAGCAGTTCATCACCGACGCCATCGCCCGCCTCGAGGCCGAGACCCGCAAGGCCGGCGTCAAGGCCGACGTATTTGGCCGCCCCAAGCACATCTACAGCATCTATCACAAGATGCATTCGAAGAAGCTGGACTTCTCGCAGCTCTACGACGTGCGTGCCCTGCGGGTGCTGGTGGACGAGGTCAAGGACTGCTACACGGTGCTGGGCATCGTGCACCAGATGTGGACGCCGATCCCCAAGGAATACGACGACTACATCCTCAAGCCCAAGGGCAACCACTACCAGTCGCTGCATACTGCGGTGATGGCCGACGACGGGCGCGCGCTCGAGGTGCAGATCCGCACCCACGACATGCATCGCCACGCCGAGTACGGCGTCGCCGCCCACTGGCGCTACAAGGAGGGCTCGGGCCCCGCCGGCAGCGCCTACGACGAGAAGATCGCGCTGCTGCGCAGCCTGCTGTCGTGGCGCGACGAGATCAGCGACGCCGACCAGTGGGAGGCCAAGTATCGCGACGCGTCGATGGACGACACCATCTACGCGATCACCCCGCAGGGGCGGGTGGTGGACTTGCCGCGCGGCGCCACGCCCATCGACTTCGCCTACACCCTGCACACCGAGCTCGGTCACCGCTGCCGTGGCGCCAAGGTGGACGGGCAGCTGGTGCCGCTCAACACGCCGCTCGAGAGCGGGCAGACCGTGGAGATCACGGTGGCGAAGGAGGGCGGTCCCTCGCGCGACTGGCTCAACCCGCAGCAGGGCTATGTCGCCACGGGTCGGGCGCGGCGCAAGATCAAGCAACACTTCAGCCAGCTCGAGCAGGGCGAACTGCTCGAACGCGGGCGCAGCGTCGTCCACAAGGAGCTGCAGCGCGAAGGACAGACCCAGGCCAACATCGAGGCGCTGGCCACGCGCATGGGCTTCAAGACCGCCGACGCCATGTTCATGGCCGCCGGTCGCGGCGACGTGGGCCCGCGGGCCGTGCAGGTGGCCTTGCAGGGGCCGGACGCGGAAACGCCCGCGGCGGACGAGGAGGTCCATCTAGGGCGGGCACGCAGCGGGCACGGCGATGAAGACATCCTGGTCGTCGGCGTCGGCAAGCTCATGACCTCGCTGGCGCGTTGCTGCAAGCCGGCGCCGCCGGACGCCATCGAGGGCTTCGTGACCCGCGGTCGCGGCATCTCGGTGCACCGGGTGGACTGCCACGACTTCAAGATCATGGCCCGGCGCAATCCGGAACGGGTGATCCCGGCCACCTGGGGCGGCTCGGCCGTGGCGCCCAACCACCGCTACCCGATCGACCTCCTCGTCCAGGCGGTCGACCGGCAGGGGCTGCTGCGCGACATCACCGACGTGCTCTCGCGCGAGCACCTGAACGTGATCGCGGTCAACACGCTGACCAAAAAGGGCAAGGCGCGCATGCGCTTCACGGTCGAGGTCAGCGGTGCCCAGCAGGTACAGCGGGCGCTCGCCCTGATCTGCGAAGTGCCCGGCATCGACGAGGCGCAGCGCGCCTGATCGAGCCCTCAGTGCGCCGGCGGTGATTCCCCCGCGCCGCCCGTGGGCAGGCGGACGCGGATGCTCAGACCGGGGTGAGCGTTGTGCGCCTGCGCGTCGCCGCCATGAAAGCGGGCGATGGCCCGCACCAGGGTGAGCCCGACCCCGCCGTGCCCCGGATCACCGCGTGCGTCGTCCACCTGATAGAAGCGTTCGAACAGGCGTGGCAGGGCGCTGTCCGGCACGCCATTGCCGTGATCACGCACCTGCAGATCGGCGTGATCGTGCGCCACGCGCAGTTGCACGTCGATCGGACCGGCGCCGTGGCGCAAGGCGTTCTCCAGCAGGTTGGACACCATCTGCGCGAGCAGCTGCCGGTCGCCGTGGAGGGTGACCGCCTGGCAGTCGGCAACGATGGAACACCCCATGGCTTCGGCCAGCGGCCGATGCAGCTCCACCATGTCGAGGACGACCTCATCGACGGCGCACGACTGCGTCGGTGCCGCCCACGCGCCCGATTCCAGACGCCCCAGCCGCAGCAGGGCGGCAAACGTCTGTAGGAGCTGGTCCACCTGGGCCGACACCGCGCCGAGGCGATGGTGCAGCACGGCCTCGGACACCGGCGGTCCGGCGAGGATCTCGTCGAGACTCTGGCGCAAGGCGATCAGGGGACGGCGCATGTCGTGCGCCAGCGCACTGGAGACATGCCGGGTCGCATCGACGAGCTGCTCGATTTCGTCGAAGGCGGCATTGAAGCGGATCGCCAGTGCGTCGAGCTCGTCGCCGGGGGTGCGCGTGCGCAGGCGGCGGGACAGGTGTCCACGGTGGATCGCGTCCACATCGTCGGCAAGGCGCCCGAGGCGCCGATGCAGGTAGCGCATGAACAGGGTGCTGGCCAGCGCGGTGACCACCACGATCAGGAGCGCCGAGCCGATCAGGCGTACGATCATGCCCCGACGAAACCCCGCCAGCGGCGAGCGGCGCCCCACCAGCAGGCGCTGGCCGCCGAAGAGGACGAATACCTTGCCCTCGATGAACTGGCCGTCGGCGCCGACGACGCGGAACCAGGTGTCGTCGCGGGCATCGAGGCCGGCAGGCCACGCGCTCAGGTTGCCGGCCAGGCGGGTGCCATCGGCCGCTTCGAGCCGATAGACCGCATCCGCATCCAGCGGCGCCGCGGCGCGGTCGTCCAGCTCCTGCACCAGGGCGGCCATGCCACGGGCGTGCAGGTGGGCGTCCAGGGTGAGCAACTCCTGCTCGATGGCGGCATGAACCTCGGTGCGGATGAGCGTCTCCGCTTCACGGTACAGGGGCAGGAAGACCAGCGCGACGATGCACGAGACGGTCAGCGGCAGGGCGAGCGCGAAGCGCTGGAAGGGGCTGCGGAGCATGAAGTCGTATTGGGCGCGTCAGGCCTCGAGGCGATACCCCACGCCCCGCACCGTCTGAATCAGCGACGGGCGCCCTTCGATATCGAGGCTGCCGCGCAGGTTGGAGATGTGCACATCGATCACGTTGGTGCCGGGGTCGAAGTGGTAGTCCCACACCGCCTCGAGTAGCATGGTGCGCGAAACCACCTGGCCAGCGTGGCGCATCAGGTACTCGAGCAGCTTGAATTCCTTCGGCTTGAGGGCCATCGGGCGACCGGCTCGGGCCACCGAGTGGCGCATCAGATCCATCTCCAGATCGGCCACCCGCAGCCGGGTCGGCTCCCCACCGGGGGGCGGGGCGCTGCGCCGCTGCAACGCCTCCATGCGAGCCAGCAACTCGGCGATGGAGAAGGGCTTGCCGAGATAGTCGTCGCCGCCGGCACGCAGCCCTTCGATTCGCTCATCCACCTCCGCCAGGGCGCTGAGCACGATGATCGGGGTGCGGATGTCCGAGGCGCGCAAGGTGCGCAGGATGGTGAGCCCGTCGACCCGCGGCAACATGCGGTCGAGGACGATCATGTCGAAGGTTTCGCTGCCGGCCAGAAACAGGCCGTCCCGGCCGTCGGTACTGGTCTCGACCTGGTGCCCGGCCTCGGTCAGGCCACGACGTACGAACTGCGCCTGGTGGACATCGTCCTCGATCAGCAAGACGCGCATGAAGACCTCATTGACGCGCAGACGTGTTTGTCGCCGGAGCGGCGACGAGCGGCAGCGCACGATGGGGACGTGGCATGCCCGGGGCGGGCTCGGCGCGGTCGATGGCACGCACCGCGCAGCGCAGGCGTCCGAACAGCACCGCGTCGGCGCCGACCACGACGCTGCGCCCATGTCGGGTCAGGGCGGTGGGCGCGATCTGACGCAGGTCCGGGCATCCGGGCGCGAGCCTGACCCGGTAAGGCTCCTCCACCCCCAGCCACAGCAACATCACGTCCGCTGCCAAGGGCGTCCAGCCGTAGGTATGTACGGCTCGCACGCTATGCGGATGCGGGGTAGCGGCGTGACGCTCCGGTGCTCGGGTCGCCGCCAGCGCGGTGTGGCCGGCAAGGGTCAGCTGGGCAGCGCCCAGCGCATACATGACCACTGTGCGACCGATGCTCATGAGTCCAACCCCCTGCGCGAGAGCATAGCGCTTGTGGCTGATTTCGTGCACGGCATCCCGTGTCCGCGCGCGCAAGCGATGGCGGACACGGGGGCCGGTGCATCAGGACTTCGGTGCCTCCGGTGCGGCCATGGGCTTCGCCTTCTTCTTGGCGGTGTGCTTCTTCACCGCCTTCTTGGCGTGCTTCTTCTTGACGACCTTCTTCTGGGCCGGTGCGGGCGTTGCGGCCGCGCCAGTGCTTGCGGCCGCCGGGGTTTCGGCAGCAACGGCCACATTGGCCAGTCCTGCACCCAGGGCAAGCATGGAGGCCATGGACAGCGCCCCAAGGGCACGAACAAATCGGATGTGCATCGTGATTCTCCAATCAGGTTTCGAAACAGACCGCAGCGTTGCGTTTGCGACACGCGGTCCGTGAGAAGCAGTCTGCGCGGCCGTCCATGAGCCGATGATGATGCAAGGATTAAGAAGGTTTAATCCATGCGGACACGGCGGGGCGTCGGCCACACCCGTTCGTCGGTGATGCATGCCGTTCATGCCTCGACGGCCCTCTGGATGGGAACAATCATGATCCGGGTCAACATCCAGCACCCCGAAGCCGACTAAGCTTCGCCCGACCGTTCAGCCGCACATCACCCGTCGGGCGCATCGCCAATGGGTTTGTCGGACGTTGAGCGCGCAGTGTCCTGCCTGCGTCGTGGCAGGGAATGATGTGGGTTGGCGCAACGGGGATCGCGGGATCTCCGGCCTCAATCCTTCGCCGAGGAAATTGCTAGTGGCCGTAGAACTTTTCAACGATGGTCGCCATGTCTGCCTGGCCTTTTACGACCTGGTGGACGAGGAAGCCAACCATGTGGTGCAGAGCAACCAGTTCCTGATCGTCGACGGCGATCACGGAGCGCTCATCGACCCGGGTGGCAACATGACCTACAACGAGTTGCTCATGGGGATGCAGCGCTACTTCCCCTCGCGCAACCTCGATTTCATCCTCGCCTCGCATGCCGACCCCGACATCATCGCCTCGCTCAACAAGTGGATGATCGCCACCCACTGCAAGGTGCTCATCTCCAGCCTGTGGACGCGATTCCTGCCGCACTTCACCTCCGGCAAGGACTACACCGCGCGCATCGTCGGCATTCCGGACGCCGGCATGCTGATTCCCATCGGCGAGTGCAAGGTCAAGGCGCTGCCGGCGCACTTCCTGCACTCGGAAGGCAACTTCCAGTTCTACGACCCGGTGTCGAAGATCCTGTTCTCGGGTGACCTGGGTGCCTCGCTCATCGACCACGGCGCGGCCGCCGAACCGGTGCGGGATTTCGATGCGCACCTTCCGACCATGGCCGGTTTTCATCGACGCTACATGGTCTCCAACAAGATCTGCCGCCTGTGGGCGCACATGGTGCGACAGCTCGATATCGAGATGATCGTGCCGCAGCACGGCGCACGCTTCGAGGGCAAGGCCATGGTCAATCGCTTCATCGACTGGATCGAACAGCTCGAGTGCGGCGTCGACCTGGTCACCCAGGACCAGTACCGGCCGATGTAACGGCGGCGTATCGATCCCGGCCGCGAGAAACGGTCGGGAGGCCGCTTGGCGAGGCAACAACAAAAAACCCGCAGAGCGAATAGCCATGCGGGTTTTTGCCGTTCTCGGAAGTGGTGGGCGGTACTGGGATCGAACCAGTGACCCCTGCCGTGTGAAGGCCGGATAATCGACCTGATGACGATTTTTGCGGTCAGGTCCGTTTTTAACCTACTGAAAAATGGTAACTTTTGACCTCTGAGTTCGCCTGGTGGTGGACTTTGTTTTTTCACACGGTTTTCACATGAGGTCGTGATGGGCATCAAGATTGACACTGTCAGCGCGAGAAAGGCACTCGATCCGAGGCCAGCACCGTACTTCCAGCGACTCGAGAAGGGGGCTTATATCGGCTACCGCAAGCTGGACGAGGCGTCAGGCACATGGGTGGCGCGCTGGCGTGATGAGCACGGAAAGCAGATCAACCACACGCTCGGGTGCTTCGATTCATTCGACCAGGCGTGCAAGGCGGCGCGCGAATGGGTCAAGGGTGCCCAAGGAGGGGTCACCGAGGTCGTCACGGTGGAGGAGGCGTGCAGGCGCTACGTGGAGGATCGAAAGGTCGCCAAGGGCGCGGCGACCGCGACAGACGCGGAAGGCCGCTTCAACAGAACGATCTATGGGACCAAGCTCGGCGTCCTGAAGCTGTCGGCGCTGAAAACCTCGCACATCATCGATTGGCGAAATGGCATCGCCGCCCTGGATGACGATGACGCGGAGGACCCCGACGAAGTGCGGCGGGCTAAAGACACGGCGAACCGCTACCTCGCCACATTCAAAGCTGCTCTCAACCTCGCGTATCGCAGTGGTCTGGCTAACGACACGGCGCAGTGGGATCGGGTTGAGACCTTCAAAGGCGTCGGCAAACGGCGCATGCGCTGGCTGACCATCTCCGAGCGCAAGAAACTGATCCTGGCAGCCCCTAAGGCCCTTCAGACCTTCATGAAGGCGCTCCTTCACACGGGTGCTAGACCCGGTGAGTTGGCCAATTGCTACGTCGGCGACTTCGATAAAGCCGGTGTGCTAACCCTCGACGGCAAGACCGGACGGAGGACTGTGCCCGTCTCGCCGGAGGCCGCGAAGTTGCTCGCTGCGAGCGCGGGGACACGGCCGGACGATGAAGCGCTGCTGGTGCGCGCGGATGGCAAGGCGTGGACTCGGTTCGATTGGCGTGACGGTATCCAGGACGCGAGAACAACGGCAGCTCTCGGCGATGACGTGGTCGCCTACACCCTGCGGCACGTCGCGATCACCGAAATGATCGTCTCCGGGGGTATAGACCCCTTGAGCGTCGCGCGTCTCGCCGGGACCAGCGTTGCCATGATTGAACGGCACTACGGCCATCTCAGGAAGGACAAGGTCGCGGCACAACTGGCCAAGGTCAAGGTGCTCTGACCCCTGAATCAGAGCTGGCGAACCCAAAAAAATTTCCCCGCGACTCAGGTCGTGACAACACGATGAAAGCGTCGGAGTGGCATCCGGCGCTGACACAGCCGCACCCGGTATTTTGCTGGGCGATGAAGGTAAAGCACGACTGTGTCCGTCGCCGATCCTGCCTCGCCAAGGCTCGCCCAGCAAAGCATCGGGTGTTTTCTTTGGACTCCGGCCTACGCGGAGTCTATCGGCGAAGGGAGTACCCGAAGAAGGCCACTGGTGCAGACACCATGCTGCAACAGTCCCGAGGGGAGATGCCCACAAACGTTCTGGCCGCGTCAGTACCGCACCACAGAAGAGTCGGGGTGCAGCAGTGATGGAGCAGGGCGGCATGCCGGGAGACAGACCGGCGTCAAAGTGTCGTTCTGTATCGGGGACTGCGAAGGCCGCCAGCAGTGGTGGAATGCCCCGATTAAGGATGCGACGACTGCGATGTCGCACCTGCCACGGGGCCAAGGTTCGAAGACATACGGGCATGTGATGCAGAAAATCCCTCTAACTCGCTTCATTGTGGGTTAGGGGGTTTTTTGCCTGAAACCTGCAGCCCTCTCCCACCGAGCATGGTGTCCCCCCTCTCAGCGATGTGCGCTGATCAACCATTTTTTGCCGAAACTCCGACAACCGGTGAACGCCGAGGAAGCGAGATCACTCGCCCAATTCGAGCGGGATCCTCAGAAAGCGAGGGTAAAACGAAGCCAGTCAGACTTAAGTCGTAGGACAACCGCGACAACCAGACTCGACAACTTCGACAACCAGATCACATGCGTTGTGCGTAAATCGGCTGCCGGCTAGAATCGGCCGACACCTGAAACGGTAAGAAAAAGAAACAAGGCCTGCACGTGAAATCAACGCTATCTGAGCGCGACATCTGTACGAAGTACATCACGCCCGCGATTTCCAAGGCGGGGTGGGATATTCAGACCCAGATCCGCGAGGAGGTGACCTTCACGGCCGGTCGAATCATCGTGCGCGGCAAGCTGCACAGCCGGGGCACCAAAAAGCGCGCCGATTACGTGCTGTACCTCAAACCGAACCTGCCATTGGCGGTCATTGAGGCGAAAGACAACAAGCACAGCGTCGGCGCCGGCATGCAGCAGGCCCAGAGCTATGCGGATGCCCTTGAGGTGCCCTTTGTCTTCAGCAGCAACGGCGACGGCTTCGTCTTTCACGACCGCACCGGTTTGGCGCCCCAGGTCGAACAGAACCTCACGCTTGACCAATTCCCCAGCCCAGAAACCCTGTGGCAGCTTTATTGCGAGTGGAAGGGGCTGAGCACGCCCGAGAGCCAGAAAACCGTCTCAACGCCCTATTTCGACGACGGCAGCGGCAAAACGCCGCGCTACTACCAGCTCAACGCAATCAATCGCACCATCGAAGCCATCGCCAAGGGGCAGGACCGCATCCTGCTCGTCATGGCCACCGGCACCGGCAAGACCTACACCGCCTTCCAGATCATCTGGCGGCTGTGGAAGTCCAAAACCAAGAAACGCATCCTCTTCCTGGCGGATCGCAACATCCTCGTCGATCAGACGCGCACCAACGACTTCAAGCCTTTCGGTGCAGCCATGACCAAGATCGAGAAGCGCCAGGCCAATAAGGCGTTCGAGATCTACCTGTCGCTCTATCAGGCGGTCACCGGCACCGAGGAAGAAAAGAACATCTACAAGCAGTTCTCGCCTGACTTCTTCGACCTGGTCGTGATTGACGAGTGCCACCGTGGCAGCGCCGCCGAAGATTCAGCCTGGCGCGACATTCTCGACTACTTCTCCGGCGCCACCCACATCGGCCTGACCGCCACGCCCAAGGAGACCAAAGACGTCTCGAACCTCAAGTACTTCGGCGACCCGGTCTACAGCTACTCCCTCAAGCAAGGGATCGATGACGGCTTCCTCGCCCCGTACAAGGTGATCCGGATCGATATCGACAAAGACCTTCAAGGTTGGCGCCCATCCAAAGGCCAAGCCGACAAGCAGGGGCAGGTGATCGAAGACCGCATCTACAACCAGAAGGATTTCGACAAATCGCTGGTGCTTGAGAGCCGCACGGAGCTGGTTGCTCAGAAAGTCACCGAATACCTGACGGCGACCGACCCCTTCGCCAAGACCATCGTCTTCTGCGAGAACATCGACCATGCCGAGCGTATGCGACAGGCGCTGGTCAATCTGAATCCTGAGCGCGTCAAAGAGAACCGCAAATACATCATGCGGATCACCGGCGACGAAGCCGAGGGCAAGGCCGAACTCGACAACTTTATCGATCCCGCCAGTCGATACCCGGTCATCGCGACCACCAGCAAGCTCATGACCACCGGCGTCGATGCGCAGACCTGCAAACTCGTCGTCCTCGATCAGCGCATTCAGTCGATGACCGAGTTCAAGCAGATCATCGGGCGAGGCACGCGAATCAACGAGGATTACGGCAAGTTCTGGTTCGCCATCATGGATTTCAAGAAAGCGACCGAGCTGTTCGCCGATCCTGCGTTCGATGGCGATCCGGTTCAGATTTATGCGCCGGGCGAGGGGCAGACACCCGTTCCACCAGATGAGGAGGAGGCCGGCCAAGGGCCGGGCGCCTCGGACACCGATCTTCCATCCTTCGAGCACGAGACTGACGGCGGTGAAGGCGAGGAAGGCGAAAAGCCGATCAAGTACGTCATCGGCAACGAGGTCACCGTCAGTGTCGTGGCCGAGCGCGTTCAGTACTACGGCCCCGACGGCAAGCTCATCACCGAATCGCTCAAGGACTACACCCGCAAGGCGGTGCGGAAGGAGTTCGCATCCCTCAGCGATTTCCTGCTGCGCTGGAACAAGGCGGACAAAAAGCAGGCGCTGATCGAAGAGCTGGAGTCACAAGGCCTGCTCCTGGGCGCCTTGGCTGATGAGGTCAGCAAGAAGCAGGGCAAGGTCTTCGACCCCTTCGACCTCATCTGCCACGTCGCCTTCGATCAGCCACCGCTCACGCGCGCTGAGCGTGCCGCTCAGGTGAAGAAGAAGGACGTCTTCGCGAAGTACGGCGACAAGGCACGCGCCGTGCTGGATGCCTTGCTCGATAAATACGCAGATGCCGGCATCGAGAGCGTCGAGGACATTCAGATCCTGAGGCTCGACCCCTTCTCGCAGATCGGCACGGCACCCGAACTGATCGGGGCCTTCGGTGGCAAGGCCGAATATCTGTCGGCACTCCAGATGCTGGAAAACGAGCTGTATGGCTGACCAACCTGGGCGGCCGATCAGCGCAACAGAGTTCGACGCTTTCCTCGATCGAAACACCGAGTTTCACCAGCGCGTCGTCGAGATAGTGGCCGACCTCGAACCCTATCCGGACCAGCGCTTTGTCCTCGCCATGAAATCGGCGCATCTGTCGCTTGAGCACGGCGCTGCGGTGGCCTTGCTTGTCAGCGCCGACATGTGCGCGCCGGGCTTCACGCTCGTGCGCACACAGTTCGAGTCGCTGGTTCGTGGCATCTGGTTGTTGTACGCGGCGACCGACACATGGGTTGAAAAGCTCAGCCAGCCGCTGACCCAAGAGTCGGCAGACATGGCTAAAGACACCCTGATGCTCGCCGACATGCTCAAACGCCTGCGCGCCTCAGAGGGGGCGCCTGCCGGCTTGCTCGATCAGCTCGAAGCGTGTCGAGACGTGACGTGGAAGGCGCTCAACAGCTACGCGCACGGCGGCTTTCACCCGCTGTCGAGACTCGAAACCGGCTATCCTGCGCAGCTTGCCTATGATGTGCTGCGCAACTCGAATGCCGTGACCGCGTTGGCCACGCAACTGACCGCGATCCTGACCGGCGACCAGCGCGCCATGGCGCCCGTCCGGTCGCTGCACGTCGAGTTTGCCGACTGCCTCCCCATCATCAATCCATAACTCAAAACAACCCAATCCATGTCCATCAGCACCACCATCAAATCCATCCAGGACATCATGCGCAAGGATGTCGGCGTAGATGGCGACGCCCAGCGTATCGGCCAGTTGGTCTGGATGTTCTTCCTCAAGATCTACGACGACAAAGAGACCGAGTACGAGCTGTTCGACGACGGCTACAAGTCACCCATCCCCGAGCACCTGCGCTGGCGTCACTGGGCGGCTGATCCCGAGGGGATGACCGGCGACGAGCTGCTCGACTTCGTCAACAACCAGCTGTTCAGCACCCTCAAAGAGCTGCAGCCGACCGGCAAGGACAAGCGCGGCTTCGTGATCCGTGGCGTCTTCGAGGACGCCTACAACTACATGAAGTCCGGCCACCTGATGCGTCAGGTCATCAACAAGATTCAGGAAGGCATCGACTTCAACAAGGCGCAGGACCGCCACCTCTTCGGCGACCTGTACGAGCAGATCCTGCGCGACCTGCAGAACGCCGGCAACGCGGGCGAGTACTACACCCCGCGCCCGGTCACCCAGTTCATGGTGGACATGGTGGCCCCGCAGCTCGGCGAAAAGATCATGGACCCGGCCTGCGGTACCGGCGGCTTTCTCACCTGCGCCATCGAGCATGTGCGCAAACAGCATGTAAAGACGGTTGAGGACGAGCAACTGCTCCAGCAGTGCATCTACGGCGTCGAAAAGAAGCCGCTGCCCCACCTGCTGTGCACCACCAACATGATCCTGCACGGCATAGACGTGCCCACCAACGTGCGCCACGACAACACCCTGTCGCGACCGCTGCGCGACTATGGCCCAAAAGACCGGGTCGACGTCATCGTCACCAACCCGCCTTTCGGCGGCATGGAAGAAGACGGCATCGAGAACAACTTCCCGGCCACGTTCCGAACCCGCGAAACGGCCGACCTGTTCCTCGTGCTCATCATGCACCTGCTCAAGGACGGCGGCCGCGCGGCCGTGGTGCTGCCCGACGGTACCCTGTTCGGCGAAGGCATCAAGACCCGCATCAAGGAGCGGCTGCTCGAGACCTGCAACCTGCACACCGTCGTGCGTTTGCCCAACGGCGTGTTCAACCCCTACACCGGCATCAAGACCAACCTGCTGTTCTTTACCAAAGGCGCACCGACGGAGGAGGTGTGGTTCTACGAGCACCCGTATCCGGCCGGCTACAAGAGCTACTCCAAGACCAAGCCCATGCGGATTGAAGAGTTCGAGACCGAGAAGGCATGGTGGAGTGATCGCGTCGAAAACGAGTTCGCGTGGAAGGTCTCGGCCGACGAGATTAAAGCCCGCAACTACAACCTCGACATCAAGAACCCCCACAGCCCCGATCAGGTGAGTCACGACCCGGACGAACTGCTTGCTGACTACGCGAAGCTCCAGACGCGTATTGCCCAAACGCGCGACGAACTCAAGGCCATCCTTGCTGCCGCGCTGGAGGACCAAGCGTGAGCGTAGTGCTGAGCGAACACCTGCCGTTGCTAGCGAGCGCGCCGGACGGCATTCAGAAGCTACGCGGGCTGATTCTGGACCTGGCGGTGCGTGGGAAATTGGTTTCGCAAGACCCCGCAAGTGATCCCGAGTTCACCACCCTTGGTGCTATTGGACGATGGGCAGTTGGGAGCGGCTTTCCGAAATCAGAGCAAGGAATCAAAGGCGAGGAGATCTTGTTTGCTAAGGTGAGTGACATGAATCTGCCTGAGAACGGACGATTTATTACAACGACAAACAACACTATTTCCCGTGCAAGTGCTGCGAGGCTCCGCGTCAATGTGCATCCGGCAGGTACCGTCATATTTCCAAAGATTGGTGGAGCCATAGCCACAAATAAGCGGCGACTACTGATCCACGACACCGCGATTGACAACAATTGTCTTGGCCTTACGCCACATTCTGACGTGGTGCCTGATTGGCTGTTTGTCCTGCTTGCGTCGATCGATTTCACCAAGTATCAAGCCGGAACCTCCATACCTGCCTTGGCCCAAGGAGTCCTCGCAGAGATTCCAGTCCGGGTCCCATCGATTGTCGAACAACACCGCATCGTCGCCAAAGTCGATGAACTGATGGCCCTCTGCGACCGGCTGGAGGCGGAGCAGACGGACGCCAACGCGGCGCACGCCCAGCTTGTCGACACCCTGCTCGGCACGCTCACCCAAAGCGCCGACGCCACCGAACTGGCCGCCAACTGGCAACGCCTCGCCAGCCACTTCGACACCCTCTTCACCACCGAAGCCGCCATCGACGCCCTCAAGCAGACGGTGCTGCAGCTGGCCGTCATGGGCAAGCTCGTGCCGCAAGATCCGAAGGATGAGCCTGCGAGCGCGCTTTTCGACCGGATTGAGAAGGAGCGGGTGAGGTTGGTCGCTGAGGGGCGGATCAAGCAATCCAAGCCGGTTCCGCCAGTAGCGGAATGTAAGCGGCCCTTCCGCGAACCTGACGGATGGATATGGACGAGATGGGTAGAAGTCGCTCAGAAAATTGGAGATATCGATCACAAGATGCCGGAGACTGTTGAGGACGGCATACCTTACGTATCTCCGCGTGACTTCTATCCAGACAACCGGATTGACTTCGCAGGCGCAAAGAAGGTGTCTCGCGATGACTTCGTGAAGTTGTCGGCGAAGATTCGTCCCGAACTGGGAGATATCATTTACCCGCGATACGGGACTATTGGTGAAAACCGCCTGGTTGTCGACGATATTGAATTTTTGGCGTCATATTCTTGCTGTGTCATCAAGACGATGATCGGGTTTGTGTCTGAAAAATATCAGTTCTACTTCTCTATTTCTCAGGTCTGTCGAGACCAAGCTCGGGCAGCCGAGAATAAGACGACTCAGGCAAACGTGGGGATTAAGAGTATCCAATTGTTTGCATTTCCACTTCCCCCTCTTGCTGAACAGCACCGCATCGTCGCCAAAGTCGATGAGCTGATGGCTCTCTGCGACCGCCTCAAGGCCGATCTGAGCGAATCCAGAGAGCAAGAAGCCCGATTGGCCACCAGCCTCATCGACGCCGCCCTGATGGCTGCCTGAGCGGCTCTAAAGGTTTTAAGGACGCCACGCGCACAAATGCCCAAGCAGTACAAACTCGACTTGCCCAAGGCGGCCCTGTCGCCCGCCAAGAAGACGCAGGCCTCCCAGAAGCTCACTCGGCTTCAGGCCCTGTCCAACCTGCGCTTGATCCAGAAGGATATGGCCAAGGGTAATGTGTCCAACGACGAGGCCGGCGTGCCTCGAACCGCGTTCGTGACGCGCCAGTCGCGGGCCGAGTACCTCGACATCGCCATCAGCGACATTCTGGCCGGCGTGGACGCCACAGAGGCGCTCTGCCTCGGCAAGCGTAAGGGACAGGCCAAGAAGGAGGAGCGCGACATCGTCATCGCCATGGTCGTCGATCAACTCCATGCGGTGGGGTACTCGATCGAAGAGGCAATCGGCGAGGCCGCGAGGCAACTGAACCTGCCCGAGGACACCGTCAAGACCAGCCGCAAGAAGGGGCAGAAGATCGCCGCCTTCATCGCGCGGATTCAGGCGCAGACCGACGCCTCCGGTCAGCGGCCCTACGAACCGCTGATCCGCCTGTTGCAGGGCAGCTACCTGACCGGGGCAGACGACGCATAGGTCAAGGTGAAGTAATCCGCCATAGCTCGCCTGGATCGTCCAGTCAGCAGCGCATACAGTGCGCTCCAGACCTCGGCCACATTCACGGCTGAGTCACAAGAACAGGAGATCAAGCGCGATGCCGCACTACCACCCAAAGAAGAATGAACAGGGCAAGCCAGTCGAGCTGGAACACCCGAGCCAGCCGACGCCGCCAGCCACATGGCAAGACCCGGCCGCAATCGCCACCGTGGCCCCCGAAGGCGCGATGCCCGACTCCATCAATGGCATTGCGCTGCGTGCCTGGGCAGATGCTCCGACAACCGCAGACGGCTGGGAGCAGCTAGCCGCCGCCACCCGCTTCGACGAACCCGACTTTAACGCCAAGAAATCGCCAGCCTCGGGCGTGGTGATCGTCGAACCCGATGGCCGCATCTGGATAGTCTCCCCATCCAACCAGTTCGGCGGCTACATCAACACCTTTCCGAAAGGAAAACAGGGCAGTGAAAAGCTGTCATTGAAGGCGACCGCGCTCAAGGAGGCGTTCGAAGAATCTGGCCTGCAAGTCGAACTCATCGCCCACCTCTGCGACGTCGAGCGCACCACCTCAACAACCCGCTACTACCTCGCCCGCCGCATCGCCGGCAACCCCTCAGAAATGGGATGGGAGAGCCAGGCGGTGCATCTGGTGCCTCGGGATCACCTGGCCGCATTCGTGAGCCACACGAACGATCTGGCGGTCCTGGAGGCGCTTGATCGCAAGCTGCCGACTCGCCCGATGGAAGCTGACATCGTCAGGGCCGGTGCGTTGGCCGCCGGGTTTCGGATTCTGGCGACGGTCAATGGTTTTCGCCGCCAGTTTGGCTCGTGGCCGACTCAGCTACGGATTTACCGCATGACTGCCGAGGGGATCAAGCGTGACATCCTGACGGACACCGGGTGGCTCATGCTCGAAGCCAAGATGAGGATCGCTCTGATGGAGGAGGCCTCTCTCTTCGCACACGGCGATGAGCGCCAGTTCGAGTACGACGGGGTTCACGATCTGCCGACGGATGGCGAGCGTGCCGACCGGTGGATCTGGAAAACCGACTTTTCGCTCTGAGGTGCCGAGATGTGGATCTTTCTCAAGAACAGCTTCCTGAGCATCGTCCAGAAACCCGACGACATCGACACGCTGACCGTACGCGCCCGCATCAAGGGCGATATTGAAGCGGTGTTCCCCGAGGCGAAGGTATCGGAGGGTGAGGGCACCGACTACCGGTTTAGAGCCAGGATTCCGCGCGAGATAGTCGCCAAGGCGATGCAGGAACAGGTGATGACCTTAACGGCCTCGAACTTCAAGGCGTCCGTTTCGGAGCGCCATAGGCACGATGCCTACATGGGGGTGTGGAGCGTGATGTACGATTTTCAGGAGGGATATGAGGCTGGTCGATCAGGCCAACTGAATGGGTCTTCACACGGTTGATAATGGGCGCTGATGCCATGACCGCCGTCTTTACATCTCGCCTTGGCGATTGGCGTGGACCTGCACAGGGCGTGGCTTGAGTTGCTCATGTATCCAGTTACGAGGCCGTCTCCGTTCCGAACAACTCATCGAGAAGTTTTCGCCCGAGGGCAACCATCTCTTTCCGTTCATTGAGATCGTTGGTTGCTGTCTCAGGTTGGAACTCCCAATCGTCGGGAAATTCCAGGCCGCTCGCATACGACAGCTGAATCAGCTGCGCAAACTTATCGCTATTGTTCAGGTTCGTGTACGCGTAGCATCCGGTCGCGAGTTTCGAATAGTGCGCGGTATTGCATTGGTGCTTCGAGTCGTTCGGAAAGAGGTCGTTAGGGCGCCTCGCAAATCGGTAACCCCCTCGACGTTTTCCGCCGCGTTGGTGCAGTGATAGGTATCGATCCAATGCATCGTCTCTGGACGACAAGAACGCCTGGGCGAGCCAGAGGTAGGCGTCTTTGCCACTGGCGAACGTTCTCGTGTCGTGCCGAAAGCGCACAGTCGTCGGAATTGAGCTACCACCGCGTTTGCTCGCTTTAGGAAATCTCGAATCGAGAATTCCGCGCGCGATGGCAGCGCACTCGGTTTCACCCTTCTCGAGTGCGTTCCGGTACATTGATTCGATCTCGGCCTGTGTTCGGTGCGGATCGCTGGCGATGGTTTCGAATCGCGATTGGTCCATGGTCGTGGTCTCCTGATTATTGAGTTACAGGCTATCGGGGTCGATTGCGTCTGCTCGGCAATCATCTGCGAGGCGCCATTCACTATCGGCCGGCCTCTTGATCCAGAGATCTCGCCAAGCGTTGCGACTGCTACCGGCAATCTTGTTTGCCATGGCTGCCGGCGAAATCGGTTCCCCTTCGAAGTGAATGTCATCACCTTCGACCTTGGCATATGAATAGGCGCCCTTGTACTGCATCCTGATCTCTGTGCCTTCGGGCAAGAAGAGGGTCTTCCACTGGTAACCGCGAGCGGAACTGACTCTCAGTAGTTCAGGCTTCCAGCTTGCGTTGTCTATCCAGTAGTGGATTGCATTAGTCACCACATGGACCGGGTCGCTTGTGTCGCCTTGACTCCTTAGAAAGTCCACCAAGTCAATGAAAAGTTCGGTCGGCACGGGAACGGATATCTTCGAATTCATACTTGTATCTCCTCAAATGTGCTTGTGCGATCCCAATATAAGGCCGCAATTTTTACCGGTCAAGTAAATTTAAGGAAAAAAACGTAGATTAAAGATCTTGGTATAGGCGGTAGGTGAAGCGTGGGCGGCACGAGACGAGGGCGACTCAAGGTATTCGGAAGGGAGATGAGGTCGATCCGACAAGTTTCCGTACGAGAGCCAGAGCTAGTGCTCTTCGTGCGATGGCCGGCTAAAAGTTATCCACTGGGTCGCGGAAGACCAGCGACGAAATAGGAGGGCTTGGATCGCTCGTAAATGGAGGCTTGGAGATGTATTTTTTCAGGGCGCAATAACCCTAACCCGTCCTTTGCACACCATAGAAGGATGGCTTGCTGGACACCTTTACCAGACCCACTGGGCACCACGCGCAGCGAACTGCACGCTGCGAACGATGACCTATCGGCGGTGCACGCCGTTGCCCGACCGTTCATCGAAACCAGCAGCATGGTTACCACCGATCCGTTATAGCCTTTCGGCTGCCGTCGTCGCGTACTACTTGTGCTTTGGCCCTAAGGCCGGTCTGTATATCCGTTTCCGGGGCGCGGGTCACGCCGGTCGTTGCTCGGGTATTTGTCTACACCCTTGGGCATCCCGCATATTCGTCGCTGCGGGCAACGTCCTGTCTCGCCGTGTCACGGTCAAGTGAGTGCGGAGAATCAACATTCATTCGACCGGTTCAGCTTGCTGTCACGACTTTCGCGTGTGGGTGGCTTGTCCTCATGCTCAGTAGCAAGCGCTCAGTCACAGGCCCTTTGAGGCTGATGGCGACGACCAAGGTCCCTCGCCCCTGAAGGCGAGGGCGCCGTGAGGATGTTTTCACATGTTTTTCACATGATCCTATGCGATGACCAAATTGCCTTAATGGGCAGCGCAAACAAAAAACCCGCAGAGCTAGTAGCCATGCGGGTTTCAGTCTTTCTCGCAAGTGGTGGGCGGTACTGGGATCGAACCAGTGACCCCTGCCGTGTGAAGGCAGTGCTCTACCGCTGAGCTAACCGCCCACTCGAGAAGAGCGCGCATTGTAGGCGTGGACGCCGCCGGCGTCAAGGGGGGCGGGCGGCGCAATTGGCGTAGAATACGCGCTCGTTTTTCGTGCCGGATTTTCGCACCATGACTGCAGCCGTTCGTACCCGTTTTGCACCGAGCCCGACAGGCTATCTTCACATCGGCGGTGCCCGCACCGCGCTGTTCGCCTGGGCGTTTGCGCGCCACTACGGCGGGCAGTTCATCCTCCGCATCGAGGACACGGACGTCGAGCGTTCGACGCCGGAGGCGGTGCAGGCCATCCTCGACGGCATGAACTGGCTGGGGCTCACCTGCGACGAGGGGCCGTTCTACCAGATGCAGCGGATGGACCGGTATCGGGAGGCGGTTGCCGAGCTGCTCGATAAGGGGCTGGCCTATCGCTGCTATGCGACGCCCGAAGAACTCGACGCCATGCGCGAAGCGCAGCGGGCGCGTGGCGAGAAGCCGCGCTACGACGGGCGCTGGCGCCCCGAGCCCGACAAGACCCTGCCGGAACCGCCAGCTGGAGTCGAGCCGGTGATCCGCTTCCGCAATCCGGTGGGCGGCTCGGTGGTGTGGGACGATCTGGTCAAGGGGCGGATCGAGATCGCCAACGCGGAGCTCGACGATCTCATCATCGCGCGCACCGACGGCACGCCGACCTACAATTTCTGCGTCGTGGTCGATGACTGGGACATGGGCATCACCCACGTCATCCGCGGCGACGACCATGTGAACAACACCCCGCGCCAGATCAACATCCTGCGCGCCCTGGGCGCCGAGGTGCCGGCCTATGCGCACCTGTCGATGATCCTCGGCGACGACGGCACCAAGCTCTCCAAGCGCCACGGCGCGGTGAGCGTGATGCAGTACCACGAGGACGGCTACCTGCCCGAGGCGGTCATCAACTATCTCGCGCGCCTGGGCTGGAGCCACGGGGACGACGAGGTGTTCTCCCGCGACAAGTTCGTCAAGTGGTTCGACCTGAGCAACATCACTCCCTCGGCCGCCCAGTTCAATACCGAGAAGCTCAACTGGCTCAACGGTCTGTACATCAAGGCGAGCGCCGACGACGTGCTGGCGGCGGATGTCTCCAGCCGGCTGGCGCGCCGCCAGGTGGACCCGGAAAGCGGCCCGCCGCTCGACGCGTTGATGGGGCTCTACAAGGATCGCGTCAGCACGCTTAACGAGCTGGCCGACGCGGTCGAGGCCTTCTACATCGATGTCCATCCGGCGCAGGAGCTGCTCGACCAGCACCTGACCGATACCGCGCGCTCGGCCCTGCACGACCTGTGCGTGCGCCTGCAGACGGTCGACTGGACGCGGGAGGCACTGGGTGGGGCCATCAAGGAGATCATGAAGGCCCACGGCCTCAAGATGCCTCAGGTGGCGATTCCGCTGCGGGTGCTGCTCGTTGGCCAGCCGCAGACGCCCTCGATCGATGCCGTGCTCGAGGCCATGGGCCGGGAGCGGGTGATCGGGCGGGTGACGCGTTATCTCTGATCCGGTTGGGCCGGGACGGGCTCGATCCAGTACCGCTGTTTGTGCCCCCCCGCTTCGAGCGCGCCGCGTGCGCGCTCGGCGCTTGTCCGGTCGGGGTATTCGCCGACCTCGAACACATTGCCGTTGTCGTCCTGGCGCATCAGGCGCCAGCGGGCGGCGTCAGTCATCCTTGCCCAGCAGGCTGCGACGCGCGCGGCGGATGAGGAAACGGGCCGGGTCGATCGCCTCGCGCAGGTCGCGCTCGAGCGGCTGCGGATCGCCGTTCAGTTCGGCGGCGAGCTGATCGGCCACCGCACTCGACCACACCAGACCACGGGCGCCGAAACCCGACATGGCATACAGACCCGGGTGTCGTTCGACCGCGTCGAGCCGGGCGTCCGACGCATACTCGCCGGGGCGCGGAATGGCACCGACCATGGGAAGACGATCCGGTGATGCCGGGCGGAAGCCGACGCGTCCGGCGCCGTGCGTGTCCGGCACCGTTTCGGCATAGCCCGGCAGAATGAAGTCGAGCTTGGCGAGGTTGTCCGCGTGGTCCGCGGCGCGCAGCGCCGTATCCTCATCATCCACCGTGAAGGTGGCGCCGGCGCAACGTTGCCCGTCGATGGCGGGGGTGACGTAGCCGAGGCGGCACACCACGGTGTTGGGCGGTGCGGCGTCGGTCGCGGGGATGTGGCTGACCTGTCCGCGCGCACTGCGCACCGGGAGCGGCGAGGCCTGCGCGATGCTGCGGATGCCGACCCCGTTGGCGAGGATGACCACGGGCGCCTCACCCACGAGCGTGCCACCTGCGTCCCGCAGGCACCAGCCGTCCGTCGTGCGTTCGAGCGTGTCCACGGCGGTATCGAAGCGGGTACGGATGGCCGGATGGACGAGATTGGCGACGCACAGGCTGGGCGGATTGACCCACGCGCCGCGCGGAAACCACCATCCGCCCAGGGCCACCGGCCAGCCGCAGATCCGGCCGGCTTCGTCGGCGTCGACGAAGCGCAGGAAATCGGCGGGCGGACGGTGCGCTTCGACGACCTCCCGTTGCCGCCGCTCATGGACCGGGTCGCGGGCCAGGTGCAGCACCCCCGTGGCGCCCCAGCGTGCCGGGTGATCGGTGCCATCGAGCGCTTCGAGATGCTGCCGACCGGCGAGGGCGCCGGCGCGGGTCAGCCGCGCCAGCCGGTTGTCGTCGAGGCTGGGCAGCGGTCGCAGCACGCCGGCCAGGTTGCCCGAGGCGCCCATGGCCGGGCCGGGCGCGGCGTCCATCACTTCGATCTTCCAGCCGAGCCGGGCGAGCCGGTTGGCAATGCTCGTGCCCGCCAGCCCGGCGCCGAGCACGATGGCGCGGCGGTCGGTCGGCTGGGTGGCGCCGGTGGCGGCGCCGGTGTAGCGGCCTTGCAGCATCTCGCGCTTGCCGGCGTAGCCGGGCGTCTTTTCGGTCTCGAAGCGGGCATAGGCGAGGTGCCGGCGCACCTGCCCGGAGACGGACCAGGTGGCCAGGGTCGCGTCCGGCGCGGCCAGGGCCGCGAGCTGGTGGCAGACGCGCTCCGACCACAACTCGGGGTTGCGCGCCGGTGAGAAGCCGTCCAGGTAGAACGCGTCGGCACGTGCCTCGATGCGGCCGAGGCCGTCGAGGGCGTCGCCGAAATACAGGGTCAGGACCACCCGGTCGTCGTCCAGCCAGAGCCGGTGCAGGCCCGGCGTGAGGCTCGGCCAGCGGGTGCACAGGGCCGTGGAGAGCTCGGCCAGCTCGGGGATGGCCGCGTGGGCGCGGCGCAGGTCCTCGGCGCGGAAGGGGTGCTTCTCGAAGGAAACGAAATGGAGCCGTTCGCAACGCTGCGCATCGGCCCGCCACGCCGCCCAGGTGGCGAGGAAGTTCAGGCCGAGGCCGAATCCGGTCTCGACGATGACGAAGCGCTCGCGCCCTTGCCAGCGCCGGGGCAGGGCGTTGCCGCCGAGGAACACATGGCGGGCCTGGCCGAGGGCGCCGGCCTGGGCGTGATACACATCACCGAAGGGCGCCGACCACGGTGTGCCGTCGTCGGCGAATTCGAGGACGGCCGGGGTGAGCGTCTCGTACATGATGACGACCCTAGTGCAGGGTCGGCGAGGCGTCCGGTTCGACCACGGTCGGCTCCGGCAAGGCCAGCGCTGCCAGATCCAGGTCCCAGTCGGCCTGCTCCACGGTAGCCTGGATCATGGCGCACAGGGCCTCGAGCAGGTCGCGATCGCAGTCGAAGCTGACCTGTCGGCCACGGATCTCACCCAGCATGATCCGGCAGGCGGGCCCGTCGATCGGCTGCAGCCGGCTTTCCATGGCCAATACCGGGTCGGTGCCGAGCGGGTGACTCAGGTCGTCCTCGTCGAAGGGTTCGCTGAAACTGCCCGCGCCGAGCGTGGCCTGAAGCGTCTCCTCGGTCTCGGTACCCGACTCGGCGGCCAGATGGCCCTCGAGCATGCGCTGCAGGAACGGCCACAACACCTTGATGAGACGGCGGGTGAGCGCGACGGCGATCTCGTCGCGCTCGGCGGTCGCGATGCGCAGCATCAGGCGATCCTCCCGAGCGTCGAAGTTGACCTGCAGTTGCTTGATCTGCATGCGGCTCCGGCTTACTCCGGACGCATCTGCGGAAACAGGATCACGTCGCGGATGGCGGGGCTGTCGGTCAGCAGCATTACCAGGCGGTCGATGCCGATCCCGCAGCCACCGGTCGGCGGCATGCCGTACTCGAGCGCGCGGATGTAGTCGGCGTCGTAGTACATGGCCTCGTCGTCGCCGGCCTCCTTGGCCTCGACCTGCGCCTGAAAGCGGGCGGCCTGGTCTTCCGGATCGTTCAGCTCGGAGAAGCCGTTGGCGATCTCGCGGCCGACGATGAACAGTTCGAAGCGTTCGGTGATCTCCGGGTCGGTGTCCGAAGCGCGGGCCAGCGGGCTGACTTCCACCGGATAGTCGATGATGAAGGTCGGTTCCCACAGTTCGGCTTCGGCGCAGGCTTCGAACAGCTGCAGCTGCAGGCTGCCCAGACCGCCCGGCTTCACGTCTTCGCCGAAATCCTTGATCTTCTGCTTGAGCCATTCGGCATCGGCCAGCTGTGCCTCGGAAAATCCCGGGTGATGCTGGCGGATCGCCTGCACGATGGTGAGCCGATGGAAGGGCTTGGACAGGTCCAGCGTGCGGCCCTGGTATTCGAACACCTCGGTGCCCAGCGCCTCGCGCGCGGCGTGGCGGATCAGCCCTTCGGTGAAGTCCATGAGGGTATGGTAGTTCGCGTAGGCCTCGTAGAACTCCATCATCGTGAATTCTGGGTTGTGGCGCGGCGAGAGCCCCTCGTTGCGGAAGTTGCGATTGACCTCGAAAACCTTTTCGAAACCGCCCACCACCAGGCGTTTGAGATACAGCTCGGGCGCGATGCGCAGGAACAGGTCCATATCCAGCGCATTGTGGTGGGTCATGAAGGGCTTGGCCGCGGCACCGCCGGGGATGGGGTGCATCATCGGCGTCTCGACCTCGAGGAAGCCGGCGTGATTCATGTAGTTGCGGATCGACTGCACCATGCGCGAACGGGCCACGAAGGTGAAGCGCGTCTCCTCGTTCATGATCAGATCGAGATAACGCTGGCGGTACTTGGTCTCCTGGTCGGTGAGACCATGGAATTTCTCCGGCAGCGGGCGCAGGTTCTTCGACAGCAGGCGGATCTCGGTGCAATTGACCGTCAGCTCACCGGTCTTGGTCTTGAACAGCGTACCGACCGCGCCGACGATGTCACCGATGTCCCAGTGCTTGAACTCGCCATGGACCTCTTCGCCGACGCCCTGGTTGCTTACGTACAGCTGAATCCGGCCGGAGAGATCCTGGATGGTGGTGAAACTGGCCTTGCCCATGACGCGCTTGAGCATGATGCGACCGGCGACGCGCACCTCGACGGGGGTCGCCTCGAGTTCCTCGCGGCTCTTGTCGCCATAGAACTCGTCAAGTTTGCCGGCGGTGTTCTCGCGGGAAAAATCGTTGGGGTAGGCCTTGCCTGCAGCGCGCCAGGCGCGCAGTTTTTCGCGGCGTTCCGCAATCAGGTGGTTCTCGTCCTGGACGGGGGCGTTGGTGTTTTCGGACATGTAGTGCTCGTTCGTGAATTGACCGACAGTCGCGCGCCCGCATCGGCAGGCGTCTCGCAAGCGCGTAATTTTCGCATAACCCGCGTCCGAGGGCGAAAAAGGCTTCATATTCCGGTCGATTGGTCGTAAAACTCAAAAGGGAGGGGACTGACAGCTTTCATGGGAATGGACACGACAAAGATCTTTCTTGATCTGCTGCATGGTGCCGAACGTCTGTCGGCCCAGCGCGAGAAGGAAGATCTGTTTCGTACACTCGGCAGTTGCGTGCGCGATGCCCTGGGGGCATCGTCGGTGCTGCTCTATGCGGTGCGGCCGGCCATCGGGGGCATGGAGTTGCATCTGGTCGGCTGGTGCGTCGCCGACATGGACGGCGGCAGCTGGCAGGACATGAGCTCAAGCGGGCACCTGCCGGCGGATCCGTTTCTGGACGACGCCATCAACGCGAAGACCCCTTGGTACCGCACCTCCGTGGGAGACGAGGACCGCATCGCCGTGCCCGTGAGCAGTGGCGACCGGGTCGCCTGGCTCATCGAGCTACGGATCGCCAAATCGCCCAGCATCAAGGTGCTGCAGGGGCTGGTGGCCCTGGTGAGGACCTTCGAACACCTCATGGCACAGTGGGAATACGCCAATCTCGACACCCTCACCGGGCTGCTCAACCGCAAGACTTTCGACGAACAGTTCGATCGCCTGCTCGCGCTGGCCGAGCGCAACCGTGCCTGGTCGTCGGAACGTCGCAAGCCCGAGCTCAAGCAGCCGTGCTGGCTCGCGATCGTCGACATCGATCATTTCAAGAGCATCAACGACACCTATGGCCACCTGTTCGGCGACGAGGTGCTGATCCTGCTCGCCAAGTGCATGCGCGAGACCTTCCGCGTCGAGGACACCCTGTTCCGTTTCGGTGGCGAGGAATTCGTGGTGATGCTGCGCCATGTGCCGGAAGACGCGGTGGTCGCGATCTTCGAACGTTTCCGCGAAACCGTCGAGACCCATGACTTTCCGCAGGTGGAGCGCGTGACCTGTTCCATCGGCTTCGCCTGCGTGGACGACCGGCTCACCCCCGCCGAACTGCTCGGCCGCGCCGACGAGGCACTCTATTACGCCAAGGAGCACGGTCGTAACCGGGTGTGCAGCTTCGATCAGCTGGTCATGATCGGCGAACTCAAGATCGTGCCGCGCACCACCGCTCAGCAGGACGCCGACATCTTCTTCTGATTCTCAGTCGATCTGCCGCTGCAGCACGCCGATGGGCGGTGCCCAGTCGGTGGCGGGCGGCTTCTTGCGCGTGACCAGGGTCAGCTGCGCCGGCGCGAACACGTTCGCGTTGTGGGTCACCGGCGTGGTGATCAGATACTGGGCACGGGTGGCGCGCAGGAAGGTGCCGACCCGGTCGATGTTGGCCACGTCCAGGTGGGCGAAGGGCTCGTCGATGAACACGAAACCGCCCGGGCGGGCCTCGTCCATGAGCAGCGCGATGAGCAGGATCAGCGACTTCATCACCTGCTGCCCGCCCGAGGCCTCCCCGTCGTTGAGGCCGACCGCACCCTTGCGGTCGAAATCGAAACGCACCTCCAGCCCGGCACGGGCCAGCGCCGTATCGTCGTTGTCGAGCACCGGGGCCGGGCAATCCACCCCCACGTTGGCCAGTTCGCCCAGGGCGCGCAGGTTCTTGCCGTACTGGCGTACGGTGGCGCGCAGCTTGGCGATGTAGGCGGCGCGGGCTTCGTCCGAATGCCGGCGTGCGGTCGCGCAATAGCCCTGGCGGGTCAGGTAGTCGCGCTCGCGATGGTCGAGATCGTCGAGCAGGCGGTCGCGCAGGGTCAGCACCGCCGGGTCGACGACCCAGTCGCCCCCGTCCAGGCGCTGACGCAGGCGCTCGGCCTCGGCGCGGGCGCCGCGGGCGTCGCCGTAGCGCTCGATCAGCGCGTCGATGTCGTCGCCGCGCTTCCAGGCCGCCGGCATGCCGCGCCGCAGTCGGCGCAGGCGCACCACTCGGCCGGCCTGGGCCTGGCGGCGTGGCGCCTGGTCTGCGGTGAGTTCGGCCAGGCGTTGTTCATGGGTCGCCAGTTCGCGCTGGCGGCGTTCGAGTTCGATCTGGATGCCGCTGAGGCGCTCGCCGAGGGCGTCGAGCTCGCCCTGCAGGTCGGCGCGCGCTTCGATGGCCTCGGTGAGCGCCTGCTTCGCGGCGGGCAGGGCGGCCTCGGCGTCGGCGAATGCCTCCGCCCGGGCGGCCAGCTGCGGCGCCGCGCTCAGACCCAGCAACTGGGCGCGCAGGCCGTTGAGGCGCTCCCGCAGGGCGTCCATCTGCGGTCGCAGGGGCGAGAGCGCCTTGTCCAGCTCACCGACCTCGGTCTCGAGCTGGGCGATGCGCGACTGCCGTGCCAGCTCACCGAAGTGGAACTCGCGCGGGCGCCCCAGATGGCGCGCGCCGCGGCGCTCGCGGTGATAGCCGTCGCGGGTGATCCACTCGGCCTCGCGCGGCAGGGTGCTGCCCTCGGCGGCGTCCTCGACACGCTGGATGCGGTTCAGCAGATCCGGCAGCCAGCGCGGTGCGGCGCCGGCAAAGCGCACGACTTCCGCCAGCGACCCGTCGACCGCCGGCGGCGGTGGTTCGCAGTCGGCGACGACGAAATGCCGGAAGCGCTCGCGTTCGCCCAGCGCCCAGGCCTGATGTCGGTCGGCAGCGCGTTCGAGCAGCAACACATGCCGATAGGGGCGCAGCACCGCCTCGATGGCGGCCTGCCATTTCACGTCCGTGACCTCGACGATCTCCGACAGGGCCCGATGGGCGATGCCCTCGGCCTCGAGCAGATCGCGAAAGGCGCGCACCTCCGGGTCGGTCGGGGCGCCGCGGCGCTCGCGCGCGGTGGTGAGCGCGTCCTTGGCAGTCTCGAAGCGGGCGATCAGTTCGCGCTCGCGGGCGCGCAAGCCGGCCAGATCGGCTTCGGCCTGTTCATGCTCGGCCTCGATGCGCACCGCGTCCTGACCATCCTCGCGGGCGAGCAGCTCGCGCAGGCGGTCGCGTTCGGCCAGTACCCGCTCCAGGTCGCGGACCCGGTCATGAGCAGCCAGATGCGCTTTTTCCACTTCCAGGAATCGACTGCGGGCACGGGCACGGGCAGTGTCTTCATGGGCGCGTTCGGCCTCCACCTGAATGATCCGCTGGCGCGCCTCGGCCACGCCGCGCTGGCGCTCGCGGCGCTCGCTGTCGAGGCTGCGCAGGGCCGTGCGCTCAGCGCCGATGTCGCGACGCAGCTCATGGGCTTCGAGGCGGGGCACGATCTCCGCGTCCAGTGCCGACACCTCGTCGTTGAGCTGCTTCCATTCGAGGAAGCGATCGGCTTCGAGGCGCTTGGCCTCCGCCTGGGCGCGCAGCCGGTCCAGATCGACACCGAGGCTGTCGAGTTCGCGCTCCGCGTTCTGCTGTTCCTCGCGGGCGATGTCGTAGTTGTCGAGCACCTCCTTGTCGCCGAACACGTCGAAGACGAGTTCCAGCAAGGCCTTGGGGGAGTACTCGCACAGCTTGTCGGTGTCGCCCTGTTCCAGCGCCAGCACCTTGGAGATGGCCGGGGTCAGGCCACCGGCCGCCAGGCGGCTCTGGTAGTCGCGCAGGCCGAGCCAGTCGTTGTCCTGCTCCAGCGCCTCGATGGGCACGTCGCCGTCCACGATGGTGTAGTCGCGGGTCCATTCGCCGCCGCCCTTGCGGATGCGGCAGGCGAGCGTGACCACATCGTCCAGGCAGGGGAAGAAGGGCCGGCGGCCGGTGGCGCCGGGCTGGTTGTCCACGGTCGCGCGGATCCAGGCGAAGCTGCGGTCGGCGCGGCGCACATAGCGGCGAAAGTCGCGCTTGCCGGAGCAGCGCAGGGCGAACAGGGTGCGCAGGGCGTCGAGCAGGGTGGTCTTGCCCGAGCCGTTGGGGCCGACGATGGTGATGATCTGGGCGTCCAGCGGCAGGGTGAAGCGGCGCCAGTAATCCCAGTGGACCAGTTCGATCTGTTTGATGTGGAACATCGTGGGGTGTCTTTCTCGTGTCCGGGGGGCCTCAGAAGGCCCCTTCGTCGTCGGCGATGTCGTCCTGCGCGAGGTCTTCCGCCTCGGCCTTGGCGAAGGCGTCCTCCTCGGGCAGCGGATGGCCGGCCTCGGCGAGCACCTCGGCCAGGGTGCCGTGGATGATGCGGTCGGCCATGAGGCGGTAGTCGAGCGCCACGTCGAGCAGCGGGCCTTCGAGGATCATGTTGTTGCGCCGCTCGATGAAGCCGAGGCGGGCGAGCTTGCCGAGCATGAAGTTGCGCACCTTGGTCTTGCCGCCCAGGCGTGGACCGAAGTCGGCGATCAGCGAGGCTTCCGAGACGCCGGCCGACACCTCGGCTCCATGGGCCACCGGCTGCTCGCTGGCGAACAGCTCTTCCTGGCCTTCGTTGGCGAGGTTCTGGCGGGTCACCTGACGCTCGCGCTTGGGCAGGATGATGAGCGCCCAGAGCACGACCAGCAGCGCAATCTCGTCGCGCGTCAGGCCCATGTTGCTCGACTGGTATTCACGCCCGGCACCGAAGGTCGGCTCCAGGGCCTCGGGGGTCAGGCCGACGGCCACATGGGCGGCGTAGGGGTTGTCGAGCAGATGCAGGCCAACCCCCGCGAGGCGGCTTTCGAGCTCGGCGCGAAAGGTCTCGTCGATGAGCGCGCGGCGCACCATCGGGTCCTTGCGCGGCAGCCAGCGCTGGGCGACGAGGCGGGCGGTGAGGGCGCGGATTTCGTGTTCCATGGGTCGGGCTCGGCTGCGGTCAATCGTGGGATGGCGACGGGCGCGGGCGCACTTCGCCGCGGCTCATGCGGGCGATCTCGTCGCTGCCGACGTCGACGAGGGTGTCGTCGAAATGCACGTCCATCGGGATCTGCAGGAACTGGCCGACGGGGCCGTCCTCCGAGGCGCCGCGGGTATCGGCGAGCATGGCCAGCAACGACAGTCGATAGGCGGCCTGATGAAAACCGCCCCCGGCGATCAGTGCGTGCAGCGGCGCCGCCTCGTCGAGGGCCGCGAGACGACTGGTGAAGTGGGTGAGCAGGCGCAGATCTTCCTCTTCCGGCCGGTCGGCGGGCGGCGCCGTGTCGGGTGGCGGCATCTCGGCCTGGGCCGCGCCATTGCGCTCGATGTCGCACAAGGCGACCTCGGCCCGGTCGAGCAGTTCGTGACCGCCGGCGAGCAGACGCAGATCGGGGGTGTCGGTGATCGCCCCGAGCGCCATGGCCACCAGGGCGTCGGCGTCCTGACGGCGCAGCCAGGCGCCCACGTCGCTCGAGGACACCCCCGAGCTGCCCAGGGTCACCCGCTGGGTCTCGATCTTGTTGAGCGCGCGCTGGAAGGCGGCGTCCACCCGCGCCAGACGCGACTGCGCCAGACCGATACGCTGGGCAATGCGGGCGACGTCGAACGAGGCGTCCGGGTCGGCCAGCAGCTGGCGCAGGATCTCGGTGCCGCGGTCGAGCCACTTGCCGTTGGCCGACAGGCGCTGGCGCGATTCGACGATGCGGAACTCGGAGCCCGAGGCGATCGCATCCTCGAAATGCAGGCTCAGGTCGTTGAGTTTGGAGAGCAGATGCCCCAGGGCCTCGGCATTGACGCTGCCGGTGGCCTGCAGGCCCGCCAGCTGGGCGGTGAGGAAGCCCAGTTCGGCATCTTCCGCGTCGTCGAAACGCAGCAGCATGCCGAGCGCGGCGACGGCGTTGCGGCCGGGGTCGGAC
This sequence comes from Nitrogeniibacter mangrovi, assembly GCF_010983895.1. Classification (GTDB taxonomy): domain Bacteria; phylum Pseudomonadota; class Gammaproteobacteria; order Burkholderiales; family Rhodocyclaceae; genus Nitrogeniibacter; species Nitrogeniibacter mangrovi. The sequence continues at coordinate 2,060,381 of NZ_CP048836.1, forward strand.
AGGTGATAGTGGCCGTCGTCGCCGAAGCGCAGCAGATCGTGCTCGCGCAGACGCTTGAGCACGGTCTCGAGCTTGACCGCATCGAGATAGGCGAAGCGCCGGCGCAGGGCGTCGGGCGACCAGCGCGGGCTGTCGGCGTCATGCCCGATCTCGCGCAGCACGAGCAGGCGCAGCAGCACCTCGGCCTCGCTGCCGCGGAACAGGGAGATGAAGGTACCGACCACCGGCCGGGCCGCCGCCAGTGCCGTCAGTTCCGGCACGTCGTCGGCGGCATAGCCCGGCGCGAGGTAGTCGGCGAAATCCTGCTCGGTCATGGCCAACGGGGCGATCAGACGCCCTGTTTCAGGCTGGCTTCGATGAAGCCGTCCAGATCGCCGTCGAGCACCGCCTGGGTATTACCGACCTCGTGGCTGGTGCGCAGATCCTTGATGCGCGACTGGTCGAGCACGTAGGAGCGGATCTGGTGGCCCCAGCCGATGTCGCTCTTGGCGTCTTCGAGCGCCTGCTGCTCGCTCTGGCGCTTGCGCAGTTCCAGCTCGTAGAGGCGGGCCTTGAGCATCTTCCAGGCCTCGTCGCGGTTGCGGTGCTGGGAGCGGTCGTTCTGGCACTGCACGACGATACCGGTCGGGGTGTGCGTCAGGCGCACCGCCGAGTCGGTCTTGTTGATGTGCTGGCCACCGGCGCCGGAGGCGCGGTAGGTGTCGGTGCGCACGTCGGCCGGGTTGACGTCGATCTCGATCGAATCGTCCACCTCGGGGTAGATGAACACCGAGCAGAAGCTCGTGTGGCGCCGGGCGTTGGAGTCGAACGGCGACTTGCGCACCAGGCGGTGGATGCCGGTCTCGGTGCGCAGGAAGCCGTAGGCGTACTCGCCTTCCACCTTGATGGTGGCGCTCTTGATGCCGGCCACTTCGCCCTCGGATTCCTCCAGCAGTTCGGTGGAGAAGCCCTTGCGCTCGCAGTAGCGCAGGTACATGCGCTCGAGCATGCCGGCCCAGTCCTGCGCCTCGGTGCCGCCGGCCCCGGCCTGGATCTCGATGAAGCAGGCGTTCTCGTCCATCGGGTTGGCGAACATGCGGCGGAACTCGAGCTCGCCGACGAGTTGCTGGAGCCCGCCCATGTCGGTCTCGATGGATTCGAGGGTGTCCTCGTCGTCTTCCGACTCGGCCATCTCGAACAGTTCGAGCAGGTCCTTCGACTGCTGGTCCACCTCGTCCAGCGTCAGGACGACGCCTTCGAGCTGCTTCTTCTCCTTGCCGAGTTCCTGGGCGCGCGCGGCGTCGTTCCAGACCTCGGGGTCCTCAAGGGCGATATTGACTTCTTCGAGCTTCGATGCCTTGGCATCGTAGTCAAAGATACCTCCGTAGTTCCTGCCCGCGACGCTTGAGGTCACGCAGGGTGTCGGCGATGTCGTTGATGCGTTCTGCGTCCATGAGGCTCTCCCGGGTCTGTTTTCGCGAAACCGTCGATTATAGCCTGTGCCGAGCGCGTGACGGCACCCCCACCGGGCGCTGTTACTGCGCCAGCGCACCGAAGGCCAGCGGGGTGCCCTCGGCGTCGGTCACCTGCGCCAGCGCACGGTAGGCCTTGGCCTGAACGGCATCCGGCAGGCGGACGAAGTGCGCCGTCGCGGCCAGCTCGTCGCCGTGCATGAACGACCAGGTGAAGAAGCGCACCAGCGCGGCGCCCTGCGCCGGATCGGCCACGCGGCGCGGCAGCAGCACGAAGGTGCCCATGGTGATGGGCCAGCTGTCCGCCCCCGGCTGCTCGGTCAGCGTGGTGCCGAACTCGCCACGGCTTTGCCACGGGCTGGCGGCGAGCGCGGCGCGGAAGCTGCCCAGATCGGCCGCCACGAAGCGCCCGTCGCGGTTCTTCATGCGCACCGCGGCGAGGTGATGTTTGAGCACGTAGGTGTAGTCCACGTACCCGAGCGCGCCGGCGCTCGCCTGCACCGCCGCGACCACGCCGCTGGAGCCCTTGGCGGGGACGCTGCCGGACGCCCAGTCGATGCGTTTGCCGACGCCGAAGCGCTCGCGCCACGCGTCGCTGACCTTGGCCAGATAGTCGGTGAAGTTGTAGGTGGTGCCCGAGCCGTCGCCCCGCACCACCAGCGTCACCGGCAGGTCGGGGAGGGCGAGTCCCGGGTTCAGGCGGGCGATGGCCGGATCGTTCCAGCGCGTGATCTCGCGCATGTAGAGCCGTGCCAGCACGGGCCCGTCGAGGCGCAGCGCGCCGGCGACCGCCGCGGGGAGGTTCACCACCGGCACCGCGCCGGTGACCACCGTCGGCAGCAGCACCAGGTCGTTGTCGCGCAGCGTGGCTTCGTCCGGAGCCACGTCGCTGGCGCCGAAGCCCACGTCGCGGGCGATGATCCGCTTCAGCCCGGCCGACGAGCCCACCGGCGCATAGTCAAGCCCGATGTGGCTCTGCGCGGCGAAGCGATCGCCCCAGGTTTGATAGACCAGACTGGCCGCCGACGATCCGGCGCCGGTGATGGTGCCGGACTGGGCGCAGGCGAGTGCGGGCAGCCACAGGAGGGCGAGCGCGGCGTGGCGCATGATGCGATGCAGGAACATCTCGAAACAACCCGTTACGTTTGTTGGGGAGCGCCATGATAGCGATGTTTCATCGTCGCGATGTTGCACCGCCACAGACGTCCATGATGGACGGTCGGAAGGGCGCGCCCATCGGTCGTTGCCCCGGCGCCCAAGGTGCCAAAGCGTCCCCGACTTGGCAGGGATGCACGGCGGGCCGACAATGCGACGTTGATCATGACACCGCCCCAACCATCCATGCGCCCACTCGACCCTGCCACGCTGCGTCACCGCTGCTCCCTCGACACCGTCGCCGTCAGCGACTCCCGCGAGCTGACGCGGGCGCAGGGGGCGCCAGGCCAGGCGCGGGCGGCCGAGGCGCTGGCGTTCGGCCTCAACATGTCGCATCCCGGCTACCACGTCTTCGTCATGGGCGCGCCGGGCAGCGGCCGCCACGCCGCGGTACGGCGCCTGTTGGCGCAGACGGCCAGCCGGTGCGAGGTGCCGCCCGACCTGTGCTACGTGCACAACTTCACCGATCCGCTCAAGCCGCGCCTGCTGCAGCTGCCCGCCGGCCTGGGGGGGCGCTCAGCCGCGACATGAGCGGTCTGATGCGGGCCATCGGGGCAGCGGTCGAGGCCGCACTCGACGCCGACACCCATCAGAGCCGTGTCGAATCGCTCGAAGCGAATCACAAGCAGCGCGAGGATACGGCGCTGCGAGAACTCGGCCAGGCCTGCGAGGCCGACGGCCTGTCCTTGCTGCGTACCCCGGAAGGCTTCGTGTTCGCGCCCATCCAGGACGGCGAGCCGATGACGCCGGAAGCCTTCGAGGCGCTGCCCGAGTCGGAGCGCGACGCGATCTCGAAGACGGTCGACGGCTACACCGACCGGCTGCAGGACCTGCTCGACGCGTTCCCGCAGTGGCGGACGCAGCTGCAGGCGGCCATCGACCGGGCGGTGCGCGAGGCGCTCACCCCCGCCATCGGCAACCTGCTCGCGCCGCTGCTGAACCGCTACGCGGATCATGGCGCCATCGTCGACTTCCTTCATGCGGTCCAGGAGGATCTGCTCGACAGCGGCGAGAACTGGGTGGATTCGGACGACAGCGAGGGCGGCGGCGAAGACGATGAGTTCACCCTGCGCTATCACCGCTACCGGGTGAATGTGCTGGTGGATAACGCCGGCATCGAGGGTGCCCCGATCATCACCGAGGAGAATCCCGGTTTCGGTCATCTCATCGGGCGCATCGAATACGTGGCCCGCATGGGCACCATGGTGACCAATTTCAACCTTATCCGTGCCGGTGCCCTGCACCGGGCCAATGGCGGCTACCTGGTCGTCGACGCCAATCGCCTGTTCGCGCAACCGTACGCCTGGGAGGGGCTCAAGCGGGCGCTGCGTGCCCGACGCATCCGCATCGAGCCGCCCGCCGAGGCGCAGGGATGGAGCAATCCGCTCACCCTCGACCCCGAGGCGGTGCCCTGCGATCTCAAGGTGGTGTTGATCGGCGACCGGGAGAGCTACTACCTGCTCGAGGAGTTCGATTCGGATTTTCCCGAACTCTTCAAGGTGGTGGCCGACTTCGACGAGGACATGCCGCGCACCGCCGAGAACGAACAGCATTTTCTCGGGCTCATGGCCACCCTGGCGGATCACGCGCGCCTGATGCCGCTCGATGCGCCGGCGCTGGCAGCGATGGTCGAACATGGCGCGCGTCTGGCCGAAGACGCCCACAAGCTTTCGCTGCAGACCCGGCAGCTGGCCGATCTGCTGCGCGAAGCCGACTACATCGCCCGCGGAGCCGGTGCCGAGCGTATCGGCGCCAGCGACATCGCGGCGGCGCTCGCCGCCCGACGCCGGCGCCATGACCGCTATGCGGTCGAGGTGCTCGAATCGATGCTCGACGGCACCGTGCTCATCGCCACCGAGGGCGCCGATACGGGTCAGATCAACGGCCTGGTGGTGGTCGAGCTGGCCGGCGAACGCTTCGGCCATCCGATGCGCATCAGCGCGACCGCGCGGGTCGGCGAGGGCGACGTGGTGGACATCGAGCGCGAGACTGATCTGGGCGGAGCGATCCACTCCAAGGGGGTGTTCATTCTTTCGGCGTTCCTGGCCGCGCGCTTCGCCCGCCACCAGCCGCTGTCACTGACCGCCAGCCTGGTGTTCGAGCAGTCCTATGCGCCGGTCGAAGGCGATTCGGCCTCGCTGGCCGAACTGTGCGCCTTGCTCTCGGCGCTGGCGGACGTGCCGATTCTGCAGCAGTTCGGCGTCACCGGCTCGATCAACCAGTTCGGCAAGGTGCAAGCCATCGGCGGGGTGAACGAGAAGATCGAAGGCTTCTACGACCTGTGCGCCGCCCGCGGCCTGACGGGCACCCAGGGGGTGGTCATCCCGCGTGCCAATGTGCGCCATCTGATGCTGCGCGAGGATGTGGTGAGCGCGGCGGCCGAGGGGCGGTTCCACATCCATGCGGTCGAGACCGTGGATGACGCCATGAGCGTGCTCACCGGCCAGCCGGCGGGCGAACCGGACGCCAAGGGCATCATCCCGGCCGGCTCCATCAACGACCGGGTCGCAAAGACCCTGGCGCGCATGTCGAGCACCCGCCATGGCGATTCGGGCGAACCGCGCAAGAAGCTGCACGGCCAGAACCGGGTGCGGCGCTAGGGGCTGGGGCTACTCGGCCGGCCGCTCGCGCAGCATGGGGCGCACGGCCTCGAAACCGGAGAGCAGGGCGCGACGGGCCTCCTGCTCCATCTCGCGGAAGATCGCCAGCACGGTCTTGCCTTGCTCGGTGACCTGGGCGCCCCCGCCATGGCGCCCGCCGCTGGCGGTGAGCACGAGCGGCTGGGTGAAGCACCGGTTCATGTCGTCCACCAGGCGCCACGCCCGTGCATAGGACATTCCCATGTTCCGCGCCGCGGCGGAGATCGAGCCGTTCTGGGCGATGGATTCGAGCAGGGAGATCTTGCCCGGGCCGAGGGCGATGGTGTCCTCGACGAGCACCCGGATCGTGAGTTTGAGCCGTTGGGTCATGCCGGTTCGAAGTGTTCGAGCATCAGTTGCACGCTGGAGACGCCATTGTATTCGTTGACCGCCAGGCGGTAGGCGGCCCGCACCGTGGCCGGTGCCGGTTCGGGGTGGTTGAAGAAGATCGCCTCGAAGCGGGCGTTGCCCTTGCGCAACGCGAGCTTCAGGTGACGCTCCTTGAGCAGGCGCTGATTGTCCACGGTGAACACGTCGTCGAACACCGGCGCGGGAAAACCCTGGCCCCAGATGGCGCCTTCGAGCTGGCGGGCCATCTCCAGCGTCATATAGCCGGATTCGAGGGCGCCGTCGGTTTCGATACGCCGGGTGAGGGCGGCCGGATCGATCAGGGCGGTGACCACGGCCTCGAAAGTGGCGCGGAAGCGCTCGAAATCCTCTGCCATGATGGTGAGTCCCGCCGCCATCGCATGGCCGCCGAACTTGAGGATCAGCCCCGGCGCCTGCTTGCTGACCAGATCGAGCGCATCGCGCAGGTGCAGCCCCGCAATCGAGCGGCCCGAGCCTTTGAGCTGGCCGTCGTCACCGGGCGCGAAGGCGATGACCGGGCGGTGGAAACGCTCCTTGATGCGGCCGGCGACGATGCCGATCACGCCCTGGTGCCAGTCCGCTTCGAACAGGCAGATGCTCGATTGCTCGCCGGGCTCGAAGGCATCCAGGGTCATCAGCGCGTCGGCCTGCATGTCGGCCTCGATGGCGCGACGCTCGCGGTTGAGGCGATCGAGCTCCTGGGCGATGTTCAGCGCCCGGCCCATGTCGTCGGTGACCAGGCACTCGATGCCCAGATGCATGTCGGCGAGGCGGCCGGCGGCGTTGAGGCGCGGGCCAAGGCCGAAGCCCATGTCGAAAGTGCTGGCCCGCGACGGATCGCGCCCGGCCGCCGCGAACAGGGCCTGGATGCCCGGGCACATGCGCCCGGCGCGCATGCGCGCGAGGCCCTGGGAGACGAGGATGCGGTTGTTGTGATCCAGCGGCACCACGTCGGCCACCGTGCCCAGCGCCACCAGATCGAGCAGATTGGCCAGGTTGGGCCCCTTGCCGTCGGCGAAGGCGCCGCGCTCGCGCAACTCGGCGCGCAGTGCGAGCAGGGTGTAGAACATGACCCCGACCCCGGCCAGCGCCTTGCTCGGAAAATCGCAGCCGGGCTGGTTCGGATTGACGATCACATCGGCCTCGGGGAGCGTGTCGCCGGGCAGGTGATGGTCGGTCACCAGGGTACTGATGCCGAGCATCTGCGCCGCCGCCACCCCCTCGACACTGGCGATGCCGTTGTCCACCGTGATGATGAGCTCCGGCGCGCGCTCGGCGGCCAGTTCGACGATGGCCGGGGTGAGGCCGTAGCCATATTCGAAGCGGTTGGGCACCAGGTAGTCCACCGTGGCGCCCATGGCCCGCAGGCCGCGGATGCCCACCGCGCAGGCGGTGGCGCCGTCGCAGTCGTAGTCGGCGACGATCAGCATGCGCGCGTCCGCCTCGATGGCGTCGGCGAGCAGCACGGCGGCTTCGGCCGCGCCGGTGAGCCGGTCGGGCGCAATCAGGCCGGCCAGGGTGTCGTCCAGATCGCTGGCGCGGCGGATGCCACGGGCGGCGTAGATGCGGGCGAGCGCGGGATGCAGGCCTTCGTCGGCAAGCCGGCGCACCAGATTGGCGTCGATCTTGCGGGGCTCGATACGGGTCATAGTTGCTGCAGGATGGTGAAAGCTTCGAGGGACTCGACTTTACGCCAGAACTGGAGCAGCCGGTTGGGGGTCAGGGTCAGGACGCGGCTGCCGCGTTCGTCGGGAATCGACAGGGTGAGGCTGCGCACCCGTCGGGCGCGCAGTTGCGCCAGCACGGGGGCGAACCAGTCCTGCTCGAGCTGTTCCAGGGCGCTTTGCCAGCGGCCGACATCCAGATAGCGGCTCGGCCCCAGCAGGGTATCGAGTTCCACCAGGGCGCTGTCCGCGTCCCCGAGGGCATCGAAACGCTCGGGCTCCACGGCCTCACAGCCGGCGGCGCGCGCCAGGCCCCGGCCGAGGGGCGAGCGGGTGAGCAGGCGGGTGGCGGGTGGGGTCAGCAAGCCGGGCAGGGCGCCGTAGCCCCAGAACCAGACGTTGTTCACCGGGCGCAGGCCACGCGCCTCGCGTGCGGCGTTGACCGGGTGATTGTGCAGGTACACCTGGATCTCGTTGGCGCTGCGATGCCAGCGTGTCGCATCCGGGCCCTCGGGCATGAAGAACGCCACCGGCCGGCTGGTCACGTCGCCCAGGGGCGCGAAGCGCACCTCGGTGTCGCGGCACGGATACAGATACCAGCGCGTCGGGGTCGCGGCCTCGAAACGGCCGATGTCGGCAAAGGTGTCGTTGAGGCCGGCCACCAGGGCGTCGGCTTCTTCCGGGCGGATATCGAGATCGGTGGCATCGGCCAGCAACAGGTGGTCGCGGGCGAAATGCAGATGGGTCGGGTCGGCGCACAGCATGGGGTCGGTCACCCGCAGGCCGTCGTCCTCGCCGAGCCGGCGCAGCGCCGCGTCCGCCTCGGTATCGGCCGCCACCCCGAACAGCGCGCGCAACATGGCCTCCGGCGTGGCCGCGTCGGTCCGCAGGCACTGGGCGCGACCGAGCAGCGTGGTCAGGGCGGGCACGCGCAGCGTGTCGGCGAAACCACGGGCCTGTTCGTTCGGCCACAGCAGGCCGGGGATGACGAGGTGGAGGTTCATGTCGGCGGGGTTGGGGTGTTTCGGCGCAGTTTAGCACCGCGCCCGACGCCGCGACGGGCCTGCCGGGCGAGGAATTTGTTAAAGGGTTCGTCGCATCGCGTTGTCGTGCCGGATTGGGCACAATGGCGCCTTCGACGATTCCCGGGTCCGAGCCCCATGCCATACGAAACCCTCATCGGGCTGCGCTACACGCGCTCGCGCAAGCGAGCCCAGGGGCGCAACCGGTTCATTTCCTTCATCTCGCTGGTGTCGATGCTCGGGATCGCGCTGGGGGTGGCGGCCCTGATCACGGTGCTGTCGGTCATGAACGGGTTTCAGGAAGAATTGCGCAACCGCATCCTCGGTGTCGCCTCGCACGCCCAGATCACCAGCGTGACCGGGCAGCTGGCCAACTGGCAGCAGGTGGCGCAGACGGCGGCGGGCAATCCCCACGTGCTCGCCACCGCGCCCTTCGTGCAGGCCCAGAGCATGCTCAGCTTCGATCAGAACGTGCGCGGCGCGCTGATCCGCGGGGTGTTGCCGACCGAGGAGGACCGGGTGGCCGACTTCGATCGCGACATGAAGGTCGGTTCGCTCTCAGACCTCAAGCCCGGCGGCTTCGGCATGATCCTCGGCAAGGAGCTGGCCCAGGCGCTGCGCGTGGGCGTGGGCGACAAGGTGACCCTGATCGCACCCCAGGGCCTGGTGACGCCGGCCGCCGTGCTGCCACGCATCAAGCAGTTCACCGTGGTGGGGATCTTCGAAGCCGGCATGTTCGAGTTCGATTCGGGGCTGGCGCTGATCCACATGCGTGACGCCCAGGTCATGTTCCGCACCGCCGACAACGTGAGCGGGGTGCGCCTCAAGCTCGACGACCTGTTCAACGCGCCACGGGTGGTGCGCCAGCTGGCCACGGAATACGGCCCCGACACGCTGCTCACCGACTGGACCCGCACCCATGCGAACTTCTTCCGTGCGGTGGCGCTGGAGAAGAAGATGATGGCCATCATCCTGTTCCTGATCGTCGCCGTGGCCGCCTTCAACATCGTCTCCACCCTGGTGATGGCGGTGCAGGAAAAGTATGCGGACATCGCCATCCTGCGCACCCTGGGCGCCAGCCCGCGCTCGATCATGGCCATCTTCATCCTCCAGGGCGGCATCATCGGCATCGTCGGCCTGCTGGTGGGGGTGATCGGCGGCATCGCGCTGGCGACCAACCTCGACGTGGTCATCCCGGCCCTCGAACACCTGCTCGGAACGACCCTGTGGAACAAGGAAATCTATTACATCAACGAGATGCCTTCGCAGGTGCTCGCCTCCGACGTGATCGGCATCACCTCCACCTCGTTCATCCTCACGCTGCTGGCCACGCTCTATCCGAGCTGGCGCGCGGCGCGGGTCAATCCGGCGGAGGCGCTGCGTTATGAGTGAGCACAAGACGCCGGTGCTGGCCTGCGAGGGGCTGGTGAAGCGGTTCCGCGAGGGGCCGGACGCGGTCGTGGTGCTCAACGGCGTGACCCTGTCGGTGGCGGCGGGGGAGCGGCTGGCCATCGTCGGCGCCTCGGGCTCGGGCAAGAGCACGCTACTGCACCTGCTCGGCGGACTCGACACCCCCAGCGGCGGCTCGGTGCGGCTGGCCGGGGCCGATTTTTCGACCCTCTCCGAGGCGGCGCGCGGCCGCATCCGCAACCGGCATCTGGGCTTCGTCTACCAGTTTCACCACTTGCTGCCCGAGTTCACCGCACTGGAGAACGTGGCCATGCCGCTGTATATCCGTCGTCTGCCAAAGGCGGAGGCGGACGAGCGTGCCGCCGCGATGCTCGGGCGAGTGGGCCTCTCGCACCGGCTCGATCACACCCCCGGAGAGCTGTCCGGGGGCGAACGCCAGCGTGCGGCCATCGCGCGGGCGCTGGTGACGGAGCCGGCCTGCGTGCTGGCCGACGAGCCGACCGGCAACCTCGACAGCCGGACCGCGGCGGCGGTGTTCGACCTGATGCTGGAGCTCAACGAGGCGCAGTCGACCAGCTTCGTGATCGTCACCCATGACGAGGCCCTGGCCGCCCGAACCGGCGGTTCGGTGCGCCTCGAAGACGGGCGACTCATCCGGGATGGGTACCCGTAGGGATTGTTGACCCAGGTCAACCAACTGAAATTTTCAGGCTTTTTGACGCGCTTCGACCCTCAAGTGCAGCGCGTTTTCGCCGTGAGCACTCCCAGTTGCCCGGTCGCTGCCCACGGCGATCGCTCGACTTGTTTCGGAGCGCCTCATGAAAGCCCTGTTCCTGCCCGCCGTCGCCATCCTCAATCGCGTTCGGTACACCACCAAGTTCCTGCTGATCGGCATCATCACCGCCTTGGTGTGCGTGCTGCTGGTCGCCCAGATCTATTCGGAAGGCAGTGCCTTCGTCGAAAACGCCCGCTTGGAGAAGGATGGCCTGGTCGTGCTCGAAGACATGATGGGGGCGCTCGGACTGATGCAGCAGCACCGGGGCATGACCGCCGGTCTCAAAGGGGGCGACAGCTCGCTTGCTGCGAAAGTACAGGCCAAGGCCGATGCGCTCGATCAGGCCATGGCGAAGGTCGATGCCAGCATGGCCGGGCCCGGTGCCGCGTTCGGCCTCCAGGCGCGCTGGACGGCCATCAAGGCCGACTGGGCCCCGCTCAAGGCCGGCCGGCCCGAAGGTCGGCATGAGAACTTCGCCGCCCACACCGCCCTGGTGAGCAAGACGCTCGCGCTGATGGAGGCGGTCGCCAATGCCTCGCACCTGAGCGCTGATCCGGATGTCAGCGCCGCCAACCTGATTCGCGTGCTGGTGAGCGACGCGCCCGAGATGACCGAACGCCTCGGCCGGCTGCGCGGCTACGGCACCGGCATCGTCGCGCGCGGCATGATGACCGCAGAAGAACACGATGTGCTGATCGCCCATCTCGCCCAGCTCGATCTGACCAAGACGAATATCGTCACTCGTCTGGAGCGCGCGACGGAGGCGTCCCCTGACCTCAAGCCGTTGCTGGACGGGGCGATCGGCGACGTCAATGCCGGTTACGAGCAACTCGATACCCTGGCCCGCCAGGATCTGCTCGGGGGGGCCTTCAGCATCAAACCGGCCGAGTTCTTCGATGTGGGCACGAAGGCGATCGCCGGGATCGTCCATCACCTGGACGCGACCATCCGCCCGACGCTGCGTGCCCGTATCGACGCGCGCACCGACCGGGCCAGCACGCGCCTGACCGGGCTGATCGTGCTGTCCGCCGTGGCGGCATGCGTGGTGATCTACCTGATGACGGGGATGTACTACTCCATCGTCGGGTCGGTACACGAACTGACCGAGGGGGCCGAACGGCTGGCCAGCGGCGACTACACCAGCCGGGTCGAATTTTCCGCCCGGGACGAGCTGGCCGAGGTCGCCGATCGCTTCAACGCCATGTCCGCCAGCCTGCGGACAATCATCGGGCAAGTGAAGCAGACGGCGGCGGAACTGAGCACGGCGGCGGCGCGCATGACCAAGTCCGCCTCCGAGGTCGCCAGCGGGTCGGAGCGCCAGAGCGAATCGGCCACCTCCATGGCGGCCGCCATCGAACAGATGACTGTCGGCATCGACGAGATCTCGCGAAACGCCGTGGCCGCGGCCGATCGTAGCAAGGCCTCGGGCGCCCTGGCCTCGGAGGGCGGTGACGTGGTGCGCAAGTCGGTGGCCGAGATGGAACGGATCGCCGACTCGGTCAACGCCACCGCCACCGTCATCCGCGACCTGGGCGAGCAGTCCGGCCGGATCTCCACCATGGTCAGCTCGATCAGCGAAATCGCCGAACAGACCAATCTGCTCGCGCTCAACGCCGCGATCGAGGCGGCGCGCGCCGGCGAAAGCGGGCGCGGTTTCGCGGTGGTGGCCGACGAGGTGCGCAAGCTGGCCGAGCGCACCGCTCAGGCCACCCACGAGATCACCGACATGGTCGAAGCGATCCAGACAGGCACCGACAAGGCCGTGGTCACCATGGAAAGCGGGGTCGAGCAGGTGCGCCTCGGCGTCGATCTGACCATCCGCGCCGGCCAGTCGATGGACGAGATCAACGACGGCGCGTCGAGTGTGGTGGAGTTCGTCGCCGACATCTCCCATTCGCTGCGCGAACAGAGCTCGGCGAGCACCGAGATCGCCCAGAATGTCGAGGCCATCGCGCAGATGGCCGAAAGCAACAGCGCTGCCGTGCGGGGCACGGCAAACACGGCCGCCGAACTCGAACGGATGGCCAACACCTTGCGTGACGAAGTCTCCCGGTTCCGGGTCTGAACCATCCGGGACCGTTCTGGTCTGCGGCGCGGCGCAAGCTGCGCCGTTTTTTTATCTCCGATGCGGGGACCGACCTCGTTTGCGCCGATGCCAGGCACGCACCAGATGCCAGCGCCACCATCCCCGGACGGCCACGTAGCCCAGTGCCGCGAGACTCAGCCCGAGCAGGACGAGGCCCAGCACCAGCGGTGCGCCCAGGCCGATCATCCACTCGATCAACGCCTGGACCCATGTGCCGAATCCGCCATCGTGCCATTGGGGAGGCGGCGTGAAGGGGTGGCCGTCGCCGATGAACCAGGTGCCGATCGTGAACGCGACCAGGTAGAGCGGCACGATCGTGAATGGATTGGTGTAGAGCGTGGTGACCAGTGCCAGCGGAAGATTCACCCGAAAGACGACGCAGCACAGCGCGGCGCCGAGCATCTGGAACGGCCCGGGTATCAGCCCGCAGAACAGCCCGACCGCCACCGCACCGGCAGCGGAGTGCCGGTTCAGATGCCACAACCGGGGATGCAGCAGGGTGCCGGACAGCGGTCGCAGCCAGCGATTGTGGCGAACCGAATCCGGGTGCGGCAGGCGGTGCTTGAGGAATTTGCGCATGGTGCGCCGATTGTAGCCAAAGCCCGGCACGACGGGCGGCGGGCGGCGGTCTCGCCGGCTCGTCAATGACTCGCCAATGACGATGTCGTATTCTTTGTCGCCATGGTGGTGTTCATAATCGGATTTTCCATCGGGATCTGTGTCGTCCAGCAAGCAGCAACGCTGCCACCGCTGTGGCCGCTGGTCGTCGCTGCCGGTGCCGCGCTGGCAGGTAGCCGCATGGCGCGCGCCGGCATGTCGCGCCGTTTCGCCGTCGGCCTCATGGCGCTGCTGCTCGGCGCCGCGTACGCCACCGGGCGGGCCGAGATCCGCCTGGCCGATCGCCTGCCTGTCACGCTTGACGGGCAGGTCCTGACCCTGACCGGTTCCGTCGTGGGGCTCCCGCAAGCCCTCGATCATGGCATGCGCTTCCTGTTCCGGCCGGATGCCGGCGGGCGGGTGCCGCCCGTACCCGAACGGATCCGCCTGGCCTGGTATGACGACCCGGCGCAACCATCCGCCGGCCCCGGTCGGCTGGAACCCGGCGAGCGTCTGCGTCTGACCGTCCGGCTGCGGCAGGTGAGCGGGCTGCACAATCCGGGCGGATTCGACTACGCCGGCTGGGCGCTGGCACGCGACATCGGCGCACGCGGCTATGTGAAGGCCGGTGCGCGCCTACCGGGGCGCGATGGCGGGGCGGTCGACCGCATGCGCATGCGCATCCGCCGCTGGATCGACACCCACGCGGACCCGACCGTCGCGCCGTTGCTGGTGGCCATGGCGGTGGGCGATCAGTCGGGAATCGCGGCGTCCGTCTGGGATGTGCTGCGCGCGACCGGAACCGCGCACCTGGTGGCGATTTCCGGTCTGCACGTATCGATCGTGGCGCTGCTGGTCGGTGGGGCGCTCGCCCAGGGGTGGCGGCGGATTCCGGCCCTGGCCTTGCGCTGTCCGGCGCGTCGCGCGGGCGTGATCGCCGGCTGCCTCGCTGCGCTGGGATATGGTGCCCTGGCAGGCTTCGGCATCCCGGTGATGCGCGCCCTCATCATGCTCCTGGTCGCCGCCGTGGCATTGTGGCGCAGCCAGCGGCCCGCGGCCGGCCGGGTGCTGGCCCTCGCGGCCGCCCTGGTGCTCGTCATCGACCCCTGGGCGGTCCTGTCGGCGGGATTCTGGCTTTCGTTCGGCGCCGTGGCCGCCCTGGTACTCGGCCTGTCGGGCCGGCGCGGCGGCGACCGGCGGCTGTGGCGTCTGGCGCGGGCACAACTGGCGATCGGTCTGGTCACGGCTCCGGTGCTGGTCGTCGGCTTTGGGCAGGTATCGCTGGTGGGCGCACTCGTCAATGTGCTTGCCATCCCGGTGGTCGGGATGGCGGTGGTGCCGCTGTTGCTGGTCGCTGTCGTAAGCCGCTGGGTCCTGCTGCTCAAGTTCGCCTCGGCGATTGTCGGCGCCCTGATGCCGGTGTTGACGGCAGCCGCCCAGCTGCCGTTGGCCACCTGGCAACATGCCGCGCCGCCCGGGCCACTGGTGCTCGTCGCGCTGCTGGGCAGCACCATCGCGATACTCCCGAGGGGCACACCGTTGCGCGGGGTCGGCATATTGCTGATGGCGCCGGTCGTGCTGTGGACGCCGCCTGCGCCTGCCCACGGGACCTTCGAGGCTCGCGTCATCGACGTGGGGCAAGGCCTCGCGGTGCTGGTCCGCACCGCCCATCACGTACTCCTGTATGACGCCGGGCCGTCCTATTACCACGGCGGCGACGCCGGCCGTTCGGTCATCGTGCCGCTGATGCGCCACCTCGGTGTGCGGCGCCTCCATCGGATGGTGCTGTCCCACGACGATGCCGACCATGTCGGTGGCGCGCGCAGCGTACTCGGGGCGCTTGAGGTCGGGAGCATCGATGCCGGATCCGGTGTTCATGTGCGCGGGCGGGCCGTCGAGCGCTGTGTGGCGGGGCAGCACTGGCAATGGGACGGCGTGCGGTTCACCTGGCTTCACCCGGACACGGGCGCCGCGTGGCACAGCGACAACAACCGCTCCTGCGTCCTGCGCATCGGCTCGGTGGCCGGATCCTTGCTGCTGACCGGGGACATCGAAGCGCCGGTCGAAGCGCATCTGCAGGCGACGGGGCGATGGCAGCCGACCGAGGTCGTCGTCGCGCCGCATCACGGCAGCAAATCGTCTTCCAGCGAGGCGCTGATCGATTCGGTGCATGCCCATGACGTGGTCTTTTCCGCCGGCCGCACCAATCCGTACGGCCATCCCGCGCCCGTCGTGGTCGAGCGCTGGCACGCTGCCGGCGCACGCAGCTGGAGCACGGTGGACGATGGCGAGGTGCGCATCGACGCCGACGACGGCCGCCTGAGCCTTCACGCGTGGACCGCCGAACATCGCCGATACTGGCATTCGGACGTGGCTGATCCGCGCCATTGAGCTCCCGTGCACGGCACGTGCGCGGGCTTCGCCGCCGTGAATCACGCGGTTGCGGTGTATGCTCGCGGTGTGTCAACAGGGGGCGAATCGATGGCGTTCTTCAAACGGTTGCGCAACTGGCTCACGACGAAGCCGGAATGGCAGATGCGGCAACGCTCGGTCCAATGCGTCAGCGCGCACGGCCTGCATCACATGGCCTACACGGAGTGGGGCGATCCGCACAATCCGAAGGTGCTGATGTGCGTTCACGGGCTGACGCGCAACGGCCGCGATTTCGATTTTCTGGCCCGGGCGCTCGCCTCGGACTATCGCGTGGTGTGCCCCGACGTGGTCGGGCGCGGACGCAGCGACTGGCTGCCGGTCAAGGAGGATTACGGCTTCCCGTTGTACGTGGCGGACATGATCACCCTGATCGCGCGGCTGGACGTGGAGCATGTGCATTGGGTGGGCACCTCGATGGGTGGCCTGATCGGCATGCTCATCGCCGCGCTGCCGAATTCACCGATCAGCCGCCTGGTGCTCAACGACGTCGGGCCGATGATCACCGTGGCGTCGATCCGTCGCATTGCCGAATACGTGGGCACGGCGCCGACCTTTCCGGACAAGGACGCCGCCATGGCGTACATCCGCGAGGTCAGTGCGCCATTCGGGCCACTGACAGACGCCCAGTGGCGGCACCTGACCGAATACGCGATCCGGCCGGTCGATGGCGGTTACGTGATGATCTACGATCCGGGTCTGGCCGAGCCGTTCCGGCAGACCCCGCTGATCGCGAACGTGGACCTGTGGTCCACCTACGATGCCATTTCGTGTCCGACCCTGCTCATCCGTGGCGCCGATTCCGATCTGCTGTTGCACGAAACCGCCGCCGAAATGGCCACCCGCGGGCCACGGGCGCGCCTGGTGGAGATTCCCGGTGTCGGCCATGCCCCGATGCTGCTCGACGACACCCAGATCAGCATCGTGCGCGACTTCCTGCTCACCCACCCGGAAGCGGATCGGGGCGTGCCGGCGGCCATGACATCGCGGATGGATGCCGAGCCGGTCTAGGCTCCGTGGCGTCTTGTCCGGTGGTCGTGGCACCGGTTTGCCTGCCCCCAATCGTGGTCTCGAGAGGCCGCCGTGGCGGCCACTAGCGCAGCAGGTGGCCGTTGCGGTCGAGGATCGAGATGTCGGTGTATTCGGCGCCGTCGTGGTCCGACGGTGAATAGCGGATGGTGAGGCCGCCGGCATCGAAGCGCCCCATGTGCTCCAGCGTAGCGAGAATGCTCGGGCGATCGACCCGTTCGCTGCGCCGCATGGCCTCGACGAGCACCCGGGCCATCAGGTAGCCCTCGAGCATCGTGTGATTGGCGGGGGCCTTGACGCCGATCCGGCGCAGATCTTCGCCAAGCTCCCGACTGATCGGTACCGCCTCGGACGCCGGGTCCGGCACCACCTGCACGACCCCCAGGCCGTGGGCCAGCGCGGTACCGATCTTGTCGGCCACCTGCGGTCCGGTGGTCACCGACAGCGCGATGAGCAACGCGTAACTGCCCGCCTCGCGCAGCTGCTTGACGAACGCCGCACTCGCAGCGGTGTTCGACACCATGATGACGCCATTCGGGTCGGCCGCATGGATGGTGCGGACCGCTTCGCTCACCTCGGTACTGCCCTTGGCGTAGGCGCCGGTCGCCACCAGGGTGATACCCGCGTCCGCCAGCGCGGTGCGCGCCGCGGCCAGACCGTCCTGGCCGAAAGGGTCGTCCTGGTGGAACACGGCCACGCGCTTGAGGCCCATGCTGTGCATCTGGCTCACCACGCGGCGCACCTCGGCAGCATAGCTTGCCCGGGTGTGGAAAATGGTCGGCGGCACCGGCCGACGCAAGGCGCTGGCACCGGAACGAACGCCCACCAGCGCGATGCCGGCCTTCTCCAGAAGGCCGTCGCGGTTCAGCGCCAGGGTGTTGCCGGTGCCCACGAAACCGATGAGCGCGACCGGATGCTGCTCGGCCAGCAGCGCGCGGGTCTGCTCGAGCGTCTTGTCGATCTGGTAGGCGTCGTCGCGGGTGACGAGTCGAACGCGTTGCTTGTGGATGCCGCCGTCGGCATTGACCCGGGCCAGATAGGCTTCGATACCGGTGCGCACGCCGATGCCGGTAGGCGCCAGCGTCCCGGTGAAAGGGGCCACCTGGCCGATGACGATATCTTCGGCCGCGACCGGTCCGGTCACGCCGATCATCAGGATCAGGCCGAGCACGACCGAACGGTGGAACGAGGCAATGCGCATGGGGGTGTCTCCGCGAATACTGCCGACGTCTTCGGTCGGTCGCGTCTCAAGTGATGTCCGGTTTATGCGTTCCGGGACCGCATTGCGCAATTGTTGAAACCACGTACCCGCCGCGCGGCCGCGGCGGCAGATCCGGGTTCAGTGCAGATGGCGGGGAATCTGGGCCGCGTCCTCTTCGGGCAGCTCGGCATGCACCGCCTCGCCGTCCGGGGAGGGATAGAGCGGGGCGCCGCAGTCGTCGCAGAATTCGAGCGGGAAACGGTGATCGAGCACGTCGATGTCGGTGACGCCGCATTCACGCAGGCTGCGCTCGATCTGCAGCGGCACCTCGCTGTGCTCGTCCTCGGCCCCGAGCAGCGGCCAGACGATGCCATGGATCACGGTGTCGTTGTCCCGCAGCGTGATCCCGATCCGGAATTCCTCGAGCTTGCGATCGTGAAAAGGCGCGACCACTGCCCGCAGGTTGGCCGCCGGCACCGCCAGGGTGGTGCCCAGGAAGGCGACCGAGGCGCGCACCGAGTAGGCGCGGCTCTCGCGGTCGGCGCGGCGCGAGGCGGCGAAGTAGGCGTCGGGCAGGACCAGATCCATCGCGCAGCCCGGCAGCAGCGGCATCAGGCAGGCGCCGCCCTGACTGCGCCACTGGGCCAGGGCGTGCTCACGTTCGCCGCCCGGCTCCTGCCAGCGGAACATGGGCGCGCCACGGGGCACGGCCACGGCAAACAGCAGGTAGCGGGTGTCGGAGAGGAAATGCGCGGTGTCCGGCAAATCCTGGGTGTCGATGCTCAGGTCCCGGTTCTGCAGCGCCGCCTCACCCAGCGAATCGGCCAGGCGCGCAGTGTTGCAATAGCCCACCGGCAGATGGTCGGGACTGAACAGGAAGTCGGCGAGCGCCAGCTTGACGCCGTCCGCGAGCACATGGGCCTGCAGGTGCACCCGCAGGTTGGCGAGCACCGCCGAAGGGATGGCGGCGGCGGGAATGCGGTAGCGTGACCAGGCCAGCAGCGGCGCGGCGAGCAGGATGATGTCCTGCTCCGGTGCCCGACGACCGGCATTTTCCGCGCGCGATTCGACGAAATCGGCCAGCTCGTCGTAGGCCGTCGCGTTGCTGCTGTAGAGGAAGTCGAGGGCCTCGTTGATCGGGGCCTCGTCGCCATCGTCGAGCAACTGATCGATCAGCGTGCTCAGGTGCTGTTCCCAGAAGCGGTCTTCGGCGCGATTGCCGGATTCGGCCAGGCCATTGGCGAGCCAGACCAGGCGTTCGGCGTCACTGCCGAGTCCTTCGCGTCGGGGCGTACGGGTGCGTTTCATGTCTTTTGGTGGGGATGTCTGCCGGGGCGGCGCATTGTACAACGGCTCAGTAGCCGCGCTTGTCCAGATGAATTTCCTGGATGATCTTGGTGGAGATCTCCTCGATGGAACGGGCCGTCGAGTCGAGCCAGGGGATGTGCTCGCGCTGCATCAGGCGCTGCGCCGCCTCGATCTCGTAGCGGCAGTTCTCCAGCGAGGCGTAGAGGCTGTCGGGACGTCGCTCCTGACGGATCTGCGCGAGCCGTTCGGGGCTGATCGTCAGGCCGAACAGCTTGCGGCGGTATTTGTGCAGCTCGGTGGGCAGCTTGTTGCGTTCGAAGTCTTCCGGAATGAGTGGGTAGTTGGCCGCCTTGACCCCGAACTGCATCGCCAGATAGAGGCTGGTCGGCGTCTTGCCCGAGCGCGACACCCCCACCAGGATGACGTCGGCGGTGTCGAGGTTCGCGTGGGAGACCCCGTCGTCGTGCGCCAGGGTGAAGTTGATCGCCTCGATCCGGTCCTTGTAGTCGAGGCTGTCGGCGATGCCATGAAAGCGGCCCACGGTGTGGGTGGACTTGACCCCCAGTTCGCTCTCGAGTGGTTCGATGAAGCGCTCGAGCAGATCGAGATAGAGGGCGTCGGCCTGGCGCACCGTGGCCAGCACCTCCGAGTCGACCAGGGAGTTGAAGACCACCGGCCGGGCACCGTCGTTGCGCGCTGCGTCACGAATCCGCGAGGCGCACTCGCGAGCCTTGGCGACCGAGTCGACGAACGGCAGGCGCACCTGCTTGAAGCGCATCTCGGGAAACTGGGCCAGCAGGCTGTGGCCGAGGGTTTCCGCGGTGATGCCGGTGCCATCGGAGATAAAGAAGACGGTGCGTGATTTGTTGTCGTTCATCAGTGGGTGCGTTGTGCGATCATTGGGTTAACCCTGCTTTGCGGCATAGCAGCATTTCGCTATAAAGCGGACCTGGTTATTACACAGTTTTTACATCATTCCGGAAGAACAGTTATGACTCGTTACGTCATCCCGTTTCAAGAACTGAGAATGTCGGACGTCGAAAGCGTAGGCGGCAAGAATGCCTCGCTCGGCGAGATGATCAGTCAGTTGCCCTCAAGTGTACGCGTCCCCGGCGGTTTTGCCACGACGGCGGCGGCCTATCGCGAGTTTCTGGCACACCAGGGGCTGAACGACAAGATCAATGCGGCACTCGACGCGCTCGACGTGGATGACGTGGACGCCCTGGCCCGGACCGGTGCCGAAATTCGCCAGTGGATCGTGGACCTGCCGTTCCCGGCCAAGCTCGAAGAAGAGATCAAGACCGCCTACGAGGCCATCACCGCCGAAGGCGAGGGCAGTTTCGCGGTGCGCTCCTCGGCGACCGCCGAAGACCTGCCGGACGCTTCCTTCGCCGGCCAGCAGGAAACCTTCCTGAACATCCACGGCTACGACAACATCCTCCACGCCATGAAGGAGGTGTTTGCCTCCCTGTACAACGACCGGGCGATCGCCTACCGCGTGCACAAGGGTTTCGCCCACGCCGACGTGGCCCTGTCCGCCGGCGTGCAGCGCATGGTGCGCTCCGACACCGGCGCCTCGGGGGTGATGTTCTCCCTCGACACCGAGTCGGGCTTCAAGGACGTGGTGTTCATCACCGCCTCCTACGGCCTTGGCGAAACCGTGGTGCAGGGCGCGGTGAACCCGGATGAATTCTATGTGCACAAGCCCACCCTGGCCGAAGGCCGCCCGGCCGTGGTGCGACGCAACCTGGGCTCCAAGCTCATCAAGATGGAGTTCACCGGCGACCGCAGCGCTGGCAAGTCGGTGCGTACCGTCGACGTGCCGGAAGACGATCGAAACCGCTTCTCGCTCAGTGACGAGGACGTGCTCGAGCTGGCCCGTTACGCGGTGATCATCGAGAAGCATTACGACCGCCCGATGGACATCGAGTGGGGCAAAGACGGCGACGACGGCAAACTCTACATCCTCCAGGCCCGTCCGGAGACCGTGAAGAGTCAGCAGACCGGTCACGTCATGGAGAAATACCGCCTCAAGCAATACGGCAAGGCGCTGGCGCACGGCCGTGCCATCGGCCAGAAGATCGGCCAGGGGTCGGTGCGGGTGATTGCCGATGCGGCGGAGATGAACCGTGTCCAGCCCGGTGACGTGCTGGTCACCGACATGACCGATCCGAACTGGGAACCGGTGATGAAGCGCGCGAGCGCCATCGTCACCAACCGTGGCGGCCGCACCTGCCACGCCGCCATTATCGCGCGCGAACTGGGCATTCCCGCCATCGTCGGCTGCGGCAACGCCACCGAGGTGCTGGACGAGGGCGACACGGTCACCGTCTCCTGCGCCGAGGGCGACACCGGTTACGTCTATCGCGGCAAGCTCGAGTTCGAAGTCATCACCACCGATACCGGCAACCTGCCGGACATCCCCGTCAAGGTGATGATGAACGTGGGCAACCCGGAGCTGGCCTTCGAGTTCGCGCAGATCCCGAACGGCGGTGTCGGCCTGGCGCGCCTGGAGTTCGTGATCAACAACATGATCGGCATTCATCCGAAGGCCATCCTCGAACTCGACCAGGTGCCCAACAGCCTGCGCAACGAGATCCTGCGTCGCTCGCGCGGTTACGCCTCGCCGCGTGATTTCTTCATCGAGAAGCTGGTGGAGGGCGTCGCCACCATCGCCGCGGCCTTCTACCCGCAGCCGGTGATCGTCCGTCTGTCAGACTTCAAGTCGAACGAATACCGCAAGCTGCTCGGCGGCGAGATCTACGAACCCGAGGAAGAGAACCCGATGCTGGGCTTCCGCGGCGCCTCGCGCTACATCGCCCACAGCTTCCGCGACTGCTTCGAGCTCGAATGCCTGGCCATGCGCAAGGTGCGTGACGTGCTCGGCCTCACCAACGTCCAGCTGATGGTGCCGTTCGTGCGCAACGTCGAAGAAGGCGCCGAGGTCGTCGACCTGCTGGCGCGCCACGGCCTGGAGCGCGGACAGAACGATCTCAAGCTCATCATGATGTGCGAGATCCCGTCCAACGCGCTGCTGGCCGACGAGTTCCTCGATATCTTCGACGGCTTCTCCATCGGCTCCAACGACCTCACCCAGCTGACCCTCGGCCTCGATCGCGATTCCGGTCTCGTCGCCCACGCCTTCGACGAGCGCGATCCGGCGGTCAAGAAGCTGCTGTCGATGGCGATCCAGTCCGCCAACCGCAAGGGCAAGTACGTGGGCATCTGCGGGCAAGGGCCGTCCGACCACGCCGATTTCGCCGAATGGCTGATGGACGAGGGCATCCAGACCATTTCCCTCAACCCGGACACGGTGATCGACACCTGGCTCAAGCTGGCGGCGCACCGGCAGCAATAATCCGCGCAGGATATTGTCATCGATGACGGCAGGATTCCGCTCAAGTCGGGCGGGATTCTGCCGTTTCTCTTTTTTGCATTTCCGGTGATACACTCGGTCAGTTTTTTGCCGACCTTGCGCCAGCGCAACGTCGGTCACCGCAACATTTGAAACAATCGCCTTCCTTGGCAGCGGCCCCGCGGGACCGCTGCCAAGGAAACACGACAAAGACAAGACGGAGTAAGACGCGAATGGCCTTCGTCATTCACTCCGCCAAGGCGCTGACGCAATCCAAGGTGCGGGCGATTCACGGCCGGACCCTCGTCGTCGGCGTTGCGGCCGCGATGCTGTTGACGCTTGCCGGTGGTGTCTGGATCGGCTACGGGCTGGCACCCTCGGTAACACCGGTTCCCGACGAGCCGGTCGTGCAGACCACCGATTCGGCGCCCGAAGAGCGCTTCATGATCGACAAGCTCGGCAAGCTGTCCGGACGCCTGTTCCAGCTCGAATCCGAAGCCGAAACGCTGGCCGAGCGCATCGGCGTGATCAACGCCTTCGAGAAGCATCTCAAGAAATCCGTTCCGCCGGTCGAACAGAACGCACCGAAGGACGACTCCCTCGGTGGTCCGATGATTCCCCCGGTCGGGGACCGACTGTCCTTGGAAGCGCCGCCCGAAGACGCCACCCCCACCGAAACGGTCGCGAGCATCGAACGCCAGCTCGAGGCCCTCGACGCCGCCCTCGACGCAATCGATTCGGCGACGACACGACGCCAATTCGCGCACATGCTCTTCCCAAGCCGGATTCCGGTGCGCGACGCCCGACGTAGCTCCGGATTCGGTAACCGCTACGATCCGTTTACCGGCAAGCGGGCCTTTCACAGCGGGCTGGATTTCGCTGCGCCGATCGGCACTCCGATCTATGCCAGCGCCGGTGGCAAGGTCATCAAGGCGGGCTGGAACCACGACTACGGCTACAAAATCGAAATCGACCATGGCAACGGCCTCGTGAGCCGCTACGCCCACACCTCGAAGATGTACGTCAAGCCCGGCGACATCGTCAAACCCGGCCAGCACATCGCCGATGTGGGCTCTACCGGGCGTTCAACGGGCCCGCACCTGCACTTCGAAATCCTCGAGAACGGCCAGTTCGTCAATCCGGCCCACTACCTGATCGGCGCTTCCTGAGCGCACACGTCATGTTCCGCAAACGCGCCAGCACGGTGGAGCTGTCCTCACGGCCATTGGTTCTCGAAAATCATCGGGCACATCGCCGGTGGCTGACGTTCGCGGTTTTCCTGATCGCGCTTTCCGCGCTGGGTTATCTCGCGCTCAACTATGTCGAACGCATGTTCTCGCCGGCGGCGCGTGTCGCCGTACTCGAATCCGAAAACGCCCGGCTGACTGCGGCGCTCGACCAGGCGCGCACCGAACTGGAACAGTTGCGGCTGAAGCGGGAAATGGATCGGGCCACGCAGAAGGAACTGGAAAACCAGGTCAAGACGCTCAACGACGACGTCTCGCGCCTCAAGGACGAGCTGAATTTCTTCAAGAAGACCAAAAACAAGCCGTCATGAATCCATGCCGCGCGTGCCATTCCACGCGTTTCAACCAATACCCGCAGCATACGGAGGTAGGAGATGTTCGGTAGAAAGAAGACCCGGACCCCGTCAACATCCATTGAAATCAACAAGCTCTCGAGCCTGATCGCCGACAATGTCGAAGTGGTCGGCGACGTGATCTTTTCCGGAGGGCTGCGGGTCGACGGACGCATCGAAGGCAATGTCATCAACAAGGATGACGAGCGCGGATTGCTCGTGCTCAGCGAAGACGGCTGCATCGAAGGCAGCGTGAAGACGCACGATGCCGTCGTCAATGGCACCATCATCGGCGACCTGTCGGTGGCCCACTTCCTCGAACTGCAACCCAACGCCCGTGTCACCGGCAATATCACCTATCGGCAACTGCAGATGGATTGCGGTGCCGCCGTCGATGGCAAGCTGGAAAAAACCGACGACGAGGACGAAGGCCGCAGCAAGGTGGTCGACTTCGGCGACAAGAGCCCGGCCGCCGCTTCGACGACCAACGGCTGACATCCCATGATCGCCCCGGTCTGGTGGCACTGGATCGTCCTCGGCATCGTCCTGATGCTGGTCGAGCTCGCGGTGCCCGCATTCTTCGTCATCTGGTTCGGCCTTGGCGCGTTGCTGGTCGGGCTCGGTCTGCTGCTGATGCCCGCGCTGTCGGTCACCGCCCAGGTGGTGCTATGGACCGGCGCATCCGTCGCAATGACCGTCCTGTGGTTCCGCGTGTTCCGCAGCGACCGGCCGTCGACGCGCTCCGGAAATTCGGCCTCCGCGATCGGCGAGATCGGACTGGTCACCACGGCGGTCGCCCCCTTTCAGCCCGGCCAGGTCCGCTTCCAGAAACCCGTGCTCGGCGCCGAGCAATGGCAGTGTCGCGCCGATGAGCCGATCGCCGCCGGCGATCGCGTTCGCGTGGTCTCCATCGAAGGCAACTACGTTCAAGTCCAGAAAGCTCACTAGGAAAATCCATGTCCGATGCCCTGATCGTCATGATCGCGGTGCTGATCTTCGTGATCATCACCATCGCCAAAGGTGTTCGTCTCGTTCCGCAAGGCCAGGAGTGGGTGGTCGAGCGCCTCGGCAAGTATCACGCCACGCTGTTGCCCGGCCTGAACATCGTCATTCCCTATCTGGACAACATCGCCTACAAGCTCATCACCAAGGACATCATCCTCGACGTCCAGGAGCAGGAGGTGATCACCCTCGACAACGCGGTCATCCGCGCCAACGCGGTCGCCTTCGTCAAGGTCACCGACCCGGTCAAGGCCGCCTATGGCGTGACCGATTTCGCCGAGGCGATCCGCAACCTCATCATGACGACGCTGCGCTCCATCATCGGCGAAATGGAACTCGACCAGGCGCTGTCCTCGCGCGACAAGATCAAGGCCCGGCTGCGCGAGAGCATCGCCGACGAGGCCATCGACTGGGGCCTGACGGTCAAGTCGGTGGAGATCCAGGACATCAACCCGTCGCCGTCCATGCAGGCGGCGATGGAAATGCAGGCTGCCGCCGAACGGGAACGCAAGGCCATGGTCACCAAGGCGGAAGGTCTCAAGCAGTCGGCGGTGCTCGAAGCCGAAGCACGCCTGGAATCGGCCAAACGCGATGCCAGTGCGCAGGTGATGCTGGCCGAAGCCTCGGCCGAATCCATCCGCCGGGTCGCCGCCGCCGTGGGCGACAACACCGCGCCGGTGCAGTATGTGCTGGGGGAAAAGTACGTCAGCGCACTGCAGGACCTCGGCGCTTCAGACAACAGCAAGATCGTGGTGCTGCCGGCTGATCTTCAGGAAGCGGTACGCGGCCTGTTCGCCAAGCGTTGAAAACGCGGCAGGGGACATTGCGGAGGCTGCCTGCGGGCAGCCTGTTCATTTGTAGCCCTTGAACCCCTGCAGCAGGAACAGGAAACGCTGGCGCAACAGCTTCGGATACACCTGCACGCGGACCTCGCCGAGCGGTTCGACATGCTCGAAGCGCGCCGCGATCGCGGCAATATCCGGCCCTTCCGAGGCGAACAGGATCGGACGCTGCTCGCCCGGCACCAGCCGGGTGGTCAGTTCGTACTGATCCATGACACGGCCTTCCGGGTTCCAGCTCACCCACGCTTTCGGTTGCAGCTGGTAGTTCAGCTGGGCCAGGGTCTCGCGATCCACGCCCATCAGGATGGCGTCCGGATGGCGCGCGAGATGGGGCGCCACCTGTGCGGCGAGGGCCGACCAGCCACGCGCCCGCTTGAACGGATCGAGCTTGGCGCTCATCGGCTTGCCGGTGAGCCGGTGCACATCGGGCCAGTGATAGACCAGGCACATCACCGCAATGTTGACACCGACCGCGAGCGCAAACAGGCGACCACGCCGCGCTTCGAGCAAATACGCCGGCACGAGCAGACTCGCCGCCACATAGATGGGTGCGGCCCAGTTGCCGTTGGCGCGTCCGGTGAGCGCCTGGACGCTGACCAGGAGCAGCAACGGCCACACCATCACCAGCAACAGTCGATAGGCTGGCTGGCGCCACAGACGTGGGGTGCGTGCGAGCACCCACAGCAGCCCGAAGGCGAGCAGCGGGCCGAAGGACAGCCATTGGGCGCCAATGAATTCGCCGAATTCACCCGGTGCCCAGCTCCGCGATTCCAGGCGTGTAATCTCCGCGGTGTGGCGAAAGGTGGGAAACGCATGCTCCACGTTCCACCAGACGTTGGGGATGAACAGGGCAACCCCCAGCGCAAACGCGATCCATGGTCGTGCGGAGCCCAGGGCACGGCGCCCGCGCGGGTCGGCCAGCATCGCCAGGAACGCCGAGCCGGCGAACGCCGCCATGGTGTACTTGGTCATCATGCCCAGGCCGAAGGCGACGCCGACGACCAGCCAGTTCGACCAGCGCCCGGAATCGAGTGCCCGCGCCAGGCCCCACAGCGCGATCGCCCAGAACAGCAGCAGCGGAGCATCGGTGGACACGAACAGCCCGAGTGCGGAGACCAGTGGAATCGTCAGCACCACCACCGCGGCCCAGAATCCGATCCGCGGCGAGAACAGGCGTGCGCCCAGGGCCTGCACGACCAGCGCGGTGAGCGGATAGCACAACAGGGCCGGCAGCTTGAGCGCGATGAGGGTATGACCGAACACCGCTTCGCTCGCGGCGATCATGGCGGCGATCATGGGCGGTTTGGAGTAGTAGCCCCAGTCGAGCGCCTGCGACCAGCCCCAGTAATAGGCTTCGTCCACGTACGGGTCGAGACCGAGACGCAGGATCACCCAGATGCGGTAGCCCGTCAGCGCCACGCACAGCACGAGCAGGAGGCCGGTGTAGCGACCTTGCTGTGCCGTCACTGCGCCTGGCGGCGCAACAGCACGACGCCGCCCTCCTGGAAGAGGACCTCATAGCCGCTCGACGGCACGCGATCGATCCGGGTCACGACGAGTTGCCCGGGCCGGGCCTCGTCATGCGGCGTTGCGGCGAGGGCGTAGACGCTGAAGCTCGGCGCATCGAAACGCAGGCGCACGGCGGACTCCGACAGCTTGCGCGCGAGCAGACCGGCGTCCTTCACCGGCCCCTGAACGACGTCGCCGAGGTAGGGTACGACGACCGCCGCGAGCACCAGCACCTGCGCCGCCGCGCCGATCGCGAGCGTCTGCCACACCTTGAGCCGGCCGAACACGGCGAGTGCCAGCCAGCCCGCCAGCAGCAGAATGGTCACCAGGTAGTAGATCGGCGTGACCAGGTCCAGCGCCCGCGACAGCTGTGCGCGGTAGAACGCGTTGCCGGCCCCGGTCGAGGACAGGTACCCGAACAGGCTCGGCAGCAGCGGCAGCAGCGCGAAGAACAGTGTCGGCGCGATCAGGTGCGGCCAGCGCCGCACCAGGCTTTCGCGATGCGCGGCGATCAGGATGAACAGCGGGGTGGCGCCATAGAGCGCGTAGTGCGGCAGCTTGGTGCCGGAGAGACTGAAGAAGGCGACCACGAACAGCGCCCACAGCCACAGGAAGCGGCGCACGCCGGTGTTCGCGTCGCGCAACGCATTGCGCAGCGAGGCGAGCAGCGGACCGATCCATGGCAGCAGCAGCAGCGGCAGGGCGATCACGTAATAGAACAGGCTGCCGGTATGGCCCTCGAGCGAGCCGGTGAAGCGCTTGACGTTGTGCTTGAGGATGAAGCCGTCGATGAAGCTCTGGCCGTGCACGCCGAGCGTGTAGGCGTACCACGGTACCACCAGCACCACGAAGATCAGCCAGCCGATCGGGTCGGCGATGGCCCGCAGCCAGCGCCGCCACTGCCCGCGCGAGACGCAGTAGAGGAAGGTGACCGCGCCGGGCACGATCAGCGCGATCGGCCCCTTGGTGAGGGCGCCGAGCGCCATCCACACGAAGCTGCGCAGCAGCGGTGCGCGCCGCCCCGATTCCAGGTGCCGCCAGGCGTCGAACAGGGTCAGCGCGAGCAGGAGGTTGAGCAGGGCGTCGGCGGTGGCCGCGCGTCCGATCACGAAAGGCCCGAGCGCGGTGCTCGTGACGACCAGCGCCGCCAGCGCCACCGCCGGGCCGAAGCGCTCGCGCGCGAAGAACCAGGTGGCGTAGCTCCAAGATGCCGCAGCGACCGCGGAGGGCAGGCGGAAGGCCCACTCGGTGGGGCCGAACAGCAGGTAGCCGAGCGCCTGCAGCCAGTAGATGAGGATGGGCTTGTCGAAACGGTTCGCGCCGTCGAGGTAGGTGGACAGGAAGTCGCCGCGCGCGAACATCTCCCGCGTCGCCTCGGAGAACGCGCCTTCATCCACGTCGAACAGCGGCGCCGCCCCCAGGCGCAGGAAGAACGCCAGCAGCGGCAGCAGGAAGACGAGGGCCGTCAGGGCCCGTGTCCAGCCGCGGCGCGGCTCAGTGCCCATCGTTGCCCCCGGTTTGCGCCCATCCCTCGGAATCGGCCAGCGGCGGCACCGGCCGGGCCAGGTAGGGGCGCGTGTCGCCGGATTCGAAATACACCCGCGCCAGCAGCTCGGCAAGCACGCCCGAGGTCACCATCTGCACCCCGGCGATCACCAGGAAGAAGCCGCCGAACAGCAGCGGCCGGGTGCCGATGGATTCGCCGAGGAAGATCTTGACGAAGGCCAGATAGGCCAGGATCAGGCTACCCAGCGCGCCGAGGCCGATGCCGATGCCGCCGAAGAAATGCCCCGGCCGGGTGCGGTAGCGCATGAAGAAGTAGACGAACACCAGATCGAGCACCACCCGGAAGGTGCGCGAGATGCCGTACTTGGATTCACCGAACACGCGCGGATGATGGCTCACCACCTCCTGGGCGATGCGTTTGGGGGTGGTCACCGTCGCCAGCCAGGCGGGGATGAAGCGGTGCATCTCGCCGTACAGGCGCACGTTCTTGATCGCGCTGGCGCGGAAGATCTTGAGGCTGCAGCCATAGTCCTTGAGGTGCACGCCGGTCATCCGCGCGATCAGCCGGTTGGCGATCCGCGAAGGCACCTTGCGCAGCAGCAGGCCGTCCTGGCGGTCCTTGCGCCAACCGGCGACCAGATCCAGGTCCTCGTCGAGCAGGCGCCCGACCATGCGCGGAATGTCGATCGGATCGTTCTGCAGATCACCGTCCATGGTGGCGATCACCGTGCCGCGCGCGGCATCGAGACCGGCCTGCATGGCCGCGGTCTGCTTGAAGTTGCGCATCAGCGCGACCACGCGCACATGCGGGCCATACTGCTTGGCGCAGCGCTCCAGCTCGGCGGGCGTGTCATCGGAACTGCCGTCATCGACGAGGATGACTTCCCACGGCCACGGGTAGGGGCCGAGCGCCAGATGGATGCGCTCGAGCAGCGGGGCCACATTCTCGGCCTCGTTGTACATCGGCACGACGATCGACAGGCTGTGCTCGGGCAGATTGGCCGGGATGCTGGGTTCTGCAGGGGGCAGCGGATTCTGGGTCATTGCGTATCTTGGCCGGAATGAAGTTGGGTGGCGCCGGGGGTGGCGACGACGTGTCCCACCAGCCAGGCAATGGCGCCCGCGCTGGAGGCGCAGGCGATCACGAAAAGATGCAGGACGAGTGCCGCCTGCAGGCCGGATTGAAGCGTAACACCATGGGCGAGCATGGCGGCAGCGGCACCGGCTTCATAGGTCCCGAAACCCGCCACGCCCTGAATCGGCAGGATCGCCGCCAGCTCGGCGCCCAGCGCACCGGCGGCGCCCACGGCCGGCGAAGCGTCCAGCACGGTGGCGAGCAGCCACGCCTGCGCCGCGAGTTTGACCGACCAGTTGGCCAGCGTCCACACCCAGCCGAAACGTGCATGGCGGGTCGAGTCGGCAAAGGCGTCGCGCACCTTGCCCAGACGCACCTGCCAGGGGCCACCGGCATGCCAGTCATGGGTCCGCCGGGCCCAGCGGGGCAGCGCGAAGGCCACGGCCACCAGGCCGGCCACGCCGAGTGTACGCAGCGCCGGATGCAGGCCGGGCCAGACCAGAATGGCCAGCCCCAGCACCACGAAGGCGTCCTGGAGCCGGAACCAGAACAGCGAGGCGAGGGCGCGCCCCAGCGGCGTGCCGAACAGGCGCCCGAGCAGAATCGGGAACGCCGCTTCGCCACCGCGGAAGGGCACGATGTTCACCATCGCGTTGTGGATCAGCACGATACGCAGGCAGGCACCGAAGCGGCCCACGCCGTCGTGGCGGAATTCGTCCCACACGCGCACGGCACGCAGCAGATAGCTGATGGCGAAACCGACGGCGGCCAGCGCGACCGCGCCGGGCTGCAAGCTCGCGAGCGCGCCCCCCAGCGCCGCCCACTGGCCGCCGCGGACGAACCAGACGAGCAGTGCCAGGGTGAGGGCCAGAGCGATGAGACGTTTGATCATCGTGCGCCCCATTGCCGAGACGCGGTCCAGACGGAGATGGATAGGGCGGCGACGCCCAGCAAACCCGCGAACGGTGCGACGCTCGGATAGCCACTGTCGAGGACCAGCCGTGCCATGCCGGACACGAGGCCGAGGCCGGCGAGGACGAGCATGCCGGCGCGACGCGTCCAGAAGCGCCAGCGTTGCGCCCACAGCGCACCGCTCACACCGCACAGCCAGCCGATCGCGGCCCCGGCGAGGACGTCCACGGGCCAGTGCGCGCCGACCGCGATCCGGGACAGACCGATGGCCGTGGCCAGCGACAGCGCCGGCAACAGCCAGAGGGCACGTGCGCCGGGCGACAGGCTGAACAGCAGCGCCGAGGCGACCGCAAACGCGGTTGCGGTGTGCCCGGACGGAAAGCTCAGGGTGTCGAGACGCACACCGATCACGTGGATGGCGTCGGGTGGCAGCAGGACCTCGGGGCGGGGCGCGTCGACCAGATACTTGAGGCCGCGGACGAGCACGATGCCGGCAGGCCATGACAGCAGCACCGCCGCCGCGAACACCGGCTTGACCAGGAGCGCGAGCGCCATCCAGGCGGCGACCGAGGCGACGCTGGCCTGGTCGGTGAGGAAGGCCCAGAGCGTATCCGGAAAGTGGCCCGTGGCGTGCTGAAGGGCCAAGAACACCTCGGTATTGGCGCCGAAGGTGTGCACCAGCACCGCGCCGAGCGCGCACACCAGCGGCGGCAGCATCGCGATCGCGATCTGTCGGACAGGGGCGGGGCGTGGCAGCGCGGAAGAGGGCATTCGACGGGCCGTCCGTGAAAGTCGCGATTCTATCGCATGCGCTGCGCGCAAGCGCCATCGGGCGCCCAGAAGCCGCCGGCGCTCGGGTATAATTCCGCCTTTGTTTCCGTGCCCGTCCGACCCGTCGGCCCGGCGCGCCATCACGCCCTTCCTGTCGATCAAGATGACCGAAATCCTCACGCTTCGTGGCGCCCCCGCGCTGACGGCGCCCCGGCTGGCCCGCCTGGGCAAGACCCTGGCTGACATCGTCCCCCGTTTTCAAGGGGTTCAGGCCGAGTTCCTGTACTTCGTCGAACTGAACGCACCGCTCGACGATGCCGCCCGCGCCCGCCTGGTCGATCTGCTCGACGCCCACCCGGTGACGCCCGACGTGCCGACGGGCACGCTGTTGCTGGTGACCCCGCGCCTGGGCACCATCTCGCCCTGGTCGTCCAAGGCCACCGACATCGCGCACCAGTGCGGCTTCGAGGCCATCGTGCGCATCGAGCGGGGCATCGCCTATTACGTGGCCGCCAAGGGAGATCTGGCCGCCCGTCGCGCCGCGCTGCTGCCGGCGCTGCACGATCGCATGACCGAGTCGGTGCTCGCCACCCCCGACGAGGCCGGCGCGCTGTTCGCGCATTACGCGCCACAACCGCTCACCACGGTGGACATCCTCGGCGCCGGGCGCGCAGCGCTGGTGGCCGCCAACACCGCGCTGGGCCTGGCGCTGTCGGACGACGAGATCGACTATCTGGTCGACAACTTCACCCGCATCGAACGCAACCCGACCGATGTGGAGCTGATGATGTTCGCCCAGGCCAATTCCGAG
Organism: Nitrogeniibacter mangrovi; assembly: GCF_010983895.1. GTDB lineage: Bacteria > Pseudomonadota > Gammaproteobacteria > Burkholderiales > Rhodocyclaceae > Nitrogeniibacter > Nitrogeniibacter mangrovi. The sequence goes on from NZ_CP048836.1 coordinate 2,092,879, forward strand.
CATTGCCGCCACAAGATCTTCAACGCCGACTGGGTGATCGACCATCGCCCCATGGACAAGAGCCTGTTCGGCATGATCCGCGAGACCCATCAGGCCCAACCGGAAGGCACCGTGGTGGCCTATTCGGACAATGCCTCGGTCATCGCCGGGGCCGAAGTCGACACCCTGTATCCGGACGCCGATGGCCGCTGGGCCTTCCGCTCCGAGCTGACCCACATCCTCGCCAAGGTCGAGACCCACAATCACCCGACGGCCATCTCGCCGTTCCCGGGCGCCGCCACCGGCTCCGGCGGCGAGATCCGCGACGAGGGCGCCACCGGGCGCGGATCGCGCCCCAAGGCCGGTCTGGCCGGCTTCTCGGTGTCCAATCTGGAGATCCCCGAGTTCACCCAGCCCTGGGAAAAGGCCTACGGGCGCCCCGAGCGGATCGCCTCGGCGCTGGAGATCATGATCGAGGGGCCGATCGGCGCCGCCGCCTTCAACAACGAGTTCGGCCGTCCCAACCTGACCGGCTACTTCCGCACCTTCGAGCAGGACGTGCAGGGCGAGGTGCGCGGCTACCACAAGCCGATCATGATCGCCGGCGGCCTGGGCAACATCCAGGCGGCGCAGTCGCACAAGGAGAAGTTCGCCCCCGGCACCCTGCTGATCCAGCTCGGCGGCCCGGGCATGCTCATCGGCCTGGGCGGCGGCGCGGCCTCGAGCATGACCACCGGCACCAACACCGCCGATCTGGACTTCGCCTCGGTGCAGCGCGGCAACCCCGAGATCCAGCGCCGCTGCCAGGAGGTCATCGACCGCTGCTGGCAGATGGGCGAGCGCAACCCCATCCTGTCGATCCACGACGTCGGCGCCGGCGGCCTCTCCAACGCCATGCCCGAGCTGGCCGAATCGGCCGACCTCGGCGCGCGCTTCGAGCTGCGCGAGATCCACATCGAGGAGCCGGGCATGAGCCCGCGCGAGATCTGGTGCAACGAGTCCCAGGAACGCTACGTGCTGGCCATCGCGCCGGACGATCTAGACCTGTTCCGCGCCCTGTGCGAACGTGAGCGCTGTCCCTTCGCCGTGGTGGGCGAAGCGACCGCCGACGGTCACCTGACCGTCACCGACCGCCAGTTCGACAACCAGCCGGTGGACATGGAAATGCAGGTGCTGCTCGGCAAACCGCCGAAGATGACCCGCAACGTGTCGCGCCGCGCCGTGCATCTGCCGCCCTTCGACGTCACCGACATCGACCTGGACGACGCCTGCCGCCGCGTGCTGCGGGTACCGTCGGTCGCGTCCAAGCAGTTCCTCATCACCATCGGCGATCGCAGCGTCGGCGGCCTGACCGCCCGCGACCAGATGGTCGGCCCGTGGCAGGTGCCGGTGGCGGACGTGGCGGTCACGTCGATGAGTTTCCACGGCCACCTCGGCGAAGCCTTCGCCATGGGCGAGCGCACGCCGGTGGCCTGCATCGACGCGCCCGCCAGCGGCCGCATGGCCATCGGCGAGGCGATCACCAACCTGGCCGCCGCCGACGTGGCCGACATCAGGCAGGTGAAGCTGTCGGCCAACTGGATGGCGGCGGCGGGGCATCGCGGCGAGGACGCCAACCTCTACGACACCGTGAGCGCGGTCTCCGCCTTCTGCCAGCAGGCCGGCCTGTCGATCCCGGTGGGCAAGGACTCGCTGTCCATGAAGACCGCGTGGGACGAGCAGGGCGAACAGAAGCAGGTGATCTCACCGTTGTCGCTGATCGTCACCGCCTTCGCGCCGGTGCAGGACGTGCGCCGCACGCTCACGCCGCAGCTGTCGCTGGCCCACGAAGACACCGAACTGCTGCTGATCGATCTGGGCAACAACGAGAACCGCCTCGGCGGCTCGGCCCTCACCCAGGCGTACGGGTCGGTGGGCGAGCATGCGCCCGACGCCGATCCGGCGCAGGTGGCGACCTTCTTCGAGATCGTCCAGCGCCTGCGCGCCGAAGACCTGATCCTCGCCTATCACGACCGCGGCGACGGCGGCCTGTGGGCCACCGTGTGCGAGATGGCCTTCGCCTCGCGCTGCGGCATCTCCCTGGTACTCGACACGGTCTGCTACGACCGCTGGGCGAACGACGTGGACGGCCTCGAGAAGCGCCCCGACACGCTCAAGGGCCGCTTCAACGACAAGGCTTTCGCCGGGCTGTTCGCCGAAGAACTCGGTGCCGTCATCCAGATCCGCCGCGAGGACCGCGCGCGCATCACCGAACCCCTGCGCGAGGCCGGGCTCACCTACCATTTCATCGGCGAGCCCAACGACAAGGACGAACTGCGCGTGTGGCGCAACGCCAAGCTGCTGTTCGGGGCGCCGCGTGCCGAGCTGATGCAGACCTGGGCGGAAACCAGCTACCACATCGCCCGTCTGCGCGACGACGCCATCAGCGTCGACGAGGAATTCGCCACCCTGGCCGAAGCGGACGATCCGGGGCTGTCGGTGCGACTGAGCTTCGATCCCGCCGAGGACGTGGCCGCGCCGATGATCGCTACTGGCGCCCGCCCGCGCATCGCCATCCTGCGCGAGCAGGGCGTCAATTCCCATGTGGAGATGGCGGCGGCCTTCGCACGTGCCGGCTTCGAGCCCTTCGACGTGCACATGTCCGACCTGCAGGCCGGCCGCGTGACGCTCGCCGACTTCACGGGGCTGGCCGCTTGCGGCGGCTTCTCCTACGGCGACGTGCTCGGCGCCGGGCAGGGCTGGGCCAAGTCCATTCTGTTCAACCCGGCGCTCTACGAGCAGTTCAGCGCCTTCTTCCAGCGTCCCGACAGCTTCGCGCTGGGGGTATGCAATGGCTGCCAGATGATGTCGCATCTGGCACCGATCATCCCGGGTGCCGAATTCTGGCCGACCTTCCATCGCAACCGCAGCGAACAGTTCGAGGCGCGCTTCAGCCTGGTGGAGGTGCTCGACAGCCCGTCGATCTTCTTCGACGGCATGGCTGGCAGCCACATGCCCATCGTGGTCTCTCATGGTGAAGGTCGGGCGGTGTTCCGCGACGACGCCATCGAGCAGGTCTCGCGCGCGGTGCGCTACATCGATCCTCACGGCAAGCCGGCCAGCACCTATCCGCGCAACCCGAACGGCTCGCCCGAGGGCATCACCGGCGTGACGACGGCCGACGGCCGCTTCACGATCATGATGCCGCACCCGGAGCGCACTTTCAGGACCGTGCAGATGTCCTGGGCGCCAGAGACGCTGGGCGAGGATTCGCCCTGGATGCGCATGTTCCGCAACGCCCGCCGCTGGATCGGATGAGCGTCGCCGCAACACACGAAAAAGGCGCCACGGGCGCCTTTTTTGTTGCCGCCTCTGCGGGGCGGGCTTACTTCGTCAGTGCGTCGAGGGCGGCACTCAAGCCCTTGAGCGAGACCGGCACATCGACCGCCTGCCGCTGCAGATTGGCAAAACTGATGTGCGCCTGGCTGCCGCCACGCAGCGATTTGAGCAATGCCGCGTCGATCTTCACGCCGGCCTGACAGCCGTTCTGGGCGCACACGTTGTAGGGCACGCGCAGCGGCTCGCCGTCGTCGACCTTGATCTGGATACCGGCCTGCAGGGCCACGCCGAGCGGCACGGTGAGGATCGCCACCGGCTCGGTCTGCTTGGGCGGATAGCCGATGGCCATGTGCACGATGGGCTTCTTGGTGTCTTTCATCGACACCAGCTGATAGGCGTGACAGAGCTCCGCCGGCGCGCCCTTGGGCTGTTCGCACTGGATGCGCCAGTCCTTGAAGGTGTCGCCCGACTTGGCCGCCCGGGAGGCGGCCGGAACAAGGGCGAGGGCGGCCAGCGCAGCACACGCGAGCACATGACGATACGACGGGGTGGATATGGTCGGCACCCGATCCTCCTTGGCGTTTGTGAGCGGGGCGGGCCGATGCCCGCCGGTCCATTCTACATGCCCTGGTAGATCGGTCCCTCGCCCCCCTGGGGCACCACCCAGTTGATGTTCTGGGTCGGATCCTTGATATCGCAGGTCTTGCAGTGCACACAGTTCTGCGCATTGATCTGCAGGCGCGGGTTGGCGCCGCCCTCGTCGCGCACGATCTCGTACACCCCGGCCGGGCAGTAGCGCTGCTCGGGCGCGTCGAACTGCGCCAGGTTCACCTCGATGGCCACTTCCGGATTCTTGAGTTGCAGGTGGCAGGGCTGCTCCTCTTCGTGGTTGGTGTTCGACAGGAACACCGAGGAGAGCCGGTCGAAGCTCAGCGTGCCGTCCGGTTTCGGATAGTCGATCGGAGTGCATTCGGCCGCCGGCTTCAGCGCGGTGTGATCGGCGCTGTTGTGCAGCGTCCACGGCACCTTGCCGCCGAACAGCTTCTGGTCGATGCCGAACAGCAGCGAGCCCAGGTATAGGCCCTTCTTCATGTAGGGCTTGAAGTTGCGCGTCTTGTGCAGTTCTGCGTGCAGCCAGCTGTTGCGGAAGGCTTCCGGGTAAACCGTCAGCTCATCGCGTTCCCGGCTTTCGGCCAGCGCGGCGAAGGCCGCCTCCGCGGCCAGCATGCCGCTCTTGATGGCCGCATGGCTGCCCTTGATACGCGCGGCGTTGAGGAAGCCGGCATCGTCGCCGATGAGGCCGCCGCCCGGGAAGCTCAGCTTGGGCAGGCTCTGCAGCCCGCCGGCGGCGATGGCGCGGGCACCATAAGCCAGCCGCTTGCCGCCTTCGATGTAGCCCCGGATCATCGGATGGGTCTTGTAGCGCTGGAATTCCTCGAAGGGCGACAGATACGGGTTGGTGTAATTCAGCCCCACCACGTAGCCGATGGCCACCAGATTGTCTTCCAGGTGATAGACGAAACCGCCGCCGTAGGTGGCGTTGTCCATGGGCCAGCCGGCGGTGTGCACCACCAGACCCGACCGGTGTGCCTCGGCGGGCACCTCCCACAACTCCTTGATGCCGATGCCGTAGGTTTGCGGGTCGGCGTCCTTGCGCAGTTCGAAATGGGCTTCGAGCTGTTTGCCCAGATGGCCACGACAGCCTTCCGCGAACAGGGTGTACTTGGCATGCAGCTCCATGCCGGGCTGGTAGTTGGGGCCCTGCTCGCCCTCGCGGGTCAGGCCCATGTCGCCGGTGGCCACGCCCTTGACCGCGCCCGCCTCGTCGAACAGGAGCTCGGCCCCGGCAAAGCCCGGATAGACCTCGACGCCCAGCGCCTCGGCCTGTTCGCCGAGCCACTTGACCACGTTGCCCAGGCGCACGATGTAGTTGCCGTGATTGACGAAGCAGTCCGGCAGCAGGGCGTTGGGCAGGGCGCGACCGCCGGTCTCGGACAGGAACAGGACCTTGTCTTCGCTGACCTCGGTGTTCAGGGGCGCGCCCATGGCCTTCCAGTCGGGCAGCAGTTCGGTGAGCGCGCGCGGGTCCATCACCGCGCCCGAGAGGATGTGCGCCCCGATCTCGGCCGCCTTCTCGATGAGGCACACCGACAGTTCGGTACCCGCCGCGTCGGCCAGCTGCTTGAGCCGGATCGCCGCCGCCAGCCCGGCCGGGCCGCCGCCGACGATCAGGATGTCGAACTCCATCGATTCGCGTTCCATTGTGTTCTCCTTCACCGTGTCCGTTATTGTCGGGTCGATCCCATTCTCGTCCGATGCACCCAAGCGTACCCTGTCTCTCGAACGCCGCTGGCGTTGCACGATAACATACGCTGGCGTATGTTACTGCATCCGCTCCGATGATGAGAATAGCAAACGAGGACACCGCAATGACCGAGCCCCGACGCACGCTGCTGCACACCTCGACGATCCCGGTCCGCTGGGGCGACATGGATGCCTATGCGCATGTGAACAACACCATCTACTTCCGCTACTGCGAGCAGGCGCGGGTGGAGTGGATCGAGGCCATGGGCTATCCGGTGCTGACCGAAGCGGGAACCGGGCCGGTGATCATCAACGCCGCGTGCACCTTTCTCATCCCGATCACCTATCCGGCCACCGTGATCGTGCGCCTCTACGCCGGCGAACCCGGGCGCAGCAGCGTGATGACCTGGTACGACATCCGCACCGAGGGCGACGATCGCCTCTTTGCCGAGGGCTCGGCGAAGGTGGTGTGGATGGATCACGAGAGCGGAAAATCGGTCCCGTTGCCGGACGCATTGCGCCAGACCCTGGTGGTCTGAACCCGATGCAGAGAACACAATAAGACACCACGAGGAGAGGCAAGACGATGAGCACACCGACCCACGATCCGGACCGGCCCCTGTGGGCCCCCAGTGCCGAGCGCATCGCAGCGAGCGGCATGACCGATTTTCGCGACCAGGCCAACGCCCGCTGGGGGCTCGAGATGGCCGACTACGAGCAGCTCCATGCCTGGTCGGTGCGTCACCCCGAGCAGTTCTGGCGCAGCCTGTGGACGTGGGGCGGGGTGATCGGCGAATCGGGCGACACGGTGCTCGAACACGGCGATCGCATGCCCGGAGCGACATGGTTTCCCCAGGCCCGCCTCAACCTCGCGGAAAACCTGCTGCGCCGGCGGGATCAGCACGATGCGCTGGTCTTCTGGGGGGAAGACAAGGTCAAGCAGCGTCTGAGCCACGCCGAGCTGTACCGCGAGGTGGCGCACCTGGCCGCCGCGCTGCGCGATCTCGGCGTCGCCCCCGGCGACCGGGTCGCCGCCTACATGCCCAACATGCCGCAGACCGTGGTGGCCATGCTGGCCACGGCCAGCATCGGCGCGATCTTCACCTCCGCGTCACCGGACTTCGGCGTTCAGGGCGTGCTCGACCGTTTCGGCCAGACCGAACCGAAGGTTCTCGTGACCGTGGATGGCTACTACTACAACGGCAAGCACGTGGACATCCGCGCCAAGGTCGCCGAAGTGGCCGCGGGCCTGCCCTCGCTGCGCCGGGTGGTGGTCGCGCCGTACGCCGAGGCGCACCCGGCGATCGACGGCATCGCCCATGCACGGCTGTGGGCGGACGTGGTGCAGCCCTTCGCCCACGAAACCGAGATCGCCTTCGAGCGCCTGCCCTTCGATCACCCGCTCTACGTGATGTACTCCTCGGGAACGACCGGGGTGCCCAAGTGCATCGTCCATTGCGCGGGCGGGGCGCTGCTCCAGCACATCAAGGAACACCGCCTGCACACCGATGTGCGCGCCGGCGACCGCATCTTCTACTTCACCACCTGCGGCTGGATGATGTGGAACTGGCTGGTCTCGGCACTGGCGGTGGAGGCCACGGTGCTGCTCTACGACGGCTCGCCCTTCGTCGACGATGGCGACATCCTGTTCGACTACGCCGACGCCGAGCACATGACCCATTTCGGCACCTCGGCCAAGTTCATCGACCATCTGGCCAAACTCGGGCGCCGGCCGGTCGACACCCACCGGCTCGACAGCGTGCGCGCCATGATGTCCACCGGCAGCCCGCTCGTGCCCGAGAGCTTCGATTACGTCTATGACGCGATCAAGGCCGATCTGTGCCTGTCCTCCATCTCCGGCGGCACCGACATCCTCTCGTGCTTCGTGCTCGGCAATCCGACCCTGCCGGTGTGGCGCGGCGAGATCCAGTGCAAGGGGCTGGGCATGGCGGTGGAGATCTTCGACGAAAACGCTCAGCCGGTGGCAGGCGAGAAAGGCGAACTGGTGTGCACCCGCCCGTTCCCGGCCATGCCCGTCGGTTTCTGGAACGACCCGGACGGGGCCAAGTACCACGCGGCCTATTTCGAGCGCTTCGACAAGGTGTGGTGCCATGGCGACTTCTGCGAGATCACCGCCCATGGCGGACTGATCATCCATGGCCGCTCGGACGCCACGCTCAACCCCGGTGGCGTGCGCATCGGCACCGCGGAAATCTACCGCCAGGTGGAAAAGCTCGACGAGGTGCTCGAATCTCTGGTGATCGGCCAGTCCTGGGAGCACGACGTGCGCGTGGTGCTGTTCGTGAAGCTGCGCGAGGGTGTCGAGCTGGACGACGTGCTCATCGACCGGATCAAGCGCACCATCCGCGAGAACACCACACCCCGTCACGTGCCTGCGCGCATCGTGGCGGTGGAGGACATCCCGCGCACCCGCAGCGGCAAGATCGTGGAACTGGCGGTGCGCAACGTGGTGCATGGCCAACCGGTCAGGAACGTCGAGGCGCTGGCCAACCCCGAAGCGCTCGAACAGTTCCGCCATCGGCCGGAGCTGGCGCGATGAACGCCACCGGAAGTCTCGATCTGATCGACCGGCACCGCAGCACGCTGCTGCTCATCGATCTGCAGGAACGCCTGTATCCCGCCATTGACGAGGGCGCCTCGGTGCTGGACAACGATCTCGCACTGGTGCGCTGCGCCGCGCAACTCGGCGTGCCGTGTGTCATTTCCGAACAATATCCGCAGGGGCTCGGCCCGTCGGTCGCGGCGCTGCGCGAGGCCGCGCCCGACGCCCGGGTCGTGCACAAGACCCACTTTTCCTGCGTTGCCGAAGGCTGCCTGACGCAGACGGCGGTCGATGCGCGCCCGCAGGTCGTCGTCGGCGGCACCGAAGCCCATGTGTGCGTGCTGCAGACCGTGCTCGATCTGCTCGCCATCGGCAAGACGGTGTTCGTGGTCGCTGACGGAATCGGCTCGCGGACGCCGCAGAACAAGGCCCTGGCCATCGAGCGCATGCGTTCGGCAGGCGCCCGGATCGTCTCGCGCGAGATGGTGTTGTTCGAATGGCTGCGCGAGGCGGCCAGCGACGAGTTCCGGCGCATCAACCGCGAGTTCATCCGCTGAGGCGTGCCGTGGCGCAGCGGGGCGCTCCGTACGTTTGGGCGACCGGGGCATGCCGTTGATTCCGGGCGGTTTTTCGCCAGCGTGCTGCTCGCTCGGGAGCACTCACGGTCGCGACGGGCACGGATGCGTCCGCGTTGAGGGCGGACGGGGAGTTCGGGTATCATTGCGCTTTCCCGCTCCGCATTTCTCATGACTAAGTACGTATTCGTGACCGGCGGTGTCGTGTCCTCCCTGGGCAAGGGCATCGCGGCGGCCTCGTTGGGGGCCATCCTGGAGTCGCGCGGCATCCGTGTGACCCACCTCAAACTCGACCCCTACATCAACGTCGACCCGGGGACCATGAGCCCCTTCCAGCACGGCGAGGTCTTCGTGACCGAAGACGGCGCCGAGACCGACCTGGACCTGGGCCATTACGAGCGCTTCACCAGCGCCAAGATGTCCAAGCGCAACAACTTCACCACCGGCCAGATCTACGAATCGGTGCTGAAGAAGGAGCGTCGCGGCGAGTACCTGGGCAAGACGGTGCAGGTCATCCCGCACATCACCGACGAAATCAAGGCCTTCATCAAGCGCGGCGCCGAAGGCGCCGACGTGGCGCTGGTCGAGGTCGGCGGCACCGTGGGCGACATCGAATCGCTGCCGTTCCTGGAAGCGATACGCCAGATGGGCATCGAGGAAGGGCGCAACGGCACCTGCTTCATCCACCTGACCCTGCTGCCCTACATCCCCACCGCCGGCGAACTCAAGACCAAGCCGACCCAGCACTCGGTCAAGGAACTGCGCGAGATCGGCATCCAGCCCGACATCCTCCTGTGCCGTGCCGACCGCTCGATCCCGGCGGACGAACGGCGCAAGATCGCGCTGTTCTGCAACGTCATGCCCGAGGCGGTGATCGAGGCGCTCGACGCCAGTTCCATCTACAAGATCCCGGGCATGCTGCACGAGCAGATGCTCGACGAGATCGTCTGCCACAAGCTCGGCATCCTCGCCAAAGCCGCTGACCTGTCGGTGTGGGACCGGCTCATCAACGCACTGGAAAACCCGGAGCACGAGATCGACATCGCCTTCGTCGGCAAGTACGTCGATCTGACCGAGTCCTACAAGTCGCTCATCGAGGCGCTCAACCACGCCGGCCTGCACACCCGCAGCAAGGTGAACATCCACTACCTCGACTCCGAGGAAATCGAGCAAAAGGGCTGCGGCGTGCTCGAGAAGATGGACGCCATCCTCGTGCCCGGCGGCTTCGGCAAGCGCGGCACCGAAGGCAAGATCCTCGCCATCCAGTACGCCCGCGAGCACAAGGTGCCGTACCTGGGCATCTGCCTGGGCATGCAGCTGGCCGTGGTCGAGTATGCCCGCCACGTGGCCGGCATGAAGGGCGCCCACAGCACCGAGTTCGACGACAAGACCAAGTATCCGGTCATCGGCCTGATCACCGAGTGGCTGGACCGTTCCGGCCAGGTGGAGCGCCGCGACGACAATTCCGACCTGGGCGGCACCATGCGCCTGGGCGGGCAGACCTGTGAGCTCCAGGAAGGCTCGCTGGCCCGCGACGTCTATGGGCAGCCGGAGATCATCGAACGCCATCGCCACCGTTACGAGGTGAACAACACCCTGCTGGGGCAGCTCGAGAAGGCCGGTCTGCGGGTGGGCGGTCGTGCGCCGGGCACCGATCTGTGCGAGATGATCGAACTGCCGGACCATCCGTGGTTCGTCGGCTGCCAGTTCCACCCGGAATTCACCTCCAATCCCCGTCAGGGCCATCCGCTGTTCACCGCCTATGTCAAGGCTGCGCTGACAGCGCGCGAAGCCCGGGAGGGCGCCTGTGAAGCTGTGTGATTTCGAGGCCGGTCTCGACCGGCCCCTGTTCCTCATCGCCGGGCCGTGCGTGATCGAATCGCGCCAGATGGCCCTGGATACCGCCGGCGCGCTCAAGGACATCTGCGCCGAGCTCGGCATCCCGTTCATCTACAAGTCGTCCTACGACAAGGCCAACCGCAGCAGCGGCACCTCGTATCGTGGTCTGGGGATGGAGAAGGGGCTCGACATCCTCGCCGACGTGCGCAAGACCATCGGCGTGCCGGTGCTCACCGACGTCCATGCCATCGACGAGATCGCCGCGGTGGCGGCGGCGGTCGACGTGCTGCAGACGCCGGCCTTTCTGTGCCGCCAGACCGATTTCATCGAGGCAGTGGCCCAGTGCGGCAAGCCGGTCAACATCAAGAAGGGGCAGTTCCTCGCCCCCGGCGACATGAAGAACGTGGTCGACAAGGCCAGGGCCGCCAATGGCGGTGCGGACACCATCATGGTGTGCGAGCGTGGCGCCTCCTTCGGCTACAACAACCTCGTCTCCGACATGCGCTCGCTGGCGATCATGCGCGAGACCGGTTGCCCGGTGGTTTATGACGCCACCCATTCGGTGCAGCTGCCGGGCGGGCAGGGCACCGCCTCCGGCGGGCAGCGCGAGTTCGTGCCGGTACTGGCCCGGGCCGCCGTGGCCGCCGGTGTCGCGGGTATCTTCATGGAGACCCATCCGACGCCCGAGACCGCCCTGTCGGACGGCCCCAACGCGTGGCCGCTGCCGAAGATGAAGGCCCTGCTCGAAACCCTGCGGGACCTCGACCGGCTGGTCAAGCAGGCCGGATTCCTCGAACAGGCCTGAGCCCGCCTCAAACCGATACTTCAATCATCTAGACAAGAACAGGAAGTCCTATGAGTGCAATCATTGACGTCATCGCCCGTGAAGTCCTCGACTCGCGTGGCAACCCGACCGTTGAAGCCGACGTGCTGCTCGAATCCGGCGTGATGGGCCGCGCGGCGGTGCCGTCCGGCGCCTCCACCGGCGCCCGCGAGGCCATCGAACTGCGTGACGGCGATGGCGCCCGCTACCTGGGCAAGGGCGTCCAGCAGGCGGTCGAGAACGTCAATACCGAGATCTCCGAAGCGCTCATCGGCCTCGACGCCGAAGAACAGTCCTTCATCGACCGCACCCTGATCGAGCTCGACGGCACCGAGAACAAGTCCCGCCTCGGCGCCAACGCCACCCTGGCGGTGTCCATGGCGGTGGCCAAGGCCGCTGCCGAAGAGGCCGGCCTGCCGCTGTACCGCTACTTCGGCGGTTCCGGCCCCATGGCGATGCCGGTGCCGATGATGAACGTGATCAACGGGGGCGCCCACGCCAACAACTCGCTGGACATCCAGGAATGCATGATCATGCCGGTGTCCATGGGCAGCTTCCGCGAGGCGCTGCGCTGTGGCGCGGAGATCTTCCACCATCTCAAGAAGCTTACCGATGCCAAGGGCTACCCCACGACCGTCGGTGACGAAGGCGGCTTCGCCCCCAACGTGGGCGGCACCGACGAAGCGCTGAACATGATCCTCGAGGCGGTCTCCAACGCCGGCTACGAGCCGGGTACCGACGTGGTGCTGGCGCTCGACTGCGCTTCCTCCGAGTTCTACAAGGACGGCCAGTACGTGCTCGCCGGCGAAGGCCTGACCCTGGATGCCTCCGGTTTCGCCGACTACCTGGCGACGCTGGCGGACCGTTTCCCGATCGTCTCCATCGAAGACGGCATGGCCGAGGACGACTGGGCCGGCTGGAAGATCCTGAGCGAGCGTCTGGGCAAGAAGGTGCAGCTGGTCGGCGACGACCTGTTCGTCACCAACACCAAGATCCTCAAGCAGGGGATCGATCAGGACATCGCCAACTCGATCCTCATCAAGATCAACCAGATCGGTACCCTGTCGGAGACCTTCGCCGCCGTCGAGATGGCCAAGCGCGCCGGTTACACCGCCGTGATCTCCCACCGCTCCGGCGAGACCGAGGATTCGACCATCGCCGACATCGCGGTGGGCCTGAACGCCATGCAGATCAAGACCGGCTCGCTGTCGCGCTCCGACCGTATCGCCAAGTACAACCAGCTGCTGCGCATCGAGGAAGATCTCGGCGATACCGCGTCCTACCCGGGCCTGTCCGCCTTCTACAACCTGCGTCGCCGATAAGCGGCGAGGCATGCATCACCGGTCCGCTGCGACAGTGGCCGGTGTCCCCCGTTTGCGGGCCGGCCTGACGCCGGCCCGTTTTGACCCTTCGACATGCGCTGGCCGATCCTGATCCTGCTCCTGCTGGTGATCGTGCTCCAATACCCGCTGTGGTTCGGTAAGGGGGGATGGTTTCGCGTCTGGGAAGCGGATCGCGACCTGGCCGAGCAGAAGGCCGTCAACCAGAAACTCGAGCAGCGCAACGCCAGCCTCGAAGCCGAAATCCGCGACCTCAAGACCGGCAACGAGGCCATCGAGGAGCGCGCCCGCTATGAACTCGGGCTGACCAAACCCGACGAAGTCTTCGTCCAGGTGCCGCAGAAGCGCTGAGCCACCGCCTACAGCGCCACATGGATGTCGTCGCGGCGCGCCAGCTCGCTTTCGAAGTCCACCAGCTCCAATCCCAGCGCATCGCGCGCGGACACCATGCCGACCACCCGCCCGTTGTCGACGACAGGCACATGCCGGTAGCCGCCTTCATGCATCATGTGCAGCGCATGGCCGAGAGGCCGGTCGGGCGTGATGGTCACCGGATCCGGGGTCATGACCTGCGCCAGGCACACGGCATCGGCCGCCAGATTGCTGGCAAGCACCCGGGTCAGCCCGTCCCGCTCGGTAAAGATGCCCAGCAGCTCGTCCTTGTCCACCACCATGATCGCGCCGACCTTCGCGGCGTTCATGCGCGCGGCCGCCTCGACCACCGTCAGTTCCGGCAAGCCGGTGACGATCTGTTTTCCGGCGATGACGTCGCGAATCAGGCGTGCGGGCATGGATGGGGTTCTCCAGGCGTCAAATGGCGGGCAAAAGGGTGCGCGCACCATCGAAGCGGGTTGAAAAATAGCGGTTCGAGAGGCGGTCGATGCGCACCGAGCCGTTGCTGCTCGGCGCGTGGATGAAACGTCCTTCGCCCAGGTAGATGCCCATGTGCGAATGGCGTCGGTTGAGCGTATTGAAGAACACCAGATCACCCGGTTGCAAGGCGTCACGGCGGATCGGGCGGGTTTGCGCGGCGATCTGGGCCGCATTGTGCGGGAGCCGTTGTCCGCTGACCTGCTCGACGATGTACGACACCATCCCGCTGCAATCGAGCCCGGCTTCGGGATTGCGACCGCCGAAACGATAGCCGGTCCCGATGAGGCCGTACGCGTACAGCACGACCTGTTCGGCCTCGTCCGCCGAGCTCAGGCTGACGAAGTGCCTGCCGGCGACCGGCGCATCGGCGTCGATCACCGGGGCACTCGAACACCCCGCCAGCAAGGACAGCAGTGCGACAAGCGGAATGACCAGGAATCGACGCATGGCAGGACGGCACGGACGGCGGAACAGCGCCTAGCGTAACGCAGCCGCCCTCAGGCTTCCAGCCAGAATGTGACCGGCCCCTGATTGGTGAGGCTCACGGCCATGTCTGCGCCGAAGCGCCCGCTGGCGACGAAGGGATGACGCGCCCGGGCGCGGGCGCACAGATCGTCGAACAGCTCGGCCGCGCGCTCGGGCGGCGCGGCGGTGCTGAAGCCCGGGCGTGTCCCCTTGCGGGTATCGGCCGCCAGGGTGAACTGGGGCACCAGCAGCAGGCCGCCGCCGGTGTCGACCAGCGACCGGTTCATGCGTCCGGCGTCGTCCGCAAAGACCCGGTAACCGAGCAGGCGCTCGAGCATTCTTTCGCAGCGGGCCGGGTCGTCATCCGGCTGCACGCCGATCAGCGCCAGCAGGCCGGCGTCGATGCGTCCGACCGTCTCGCCGGCGACGACCACCGAGGCATGACTCACCCGCTGGATGAGCGCAATCACGTCCGCTGGAGCAGGGTGCGGCAGCGGACGACCTCGGTGCTGCCGGCACGCAGCAGCTCGACCCCGCTGTCCTGCACGCGAAGCTGCAACGACTGGCCCAGGAACTGGTGCGGTTCGTCCCCCGCCTGCAACGTGAAGATGCCGGTCCCGGTGCGGATGCGCAGGGTGTCACCGGTGTTGGCGACCGTCAGGCGTTCGCCGTCGGTGCAGACGAACTCGGTCGACGCCGGGGCGGGAGAGGAGACGGCCAGGCCGATGCCGGCGCCGATGATGCCGGACAGCACGAGCAGTCCGGACACGAGACGGGGGTGTTTCATGGTTTGTCGAGCAGTTCGATGGTCCCGTTGACCTGGATGGTGATATGACTCCGGCCGGCTTCCACGGGCGCCGGCGCGCTCATTTCGGAGCGGTCGGCCGCCATGGCGGCGCGTAACACCAGCGTGGGGCCGCGCTGCGTTCCCACGTTGAGGGTCTTGATCCGATAGCGGTGCCCGAGTGCCTTGGCGACCATCTCGGCGCGTTTTCCGAAGGCGTCGATGGCGGCGAGCGTCGCGGCATCCTCGGCCGCGGCGAGGGTCTCGGGTGAGGGCACCACACTGAGGTTGCCGATCGCCAGCGTCGCCTGCAGCGCCCCCACACAGGCGGAGAAGGCGGCCGTGTCGCGGCTTTCGATGCTCAACGCGCTGCGCATGCGCCAGGCGCTGATGGTCCGGCTGTTCTTGGCATACACCGGCCAGGTGGCGGTCTGGGCCGTCTGCACCGTGACCGTCGGATAGCGTTTGGCCACGGCCAGGGCGTCGGCGATGCGCCGATTCACCTCGGCCGAGACCTGACGCGGATCGTCGCCGGTCGCTTCGGCATAGGCCTCGGCGCGCGCCAGATCGTTGTCGGCCTCCGCCTGACCGTCGGCGGACAGGTTGACCGTGGGCAGCTCCTGCGCGCCGGCCCGGGTCGGCAGGGCCAACAGCAAGCAAACCGCCAGCAGCGGCGCACACCAGCGGCAGACGTTGATCCGTGACAGCATGTCGATGGCACACCTGTTGAATTCGGGTAGCCCCTTATACCGGAACACGGCCGCCACGGCGAGCTTTGCCATGTAAAGCGATGTGAATTGAGGTCGATTGACAGGGGTGGAGCACGCCACGAGAATCGACGCTTTCATGACGGATGGGCCATGACTCCACGAGCGCTCGGCGTGTTCCAGACGGCGGTGTCGGCCATCTGCTTCGGCGCCATGGCCATCCTGGCGCGCCACGCCTATGCCGAAGGCACCGACGTGGTGGCGCTGCTGCTGGTGCGCTTCGGTCTGGCATCGGCCGTCATGGTGCCGACCCTCGCCGTGCGCGGCATCCGCTGGCCCCGCGGGCGCACCCTGGTGATGCTGTGCCTCATGGGCGGGGTGGGCTACGTGAGTCAGTCCTATAGTTTCTTTACCGCCTTGCACTATGCCAGCGCGGCACTCGTCGCCCTGTTGCTCTACCTGCATCCTGCGCTCGTTACCCTTGGTGCAGCGCTGCTCTATGGTCATCGGCTTACCCGAGTGCGCATTGCATGTGTCGTCGTCGCCCTCGTCGGCACCGGACTGGTCATCGGTGGTGACCTGAGCGGGCAGGCACTGGGCTATGGCTTCGGCCTTGCCGCCGCGTGCATCTACGCGCTCTACCTGCTCACCGGTCATCGGGTGTTGCAGCATGAAGCCCCCGAATCGGCAGCTGCCGTGGTGATGCTGTCGGCCACGACCGTGTTCGCTTTCGTCGCGCTTGCGCATCCACCGTCGTGGCCTGTCTCCGCCACCGGCTGGGCGGCATTGGTGACCATTTCACTGGTGTCCACCGTGGGCGCCATGCTGCTGCTGTTCTCCGGTGTCGCGCGACTCGGGGCGGCAGACGCCTCCACCATCTCGACCCTCGAGCCGGTGGTCACGGCGGTGCTCGCCGCAGTGTTTCTCGGCGAATCGCTGGCTCCGGTGCAGTGCTTGGGCGGTGCGCTGGTGTTGGGCGCGGTGGTCGTACTCGGACGCTGGGGCGCCCCGCGCCGGTGAGCCGGCCACAAAAAAGAAAAGGCGCGTACCGGTTGTACGCGCCAAGGAGACAATGTCTGGAGGAGTGTGGGCAAAGAGGCAGCCCACGCGATGCAGTCTAGGTGCCCACCGCTGCGCGCACCTTGACCTGGCGCAAGTCTTCGCCGCTATTCGGCGAGATAGCCGTTGGCCGAGGGCGCGTCGATGCGGCGCAGGCCGTCGCGGTGCTCGCTCAGATGGCGCACGTAGTTGGCGGCGCTGTCCATTTGCGCGGCGATCTCTTCTTCGGTGAGCTGGCGGATGATGCGCCCGGGCGAGCCGACCACCAGCGAGCCGTCCGGAATGTCACGCCCCTCGGGGATCAGCGCATTGGCGCCGATCAGGCAGTTGCGCCCGATGCGCGCGCCGTTGAGCACGATCGCGTTGATGCCGATCAGCGAGCCGTCGCCCACCTCGCAGCCGTGGAGCATGGCCATGTGGCCGATGGTGACGTTGCGACCGATGGTCAGCGGCACGCCGTCGTCGGTGTGCAGCACCGAGCCGTCCTGCACGTTGCTGTTGTCGCCGATGGTGATCGGGTCGTTGTCGCCGCGCAGCACGGCGCCGTACCAGATGCTGACGTTCTCACCGAGCACCACCCGTCCGGCCACGGTCGCGTTGTCCGCCACCCAGCTGCCCCGACCCAGTACCGGCACCCGAGTATCGAGCGCAAAGACTCCCATCCCTATACCTCACACCGTTCGCTGGACGTCTGTGCGTCCATGCTGCCATGTCTGGCCGCGAAAAAAAGCGCAATCATATCAATCGTATGGTGCAGTGCAAACTCTATTTGCAGGGCGCGGACGAGCGGTTCGCCCGATCCCGCCCCCGGTTCCTGCCTGCGGCGATGATACGATCTCGTTCTGTCCAACCCGGCAACACCGCGCCAATGCTCAGCTATCGCCACGCTTTCCATGCCGGCAATCATGCCGACGTCCTCAAGCACCTGGTGCTGGTCCAGGTGCTCGATTACTTCAACCGCAAGGGCGCCCCCTACTGGTACATCGACACCCACGCCGGTGCCGGACAGTATGCCCTCGACAGCGCCCATGCGCGCAAGCTGGGCGAGGCCGAGGAGGGCGTCGTCCGCCTTGCCGGCGTCGCCGACGCGCCGCCCGCGGTTGCCCGTTATCTGGCCGTGAGCGGATTCGACCGCGCCGGATCGCGCCACTATCCCGGCTCCCCCGAGATCGCCCATCGGCTGATGCGCGCGAGCGACACGCTGCGCCTGTTCGAACTGCATCCGAGCGACGCCCGCTCCCTGACCGCCCATTTCGCCAGCGCCGGCAAGCGCGTGCAGGTCCGGGTCGAGGACGGCTTCGCCGGGCTCAAGGCCAGCCTGCCGCCCCGAGCCGGCGCGCGGTGGTCCTGATCGATCCGTCGTACGAGATCAAGCACGACTACGACACCGTGGTCGCGGCCCTCGAGGATGCGCTCACCCGGTTCGCCACCGGCTGCTACCTGGTCTGGTATCCGGTGCTGGCCAACGGCGGTTCGCGCTCGCTGCCCCGGCGCCTGCAGGCGCTCGCCGGTGACGCCCACAGCTGGCTGCATGCCCGTCTCGACGTCACCCTGCCGGCCGCCGACGGCTTCGGCATGACCGGCAGTGGCATGTTCGTCGTCAATCCGCCGTACACCCTGCGCGATACCCTGGCGCAAGCGCTGCCCTGGCTGGTCGAGCGGCTCGGCACCCATGAGGGGGCCCGCTTCGAGCTCGACGGCCAGCAGCTGTGAGAATCGCCCCATGACCGTTTCTCAAGACACCCTCGAATTGCTGCGCGATCGGCTGCGCGACTTTGCCGAAGCACGCGACTGGACGCAGTTTCACACCCCCAAGAACCTGGCGATGGCCCTCGTCGGCGAAGCCGCCGAGGTGGTCGAGCACTTCCAGTGGCTCACGCCCGAGGCGTCCGCCGAGCTCGACGATGCGGATCGACAGGCGGTGTCCCATGAACTGGCGGACGTGCTGCTCTATCTGGTGCGCCTGGCCGACCGGCTCGACATCGACCTGCGCGCCGCGGCGCTGGAGAAGCTCGCGATCAACGCCGAACGCTATCCGGTGGATCGCGCCTACGGCCGCGCCGACAAATACACCCGACTGGGAACCGACGACGATGACTGATTTCCTCCTGACCGACCGCCATGAGGGCGTGGTGACGCTCACCCTCAACGCGCCGGAGACCCGCAACGCGCTGAGCTCACCGGCGCAGTGGGACGCCATCGTCGACGCCTGCGCGCAGCTCGAGCACGACGACGACGTGCGTGCGGTGGTGCTCACCGGCGCCGGCTCCGCCTTCTGTGCCGGGGGCAACGTCAAGGACTTCCGCGACCGCAAGGGCCTGGCCGAGGGCGACGCCATGCAGGTCCGGGAGAACTATCGGCGCGGCATCCAGCGCATTCCGCTGGCCCTGTGGCAGCTCGACATCCCGACCATCGCGGCGGTCAACGGGCCGGCGGTGGGGGCGGGATGCGACCTGGCGTGCATGTGCGACCTGCGCGTGGCCGGCCGCTCGGCCCGCTTCGCGGAAAGCTTCGTCAAGCTCGGCCTGATTCCCGGCGACGGCGGCGCCTGGTGGCTGCAACGCGTGGTGGGCTACCAGCGCGCGGCGCTGATGAGCCTGACCGGCGACATGATCGATGCGCAGACCGCACTCGACTGGGGCCTGGTGATGGCGGTGGTCGATGACGCCGACCTGCTGGCTCATGCGCAGAGCGTGGCCGCCCGCATCGCCGCCAACCCGGGGCCGGCGGTGCGCATGACCAAGCGCCTGCTGCGCGAGGCCCAGACCCAGCGGCTCGACAGCATCCTGCAACTGGCCGCGGCCTACCAGGCGCTCACCCACGACAGCGACGACCACGCCGCGGCGGTCAATGCCTTCCTGTCCGCGCGCCGATAGGGCGCCGACTCAGATGGAGACGACCTCGTCCAGCGAGATGTCCACGATCAGGTCGTTGGACAGGGCTTCCAGATCGGTTTTGAGGGCACCGGCGTCGAGGTCGCGATCGGCCTGCAGGCTGGCCCGGGCATGGAACAGCGTCTCGCCCGACATGGGCGCGCTCGAGGTGAGGGTGTTGAGCTCTTCCACGTTCACCCGGTGGCGTGCCAGCACCTGCGAGACTTCACGCACGATGCCGACCCGGTCCTGGCCCACCAGGGTCAGGTGCAGACGACGCGGGGCCGCACCACTTGCCGGCGGCGCGCCCGCCTGGGTGACGTGCACCTTCAAGGCTTCCAGGCCTTCGAGTGCCTCGATCAGCGCCGCCGCTTCGGCATCGGCCACGTCGACGCGCAGAATGCCGGCGAACTTCCCCGCCAGTTGCGCCATGGACGACTCGAGCCAGTTGCCGCCCTGGTCGCTGATGAGACGCGACAGTTCGCCCACGAGGCCGGGGCGGTCGTCGCCGATGACGGTCAGTACGAGGCTTTTCATGCGATCACGCTCCAATGAATCCACGGGCCCGGCCGCACCGCGGCCGACCGGGGACGATGTCCTGTGTCCGATTGTAGGCCATGCGGACGGCGCCCGTCGCCTGCGGGAGGCGCCATGATCACACCCTGGGATCTGCTGCCGTTCGCGCTGATCGGCCTGTTCGTCTGGTTCTGGATGGATTCGCTGAAGACGCGCGAGATCGCGCTGGCGGCGGCGCGCAAGGCCTGCGAGCGGGTCGGCCATCAGTTTCTCGACGAGACCGTGGCTACCGAACGCACCCGGCCGGCGCGCAACGCCGAAGGGCAGCTGTGCCTGCGCCGCGTCTATCGCTTCGAGTATTCGGACACCGGCGACAACCGGCACCGGGGCGCGGTGGTCATGCTCGGTCGCGCGGTCGATGTGGTGCAGATCGCCGGCATGCTGGAGCTGGTGACCTCGTCGCCGACGCGCTCACGACTCCACTGAAGCGGCGGCCGGCAGTGGCGCCGCCTGTTCCTCGTTGGCGTCCGTTTCGGGCTCCGGGCCGGGCAGGGCACGCGGGATCGCGTGGCCGATCCACTCGACCAGTTCGAGACGGCCGTCCATGTGCTCGATGATACCGGTGCAGCTGTCGACCCAGTCACCGCAATTGACGTAGGTGATGCCGTCGATGTCCTTGATGGCGGCAGCGTGGATGTGGCCGCAGATCACTCCGTCGACACCGCGCTCGCGCACCGCATGGATCACCGAGTCCTCGAAATCGAAGATGAAGCTCACCGCGCTCTTGACCTTGCGCTTGGCATAACCGGCCAGCGACCAGTAGCCGGGCCGGCCGAGGCGCCGTCGCAGGCGGGACAGGTAGGTGTTGATCCACACCAGGGTGTTGTAGGCGATGTCGCCGAGCACCGCGACCCACTTGTGGTAGCGCGTCACCTGGTCGAATTCGTCGCCGTGCAGGAGCAGGAAGCGGCGCCCGTCGGCGGTGGTGTGCTCGACTTCGTTGATGAGCTGGATGTCGCCGAAGGCAATGCCCGAGTATTCGCGCAGGGCTTCGTCATGGTTGCCCGGCACGAAGATCACCTGGCAACCCTTGCGCGCCCGCCGCAGGACCTTCTGGATCACCGTGTTCTGCGTCGGCGACCAGTGGATGCTGCGTTTCATCGCCCAGAAATCGACGATATCACCGACCAGGTAGAGATACTCCGACTCGTAGTGGCGCAGGAAATCGAGCAGGCGGTCGGCCTGGCAGCCACGCGTACCCAGATGGACGTCGGAGATGAAGATTGCGCGAACGTTTTGCATGCAGCGTCACGGTCAGAGCCTGAACGGCGACAAGGCTAGTGACTGTGTGTGACAGCGCCGTGACGTTGTAACAATCGTGCCGGCAGGCCTCAGAGCGCCTGCGCGGCGGCATGCCCCGAGGCCCAGGCCCACTGGAAGTTATAGCCGCCCAGATGGCCGGTCACGTCCACCACCTCGCCGATGAAATACAGGCCGGGCCGGGCGGTGGCCGCCATGGTCTTGGACGACAGCGCACGGGTGTCGACGCCGCCCAGGGTTACCTCCGCCTTGGCGAAACCCTGCGTGCCCGAGGGCGTCAGCGCCCAGTGGGACAGCGCCTGCGCCAACGCCTGGCGTTCCCGTTCGCTCATCTGCGCCAGGGCGCGCTCGGCACCCTGAAGCTGCGCCCAGGCGCGGGCGAAACGCCGCGGCAGGCGCTCGGCAAGCAGGTTGCCGGGCAGGGCGTTGCTGTTGGCATGGGCGTCGAGCCAGGCGTCGGCATCGTCGCCGGCGAACAGGTCGAGCACCACCGGCTCGGGATGGCCCGCGGCACAGGCGGCCTGCCAGTAGCTGGAGATCTGCAGGATCGCCGGCCCCGACAAGCCCTTGTGCGTGACCAGCGCCTGTTCGCGGAAGCGCCCGTCGCCGCAGCGCGCCTCCACCGTGAACGCGACGCCGGCCAGCGGTGCCAGCGCATCGAGCGTGGCGCGATCGAGGGTGAGCGGCACCAGCGCCGGGCGGGGCGTCACCACGGGGATGTCGAACTGGTGTGCGATGCGGTAGCCGAAATCGGTGGCGCCGATCTTGGGGATGGACAGCCCGCCGGTGGCGATGACGAGGCTCGGCGCGTCGAATTCGCCCCGATCGGTGCGCACCCGGTAGCCGGCCGCCGCCTCGTGGGCGACGTCGAGCACCCGGGCCGGCTGGGCCCAGTGCACCTGACCGTCGGCGCATTCGCGCTCGAGCATCTCGATGATCTGGGCGCTGCTCTCGTCGCAGAACAGCTGGCCGAGGGTCTTCTCGTGATAGCGGATGCCGTGGCGCTGCACCAGGGCGATGAAATCCTGTGGGGTGTAGCGCGCCAGCGCCGAGCGGCAGAAATGCGGGTTGGACGACAGAAAGTTGGCCGCGGAGACGTTCAGGTTGGTGAAGTTGCACCGCCCGCCGCCGGAGATGCGGATCTTCTCGGCGCGCTTTTCCGCGTGATCGACGAGCACCACCCGGCGGCCGCGCTGACCGGCCTGGGCGGCACACATCATCCCTGCCGCACCGGCGCCGATGACGATCACGTCGACACTCTGATTGAAACCCATGGGAACGCCGGCGGTCTGGGAGAAAGGGACGCAATTCTCTCCCGGGGGATGCGCCGCGGGCAACCGCCACGTCGGTGCGGCGCCGTGTTCACACCACCCGGGGGCGCTGATAAGCTGAAGAACAAAGGAGACCGCGCCATGGGGGACTACCGCACGCCGCCCGAAGCCCGGCCGGCGCGTATCAGACGCTGGCTGTGGCGGGTCGCCATCGCACTGGGCATCTATGCGGCGCTCGGTTTTCTGGCGCTGCCGGCGCTGATCGAATGGCAGCTGCCGCGTCAGGCGAGCGAAACGCTCGGTCGCACGGTCACGCTGGGCAAGGCGCAGTTTAACCCCTTCCTGCTGCGGCTGCGGCTCGAACAACTGGCCGTCAAGGAAGCCGACGGGCAGGGCGACGCGGCCGCCGTCGACGCCATCGAGACGCAGCTGCAGTGGCGCTCGATCATCCACTGGGGGCTGATCTTCTCGCGGCTCGACATCGACGCCCCGCGCTTCGTGTTCACCCGCCTCGACGCACACACCAGCAACTGGTCCGACGTGCTGGCGCGATTCAAGACGTCCTCACCCGAGCCGACGCCCAAAGACGACGGCCCGGCGCGCTTTTCGGTGAACAACATCCGTATCGATGCCGGCCAGATCGACATCAACGATCGGCCGGCGGGGCTCACCCACACGGTGCGCGCGCTCAAGATCGGCATTCCGTTCATCTCGGGCTTCCCGGCGCAGGTGGAGCATTACGTCCAGCCCGAACTGTCGGCACTGATCAACGGCTCGCCGCTCGAGCTGCATGGCCGTACCCGACCGTTCACCAAGGATCTGGCCACCGACGTGGACATCACGCTCGCCCCCTTCGATGTGGCGCCGTATCTGGCCTATCTGCCCTATGACCCGGATTTCCGCCTCGCGAGCGGCCAACTCGCGCTCGATCTGCAGCTGGGCTTCGAACAGCCGGCCACCGGCGCGCCGCGGCTGACCCTCTCCGGCACCGCCACCGTGAGCGACCTGGCGATCACCGACCGCGACGCCCGCGCCCTGGTGAGCGCCTCCCGGGTGACGGCCAAGCTGGCCGAGTACGACATCTTCGCGCAGCGGATGCATCTGGCCGACGTGGGCGTCGAGGCGCCGCAGGTCAACGTGGTCCGTTCGGCCGCAGGCAAGCTCAACCTGATGGCGCTCGCGCCGCCCCAGGCAGCCGGGCCGAAGACGGAAGCGCAGGCACCCCAGGCGGCACAAGGCGCGCCCTTCGTCCTGAGCCTCGACCGGTTCTCGGTCTCCGACGGGCAGGTGAGCATCGCCGACGCCATGGCCCCGGCCGGACCGTTCTCCACCACGCTGTCCGGCCTTGGTATCGAACTCACCGGGCTGGATACGGCATCGGCCACGCCGGCCCATCTCGTGCTCTCCGCGCACAGCGACGCCGGGGAGACGCTGAGCCATGACGGCACGATACAGCTCGCGCCCTTCCAGGCAACGGGCGAAATCGACCTCGCGGCGCTGCCGGTGGTGCGCTACCGACCCTATTTCGGCCAGGCGCTCCAGGGCGCGGCGGTACAGGGCGGCACCCTCGGCGCGCACGTCCCGTACCGCTTCGACGACACGGGCTTTGTCATCAAGGACGCCACAGCCCGGCTCGATGCCTTCGCGCTGGCGCTGGACAACGCCAAGGCGGCCGCGATTTCACTCAAGCGCCTCGAGCTCGGCGGCGTCGACGTCACCGCCGCGCCACTCGCGGTCAGCATCGCCAACGTGAATGCCACGGGCGGCACCGTGCGCCTGAACCGTGACCGCAACGGCGGCATCGACCTGGCCGGCATCGTGAAGCCGTCCGAGGCGTCCGAACCCGCCACCGCATCGGCCACCGCGCCGCCGGCCGTCCGGATCGGCCAGACCTCGCTGGAGGGCTGGACGATCAGCGTCGCCGATCAGAGTGTCAGGCCCGTCGCCCGGCTCGAGGCCGGGCGGCTCAACGCCCGTGTCGGCGCCATCGACCTGGCGCATCCGGGCGCGATCAGCGTCGAATTGAGCACGGTGCTCAACCGCACCGGCTACCTGGCCATCAAGGGCAAGAGCCGGCTCGACACCTTCGACACCGCGCTGCGCGTGGACCTCAAGAAGCTCGATCTGCGCGCCTTCCGGGGGTACATCCCGCGCGCCAAGGCGATCGACATCCGTTCGGCGCAGGCCTCCGTCGCCGGACAGCTGACTCTGTCGAACCTGACATCCAACGCGCCGCGCATCCGTTATCGCGGCGATGCCGGCGTGGGCGAGCTCATCGCCCGGGACACGATCAACGACACCGACTTCCTGCGCTGGCAGGACTTCCGGCTCAAGGGCCTGGATGTGGACACCGCCCCCCTGTCGCTGGCGGTGGACGAGATCGATCTTGCCGATTTCTACTCGCGGCTGATTCTCGACGCGAAAGGGCGCCTCAATTTCCGCGAGCTGACCGGCGCCGAAGCCGACGCCGAGCCGCCCAAGGGCGAAGTCGCCAAGGCGGAGGTTCCGCCGCCGTCGGAGGCACTGCCGCCGATCCGGATCGGCAAGATCGCGGTCACCGGAGGCAACGTCCAGTACAGCGACCGTTTCGTGCGCCCCAACTACGACGCCAACCTGACCGAAGTGTCCGGCACCCTGGAAGGCCTGTCGTCCTCGGCGGACAGCGTCGCCATCCTGTCGCTCAATGGCGCCATCGACCACGGCGCGCCGGTGGAGGTCACCGGGAAACTCAATCCCCTGCGTCAGGACCGCTATCTCGACATTCTCGCCACGGTGCGGGATTTCC
Organism: Nitrogeniibacter mangrovi; assembly: GCF_010983895.1. Classification (GTDB taxonomy): domain Bacteria; phylum Pseudomonadota; class Gammaproteobacteria; order Burkholderiales; family Rhodocyclaceae; genus Nitrogeniibacter; species Nitrogeniibacter mangrovi. The sequence goes on from NZ_CP048836.1 coordinate 2,118,273, forward strand.
AGCTGCCGACCATCTCCCCTTATTCGGGCAAGTACATCGGCTACGGGATCAGCAAGGGCAAGCTCTCGGCGGATCTGAACTACAAGGTCGAGGATCGTGTCCTGACCGCACAGAACAAGGTCCTGCTCGATCAGCTCACCTTTGGTGACAAGGTCGAGAGCAAGGATGCGGTGAATCTACCGGTGCAGCTCGCCGTGGCGCTGCTCAAGAACGGCCGCGGCGAGATCAACCTGTCGGTGCCGGTCAGTGGCACCCTGGATGACCCCAAGTTCAGCGTCGGCGGCCTCGTCTGGCGAGCCTTCTTCAACCTCATCGTCAAGGCGGTGACCTCGCCATTCGCCCTGATCGGCTCGATGTTCGGCGGCGGCGAGGAACTGGCCTATGTCGATTTCGCGCCGGGCTCGAGCCGGCTCGAGCCGACCGCCGTGAAGAAGCTGGAAACCCTGGCCAAGGCGCTGACCGAACGCCCCGCGCTCAAGATCGAAATGACCGGGCGCACCGATCCGGCGGCGGACGAGCGTGGCCTGCGCCAGCACTGGCTCGACGATCGCATGCGCGAAGTGATCCGCGAGGAACTGATCGACGCCGGCAAGCCGCCGGCGTCCCTCGAGTCCATCGAGATCCCCGCCGAGCGGCGCGATGCGCTGTTGAAGGACGCCTATGACGAAGCCGACATCAAGAAGCCCCGCAACCTCATCGGTTTCGCCAAGACGATTCCGGCCGAGCAGATGCGCGCACTGATGCTCGCCAGCGCCCCCGTCACGGCCGAAACCGTCGCCGCGCTCGGCAAGCATCGCGCCCAGGCGGTGCGCGACTGGCTGGTGGGCACCGGCAAGATCAACGCTGCGCGCATTTTCCTCGTGGCCCCCAAGGGCGGCAACGCCGACAAGGCCCAGCCCCGGGTCGATTTTTCCCTCAAGTAAGACGGAGCAGACCGATGAGCAAGAAACTGACCGGTGATGTGCTGACCCAGAACCTGGCGGCGCTCGAAGGCTGGCACCTGAATGCGGACGGCAGCGCCATCAGCCACAGCTTCCGCTTCGCGGACTTCAACGCGGCTTTCGGTTTCATGAGCCGCATCGCGCTCATGGCCGAACGACTCGATCACCACCCCGACTGGCACAACGTCTACAACACCGTGAATATCACCCTGTCGACCCACGACGTGGGCGGCCTGAGCGACAAGGACATGGTGCTCGCCCGCTTCATCTCTTCGCTCGCTGCATGACCGACGAAGGTGGGCAGGCGCTTTATTGCGCTGCGCCATGTTCTCGCCCGCCGCCAGTGCTATGCTCCTGCACCGACGCACCATCACTTCAGTACCCGGATCAGAACAATCATATCGGGGTCAGGCAGGAGAACCGATGAAGCAGATGGACTGGCGCCCGTTTCCCTATGGAGACCGGGCGTATCGCTACGCGGGATCCGCGTTGTCCGAGCAATGGAGTCGACTGCACCGGGGCGATCGGGAGCCATTCCCCGATCCGGAACGGGTTGCCGAACGGATCAATCGATGCGGACGGGCACTGGTCATCGACACCGACCCGAACCGGCTCGCCAACGGGCTGCAGTCGGCCTGGCGGGATTACCACGCGGGCGACTTCGGCACCGCCATCCGCACCGCCCAGGCACTCGGTCCGATCGGCGCTGTGGTGGCGGCTCGGGCGCAGATTGCCTACGCCACCTATCTGGAGAACAACGACCGTGAAGCGCTCGCCCTGCTGTGTGCCGCGGCGCGTCTTTGCGAGGATCTGACCCACATCGACCCGGGCTGCGCGAATGCCTGGTTCCTGCACGCGCTTGCGCTCGGTCGTTACAGCCAACGCATCTCGGTGGTCAAGGCGCTTGCCCGCGGGCTCGGCGGCAAGATTCACCACAGCCTGAACACCGCCCTCGCACTCGAACCGAGCCACGCCGCCGCCTATGCCACGCTGGGCGTCTATCACTTCGAAGTGATCGACAAGGTCGGCACGGTGGTCGGCCGGGTCACCCATGGCGCCAGCCGGGAAGCGGGCCTGCGGTGCTTCGAAAAGGCGCTCTCGCTCGATCCCGACAGTCCCGTCACCCGCATGGAGTTCGCCCACGTGCTGTCGATGGGACGGCGTCACGACAACGAACAGGCGGTGGAACACAACATGACCGCTGCCGCCACCTGCCAGCCTTTCGACGCACTCGCCCGCCTCGACGTCGAACGCGCCCGCACCGCTTTGAGCAGCGTCTGAGCGCTCGGCGCCCACAAAAAAACCGGCGTCGAAACGCCGGTTTTTTTGATCTCCGCGAGACCTCCCGATCACACCGCGGCCAGCGCCTGCTCCAGATCGGCCAGGATGTCGTCCACATGCTCGATGCCGATCGACAGGCGGACCATATCCTCGCTGACGCCGGCCTTTTCGAGTTCCGCCGGCGAGAGTTGCCGGTGTGTCGTGCTCGCCGGGTGGCAGGCCAGTGACTTGGCGTCGCCGATATTGACCAGCCGCGTCACCAGCTGCAGTGCATCCTGGAAACGTCCGCCGGCCTCGCGCCCGCCCTTGACTCCGAAGGACAGGATGCCCGACGCCCGGCCGCCCATGTATTTGGCCACCAGCGCATGGTCGGCATGGTCCGGCAGGCCGGCGTAGCGCACCCACTCGACCTTGTCATGCCCTTGCAGGAATTCAGCGACACGGACCGCGTTCTCGCAGATCCGGTCCATGCGCAGGGCGACCGTCTCGATTCCCTGCAGAATCAGAAAGGCGTTGAACGGGCTCATGGCGGCGCCGGTGTTGCGCAGCGGCACGACGCGTGCGCGCCCGATGAATGCCGCCGGCCCGAGCGCCTCGGTGTAGACGACCCCGTGGTAGGAAGGGTCGGGTTCGTTCAGCCGGCGGAAGCGGGCCTTGTGCTCCGCCCACGGGAACTTGCCCGAATCGACGATCATGCCGCCGATGGAATTGCCATGGCCGCCCAGGTACTTGGTGAGCGAATGGACCACGATGTCGGCGCCATGCTCGATCGGTCGGCACAGGTAGGGCGTCGGCACCGTGTTGTCCACGATCAGCGGCACCCCGTGTCGATGGGCGATGTCGGCCAGCTTTTCGAAATCGGTGACGTTGCCCAGCGGATTTCCGACCGACTCGCAGAAGATCGCCCGCGTCCGGTCGTCGATCAGGCGTTCGAAGGCATCCGGATCGCGATAGTCGGCGAAGCGCGTCTGGATGCCCATCTGCGGCAGGGTATGGGCGAACAGGTTGTAGGTGCCCCCGTACAGGGTCGAGGCCGACACGATGTTGTCGCCCACTTCGGCGATGGTCTGGATCGCGTAAGTGATCGCGGCCATCCCCGAGGCCAGCGCCAGCCCCGCGATACCCCCTTCCATGGCCGCCACGCGCGCCTCGAGCACGGCGTTGGTCGGGTTCATGATCCGGGTGTAGATGTTCCCCTCGACTTTCAGATCGAACAGGTCGGCACCGTGCTGGGTGTCGTTGAACGCATACGAGGTCGTCTGGTAGATCGGCACGGCAACCGCATTGGTGGTCGGGTCGGGCGAATAGCCGCCATGGACGGCCAGCGTTTCGAGCTTCATCGAGTCATCTCCTCAGCGTTGTTCTTGATGGATGCACGCCCGCTTCGACACCCGGGCGACGTCGGCGCTGCCGGCCAATCGGCCACGGGCGGTCGTGTGACCGGGGCGAGGTGGAAGGCAGTATAGCGCGTCGCCGGGCGCGCGAGTTCCGACGAACGGCGGAAGGCGCTAGAGCGCCGTGGTCATGCGAACCGGGTCGAATTCGTCAAAATCGGTTACACAGGCATGGCCGCCGATGGGCTGTTTTTCATTGACCGTGACTTATTACCGGTCTAAACCAAAATTCTAAAAGCTAAAAATGTCCAATGCGCCGCGCATGCCATGAGCATCGGCATCTCCACGGTGCTTTACGACGGAGGAGTCCATGATCGCTTCCACCGAACAACGGGCGGGGTGGCTCGATATCGCCGCCGCACCAATCTGGCAAGGGCGTCAGGCCAAGGTGTGCATCCACGCCGTATGTCTTCACGATTGCACCTGCCACGCGATTTCCCTCAATGGCCGCTGGGTCTGCTCCACCGATGGCAGCCTGAGCATTTTCCAGACCCATGAATCCGCGGAGCACTTTCTCGAGCTGGCCCATGTGAGCTGCTACGAGGACGGCGAAGCGGCGGAGCTGGCGCCCGAATGCGACGCCCACATGCAGTGCATCAGCTTCCAGCAGAAGTCCGGTCTCGGCCCGTGTCGCGCCGCCTGCGCCGAGTCCCACTGAGCGAATAGTCCATCCTTGAAGCGTCGATGGCCGAATCTTCAAGATTCGGCCATCGCCTTTTCCAGCACCCGTACCATCGTCGGATCGAACGCCACCAGGTCGATCCGCTCGAGGTCAGGGTGCGTTGCAAGCGCCTGGCGGCACTGGACGACGGCGATGGCGGCCGCGGCCTCGGGCGGGTAACCATAGACACCGCAGCTGATCGCGGGAAACGCCATGGTCGCGAGCCGGTGCTCGGCCGCCAGGGCGCAGCTGTTCCGGTAGCAGGCCGCGAGCAGATCCGCCTCGCCGGCGTTTCCGCCGCGCCACACCGGACCGACCGTGTGGATGATCCAGCGTGCGGGCAACGAAAATCCGGGCGTGATCTTGGCCTCGCCGGTGGCGCATCCACCCAGTGTCCGGCAGTGGGCGAGCAACTCCGGGCCGGCGGCGCGATGAATCGCGCCATCGACGCCCCCCCCCCAAGCAGGCTGTTATTGGCGGCATTGACGATCGCATCGACGGCGAGCATCGTGATGTCCGCCTGACGCACAATCAAGCCGCTTGCCGAGCTCATCGTTTCGATTCCGTTGTTCCCGGCGCAACCAGCGGAACCGGCTGTCATCAGGCAGCGGGAGCCGGTGCGCTACAATCGGTCACTATAGACCGAAATCAGCAAGGATTCCTCGATGGCCCGTGCGCCTGTCATCACCCTGGTGTCGCAAAAGGGCGGGGCTGGAAAGTCCACCCTCACCATGCAACTGGCCGCCGGCCTGGCGCGACACGGCAAGCAGGTGGAGATCGGCGATCTGGACGCACAGGAATCGGCCACCCGCTGGGCGGCTGCGGCGCCGACCGACGCACCGTTTCCGGCACGAGTGCATGCCTTCACCGGCGATCCGCACGAGTTGCCTGCCAAGCTGGAAAAATGGTGCAGGCGCGCCGATGTGGTGTTGCTCGACTGCCCGCCGGCGCTCGACCATCCGCGCACCCTGGCGGCACTCAATCACACCGATCTGGCGATCATTCCGGTGGTGCCGAGCCCGACCGATCTGTGGTCGACCCGCGCCATCGAACGACTGATCGTCGAGCGCCAGCAGCAACGGCCGCAGCTGCGCGCCGTGCTGGTCGCCAACCGGGTGACGCGCACGGCGCTGGCGGCCGATGTCATCGAGGTCATGCGCACGTTCCGGCTCCCGATCCTGTCCGCCGCCCTGGGCCAACGCAACGCCTATGCCCAGAGCGCGGCGATCGGCGGCTCGGTGTTCGATCTGGGCAGCGCTGCGCAGGTCGCCCAGATCGAAGTGCAGCGCCTGGTCGACGCCGTGCGCAAACGTTTAGGGGAGAGCACACCGTAATGCGTGATCGAATCAAGGATGCGCTGCGCGCCAGCATCGACACCGAGGACGCCGCCGTCGAGAAGCGCCTCGCGACCGGCGGGGACAAGCGCAAGCGCGCCGTGAAACAGGCCGTCAAGGCGGCGCGGCGCCAGGCGGAAGAAGCGACCACGACGGTCGACGCGGCCAAGCCGCTGGAGGTGACACTCTCGTCGGACGAGGCGGCGGCCCTCAAGCGGCTCCGGTCGCAGTTGCGCGATCAGGGCCATGGGGTCAGCAAGGGCGAGCTGATCCGGATCGCCGTCGCGCTGCTCGCCGAGCAAAGCGACGAGACCGTGGCCACGCTGCTGGCCGCGCTGCCGAAACTGGCGCCACACTGACGCCATCGACGGAAAGGCACACATGAAACGCAACTCGCGCGGGGGGCTGGTCTATTCGACCGAAGTCGGACGCACCTGCCCCCGATGCCGCCAGGCCATCGACGCCTGTACCTGCGGGGCGCCAGTCGAACCCACCGCAGCGGCCGGCACGCCGGTGCGCGTACAGCGCGATCGCAAGGGGCGCGCGGGCAAGACGGTGACCGTGATCAGCGACATTCCGCTGCCTGCCCTCGGCCTGGCCAGACTGTGCCAGACACTCAAGGCGCGGTGCGGTGCAGGCGGCACCGTGAAGGGCAACACGATCGAGGTCCAGGGTGACCACATGGACACGGTGGTCACCGTGCTCGAAGCCGAGGGTTTCCGGGTCAAGCGCGTGGGGGGCTGAGCGCCGCTCAGGCGGCACTGTCCAGATCGGCCGGCGTATCCACATCGACAAAAATGCCGGGCGACGTGCACGCGACCTGCGTCACCCGGGCCGCCGCGATCAGCGCGCGCGCGCCGGCGTCCCCTTGCAGGCGACACAGGTGCTCGTACCAGGCCGCACCGAAGCCGACCGGATGTCCACGCCGGCCGGCGTGAAACGGCGCCACGCAGGCATCGGGACGATCGATCCGCTGCGCCACCGCACAGAGCACCTCGGCCGGAATCGCCGGCATGTCCCCCAGGGCGACCAACCATCCGCTCGCCTCGGCGCTCGCCCGCACCGCCGCGGCGAGGGCATGGCCCATGCCGCGTTCGGCCTCGGCGCATTCGAGCACCCGGCATCCGCACGCTTCGAGCACCGCCCGACGGGCCGTCTGGCCGGGGCGGATGATGGCGATGGGCCCGGGCGTGGCCACGGCCAACCGGGATGCGGCGTGGGCCAGCAGCGGGCGGTCATCGCTCATGGGTTGGAGCAGCTTGTCGTGCCGGCCCGTGGGGTCGAAGCGGCGGCCAAAGCCGGCCGCCAGCAGGACACCCTGGATGTCGTGACTCATTTTCGGCAGGCAGACAGGGCGTCCGCCGCCACTTCCAGCGCCGCCTTGGCTTCACCCACCGGCAGCACCCGCTCCGGGGTTACACCGTTCTTGACCGCCACCAGTTCGGCGGCGATCGACACCGCGATCTCGGCCGGCGTGCGGCTGCCGATGTAGAGGCCCGCCGGACCCCGCAGCGCTGCCACCTGATCCTCGCTCACGTCGAATTCGCGCAGGCGCTCCCGCCGCTGGGCATTGTTGCGCCGCGAGCCGAGCGCCGCCACATAGAAGGCGGGCGAGCGCAAGGCCTCCATCAGCGCCAGATCGTCGAGCTTGGGATCGTGGGTGAGGGCGACCACCGCCATACGCGCATCGGGCCGCATGGCGATGACCAGATCGTCGGGCATCAGGCGCGACAGCGTCGTGCCTGCCACCTCCCATTCGTCGGCCCACTCCGCGCGCGGATCGCAGACGGTGACCGCGAAATCCAGCGCCAGCGCCATGCGCGCCAGTACCGCGGAGAGCTGGCCGGCGCCGATGATCAGCAGCCGGTAGCGGGGGCCGAACACGCTCACCAGCCGGCGCCCGTCGAAGCTGGTGCCCTGTTCCGGGTGGGCCGGCGCCAGTTCGGCCCGGCCGCTGGCCAGATCCAGCGTGCGGGCCACCAGCGCACCGGCATCGATGCGCTCGATCAGGGCATCCAGGGCGTCGGCCATGCCCAGCGGCTCGAGCACCAGTTCCATGGTGCCGCCGCACGGCAGGCCGAAACGTCGCGCTTCCTCCGCACTCACGCCGTAGCTGACCGTTCGCGCATGCGCGGGCATGCCCTCGTCGGCGAGGCGACGGATGAGATCGTCCTCGATGCAGCCACCGGAGACCGACCCCACCGCATGGCCGTCATCGCGCAAGGCGACCAGTGCCCCGGGGGGCCGCGGCGACGACCCCCAGGTGCGCACCACCGTGGCCAGCAGCACGCGGTGGCCCTCATGCAGCCACTGGCGCGCCCGGCCCAGCACTTCCTTGTCGAGGCTGTCCATGGTGTCAGGCGCTCAGCTGGTCGCCGATCGGCAGGCGCGTGATCTGCTTGCCCACGGCCGCATGAATGGCATTGGCCAAGGCGGGCGCCAGCGGCGGTACGCCGGGCTCGCCCACGCCGGTCGGCTTTTCGGCGGAGGGCACGATGTGCACCTCCACCTTCGGCATCTGGTTGATGCGCAACACGGTGTAGTCATGGAAGTTCGACTGCACCACCTGGCCGTCCTCGATGGTGATCTCGCCGCTGAGCGCCGCGGCCAGCGCGAAGCCGATGCTGCCTTCCATCTGTGCGCGAATCACATCCGGGTTGACCGCCACGCCGCAGTCGACCGCGCACACGACGCGATCGACCGACAGCTCGCCGCCGTCGGACACGGTCACTTCCACCACCTGGCCAACGATCGTGTTGAAGGACTCATGGACCGCCACACCTCGGCCACGCCGCCCGCCGTTGCCTTTCGCCAACGGGCGGGACCAGCCGGCCTGTTCGGCGGCCAGCTTCAGCACCGCCGCATGGCGCGGGTGCTTGTCGAGCAGCGCCAGCCGGTAGTCGACCGGATCGGCCTTGGCCGCGCGGGCCAGCATGTCGATGAAGACCTCGGTGGAGAAGCCCGTATGGGTCGAACCCACCGAACGCCACCATTGCACCGGCACCGCCACCTGGTCATTGGTGGTGTGCAGGTCCACCTGCAGGTTGGGGATCGCGTAGGGCAGGGTGGCCGCGCCCTCCACCGAGGTCACGTCCACCCCGTCCTTGATCAGCATGCCTTCGAAGGGTGAGCCCTTGATGATCGACTGGCCGACGATCCGATGCGACCAAGCCGCCGGCTTGCCGTCGGCGCCGAGTGCGGCGGTGATCCGGTGCACATAGAGCGGCCGGTAGTAGCCGGCGCGCATGTCGTCTTCACGCATCCACACCATCTTCACCGGTGCGCGGCCATCGATGGCCTTGGCGATGTGGGCCGCCTCGAGCACATAGTCGGAGGTGGGTGAGGCGCGCCGGCCGAAGCTGCCGCCGGCGAAGAGCATGTTCAGCTTCACCTTGGAGACGTCCAGCCCGAACAGCTCGGCCAGCACCTTCTGGTCGCTGGTCTGGAACTGCTCGCCGTTCCACACCTCGCACATGCCGTCGTGCAGGTGCACCACGCAGTTGAGCGGCTCCATGGCCGCATGCGCCAGATACGGGAACACGAATTCGGCCTCGACCGGCGCCTTGGCCGCCGCCAGGGCGGCCGGCGCGTCACCGTCCTTGCGCGCGGGCAGGCCCGGCTCGCTCGCCAGTTTGCGATAGCTTTCGATCAGGCCGGCGCTGCTGCCACGCCACGCCTTGGACTCGTCCCAGGTGATCTTGAGCGCGTCACGGCCTTTCTTGGCTGTCCACGTGTCATGGGCGAGCACCGCCACCCCGGTGGGAATGCGCACCACATCGACGACGCCCTTGAGCTTGCGCGCCGCGGCATCGTCCACGGTCTTGACCGTGGCGCCGAAGCGGGGCGGATGGGCGACGACCGCCACCAGCATCCCGGGCAACTGCATGTCCTGGGTGAAGTGCGCCTTGCCGGTGCACTTGGCGGCGCTGTCCTTGCGCGGGGCGCGCTTGCCGATCAGGACGAAATCCTTCGGGTCCTTCAGCGTCGGGTTCTCCGGCACGGCCTGTCGTGCCGCGGCATCGGCCAGGGCACCGAAGCGCAGCTCGCGTTTGCTGGCCGCATGGCTGAGCACACCACGGCGCACCGAGATCTCTTCGGGCTTCACGCCCCATTCGGCGGCCGCGGCGGCGACCAGCATGGCCCGCGCGGCGGCGCCAGCCTGACGCATCTGCATGAAGGAGTTGGCGATCGCGGTGCTGCCGCCAGTGCCCTGGTTCGGTCCCCAGAACAGGTTGTTGTAGTGACTGGCGTCGGCCGGCGCGCCTTCGACCACCACCCGATCCCAGTCGGCGTCGAGCTCCTCGGCCACCAGGGTGGCCAGGCCGGTGTGGCTGCCCTGGCCCATTTCCAGGTGTTTGGCGACCACGGTGACCGTGTCGTCCGCGCCGATCCGCACGAAGGCGTTGGGCGTGAACCGGCCGTCGACCACGGCGGCATCACCCGCCTTGCCCGGGCCAGCCACGCCAGCGGCGGCGAACACCTTGTGGGTCGCGGCGGGCAGCATCAGGCCCAGGGTGAGGCCGGTGCCCTGTTTGAGGAAGCCGCGGCGCGACACGTTGGCGATTGTCGTGTTGTGTTTGTTCATGGACATGCGCTCCTCAGGCCAGCTCGCCGGCGGCTTCGTGAATCGCCGCACGGATGCGCACATAGGTCGCGCAACGGCAGATGTTGCCCGCCATGGCGGCATCGATGTCGGCATCGGTGGGTGTGCGGTTGCTGCGCAGCAAGGCCGTCGCGGACATGATCTGGCCCGACTGGCAGTAGCCGCACTGCACCACGTCGAGCTTCTGCCACGCCGCCTGCACGGCCGCGCCGACCGGATCTTCGCCGATCTGCTCGATGGTAGTGACCGATTTGCCAGCCACGGTGGAGATCGGCGTCGAACAGGCGCGTACCGGGTCGCCATCGACATGCATGGTGCAGGCCCCGCACAGACCCATGCCGCAGCCGAATTTGCTGCCGGTCATATGGAAGCCGTCGCGAACGGCCCAGAGCAAGGGGGTGTCATCGGGCAGCTCGGTTTGCACCGGCTTGCCGTTGAGCGTGAAGCGGATCATTGAAGCCTCCGGAGGGTGTCTCTTCATTGGGGCGCGGCGCGTCCGAAGGCGCCGACATTGGGTTTCAACAGCTTACGCGCTTTGAGTATTAAGATTGATCCCTGAATGGAAACAAGGCTTTTAAGATGTACTTAAAAATAGAACCCGCGCTGCTGCCGGCCCTGGCCGCATTCGAATGCGTGGCGCGACATGAAAACTTCAGCCGCGCGGCGGCGGACATGGGCCTGTCTCCCTCGGCCCTGTCCCAGTCGGTCCGCAACCTGGAGCGGCGCCTCGGCGTCCGTCTGCTGACCCGCACCACGCGGCGGGTGCGCCTTACGGAAGAGGGCGCCGCGATCCTCGAGCAGGTGCGTGGCGGCCTCACCCAGCTGTCCGCCGCCCTCGAAACGCTGGAGCAGCGCAGCACCCGACCGGCTGGCACGGTGCGGATCACGCTCCCACGCATGGCCTTCGCCCGCTACTTTCTGCCCCGCCTGACGGCGTTTCGCGAGCGCTACCCTGACGTGGAAGTGGAGTTCTCCCTCGACGACCATCTGATCGACATCGTCGGCGAAGGTTTCGACGTGGGTGTGCGCCTGGGCGAACAACTGGACGCGGACATGGTGGCCCTGCCGCTGGGCCCGTCGGTCCGGCTACGCACCGTCGCCGCGCCGGCGTACTTCGAGCGCCATCCGGTGCCGCAAACCCCGGACGAGCTCGGCGGCCACGACTGCAGCCGTTACCGTTTCGCCTCGAGCGGTCGGGTCGCGCCCTGGATGTTCCAGCGCGACGGCGAGCCACTGGAGGTGAAGGTCGACGGCACGCTGCTCATCAACGACCTCGCCGCCGAGATCGAGATCGCGCGCAGCGGGCTGGCACTGATCCAGACCGTCGAATCGCATGTGATCGATGACATCCGCGCCGGGCGGCTGGTGCCGGTGCTGGACACCTTCTCGGTGTCCCTGGGCCGGCTGTACCTGTATTTTCCAAGCCGCGCCCACATGGCACCGCGCCTGCGCGCCTTCATCGATCACTTCAGGGCCGAGCCACCGCCGGAGACCACCGCCCGTTCATCGGCCGGTGTAAAGAATAGGTAATTTCCCCATTCAAGTTCTCGGCGCTTGCGCCGATAATGTGCCAAATAAACCAAAAATTCCAAATCATCCGGTTCGGACATCGACATCCATCCGGTAGCAGCGGTGAGCGACGACACGAGGCATGACGAGACAATGGTGGCCCCGGCGAGAGCCCGGACATGATCGACCGGTTCAAGGCGCGACCCTCAGGGGCTTGATGGGCCGGATGCATCGGGTCCTGGTCCTCGTGTGCCTGTGCAGCGCGACCCTGGCGTGGGCGATTCCTCCCAGGGCAACACCGGCTGCGCCCACGCCGGAGGCGATCACCGTCGTCTCCGACCTGAACTACCCCCCCTACATCTTCCTCGACGGCGACGGTCATCCGGACGGCTATCTGGCAGAACTGTGGGCGCTGTGGTCGCAGAAGACCGGCATCCGGGTCAAGCTCGAGGCGATCCGCTGGGCGGAGGCCCAGCAGCGCGTGCTCGACGGCACGGCCGATGTCATCGACGCACTCATGATCACCCCGCAGCGCGCAAAACAGTTCGACTTCGGCACCCCTTATGCCAAGGTTCCCGTGGCGATTTACACCGATCGCCACATCGGCGGCCTGGGCAAACAGGCCGCCCTCAGAGGCTTCCGTGTCGGCGTCCAGGCCGGAGACGCCTGCATCGAGCACCTGCAGCAACAGGACATCACGGACCGGATCCTGTATCCGGACTACACGTCCATGATCGAAGCGGCCTTGCGCAAGGAAGTTGCCGCCTTCTGCATGGACGAGGCGCCGGCCGACTACTACGTCCATCAACTGGGCGCCGAGCAGGAGTTCGTCAAGGCCTTCGACGTCTATCAGGGCGAGTTGCATCGCGCCGTGAAAGCCGGCAACAGCGCCATGCTCGCGCTGGTCGCGCGCGGCATGGCGCGCATCTCCGATGCCGAACGCGCCCACCTGAAACAGAAGTGGCTGGGGACGCCGTTCCGTCTGAAACCCTATCTGCGCGCTGCTGGCTATGTGGCAATGGCCGCCTTCATCCTCGGGGTGATTCTGGCGGCTTGGATCTGGTCCTTGCGCCAGGCGATCCGGTCGAAGACGACCGCACTGGCGCGCGAAACGGCCAGTCTCGTCGCCAGCGAAGAACGATTCAGGCGTGTGTTCGAAGACAGCTGTCAGCCCTTCCTCATTTCTGAGGGCTCACGATATGTGGCCGTCAACCGCGCGGCACTGGCACTGCTCGGGATGGACGACGCCACCCAGCTCGTCGGCAAATCCATCTTCGATATCTCGCCCACTCGTCTGGCGGACGGTCGCCTGGCGGTAGAGAAGGCCCAGGAGGTGCTCGCGATCGCATCGAAGGAAGGCTCCGTCACCTTCGAATGGACCCATCGGCACATCGACGGCACGTCGATCGAGATGCGGATCATGCTCACCGCCATGACCATGGACGGGCGCGAACTGCTGCACGCCAGCTGGACCGACATCAGCGCCCAGAAGAAAGCGGAGGCGGAAGGGGAGCGCCTGCGCAAGGAACTGGAGGATCGGGTCGAGGCCCGCACCGCGGAACTGGCGCGCACCACCGAATCCCTGCGCCGTGCCAACAGTGAGCAGCAGGCCATCTTCGACGCGACCCAGATCGGCGTGCTGTTCGTCGTCGGCAACCGGATCATGCGCTGCAACCGGGCCATGGAGGTGCTGTTCGGCTACTCGGCCGAGGAAGTGGCCGGCAAGAACGCGCGGATGCTGTTCCCTGACGTGGAAACCTTCGAGGCGGTCGGCGAGCTCATCGTCGAACGGCTCGCACGGCATGAATGCTTTCGCGACGAAGCGGCCATGATGCGCAAGGACGGTACCGTGTTCACCGCCCGCATCTCCACCCAGCGGGTGGACACCGGCGGCATGCGCCCCGGCTTCGTCTCCATCATCGAGGACACCACCGCCGAGCGCGAGGCCTTCAACGCCATCCAGCGGGGCAAGGCGATGGCCGAGGAGGCGGCCCGCCTCAAGTCGGACTTCGTCGCCAACGTCAGTCACGAAATCCGCACACCGATGACCGCCATCCTGGGTATGACGCACCTGATGCTGCGCGAACCGGGGCTGTCGGCGCGCCAGCACGAGTCGCTCACCAAGATCCGCGGCGCCGGCCAGCACCTGCTCGGCATCCTCAACGACATTCTCGATTTCTCCAAGATCGAGGCCGGCAAGATGGTGATCGAGCATGTGGATTTCGCCCTGGCCGATGTGCTCGACGACGTCGCGTCCATCGCCAGCGCCACCTCGTCGTCCAAACAGCTGTCCTTCGGTGTCGAAGTCGCGCCCGAGGTTCCCCCCTTCATCGTCGGCGATCCGACCCGCATCGCGCAGATTCTCACCAACTACACCACCAATGCGCTCAAGTTCACCGACACCGGATCGGTCACCGTTCGGGTCGAGTGCGAAGAGGAGCGCGGTGCCGATCTGGTGCTCCGGTTCTCGGTGACGGACACCGGCTGCGGGCTCACGCCGGAGCAGTGCGCGCGCGTGTTCGAAAGCTTCGAACAGGCCGACTCCTCGACGACCCGCCGCCATGGCGGCACCGGACTCGGGCTGACCATCTGCAAGCAGCTGGCCGCACACATGGGGGGGAGCGTCGGCGTCGACAGCGCCGTGGGCGCGGGCTCCACATTCTGGTTCACCGTGCAGGTCGGGCGCGGCACGGAAACCGCCGCGCTGCGCCGGGGTCACGCGCCGGCCGTCAGCCTGGCTGCGCCCGAAGGCCTGGAGTCGCTGAAGGTGCTGCTGGTCGAGGACAATCCGCTGAACCAGGAAGTCGCCCTGGCCATGCTCGCTCACTTCGGTATCACGGCCGAGCTGGCAAGCAACGGCGCGACCGCGGTTCAGATGGTGCAGCACAAGCGCTATGACCTGATCCTCATGGACATGCAGATGCCGGTCATGGACGGCCTGAGCGCCACCCGCGCGATCCGCGGCCACGTACACGGCTCGGCGGCGCCCATCATCGCCATGACCGCCAACGCCATGGTCTCGGACCGTGAAGCCTGCCTGGCCGCAGGCATGAACGATCATCTGGGCAAACCGATTGACCCCGAACAACTGCTGGCCAGGATCCGGAAATGGGTCCACACCGGCGCCCCTGCCGAGGAGAACCCCGTGCCCCCCGACAACGTATCCACGGAAGCGCTGCTCGACGCGGCAGGCGGCCTGCGCCGCTGCCTGGGGCGCGAGGCGCTCTATCACAAGACGCTCGGACGCTTCGTCGAACACTTCGCCGGATCCGCCAGACAGGCGGCGAAAGCGATCGACGACGACGATGTCAAAGCGCTCCGACTGGCCGCGCACAGCCTGAAAGGGGCCGCCGGCCAAGTCGGCGCGGACCGCCTGCGCCACCAGGCCGACCGCCTCGAACAGGCGGTCGTCGACGATGCGCGCGACACCTGGCGCGACCACTGCCGCGCTCTGGAGGGGATCCTGGCGGACACTCTCGCCGCCATCCAGGACCACTTGCCCGAGGCCGACGCGGCGACCGAGGATCCGCCGGCACCGGCGCGCGGGACTTCGGCGCAGCGCTGAGCACGTACCCGGCGCGCCGAGACGCACGCCGGTCCATCGGGTTGCCGGCCGCCGGCGTCAGCCCGAGCGCGACATGGCGGGCGCCTCCGGCGCCGGGGTATCGCAAAGCGCCCCCCAGCCGCCGCCGATGGCGCGGATCAGCGCGACCGTGGCCTGAAACCGCGCCGCACGCACTTGCAACGCGGCGCGGCGATTGGCCAGTTCGCTGCGACGCGCATCGAGCACATCGAGCTGGCTGACCAGCCCGTCCCGATAACGGTAGTCCGACAGCGTCGTCGCCCGCTTGGCGGCGGCCACCGCGCGCGCCTGGGCTTCGGCCTGCGCCGCCAGCAGGCGCAGGGCCGCGAGCTGGTCATCCACATCCTTGAACGCCACCAGCACGCGTTCGCGATAGGTCCCCAGTGCGATGTCGAGCTGCGCCGCCGCGTTCTCGATCGCGGCGTCACGCCGGCCGCCGTCGAAGATCGGCAGCGACAGCAGCGCGCCGATGCCCCACGAGCGCGCGGACCACTTGAACACGTCCTCCAGATCCGGCGAGGCGTAGCCCCCGTTGGCGGTCAGCGAAAAGCTCGGGAACCAGGCGGCCTTGGCCACCCCCACGCGGGCCTGTGCGGCCAGCATCGCACGCTGCGCCGCCGCCACGTCCGGACGGCGGGTGAGCACGGTGCTGGGCACCCCCGCCGGGATCACCGGCAAGTCGCTGCGCCAGTCTTCCTCGATCAGGCTGAAGTTGGCCGTCGCGTCTCCCATGAGCACCGCCAGGGCGTGTTCCAGCGCCGTGCGCTGGCGGTCGAGCGCCAGCGCCTGCGATTCGTTCGCGGCCAGCTCGGTCTGCACCCGGGCCACCTCCAGTTCGCCGACGTCACCCGCGTCATAGCGGCGCTGGGTGAGGGCCAGGGTGTCCCGGTAGGCATCGACGCTCTGGCGCACCAGAGCGCGCTCGGCATCCACCGCGCGCAGCGCCAGATAGGACTGGGCCACGTTGGACTGGATCAGCAGGCGGGCGTCCTGGAGCAGCGCCGCCTGGGCGTCGGCATCGAGGCTCGCCGCACGCGAGGCCTCGGCGAGGCGGCCGAACAGGTCCACCTCGTAGGCCAGCGTCGCACCGACCCGGCCCAGCGTCCCATCGGTACCCGAGGCCCGCGCCAGGGTCCCGCCCTGGCGCACCACCGACGCATCCACGCCGAGCTGTGGCGCGCGATCCGCCTCGGTCGCACGAACCAGCGCACGCGCCTGGGCCAGCCGGGCGGTGGCGATGCGGATTTCGTTGTTGCGTTCGATGGCGCGTGCCTCCAGCGCATCGAGCACCGGGTCGTCGAACACCTTCCACCACTGCCCGCGCGGCTGGTCTTCGGCCGGCGGCGCCTGGGTCCATGCGGCATTGCCTTCCTTGAACGCCGGCGGCACCAATGGCAGGTCGGCCGGATCGATGGCGGGCACCGTGGTGCAGCCGACCAGGAGGAGGGCGGCGGCCAGGGGCATCAGTCGTCTTTTGCTTGCTTTCATGATCGGTGCGCTCCTGCTCACACGGTGTCGTTGCGTGGCGCCGCCGGCGCCGGGTCGGGGCTCGCGCCGGGGGCACCGGCAAAGGCGTCCAGATGCGCCTCGCGGCCGTGCAGCTTGAGCTTGCGATTGCCGCTCAGGGCACGCAGGGTCACGTAGAACACCGGGGTCAGGAACAGGCCGAAGGCGGTCACCCCGATCATCCCGGAGAACACCGCCACGCCCATCGCCTGACGCATCTCGGCGCCGGCACCGCTGGCCAGCACCAGGGGCAGCACGCCCATGATGAAGGCCATCGAGGTCATGAGGATGGGGCGCAGCCGCAGGCGGCTGGCCTCGATCGCGGCCTGCAGCGGCGTGCGATCGGCCAGTTCCAGCTCGCGGGCGAATTCGACGATGAGAATCGCGTTCTTCGCCGACAGCCCCACCAGCACCATCAGCCCGATCTGGGTGAACACGTTGTTGTCCCCGTGCGACAGCCACACCCCGGTCATGGCGGCAAACAGGCTCATCGGCACGATGAGGAGAATGGCCAGCGGCAGCGCCAGGCTCTCGTACAGCGCCGCCAGCACCAGGAACACCAGCAGGATCGCGAGCGGATAAACCCACACCGCCGAGTTGCCGGCGAGGATCTCCTGGTAGGTCAGCTCGGTCCATTCGTAGCTGATGCCGCGCGGCAGGGTCTCGGCGGCGATGCGCTCGACCGCCTCACGGGCCTGCCCCGAAGAGTAGCCCGGTGCCGGCCCGCCGTTGATGTCCGCCGACAGGAAGCCGTTGTAACGCATCGCCCGCTCCGGGCCGACGCTGGAGTCGACTCGCAGCAGCGCCGCGAGCGGAATCATCGCCCCCGAGGCCGAGCGCACCTCCAGCTTGCCCACGTCGTCGGCGCGGGCGCGGAAGGGTGCATCCGCCTGGACACGCACCGAGTAGGTCCGGCCGAACTTGTTGAAGTCATTCACATACAGGCTGCCCAGGTAGATCTGCATGGTCTCGAGCACATCGGTGACCGCCACGCCGAGCTGGCGCGCCCGGGTGCGGTCGATGTCGGCATACAGCTGGGGCACGTTCACCCGGTAGCTGGTGAACAGATGCCCGAGCTCGGGCGCCTGCGCCGCCTTGGCCATGAACGCCCGGGTGGCCGCATCGAGCGCCTTGAATCCCTGGGCACCGCGATCCTCGAGCTGCAGCTTGAAACCGCCGGTGGTGCCGAGCCCGTGCACCGGGGGCGGCGGGAACATGACGATGGTGGCGTCCTGGATCTTGCTGTAGGCCGCGTTCAGGCGTCCGGCGATCGCCCCGGCGCTGTGGCCCGGCCCCTTGCGTTCGTCGAAATCCTTGAGCGTGGTGAACACGATGCCGGAGCTCGACGAGTTGGTGAAGCCGTTGATGGACAGGCCGGGGAACGCCACCGCATGCGCCACGTCCGGATCTTTCAGCGTGATCTCGCCCATGCGCCGGATGACCGCTTCGGTGCGATCCAGTGTCGCCCCGTCGGGCAGCTGGGCAAAGCCGATGAGGTACTGCTTGTCCTGTGCCGGCACGAAGCCCTTGGGCACTTCCTGGAACAGGCCGTAGGTCAATGCGGCCAGCGCCAGATACACGCCCAGCATGACGCCGCGGCGCCCGATACCGGCGCTCACGCCGCGGCCGTAAGCATCCGCCCCACGGTGGAACAGCCGGTTGAAACCGCGGAAGACGGGGCCGAACACGGTGTCCATGAAACGGGTGAGGGCGTCCGGCCGCGCGTGCCGGTCCCTGAGCAGCAAGGCGGCCAGGGCGGGAGAGAGGGTCAGCGAGTTGATCGCGGAGATGACGGTGGAGATGGCGATGGTGAGCGCGAACTGGCGGTAGAACTGCCCCGACAGGCCGCTGATGAAGGCCAGCGGCACGAACACCGCGATCAGCACCAGGGCGATGGCGACAATGGGCCCCGAGACCTCGCGCATGGCCCGGTAGCTGGCCTTGCGTGGCGACAGCCCGGCCTCGATGTTGCGTTCCACGTTCTCGACCACCACGATGGCGTCGTCCACGACGATGCCGATGGCCAGCACCAGCCCGAACAGCGACAGGGCGTTGATCGAGAAGCCGAACAGGTACATCACCGCGAAGGTCCCGACCACCGACACCGGCACCGCCAGCAGCGGAATGATCGACGCGCGCCAGGTCTGCAGGAACAGGATCACCACGACCACCACCAGGGCGATGGCCTCGAGCAGGGTATGCACCACCGACTCGATGGAGGCGCGCACGAACTGGGTCGGGTCGTAGACGATCTCGTAGTCCACGCCGTCGGGCATGGTCTCCTTGATCTGCGCCATGGTCGCGCGCACGCCGTCGGAAATCTGCAGGGCGTTGGCACCGGGTGCGGCGGAGATCGGGATCGCCACCGCGTCCTTGTTGTCGAGCAGCGAGCGCAGCGAATAGTCGGAGGCCCCCAGCTCCAGCCGGGCGACGTCGCGCAGCCGCGTGACCGCCCCGTCCGGCCGGCTCTTGATGATGATGTCGCCGAACTCTTCCTCGTTCTCCAGCCGCCCCTTGGCGTTGATGGTCAGCTGCAGGTCGACGCCATCGAGGCCGGGTGACGCACCCACCATGCCCGCCGCCGCCTGCACGTTCTGGCTGCGGATCGCGGCGACCACGTCGCTGGCGGACAGGCCGAGCGCGGCCATTTTCTGCGGATCGAGCCACACCCGCATGGCGTAGTCGCCGGCGCCGATCAGACGCACCTCGCCGACGCCTTCGACCCGGGCGAGCCGGTCCTTGACGTTCAGCAGCGCGTAGTTGCGCAGGTAGGTCATGTCGTAGCGCCCGTTGCGCGAGAGCAGGTGCACCACCATGGTCAGGTCCGGCGAGCTCTTGATGGTGGTCACGCCCAGGCGGCGCACCTCCTCCGGCAGGCGTGGCAGCGCCTGCGAGACCCGGTTCTGGACGAGCTGCTGCGCCTTGTCCGGATCGGTACCGAGCTTGAAGGTGACGGTGAGGGTCAGCAGGCCGTCGCTGGTCGCCTGGCTGAACATGTAGAGCATGTCCTCCACGCCGTTGACCGCTTCTTCGAGCGGGGTGGCGACGGTCTCGGCGATGACCTTGGGGTTGGCGCCGGGGAACTGCGCGCGCACCACCACCGAAGGCGGCACCACTTCCGGGTATTCCGAGATGGGCAGACCGCGCACCGCGATCACCCCGGCCAGGAAGATGAGCAGGGACAGCACGCCGGCAAAGATCGGCCGGTCGATAAAGAACTTGGAGATATTCATGGGGCGCTCCGGGGGGAATGCTCAGGGCGGCAGGCGCCCGCCACGTGCGGCATCGCCGCCGTGGGGACTGTGCAGGTGTATCGGGTCACGGCGCGTCAGCGACCTTCGGCGGGGGTGGTGTCACCGGCCGGTTTCGGGTCGACCAGTGCGCCCGGGCGAATCCGTTGCCAGCCACTGGCGACCACACGATCGCCGGCGGCGAGGCCGGCCGTGACCACCCGTTCGCCGGCCACGCTGGCGCCCAGCGTCACCTCGCGGTACTGCGCGTGGTTCTCGTTGTCGACGACCAGCACGAACTTCTTGTCCTGGTCGGTCCCCACGGACCGTTCGTTGATCAGCAAGGCGTCGTGCGACACGCTGCTGCCCATCCGTACGCGGGCGAACTGACCCGGCATCAGGACCCCGTCGGGATTGTCGAAGATGGCGCGCAGGCGCACCGTGCCGCTGGCCGCATCCACCTGGTTGTCCACCAGCTGCAGATGGCCCTCGAGAGGTGTATCGCCGGTGACGGCGGTCTGCATCCGCACCGGAATGGCCTCGATCTTCGGATGCCCGGCGGGGTCGCGCGGCGCCTCCTGGAGTGCCTGGGCGACGATGCCCTCGTCGGCGTCGAAGCTCGCATAGATCGGGCTCACCGACACCAGCGTGGTGAGCACCGGCGCATCGGGGCCGGCGGCCACGAGGTTGCCGACGGTCACTTCCAGGCGTCCGACACGGCCCGACACCGGCGCCTTGATGCGGGTGTAGCCCAGGTCGAGTCGCGCCGTGCGCAAGGCCGCTTCGGCCGCCCGCAACTGGGCCGCCGCCTCGCGGCCGGCATTGCGACGCTCGTCGAGCTCGCGCTCGGCAATGGCCTTGACCTTCCAGAGCCGCTCGGCACGTGCCAGTTCGCTCTTGGTGAACGCCACCCGCGCGCGCGCCGCCACCACCTGCGCCTCGGCCCGGTCCACCTCGGCGGCATAGGGCGCCGGATCGATGGTGATCAGCAGGTCACCGGCCTTGACCAGCGACCCTTCGCGAAAATGCACCGACTGGATCGTGCCCATCACGCGGGCCCGGATCTTGACCCGCTCGACCGCTTCGAGACGGCCCGAGAACGCCTGCCACACATCGACCGGACGCTCGGCCATGGTGAGGACGGTGACCGGGACCGCGGCCGCGGGCGACGGCGCCGGTTTCGCATCCGCCACGCTGGCGCGGCTCACGAGCCACGCGGCGCCCACGGCCGCCAGCGCGACGACCACGACACCGGTCGCCATCAGCCGGCGACGGGAAGGGGCTGTTTGCTTGTTCATTGGGGGGACTCCTGTTGGGATTGCATCGAATGCCGTGTATCGCAGACCCGTTGGCGGGCTTCTGTTGTCATGTTCCGGACCATGAAGGCGCGCATCGCTTCGCGCATCGGCACGGCCCACGTGGCCGGAGCCGGTGGCGGCGCGCTCAGGCTGCATGGCCAGCCGGTGTGTGCTTCCAGTTCGAGGCCGTAGGCAAACACGCCGGCCTGCTCGAGGCGCGTCGCATAGGCGAG
The DNA here is from genome assembly GCF_010983895.1 of Nitrogeniibacter mangrovi. Lineage (GTDB taxonomy): Bacteria > Pseudomonadota > Gammaproteobacteria > Burkholderiales > Rhodocyclaceae > Nitrogeniibacter > Nitrogeniibacter mangrovi. Next base: position 2,139,846 of record NZ_CP048836.1, read on the forward strand.
CGCCTCGTCGTGAAACGGGTCGTCGCCGGCGGTCAGCACCAGCGCGGGCGCCAGGCCGCCGAGCCGCCGCGCCCGCGCCGGCAAGGCATAGGGATGATCCGCCGCGGTGCCGCAGCCCAGGTAGGCGCGCCAGCCGTCGGCCCAGCGACAGCCCACCGGTCCGGCCTCGCATTTGCGCATCGAGGCCGTGCCCAGGCGGGCGTCGAGCATGGGCGAGATCAGCAACTGCCCGGCCAGGCCGGGCGCACGCCGATCGCGCGCCACCATGGCGATGGCGGCGGCCAGATTGCCGCCGGCTTCTTCGCCGGCCACGAACAGGCCGGCCTGCTTGCCGGCGAGCCGGCAGCGCTGCCCGTCGGCCCACTTGAGCACCGCATAGCCCACGTCCACCGCGGCGGGGAAGGGGTGCGCGCCGGCAAGCGGATAATCCACCGACACCACCACGGCCCCCGCCTGCGCGAGCAAGCCGGCCACGGTGGCGCCGCTGTCCAGCGACCCCGCAACGAAGGTGCCGCCGTGAAAATGGACGACCAGCGCCCCCGGGCGGCCCGCCGTGTCGCCATAGATCCGCACCGGCACCGGGGCGCCGCCGTCCACGTCGACGACGCCATCACGCCCGTCGGCGCAACGACGGGCATCGTCGGGAGTTGGCAGGGTATCGGAGGTCATGGCACGGTATGTCCGCAGCATCGGGGGAAACGAATAGGCGACACGATACTGTCCATAAGTTGATGGATAAACCCGGGAATCGTGGACGCTTTGTTTCCGCTGGTGAATAATCAACTCAACCCGTCATCGATTCAGGAGGTGCGCAGTGGACCAGATGTTGGCGCTCCGGGTGTTCGCCCGTGTCGTCGAAGCCGGCTCGTTCACGCGCGCGGCCGACTCGCTGCAGATGCCCAAGTCGACGGTGTCCAAGGCCATCCAGAACCTCGAGGATCATCTGCACGTCAAGCTGTTCCACCGGACCACCCGGCAGGTGAGCCTGACCACCGAGGGTGCCGCCTACTACGAGAGCACCTCGCGGCTGGTGTCCGAACTCGAGGAGATCGACGCCAACCTGGCCAACGCCCAGGCGGCCCCCAAGGGGCGCATCCGGGTCGACGTCCCGGCCGCCGTCGCCCTGCAGCTGATCGTGCCCGGCCTGTGTGCCTTCCATCAGCGCTATCCCGACATCGAGATCGATCTGGGGGCAGGGGACCGTCTGGTGGACCTGATCGCCGACAACGTGGACTGCGTGATCCGGGGCGGCAACATCTCCGACGAATCGCTGGTCGCGCGCCGGCTCGGCGACCTGAAGTTCATCACCTGCGCCGCGCCCGCCTATATCGACCGCTACGGCACCCCGACCCATCCCCGGGATCTGGACGGCGATCACTTCGTGGTGGGGTATTTTTCCGCCGGCAGCGGGCGCGCCTTTGCGCTCGACTTCACCCGCGACGAGGAACGCATCGAGCTGTTCGGTCGCTCCCGCGTCGCGGTCAATGACAGCAACGCCTATCTGGCGGCCTGCCTTGCCGGGCATGGGGTCATCCAGCTCCCGATCTTTTCGGCCAAGCCGCATCTCGACACCGGCGGCTTGGTTGCGCTACTGCCGGAGTGGAACGTCGATACCACCCCGGTGTTCGCGGTGTATCCGCCAAACCGGCGCCTGAGCGCCAAGGTGAGGGCGTTCGTGGACTGGATGGCCGAGTGTTTCGCGCAGATGCCGACGACCCTCGACGGCTGACGGCGCATCCGGCCGGTCATCGGCGACATGGCGCCTTGCCTTGGCGCCGGATGGCGCCGTTCAGTCGCCCGATGCCGTCGCCTGCTGACTGGCGAATCGAACGCTGAAGCGGGTGCGTTGCGCGTCCGACGAGACGCTGATGTCACCGCCGTGCGCGATCGCGATCGCGCGCGTGATGGCCAGGCCCAGGCCGCTGCCCTCGACGGCACCGTGACGGCGTGCCTTGTCGGCCCGGTAGAAGCGATCGAACAGATGAGGTATGTCGGCCGGCGCGATGGGAGTGCCGGTGTTGTCGATGCGAACCACGACACCGTCTTGCGAGGGCTCGACCGCGACGTCGATCCGCCCGCCGGACGGGGTGTGCCTGAGGGCGTTCGACAACAGGTTGCTCAGCGCCCGACGCACCATCAAGCGGTCGCCGTTGAAACATCCCTGACCCGAAGCGTGCAGGCGGACCCCGCGGGTTTCGGCCAGCGCGTCATAGAACTCGAACAGCTCGCTCACTTCGTTTTCGACACGGACCGCCGAAATCGACGGCAGCATCAGGCCATGTTCCGCCTTGGCGAGAAACAGCATGTCGGAGACCATTTTCGCCAGCCGCTCGAATTCCTCGGCGTTCGACGCCAGGGTCTCCCGATAGGCGTCCGCGTCGCGCCGCTGCGCGAGCGCCACCTGGGTCTGCGTCATCAGATTGCTGATCGGCGTACGCAGCTCATGGGCCAGATCGGAGGAAAAGTTCGACAAGCGGCGAAACGCATCCTCGAGCCGTTCGAACATGTCGTTCAGGGTATGGGCCAGATGCGCCAGCTCCACCGGAAACGATTCTTCGGGCAGGCGCCGGTCCAGCCGGGTCGGGGTGACCGCGGAGGCGCGCTCGCTCATGTCGCGCAGCGGCGCCAGGCCGCGACGGGCCACCCCCCAGCCGAGCACGCCGCTGACCGCGGCGGCAAACAGCGAAAAAGCCAGCAGTGAGGCCTTGAAGCGCTCGAGGAAGAGGGCGTGGTGGCGGATGTCGATGGCGACGGCGACCACGATCGGCCCGGTGTCCGGCAGGCGGGTATCGAGGGCGGCCGCCAGCCCTCGGTAGGCGACGCCCTTTTCGCGCCAGTCGAAGGTTTCCGCCGAGCGCGGCGTGGTGTGCCGGCGCAGACGCTCGAGCGGAAAATGCACGCCGGGCGTCGCCAGCAGCGGCAGGCCATCGGGGCCGAGCGCCATGACCACCAGGTCACGATGGCCGACGAAGGCATCCCGAAGCCGATCGCCGAGCATCGCCAGCGCCGCGGCGGAGTCCACCCGGGAGACCACGTTCTCGACCAGCATGATCTTGCCTTGCAGCTCGTCGCGATCGAGCTCCACGAAATGCTTGCCGACCACGTTGATCATGAACATCCCGAGCGCGGCGATCACGCCACAAGAGACAAGGGCGAAGAAGATCGTCAGCCGGGTGGTCAGGGAATATCGAAAGGGTCGCTTGCTCATGCCGGCTCCGGTGCCTCGGGGCGTCGCCTGTGGCCACCAGTGTGCCAGTTCCCGGCGGTGGACCGCCGAGATTACACAGATGTAATCGACCCGTCAGCTTCGCGTCGACGCCGCGCCCCGACACTCCGACATCGCAGCGTCATGGCCCCGACCGCCATGGTGCCGTGGCTCAAAGCGATAAGGAGAAACCATGGCTTCCCGCCCCCCCAACCTGATTCAAGCGCCCGCCCGCTCGCGGCGCCGCTTCGTTCAAGGCCTCGTCGCCGGCGGTGTCGTGGCTGCGCTGCCGGGCATGGCCCGCGCCGACAGCGCAGCACGCGGCGCAACCCGGACCGGCTCCGCCCCCGAACTGACCGGCACCGAGTTTCATCTCGAGATCGGCGAGACCCTCGTGAACTTCACCGGCGCGCCGCGCATGGCCACCACGGTCAACGGCGCCATCCCGGCGCCCACGCTGCGCCTGCGCGAAGGCGACGAGGTGACCATCCATGTCACCAACCGGCTGCGCGAGACCTCCTCGATCCACTGGCACGGCATCATCCTGCCCTACCAGATGGATGGCGTCCCCGGCATCAGCTACCCGGGCATCGCACCCGGCGAGACCTTCACCTATCGCTTCACCGTGCGCCAGAGCGGCACCTACTGGTATCACTCGCACTCCGGCATGCAGGAGCTCACCGGCCTCTACGGGGCGCTGATCGTCGAGCCGCGCGGCGGCGAGCGCATCCGCGTCGACCGCGATCATGTCGTCCAGCTGTCCGACTGGACCGACGAGAACCCGATGCGGGTGTTCGCCAAGCTCAAGGCCCAGAGCGACTACTACAACTACCACCAGCCGACCGCGATGGATTTCTTCCGCGACGCTGCCCATGACGGCGTCGGCGCCGCGCTGACCCGCCGGCGGATGTGGAACAGCATGCGCATGAGCCCCACCGATCTGGCCGACCTGTCGGGCGCCACGCTCACCTATCTGATGAACGGCACGACGCCGTCGGGAAACTGGACGGCACCGTTCCGCCCGGGCGAGCGCGTGCGCCTGCGCTTCATCAACGGTGCCGGCAACAGCTTCTTCGACGTGCGCATCCCCGGCGTGAAGATGACCGTGGTGCAGTCCGACGGCGTGGATGTCGAACCGGTCACGGTGGACGAATTCCGCTTCGGTCCGGGCGAAACCTACGACGTGATCGTCCAGCCGCAGGACGATGCCTGCACGATCTTCGCCCAGTCCATGGACCGCAGCGGCTTCGCCCGCGGCACCCTGGCGGTGCGCGCCGGGCTCGAAGCGCCGGTCCCGGCACTGGACAAGGTGCAGTGGCTGACCATGGGCGACATGATGGGCGCCATGGGCGCGGGCGGCGCCATGGCAGGCATGCCGGGCATGGCAGGCGATGCGATGCCCGGCATGAACCACGGCATGGACCACGGGGCGCATGGCATGGCCGCCGCTGCGCAGGCACCGGCCACACCCGCGGCCCGTCATGCGCGCACCGAATACGGCGCCTCCACCGACATGCGCGTCGACACCCCGCGCACGAATCTCGACGACCCCGGCGTGGGGCTGCGCAACAACGGCCGGCGCGTGCTCACCCTGGCGGACCTGTCCACCCTGGGCGGCGCGCTCGATCCGCGCGAGCCCGGACGCGAGATCGAGCTGCATCTGACCGGCAACATGGAACGCTACACCTGGTCCTTCGACGGCGTCGAATTCGGCCAGAGTACGCCGGTGCATTTCCACCACGGCGAGCGCCTGCGCGTCACCCTGCACAACGACACCATGATGACCCACCCCATGCACATGCACGGCATGTGGAGCGAGCTCGAATCGCCGCAGGGCGGCTTCCAGGTCCGTCGTCACACGATCCCGGTCCAACCGGCCCAGCGCATCAGCTTCCTGGTCAACGCCGATGCCCCCGGCCGTTGGGCGTGGCACTGCCACCTGATGTTCCACATGGAAGCGGGCATGTTCCGCGAGGTGCTGGTGGCATGAACACAGACGACCGGAAGGACACGACAATGAACCGACTGACGCTGATCGGCACGCTGCTCGCCGCCATGGCCGGGTCGCCGGCGCTGGCACAGGACGGCGCCCACGCGGGGCACATGAACATGGACCACGGCGCGATGCAGGGCACGAATACCCGTGACCCCGGCGCGATGAAGATGGACCAGGGTTCGATGAAGATGGACGCGCCAGCGGCGCCGGAAGGCGCCCGTGACCCGGATGCCTACTCCGGCGGCTACACCCTCGAGCGCGGGCCCTACGTGCTGCCGGGTCCGCGCCAGCTGCGCTTCGCGGACGAACACCGCTTCGCCACACTCTGGTTCGATCGCCTGGAGCGGGTCGACACCCATGACGCGACCGTGACCGCCTGGGATGCCCAGGCACGCATCGGGCGCGACTACGACAAGCTCGCCCTCAAGTCGGAAGGGGACTACGGAAACGGACGGCTCGAGGAGGCGCGCACCGAAGTGCTGTGGACCCACGCCATCGCCAGTTTCTGGGACACGCAACTGGGCTGGCGTCACGACAGTGGCGGTACCGACCCGGAGCGCGACTGGCTGGCCATCGGCGTGCAGGGCCTCGCACCGTACTGGTTCGAGGTCGACGCCACCGCCTATGTGGGCGAACGCGGACGCAGCGCGCTGCGCCTGTCGGCAGAGTACGAGTTGCTGCTGACCCAGCGGCTCATCCTGCAGCCACGCGCCGAGATCAACGTCTATGGCAAACGCGACGAAGCGCGCGGCATCGGCGCTGGGCTCTCCGACGCGCTGGCCGGCATTCGCCTGCGCTACGAGTTCTCGCGCCAGTTTGCGCCCTATGCCGGGGTGGAATGGAGCGGGCGCTTTGGCCAAACCGCCGATCTGGCGCGGCAGTCGGGCACGCGCGCCAAGGAAACCCGTCTGGTGGCCGGCGTGCGCATGTGGTTCTGAGACCGGCTTGCGGCCGGCGGGTCGATGAATCGTTCCGCCGCTCGCGTCCACCTCAAGGTGCGCGGGAATCGTGCCCCGCCGACGCATCGCACGCCCCCCGTCCGGGGGGCGAACCGATATCGGCTTCGACGCACAAGGTCAGGCCGTCGACCGCGACCACGCGGACCGGATCGCCTGCCGTCAGCGTCGAAGCGTCCGACCGGGCGGCCCAGGTCTCGCTGTTGACGCGGACGTACAGCCCCCGCTCGTCACAGGCCACGACCTTGCCCGATCGGCCGATCAGGGTCGATACTCCAAACAGCGCCGGCAAGTGCATGACCTTGACCATCAGCAGATAGGTCGCCGCCGACAGGCCCAGCACCACGGTGTAAACGCCGATGGCCGGCCCCTCCGGCAGCAGCCAGAAGACCGGCAATGCCAACAGGGGCATGAGCAGCAGGATGTGGCACATGGTGACCGCCTCGCGTCCTTGACCGGCGCCGTACCGACGTCCGTCGTCGATCGGCACGCCCACCGGAATCCGCCTTGCGCAGACCTGCCCAGTGTGCCGGTTTTCGGCGTGCGGGGAACAAGATGACACGAATGTAATCGCACGGTCAGCTTGGCGTCGGCGCGACACGGTCACACTGCGGCACGAACAACGATGGGCCGTTACCGCGCCGCCTGGCCCGCGAGACCGCCAACCCTGCCGTCCGGGGCTGTGCCGGTCCATTCACCCAACACGGGAGAGACCACGATGAAGCATTTCATTCTCGGGGTGGTGACCACGGTGATCGTCACCCTGGCCGCCGTCGCCGGCATCGCCTATTCCGGCACGGTCGACGTCGCTGCCGACGTCCCCCATCATCCCTGGCTGTTCCGGATGCTGACGACCACCCGCGAGCGGGCCATCGAGAAAAGCGCGCGCGATATCTTGGTGCCCGCGGATCTGTCCGATCAGGAGCGGGTCCGGCGTGGGGCCGGCAACTACGAGGCCATGTGCGCCAGCTGCCATCTGACGCCCGGCGAGGCCGACTCGGAAATCCGCAAGGGCCTGTATCCGGTGCCGCCGAACCTCACCAAGGCCATGACCGAGGCCCATGAAGAGGAAGATGCCCCCGGTACGCCCCACGAAGCGCAGCATTTCTGGGTCATCAAGCACGGCATCAAGGCCACCGGCATGGCTGCCTGGGGGAAGGGCGGCATGAGCGACGACAACATCTGGGATCTGGTCGCCTTCATCCAGACCCTGCCGCAGATGGGCCCGGCCGAATACCGCGCCTGGGTCATGGCCAGTGACGGTCACCAGCACGGCGACGGCGCCATGCATGGCGACGACGAGCACGATCATTCGGACGACCATCACCACTGACGTCCTCCCGCCGCGCGCCCCTGCGCCTCAGGCAAACCGACGCGGCCGCGGCTCGGAGGCTTGACAGAGGAGACGCAGATGACGACATCCGCACAGGGAACACAGCACACCCACGGTGACCATGACGGCAGCGCGGCCTCCACCCCGGCCGCGCCCCATGGCACCGAATATGTCTGCCCGATGCATCCGGAGGTCGTGCGCGACGCGGCCGGGGACTGCCCCAAGTGCGGCATGCATCTCGTGCCCGCCGACACGGCAGGCGAGGCGGGCCATCATGGCCACCGTGCCGCCCCCCATGACTCCGACGCGGGCGGGCGCTACGACACCGTACCGCCCGGGCATACCGGCCCGGTGTACACCTGCCCGATGCACCCCGAAGTGCGCCAGACGGCCCCGGGCGCGTGCCCGCTGTGCGGCATGGGGCTGCAGCAGGAGTCCGGCGCGGCGGCCGACGACGGCCCCAATCCGGAACTGGTCGATTTCACCCGGCGGCTCCGGGTCGGCCTCGCGCTGACGGTACCGCTGCTGGTTCTAACCATGGCGCCCTTGTTCGGTGTCACGGCGATCCGCAGCTTCTTTGGCGAGACCACCGCGTTGTGGCTCGAGTTCGTCCTCGGCACGCCGGTGATCCTGTGGTCAGGAAAGCCCTTCCTCGTGCGCGGCTGGACGTCGTTCCGCACGCAGAAGCTCAACATGTTCTCGCTGATCGCCATGGGCGTGGCCGCGTCCTACCTGTACTCGCTGGTCGCCCTGATCGCGCCGGGGATCTTTCCGGCCGGTTTCCGCGACCCGGACACCGGCGCGGTGGGGGTGTATTTCGAGGCGGCGGCGGTTATCGTCACCCTGGTGCTCCTCGGCCAGGTGATGGAACTGCGCGCCCGCGAAGGCACCGGCAAGGCCATTCGTGCGCTGCTCGACCTGGCGGCCAAGACCGCACGGGTGATCCGGCCGGACGGCTCGGAAGAGGAGATTGCGCTCGAAGACGTGCAGGTGGGCGACCGGCTGCGCGTGCGGCCCGGCGACAAGATCCCCGTCGACGGCGTGGTGGCGGAGGGCCATTCCTCCATCGACGAGAGCATGATCACCGGCGAGCCGGTACCCGTGGAGAAGGGCGCCGGCGATTCGCTTACCGGCGCTACGATCAACGGCACTGGCGCCCTGGTAATGGAGGCCACGCGCGTGGGCAACGACACCATGCTCGCGCAGATCGTCGAGATGGTCTCGAGCGCGCAGAAGAGCCGCGCGCCGATCCAGAAGTTCGCCGACATGGTGGCCGGCCGTTTCGTCCCGGCGGTCATCGGCGTCGCGGTGCTCGCCTTCGTCGCCTGGGCGATCTGGGGGCCGGCGCCGGCCTATGCCTATGCGCTGGTCTCGGCGGTCTCGGTGCTGATCATCGCCTGCCCGTGCGCGCTCGGTCTGGCCACACCGATGTCGATCATGACCGCCACCGGACGTGGCGCCCAGGCCGGGGTGCTGATCAAGAACGCCGAGGCACTGGAGCGTTTCGAGAAGGTCGACACCCTGATCGTGGACAAGACCGGCACGCTGACCGAAGGCAAGCCGAAGCTGGTCGCGGTCCTGCCCGAGGCGAACCATGCTGAAACCGAGGTGTTGCGGCTCGCCGCCTCGCTCGAACGCGGCTCGGAGCACCCCCTGGCAGAGGCCATCGTCAGCGGCGCCGAGGCGCGCGGCGTGACGCTGGCCGAGGCCGGCGACTTCGAAGCGGTCACCGGCAAGGGCGTGAAAGGCACGGTGGACGGCAAGGCCGTGGCGCTCGGCAATGCCGCCCTGATGGCCGACATGGGCCTCGACGGCGGCGACCTGGCCGAACAGGCCAACGCACGCCGCGACGAGGGCGAAACGGTCATGTTCGTGGTGCTCGACGGCGCCATCGCCGGCATGGTCAGCGTCGCCGATCCGACCAAGGAAAGCACACCAGCGGCGCTCAAGGCGCTGCACGAGCTGGGGTTTCGCATCATCATGGCCACCGGCGACAACGAACGCACGGCACGCGCCGTGGCCAAGCGTCTGGGCATCGACGAGATCCGCGCCGACGTGCTGCCGGCGGACAAGGCCAGCATCATCAAGGACCTCCAGGCGCAGGGCCGCAAGGTCGCCATGGCGGGCGACGGCGTGAACGACGCCCCCGCGCTGGCACAGGCCGATGTGGGCATCGCCATGGGCAGCGGCGCGGACGTGGCCATCGAGAGCGCCGCGTTCACCCTGGTCAAAGGCAACCTGGAAGGCATCGTGCGAGCCCGGCGCCTGGCCCTGGCCACCATGCGCAACATCCGCCAGAACCTGTTCTTCGCGCTGATCTACAACGGCGTCGGCGTACCGATCGCCGCCGGCGTGCTCTATCCCTTCCTCGGCCTGCTGATCAGCCCGATGTTCGCCGCCTTCGCCATGAGCGCATCGTCCATCTCGGTGGTCCTCAACGCGCTGCGGCTGCGGCGCGTATCGCTCTGAGACGGCGCTCGACAACCTTTTCCCGACTCTCATCGACCGAATCCATCATGCGTTTCTCATTCCTGCTGGCCCTGACCTCGTCCGCCGCGCTCGCGTCCCCCGATCTGGGGCACATCCAGTCTCTCGTGGCGCAAGGGCCGGGGGTTTTGGTGGCCAGCGACACGGGCCTGTATTTTGCCGGCCACGACGGCCGGATCGTCCAGCGCGGCACTCGTCAGGGCGGGTTTTCCGCCCTCGTGGCGGATCGCGCCGATCCGCAGCGCCTCTACGCCAGCACGCCGGACACCCCCGTCCTGCGCTCGACCAACGGCGGTCGCCAGTGGCAGGCGGTGTCCGGCCTGGGGGCGAAACCGTTCACCATCCTGAGCGCCGGCCCCGCCGGATCGGACATCCTGTACGGCGTCGCCGACGGCATCTATCGGAGCGCCGACGAGGGACGTCACTGGACGCGGAGCGGCGACCTGCCGGAAAAGACCATCACCGTGGCCGCATCGCCGACAACCGCCGGCACCCTGTTCGCCGGCACCATGACCGGTCTCGTCGTCAGTCGCGACGACGGCGCCACATGGACACGCCAGAGCGCCGGCAAGGGCCCCACCACACTCGTCGAACCCGGGCCGGGCGGTGGCTTCCTGAGCTTCGCCTGGGGGAGGGGCTGTCGCGGGTGGCGCAGTCGGGTCAGGCGGCGGGGGCACTGAACAACGGTTTCGGCGGTCAGGTAATCCTGCACCTGGCCCGCAATGGCGACACCCTGACGGCCGCCACCAGCGCGGACAAGCTGTTCGTCAGCCAGGACGATGGTCGTCACTGGCGCCCGCTGGGGGGCTACCCGGCGCCGCAGACGGCGGCCGAACGGCACGGAGAACAGCTCTACACCACCAACTGCCAGGCGTGCCATGGCGATCATGGCATCGGTGAGTCGCCCGCGCCGGGCAAGACCTCGCTCGCGCCCGCCCTCGACGAGACCGCTCACGCCTGGCATCACACCGACGAGCAACTGGAAAAGGTCATCCTCGAGGGCCTGCCGTCGCCCAGCCGCATGCCGGCCTGGTCCGGCACCCTGACACCGACCGATGCCCGCGATCTGATCGCCTACATGAAAAGCCTGTGGGACGCGCGGGCACTGCGCTGCCAGGGGCCGAAGCACATGTCGCCCGAGTGCCGTCGCTGAGCGCGTGCGCAGCCCGGATCCTTGCCGTGCGGCCCCCCGATACCGACGGCACTGCCGGCGGCATCGAAGGATGCGGGCGATGACAAAGATGTCATGTTCCCGTCAGGGATCCGTCGAGCTTGCCCCCGTAGGCTGATCGCCATTGATTCGATCAGCGGCGCGACGCCCGGCTCCGATCAGGGCCGGGGTGTCGCGCCGGGCAAGGAACCCTCATGGACACACAGACAGCTTCCGCACAAACCGGCGCACCGCGCATCGCGTGGTACCGCAACAAGGCCACCCTCGTAGGCATCGGACTCGGCGTTGCCGCCCTGCTGATGGTATCCGTCGAATTCCGGGCCTGGTTCGCCCGGGCATGGCCGTATCTGCTCTTTGCGCTGTGCCCGCTGATGCACCTGTTCGGCCACGGCCACCACGGCAAACACGGCCACCACGGCGACGACCGGCCGGAGGGTTGATCCGATGGGCGCAGGGCTCACATCGGCACTCGTCGCCCTCGGGATTGTCGGCACCACGCCGAGCGCGCTCGCCGACGAGGGCGTGTCCGGCGAACGGGTCTATGCCCGCGCCTGCCTCTCATGCCATGGCGCAGACGGCATGGGCAGCTTCCCGGGCGTGCCCGATCTCACCGAACCCACCAGTGCCCTGGCCGGAAATCGAAGCGATCTCCTGCGCCGCGTCATCGCCGGCGTCCGCACACCGGGCGCCGCGATGGCCATGCCGCCTCGTGGCGGCGATCCGTCGCTGAGCGACGACGACCTTGCCGCAGCGCTGGACTACATGCGCACCGAGTTCCTGCCCATCCAGAAATGATTCTGAAACGGAGATGAAAATCGCCATGAAGCATCTCGAGTCCATCGCCAAGGCCCTGCTGGTGTTCGGTGCCGTCGCGACCGCTGATGCAGCGCCGACCGCGTACATTCCGCTCGGCACCGCGAACGAAGTGATCGCCGTCGATACCGCAAGCCACAGGATCATTCAGCACTACACCGGGGTCGCGAACCCGCACGGCCTTGTCGTGACCCCGGACGGGGAATACCTGATCGCCGGCAGTCTGACCGAAACGCCCCTGGCGGCCGGCGCGTCGGCGGACACCCCGAACAGCAAACTCTACGTCATCCATCCGGTGCACGGCCATGTGATGAGCGAGATCCCCGTCGCGGGCTGGACGCACCACGAAGCCATCACCCCGGACGGTCGCTACGTGATCTCGACCCATCCGACCCGTGGCGGCGTCAGCGTGGTCGACCTGGATGCCAACCGCGTAATCAAGACCATCCTCACCGGTGCCACCCCGAACTACACCATCGTGACCCGCGACGGGAAACGCGCCTATGTCAGCAACACCGGCGATGCCAGCCTCAGCGAGATCGACGTGGCAAGCTGGACCGTGTCGCGTCGCCTGGACGCCGGCCCGACGCCCGAGCATCTGGTGTTCTCCCCCGACGAGCAGAGCATCTACGTGTCCAACGACCGGAAAGGCACCGTCTCGGTGATATCGGTGGCCAGCGGCAAGGTGGAAAAGACCTATACGATCGGAAAGCGGATCCACGGGCTGGACCTGGGGGATGACGGATTCACCCTGTTTGCGAGCGACAGGGCAGGGGACCGGCTGGTCGCCGTGGACACCCGTACCGGCGAGCAACGGGAAATCACGCTCTCGCCGGCGCCGTATCATCTCGACCGCATCGCCGGCACCGGCACCCTGTATGTGTCGAGCAGCAAGGCGGCGAAGATCTGGGTCATCGACCAGCAGCAGTTCAAGGTCACGGCCACCATCGATCTGCCCGGCGGGGCCGGGCACCAGGCCGCGGTGATCGAGTGATGCAGCCCGCCACCGAAAACACGCTGGACCGGTCCGTCGACGACCGGCCCCATGCCCCGGACTCCAGCCCGCGGCGACCACTGCGGGCCTTCCTGCCGCTGGTGATGTTCCTGCTGATCGCCGTGGTACTCGGCGTCGGGCTCTTTCTCGACCCGAGGGAGGTGCCGTCGCCCCTGATCGGCAAACCCGTCCCCGAATTCAGTCTGGCGCCGGTCCAGGGACGAACGCTTGGCCTGTCGACGGCCGACCTCAAGGGCGATGTCGCCCTAGTCAATGTGTTCGCCTCCTGGTGTGTGGCCTGCCGCGAGGAACATCCGCTGCTGGTCGATCTCGCCCGCCGCGGCATCGTCACCATCCACGGCCTCAACTACAAAGACAAACCGGAAGACGCCGCCGCCTGGCTCGACAGCCTGGGCGACCCGTACACGCGCACCGGTGCCGACCGTGACGGCCGTGTCGCCATCGACTGGGGCGTCTATGGTGTGCCCGAGACCTTCGTGGTCGGCCCCGATGGGCGTATCGCCTACAAGCGCATCGGGCCGATGACCGAGGCGTTCATCGAAGAGACCCTGATTCCGATGGTCCGCCGCCTGCGCGCACAAGGCGGTGGCGCGTCGCCACCACAGCCGGCCTCAGGCGTGGCGGGAGCGGCCCGCGGTGACTGAGATCGGTGCCATCGGGCTGGCCGGCGCCGTGGCCGCCGGCATGATCTCATTCCTGTCGCCATGCGTGCTCCCGCTCGTGCCCGGGTACGTATCCTACGTTTCCGGCCACGCCGCCCACGCACCAGAAGAGAAAACAAGGCTCGAGCAGCATGTGCGCTCGGCGCTGCTCAGTCTGTGCTTCGTGCTCGGATTCAGCGTGGTGTTCATCGCCCTGGGGGCCAGCGCGAGCGTCATCGGGCGCCTGCTGCTCAGCTTCCGCACCGAACTGAACATGCTCGGCGGCGCCATCGTGATCGCTTTCGGTTTGTTCATGATCAAACCGTTTCACCGCTTGAGGTGGTTGAATCGAGACATGCGCTTTCACCCCGGAATCAAGGGCGGGCGTCCGGCGGCCGCATTCACGCTGGGCATGGCCTTCGGGTTCGGATGGACGCCCTGCATCGGGCCGATCCTGGGCGTCATTCTGACCGCCGGCGCCATGCAAAGCTCGCTGGGTGGCGCGGTCGGTCTGCTGGCCGCCTACGCGCTGGGGCTCGGCGTCCCCTTCGTGCTCGCGGCACTGTTCATGCGCGAACTGACGCACCGGCTCAAGTCGCTGCGTCGGGCGTCGCGACCGCTGCAGGTGGTCGGCGGCAGCGTCATGATCGTCATGGGCGTCGCCATGGTCACCGGGCAACTGACGGCCTTCAGTTACTGGCTGCTGGAACGTTTTCCGGTGCTTGGTCAGATCGGATAATTCCTACAACCGGGCGTTGGCAACGCAGCCAGCGGCGCAAACTCACAGGAGGAAAGGGCACATGAAAACCTGGCTCAAGAACATCTGGAACGCCTTCAAGGCATGGTGCGCTGAAAACCGGGCGGCCCACGAAAAAGCCCCGGTCTCGCCGTGCTGCTCGGCACCGCCGCCAGGCGCCGGACAGAAACGACCATGATCGCAGACAGAACCGATCAGCGTCGGATCGGGGCGTCGGACGACGGCGACGCGACTCGCCTGAGAAATGACCGCGGCCGCAGGGTCGCCAAACGGAGGATCGAACGATGTGGGACTCTGGTGCGTATCACATGGGATGGAACGGCATGGGCTTCGGGATGATTCTCGTCTGGGTGTTGCTCATCATCGCCTTGGTCGTTGTCGTGCGCGGCTGGCGTGGTCGCGAATCCGACGCGCCACAAAAGCCGATCGACATCCTCAAGACGCGCTATGCGCGCGGCGAGATCGACAAGGACGAGTTCGAACGCAGACGGCGTGACATCGAGCAATGACGCACATGTCGCGCTGTTGTCTCGGCCAGCATGCGACTGCGCAGAGTTTGCCGCCTTACCGGGCTGCAGCCCGCTAAGGCGGCAAGGCGGAAGTCTGAACTTTCCGCTTCTGATCGGTCCTGCTTCGGTGTCAGCCTCGCCCGGACGGCCTGTTCCCGGCGGGAGGTCGTGTGACACCTCGGTCGGAAATCAGAAGAAACGATAGGTGTAGTCGATGTACAGGCGATGATCGCGTTCGTCGTCTTTCACACCGTCCAGACGGCCGGTCTTGTCGGACTTGTAGTCAAGATAGGTGTAGCGGACGCCAAGCCCCTTGAGCAGCGGGATAGCGTAGCGCACGTCCAGTGCCAGTTCACTCTCGTCGGCTTTGCCCAGCGCGGGCACATGGCTGTTGCGGGCACCGGTGCCTTTCTTGTAGCTGATCGTGGTCTTCAGGCCCTTGATGTAGTCCTTCCAGTTGTATCCGGCTTTGAGCATCCACACCCGTTCGTCTCGGTTGGTGAAGTCGGCCAACACGCCTCCGGTGGGGAACACATTGGTGCCGTGGTCACCGGCGAAGTTGTCTTCGATCCAGGCGCCGTCGAACTTTGCCACGGCCCCCCCGAGCAGAACATTGCCGAAGCTCCAGTCCGCCGCCACATAAACGCCGAGACCGTCGTTGTCGCTGGCGGTGGTGCCAGCTTTCGAACCGGGGACGTCTTCGTCATCCAGCTCGCCGCTTTCCGCGCCGGTCACGAACAGCTTGCCATCGTCATGGGAGGTGTGCACGCCGCCGGTGAGCTTCAGCTTCGACTTATTGGCCAGGTCGAAGGTGTACGACGCCACCAGACCGGTCTTGCGCAGGAAGTTGTCGGACTTCAGGTATTCCAGATCGACACTGAAGGGGCCGGCGTCGTAGCTCACACCGATCAGGCCGATGTAGTCGATGTCGCCTTCGTCGGAACGGTCGGTCTTGAATTCGTGGAAGTGGGCATCCGAGCGCGGCGACCATTCGTTGTACATGGCGCCATAGACCTTCAGGCCCTTCATCGGCTTGATATCGATGGTGCCGCCCGAGAAGGTGTTGGGAATCGCGCGGCTGCCCGAACTGCTCAGCAGCAGGCTCTTGTGAACCTGGCGGCCCAGCTTGGCGCTGACCACATCCTTGAACTTGAGCTTGACGAAGGCCTGGCCGATCTTGCCGAAGGAGTCGTGTACGTCGCCGTCTTTGTCCACCGACAGGATGTCGGAGGTCAGGTGGCCGCTTGCCCCCAACTTGGTCACGCTATAGCCCGACAAGCCGATCCCGATGAAGTCCCGGAAATAGGGCGATTCGTAGTTCAACTGCAGACCCAGCGCCGACTGGCTGCGATCTTTGGCGTCGTTCTCGTAGTCACGGTCGAAGTAGATACCGCGTGTCTTGAGTTCCAGCGAATGGCCCTCGGTGTCTGCGGCCGTGGCCGTTCCGCTCACGGCCAGCGCGCCGAGCATGAACGGGAGCAGGGGGGAAATGTGATGCTGCTTCATGGTGTCTCCTCTTGATTCTTCTGGATTTGCCTCGAGGCAAATGCGGTGTTGGACGCAGCGCGCCAGGTGCCTTCTGATTTCGCCACCTTGATCGAAGTATGGTGGTCCTCATTGATGCGCGGAAATGCATTGCGTGCGCTAATTTATTCGATTAACGCAACAACAAGGCGTACCGGGAGGCACGCCTTGAACAGCGCGACAACGGTTCTCGAGGACAGGGTGGAGCGCCGGGGATGCGGGCTGCCCGGCGAGGGGATCAGGCGGCCTGGTGGATTTGACCGACCGGGACGTGGACCACGCCGACGAACAGCGGGCGTGCGGTGCGAACCAGCCCGGCCACGGCGAAGCGGGGTGCCTCGGGGGTGGAGTCCGGGGCCTCTCCCATGCGGATGTCCAGGCCGCCGGCGGGGTGCTCGATGCCGATCAGATCGGGATCGTCCGCCGAGCGCCGGGCGTAGCGGGCCGGCACCGTACCGGCGATGCTGGCCGCCGCCGCGAGGCACAACGCGCCGGTGACGGCGAAGGCCGAGTGGCAGGACCACGGCGTGAAATAGCGCGAGGCGATGGTGCCGCCGCGCCCGGGGGCGGCCACCAGGGCGATTTTCGGCAGCACCGACTGGCGCACGTCGCCCAGCCCGGCGCGCAGGGCGATCTCGATGCGGATGGCTTCGAGGCGGGCCTTCAGCGCCGTGTCAGCGTCGAGTTCCTGCTTGGTTTCGTAACCGGTCTTGCCCAGGGCCTCGGCCGCCACGAAGACCAGCGGCGACGCGAAATCGATGCAGGTCACCTCGATGCCGTCGACCCGGTCGATGCGTTGCCCGGTGGGGAACAATTGGCCAGTCTTGGCGCCGGCGGCATCGAGAAAATTGAGCACGATCGGCGCCCCCGTGCCGGGCACGCCGTCGATCCGCGTGTCGCCTTCGTAGGTCACGACGCCGCCCGGCGTCTGCACCACGGCCTCGACGATCTTGCCGGTGTTGCGGTTCAGGATGCGCAGCCGGGTGACCGGATCCTGCGCAGCGACCAGCCCGTTCTCGATCGCGAAGGGGCCGACGCCGGCAAGCATGTTGCCGCAGTTGGGCATGGTGTCGACGGTCGACTGATCGACCGAGACCTGGGCAAACAGGTACTCGATGTCGATGTCCTCGCGCGACGAGGGGCTCACCACCACCGCCTTGCTGGTGAGCGTGTCGCCGCCGCCGATGCCATCCACCTGGCGGATATGCGGCGAGCCCATGGCCGCGAGCAGCGTCCGGTCGCGCTCGACCGGATCGCTCGGCAGGTCACAGGCCTGGAAGTAGGGCCCCTTCGAGGTGCCGCCGCGCATCAGGGTGCAGGGAATGTTCTTGAACATGGATTCCTCGTTCGCAGTTCAACCACAAGCGCTCCATTCTCACGCGCGAGGGTTGATGACTGAAGTGAAAACTTCAGCCTTACTGATGCCTTTTGAGCAATAGTCAGCGTGTTGCGGCGGCGCTGAGATACGCGCGCACATGGCCAAACGCATTATCGAAATACGCCTCATAGGTGTCGCGCTCCACGAAGCCCAGATGCGGCGTGCACAAAATGCGCGGGTGGCCCAGGTAGGCCTGCACGCCGCCCGGTTCGTCCTCGAACACATCGAGTGCGGCAAAACCCGGCCGCCCGGCAGCCAACGCAGCGAGCAGGGCGCCGGGGGCGATCAGTTCGGCACGGCTGGTGTTGACCAACAAGGCATGGGGCTGCATGGCGGCAAGGTCGGCGGCGGTGACGATGTGGCGCGTCTCCGGGGTCATGCGCAGGTGCAGGCAGAGCACATCGGCTTGCGCGAAGAAGGCCTTGCGGTCGGCCTCGAAGTGGTCGCCTGCCTGAGTGGCGGCCTGCTCGGAGCCGTCGCGCCCGTGGGCAATCACCCGCATGCCGAAGGCGCGACCGAAGCTCGCGACCCGCGCGCCGATTCGTCCGTAACCCCAGATGCCCAGCGTGCGGCCGTGGAGCACCGTGCCAAGCGTCTCGTCTTCGCGTTGCTCGGCGCTGCGCTGCCAGCGGCCGGCCTCGAGCTGGCGCACGTAGGGCACCAGCCGGCGCGACGCGGCCAGTACCAGCGCCCAGGTCAGTTCGGCCGGTGCGATGGGGTTGCCGCTGCCCTCGCGTACGATCACGCCGTGGCGGGCGCAGGCGTCGAGGTCGATGCACGAGGCGAGCCGCCCGGTCTGCACGATCAGTTCGAGCTTGGGCAAGGCGGCGATGAGCTCGGCGCCGATGCGGGTGCGCTCGCGGATGAGCACCAGACAGCGGGTCTCGCGCAGGGCGTCGATGAGTGCCGCGTCGTTGTCCAGCGGCTCGTGCAGCACCTGCAGGTGCGCATCGAGGCCGTCGAGCAGGCGCGTGGCGTCGAGGCGCGACACGACGCCCTGATAGTCGTCCAGCACGGTGATGCGGTTCATGGGCAGCTCTCCGGAAGGGATCATTCGCTTGAGCGGGGCGCGATGCCCTGGGCGGCATACAGGGGGCGCAGGTGTACCCGCATGGATTCAAGTCGCAGATAGAAGCGTGCGCCCGCGCCCATCAGCAGCAAACCGGCCGCGAGCAGCGCTGCTTCGGGGCCGATGAGGCCGCCCACCCAGCCGACCAGCAGGCCGCCGACAGCCGCGGCACCGAGGTTGGCGGCGGTGTACAGCGCCAGCACCCGCCCGCGCAGCCCCTCGGGCAGGATCGTCTGCAGGATGGTGTTGGTCGAGGCATTGCACACGATCATGCTGAAGCCGAGCAGGAACAATTGCACCAGGGCCAGCCACAGCGCGTCGGTCAGCGCGAAGCCGGTGAGCGACACCCCGGCGAGCAGATTGGCGTGCAGGATGCTGCCGGTGAGGCCGCGCACCGAGGGGCGCGACATCAGATAGGCCGAGGCCACCAGTGCGCCGGCGCCGGCGCTGCCGAGCAGCACGCCGAGGGTGTTCGGCCCGCCGGCGAACACGTCGCGAGCGAAGGCCGGCATCATCGGCAGATAGCTCGCGGCAAAGAAGTTCAGCAGGGCCACCTGCGTCAGCAGCATGCGCACCGGCACGCTGCTTCGGACGTAGCCGAAGCCCTCGCGCATCGCCGTGCCGAAGGGCGTGGGCGCCGCTGGCGAGGCGGACGGGGCGAGCCTGCGCAGCGCCAGGATCAAGGCCAGGAACGAGACGCCATTGACCGCAAAGCACACCGCCGCCGAGGTGGCCGCCAGCAGCAGCCCGGCCGCCGGCGGGCCGATGAAGCGGGCGACGTTGAAGGTCAGCGTATTGAGCGCGATGGCGTTGGGGATGTCCTCGCGCCGGGGGACGAGCTGTCCGGCCAGCGAATGGCGCAGCGGCGCGTCGAAGCTGTTGAGCACTCCCAGCACGCCGGCGGCGACCAGAATCAGCCAGGGGGTGATCCAGCCGACATAGGTGAACACCGCCAGAAACACCGCCTGCGCCAACATCAGCGTCTGGACTTGCAGCATCAGGCGTTTGCGGTCGCTGCGGTCGATGATGATGCCGGCGAAGGGGGCCACCATCAGCTGGGGGGCGTTGCTCAGAAACGCCACGGCGCCCAGCAGCACGGTCGAGTCGGTGAGCCGGTAGACCAACCAGCCGAGGGCCACCTGCTGGATCCAGGTGCCGACCAGTGACAGCAACTGGCCGAAGAAGTAATGCCGGTAGGCCGGCGAGCCCAGCGCGCGCCAGGCCTGGCGACGCGCCGGGTTCGCCGGCCTCGTGGGTGTCGTTTCTGGTAAGGACCTAGCCATCGCTGCCGACGCCGATCGGATTGGGGCGTCGCTTCTCGATCGCCCACTTGAGCAGCGCCGCGCTACGGTAGAAACCGTGGGCGAACTTGCCGTAGGGCATGGTCAGGAACAGGCCCATCACCACGCCGAGGTGGATCGCCAGCAGCACGCCCATGGCGCCCGTGTCGCGGCCGGCGAGCAAGGCCAGACCGCTCAGGCTGGTGAACAACAGCAAGGCAATGAAGCCGCGATCCATCGGCTTTTGCGCTGCGTCACCATGTTCGGGGTGACGCTTCAGGTTCAGCCAGAACAGCCCGGCCGGGCCGATCAGCAGGCCGATGCCGCCCACGGTGCCAAGCACCACCGGCAGGCTGGTGAAGGCATAGGGCGCCTCCCAGCCGAACACGTAGTGATACAGCGTGGCGACGCTGGTGGCGGCAAAGCACAGCATGAAACCGTAAAAGGTCAGGTGATGGAAGCGCCGCCGCGCGAGGGTGAAGGCATCGTCGGCGTTGTTGCAGCCGAGGCCGTGGCCACCGTCGAGGTAGGTCAGGCGCAGCACGTCATGGGTGGTCTCTGCGATGGCCTCGCCGCTGGCCGCGCCGGGGGCGGCCTCGCGCCAGAAGCGGGTGACGCCGATGCCCAGCGCCAGCGCCGCGAACAGGAACACCGGCGCGAACATCGACACCAGCAGGTTGTGCGGGAAGATGGCGTAGAAGTCGCCGGCCAGCGGTGTGTGGAAGAGCGTGCCTTGCAGGGCGAGCGCGAGCACCAGGAACAGGGCCAATCCGCCGGCGACGGCCAGCGCGACGGTCACGCCGTTGTTGCGGTAGAGCTTGCCAAAACCGGTCGGCCAGGCAAAGTCCGAATAAGTGTGCGCGCGCACCCTGGCCATGGCCTGGGGCACGTTGACTGCGAACTCGTGCGGCGGCGCGTACTGGCAGGCGTGCAGGCAGGCACCGCAGTTGTGGCACAGATTGGCCAGGTAGTGCACGTCGGCCTTGTCGAAGCAGAGCCGACGGGTCATGGCCGGGAACACCGCGCAGAAGCCTTCGCAGTAGCGGCAGGCGTTGCAGATCTGCAGGATCCGGCTGACCTCGGCTTCGTCGGCCTGGGGGGCGGGCAGGGCGCGTCCGGCGGCCAGGTCGGCCGCTTCGCGGGTGAGGGTGTCAAGCGTGTGCATGGGTTGCTCCCTGGCGCGCGGCTGCCGCGGCATGGGCGCCGGCGATGCGGCCGAAGGTCGTGCCGATGGTCATGCCGACCCCGGCGGTGTAGCCCTTGCCGAGCACGTTGCCGGCCATCATTTCCCCGGCGACGAACAGGTTGGGGCTGGGCTGGCCCGAGAAATGGACGGCGGCGTGTTCGTCCACTTTCAGGCCCAGGTAAGTGAAGGTGATGCCCGGCTTGAGCGCGTAGCCGCGGAAGGGCGGGGTATCGATGGGCAGCGCCCAGTGGGTCTTGGCCGGCGACAGGCCTTCGGTGTGGCAGTCGTCCTGGATGGTGTGATCGAAGGTGCCGACGCGACAGGCGGCGTTGTACGCGTGCACCGTGCGCACGAAGGCAGCCTCGTCGATGCCCAGCTGGCGGGCGAGTGCTTCGAGCGTGTCGGCCTGGGCGCCGGGAAACACCGGCGGCATGAAGCGGCCATTGGCCTTGGCGTCGATGATCGAGAAGCCGATCTGCCCGGGTTGCTGGGCGACCAGGCGCCCCCAGATGGCGTAGCGCTTGGGCCAGAAGTCCTCGCCTTCGTCGTAGAAGCGCTCGGCGTGCTGGTTGACCACGATGCCCAGCGAGACGCAGTCGATGCGGGTGCAGATGCCGCCGTCGTACTCCGGGGCGCGTGCATCAATGGCCACGCAGTGCGATTGCGAGGGGTCGCCGACGGTGTCGGCGCCGGCGTCGATCATGGCCTTGAGCAGCACGCCGCGATTGAAGCGGGTGCCGCGGATGGCGAAGTTGTCGGCCGGCCACTCGCCGTTCTCGTTCTGCCCCCAGGCCTCGCGCAGCCACTCACGGTTGGACTCGAAGCCGCCGGCGGCCATCACGCAGGCGCGGGCGGCGATGCGTTCGTTGCCGACCCAGGCGGCGCGAAAGGCGCCGTCTTCCAGCTCGATCCGGTCCACCGGCGACGCGTAGCGGATGCGCACACCCAGTGCCTCGGCACTACGGTAGTAGGCATTGACCAGCGCCTTGCCACCGCCCATGAAGAAGGCATTGGTGCGCGACAGGTGCAGCGTGCCGGACAGCGACGGCTGGAAATTGACGCCATGCTTGCGCATCCAGTCGCGGCAGCCGGACGACTCGCGGATGGCGAGGCGGGCGAGCCTCTCGTTGGTGAGGCCGCCGGTGACCTTGAGCAGGTCTTGCCAGAATTCTTCTTCGGGATAGCGGTCGGTCAGCACGTCCTGTGGCGCGTCGTGCATGCAGCGCAGGTTACGGGTGTGACTGGAGTTGCCGCCGCGCCAGGCCCGGGGGGCGGCTTCGAGCAGCAGCACCGAGGCGCCGGCTTCGCGGGCGACCAGCGCGGCGCACAGCGCGGCGTTACCGCCGCCGATGACCAGGACGTCCACCGTGTGGGCGTGCGCGTGTTCCATGAGTCGTGCTCCTGTTCGCAATGGTGTTGAGCTCGACTATCGCGGTTTCGGAGCAGGTTGCCCTAAGTCGAAGCCATATCTGGCTATCTCGATTCGAGATGGAGCGCGGTGACGCCACGCCAGCGGCCGCTGTCGACCAGCTGGCCGACGGTGCGCTGCAAGGTGCTGCGGGTGGCGATGGCGGCGGGCGACAGTTCGTCCTCCGACAGGCTGCACACCAGGTTGCGCCGCGCGGTGCCGTCGTCCTCGAGTTCGCACCAGCGCAGGCACGCGTCTGCGTCGGGCTGGCGGGCGAGGGCCGCCCAAGGCTGCACGCTGGCGCCCAGACCGTTGCGGACCATGTCCATCAGGACATAGAGCGAGTCGACCTCGGCGATCACGTTGGGGGTGATGCCCAGCGCGTTGAAGGCGTTGTCGAGTACGCGGCGCAGGCCGTGGCGCGGGGTGGGCAACACCAGCGGCAAGCCGTTCAGCGCGCCCAGCCGGGTGGGCAGCGGCGCGGGTGGGGTGTCGGCGCCGGCGATGACGAACAATCGCTCGTCGAGCATCGGCTGGATGGACCAGCGCCGCGCCTGGTGGCCGTCGAAGAGCACCGCGATGTCGAGTTCACGGCTGTTGAGCATCTGGCCGAGGTGGCCGGACATGGCCTCGACGAGCCGGATGCGGATATCGGGATACTGACGGTGCATCGCTTCCATCAGCGGCATGCCGAGCACGCCGGCGGTGGTGGGCGCCAGGCCAACGCTCACCACGCCCGACAGGCGGGCCTGCCGGGCGGCGCTGGCCGCTTCGTCGGCATGGCGCAGGCTGAGCTGCGCATGGGCGATGAAGGCCAGCCCGGCTTCGGTCGGCAAAATACCGTGGGGGCCGCGCTCGAGCAGGCGGGTGGAGAGCTCGCTCTCGAGCTTCTGGATCTGCAGGCTGACGGCCGACTGCGCCACACCGAGGTCGAGCGCCGCCTGGCTGATGCTGCCCAGTTCGATCGTTCGCAAGAGATAACGCAGTTGTCGCAGTTCCATCGCTGTCGATGCCCGTCAAAAGTGAAACGGGCACGGCGTGGCCGCCTGCCCGTTTCGGTGCGAGTCAGTTCTCGCTCAGAATGGCGACCCGGCCCATGTCGCTCGATCGCGCCGGGTCGTCGCCAGCGGGGCGGGGCGCCTCGGCACGTTCCCCGTCCCTTGCTTGGCTGATCGAACCGAACATGACCGGGCAGTCGAGCTGATGCCGAGCCAGCTCGTTGAGTTGCCTGTCCGAGGCTTGCATCTTATTTCCCCGCGGCGGCTGCGCGGGCCAGCACCTTGTCCACCATCACGCCGGCCTGGCCGAGGTAGTTGGCCGGATCGCACAGTTTGGCCAGCGCGTCGCGATCCAGGTGCACATTGATCTCCGGGTCCTCGGCGAGGATGTCGAGCAGCGGTCGATCGGTACGGATCGCCTCGCGGCACAGGTCATAGACCAGGTCATGGGCATACTCACGGCCGATGTAGGGGCCCAGGCCCATCATCACCGCCTCGGACATGACCAGACCCTTGGTCAGATCGATGTTGGCGCGCATGTTGTCTTCGCTCACCTCCAGCCCCTCGAGCAAGAAGCGCGTCTGTTTGAGCGCGCCAGCGAGCAGGCAGAAGGCCTCGGGCAGGGCGATCCACTCGATCTCCCACGGGCCGGTGGAGCGTTCGTGGTCGGCGATCATCGCGTCCATCAGGGCCGCCGAGTGCTGGCGCACCACCGACACGGCGGCGTGGATGTAGCAGCTCGAGATCGGGTTGCGCTTCTGCGGCATGGTGCTGCTCGAGCCGCGGCCCGGGTGGAAGGGCTCGAAGACCTCGGCCACCTCGTGCTGCATCATGAGTTTCACGTCCATGGCGATCTTGCCCAGCGAGCCGCCCACCAGGCCGAGGAAGGCGCCCACCTCGGCGATGGTGTCGCGCACGGTGTGCCAGGCGATGTCGGGCTGGGCCAGGCCAAGTTCTTCCATCAGCCCGGCCTGGGTTTCCATGGCGCCGGACTCGATGGAGGCCAGCGTGCCGCAGGCGCCGCCGAACTCGCCCATCAGCACACGGGGGCGCAACTGGGCCAGGCGCTCGCGGTGGCGCTCGATGCCGGCGAGGATGGATGCGGTCTTGAAGCCGAAGGTGACGGGGATGGCCTGCTGCAGATTGCTGCGGCCGATCACCGGGGTGTCGCGATAGCGCGTGGACAAGGCCACCAGCGCGGCCGAGATGGCGGCGAGTTCCTGGTCGATGATTTCCAGCCCTTCGCGGATCTGCATCACCGTGGCGGTGTCGGTAATGTCCTGGGTGGTGGCGCCCCAGTGCACGAACTCGCCGAGCTTGTCGCGGCACAGCTGGTTGATCTGGGTGACCACGCCGAGCACCGGGTAGCCGATGCGCTCGGTCTGTTCGCGCAGTCGGTCCATGTCCATCTTGTCGATGTCGCAGTTGCTGATGATTTCATCGGCGGCTTCCTGCGGGATGATGCCCAAGCGGCCTTGCACCACGGCCAACGCGCGTTCGATGGCGACGTAGTGGCGGGTGCGGTTGCGGTCGGACCACACCTCGCGCATGGCGTCGGTGCAGAAAATGTTGCCGAAGATGCTGGAGTCGATGATGCTCGCGGCCATGGTGTTGCTCCTTGAATGGGGGGATTCCGTGTTGTCAGGTGTCAGTGGGGGTCGCCGGCGCGGCTGCGGGCGAGGATGGCCCGTGCCTTGAGCATCACCGGCCGGTCGATCATCTTTCCGTCGAGCTGGACGGCACCATCGGCGGCCTCGGCCGCGGCCAGCACCCGGTGCGCCCAGTCCTGTTCCTCGGCGCTGGGGCGGGCGGCTGCATGGATCCACGCCACCTGTTTGGGGTGAATGCACATCTTTGCGCCGAAGCCGAAGGTCCGCGCAAAGGCGAAGTCGGCGAGCACGCGCGCCTCGTCGGTGACCGAGGGGGTGACGCCGGCCACCGGCGAGGGCAACTCGGCACAGCGTGCGGCAATGGCGATGCGAGAGGACGCGTAGGCCAGGCCCGCCTCGTCGCCTGACAGGTCGAGGTCCACCGCATAGTCCAGCGTACCGAAGGCCAGCCGTGCGACGCCGTCGGAGGTGGCGATCTGATCGACGTTGTGGATGCCGCGCGCGGTTTCGACCAGCGCCAGCACCTCGGCGCCGGGTGCCGTCGAGCGGACCCGATCGATCTGTTCCGGCCATTCGCTCTTGGGCAGCATCACCCAGCGAATCCCGGCCTCGCGGATCATGGCCAGATCGTCGGAAAACCACACCGATTGGGTGTCGTTGATGCGCACGGCGATGCGCTCGGCCAGTGTCGCGTGCTGGCCGACCCAGGTGGCGATCGCGTCGCGTGCGGCCGACTTGTCCGTGGGGGCCACCGCATCCTCGAGGTCGAGAATGATCGTCCCGGCGTCGGTGGCGAAGGCCTTGTCAAACCGCTCCGGACGGTTGCCCGGAACGAAGAGATAGGTGATGGGCGGGTGCATGATGAGTGTCTCCGGTGCCGCTCAGATCACGCCAGCGGCCTTGAGCTCTTCCACCTGGTCGGCCGGATAGCCGAGCTCGGCGAGGATCGCCGCGGAGTGGGCGCCCAGGGCGGGCACCGGATCCATGCGCGGATCGCCTTGTTCCCACGAGCCGGGCGGCAGCAATGCCGGGACGGTGCCGACCGAGGTCTGGACCTCGCGCCAGCGCTTGCGCGCCTTGAGCTGGGGGTGCGCCCATACGGCATGCATGTCGTTGACCTGGGCATTGGCGATCTGCGCGGCATCGAGCCGTTCGACCACCTGCGCAGCGCTCAGCTCGGCGAAGGCGTCGATGATGATCTGGCGCAACTCGACGCGCGCGGCGCTGCGCCGCGAGTTGCTCGAGAAGCGTTCCTCGTGCGCCAGCTCGGGCTGGAGCAGGACCTTGGCGCAGAAGCCGGCCCATTCGCGTTCGTTCTGCAAACCGAACATCACCGTCTTGCCGTCGCCGGCCGGGAAGGGGCCGTAGGGGTAGATGGTGGCGTGGCTGGCGCCGGTGCGCGGCGGCGGGGCGGCGCCGTCGAAGGCGTAGTAGAGCGGGTAGGTGGTCCATTCGACCAGGCTCTCGAGCATCGAGATGTCCAGATGCTGGCCGCGGCCGGTCTTCTGGCGCTGCATCAGGGCGGCGAGGATGTTGGTGTAGGCGTACATGCCGGCCGAGATGTCGGCGATCGAGGGGCCTGCCTTGCAGGGCTCGTCCTCGGTGCCGGTCACCGAGAGGAAGCCGGATTCGCTCTGGATGAGCAGGTCGTAGGCCTTCTTGTCGCGGTAGGGGCCGTCGGCGCCGTAGCCGGAGATGTCGCACACGATGATCTCGGGCTTGATGGCCGACAGCGCCTCGTACGACAGGCCGAGCCGCGCCGCCGCGCCGGGCGCCAGGTTCTGTACCACCACGTCGGCCTCTTCGACGATCAGCTTCATGAGCGCGGCCTGCGCCTCCGGATGCTTGACGTCGAGGGTGAGGGATTCCTTCGAGCGGTTGATCCAGACGAAGTGCGAAGCCAGGCCGCGAACGCGCTCGTCGTAGCCGCGGGCGAAGTCGCCCACGCCGGGGCGCTCGACCTTGATCACGCGCGCGCCCAGGTCGGCGAGCTGGCGGGTGGCGAAGGGCGCCGCGATGGCGTGTTCGAGGGTGACGACGGTAATGCCTTCAAGGGGTCTCATGGGCGTTCCTTACTTGATGACGGCGGTGGCTTCCATGGTCAGCCAACCCTCGTGGTCCTTCGCCCACAGGCGGAAGGTCTTGCCGTCGGGCTGCGGCTCGCCGCAGACGAAGAAGTGGTTGATGTCGAATACCGGGCGCACCGCGCGGAACTCGTAGCTGGCGAGTTCGGCGTCGGGCAGCTGGTGGCGCAGCAGATCGAGCAGCAGGGTGGCGACCATCGGGCCGTGCACCACCAGGCCGGGGTAGCCCTCGACCTCGGTCACGTACTTTCGGTCGTAGTGGATGCGGTGGCCGTTGAAGGTCAGCGCCGAGTAACGGAACAGCAGCACGTCGTCGGGCACCCACTTCTTTTCCCAGGTGGCGCTCGCCGGCGCGGCCTTGGGCGGCGGCGCGACGTCATCGGGTTTGGCAGCCTCGCGATAGACGATGTCGTGAAACTCGGTCAGCGCGATGTCCGCTTCGCCTTCGCGGCGGATTTCGTGGCGCACCTTCACGAACACCAGCGGTCCGGTGCGGCCGCTCTTCTCGGTGACGTCGTGGATGGTCGAGGTGCGTGTCATCGCGTCGCCGATGTGCAAGGGCTTGTGAAAGGTGAATTGGCTGCCGGCCCACATGCGGCGGGGCAGGGGCACTGGCGGCAGGAAACCACCGCGCTTGGCGTGACCGTCAGGGCCGATTTCCGACTGGCGGTGGAGCGGCAGGAAATACAGCCAGTGCCACAGGCCGGGCAGCGGCGTGCCGACCGGCGGGCGTTCGGCGGGGCGGTCAAAGGTCGCCGACAGGGCGGCATAGGGGGTGGCGGTGGCGATGTCGGAAACCGTTTCCGAGCGGCCGATCCAGTCCTTGAGGTTCATGCAGTATCTCCAGCGGGGAGGATTGCGGGGTAATGTCGGCCCGCCGCGCGCCCGCACGGGGCGCGCGAGCGGCGCGTCACATCATTCCGAGGGTCTTCGGCAGCCACAGCGAGAGCGGCGGCCAGTAGGTGACGATGGCGAGGAACACCAGCATGGTCAGCAGCCAGGGGCCGACCGCCTTGCTCATGTCGGTCATGCCGAGCTTGGTGATGCCGCTGGCCACGTAGAGGTTGAGGCCGACCGGCGGGGTGATCATGCCGATCTCCATGTTCACCGTGATCATCACGCCGAAATGCACCGGGTCGATGCCCAGGCTCGTCGCGATCGGGAAGAGGATCGGCGCGAAGATCAGGATGATCGACGAGGGCTCCATGAAGTTGCCCGCGACCAGCAGGATGATGTTGGTGAGCAGCAGGAAGCCGATCGTGCCCAGCCCGCTGTCGATGATCCATCCCGACATTTGTTGAGGGATCTGCTCGTTGGTGAGCAGGAAGGAGAACAGGACCGCGTTGGTGATGATGTAGAGCAGCATCGCCGACAGGTTGGCCGACGAGATCAGCACCTTCTTGAGGTCCTTCAGCTTGAGGTCCTTATAGACGAACACCGCGATCACGAAGGCATAGACCGCGCTCATCGCCGCCGCCTCGGTGGCAGTAAAGATGCCGGAGTAGATTCCGCCCATCACCACCACGATCAGCAGCAGGCCCCAGATCGATTCACGGAAGGCCTTGACGCGCTGGGCCCAAGTCGCACGCGGTGCGCGCGGGTAATTGTTCTTGCGCGCCAGCCACCAGGTGGTGAACAGCAGCATGCTGGCCAGCACCAGGCCCGGGAAGACACCGGCCATGAAGAGCGCACCGATCGAACTGTTGGTCGATACCGCGTACATGACCATCGCGATCGAGGGCGGAATCAGGATGCCGAGGCCGCCCGCCGAGGCGACCACGCCGGCGCCGTACTTGACCGGATAGCCGGACTTGACCATGGCGGGCAGCAGGATCGAGCCGATCGCCACCACCGTGGCCGGGCTCGAACCCGAGACCGCGGCAAACAGCGCGCAGGCCACCACCGCACTCAGACCGAGGCCGCCGGCCATGTGTCCCACCATCGAGGTGGCGAAGTTGATCATTCGCCGCGCGACACCGCCGTGGGTCAGGAAGTTGCCCGCCAGGATGAAGAAGGGCACCGCCATGATCTCGAACTTCTCGATGCCGGTGAAGAGCTTGAGGGCCACGCTTTCGATCGGCACCTGGCTCATGAAGAAGAGGAAACTCAGCACGGTCAGACCGAGCGAGATCGAGATCGGCATGCCAGTGACCATGAGCCCCAGCAGCAATGCAAAGATGATGGCTGTGCTCATTTCGAGCCTCCGTTCTTTTCGTGTTGCCCGTGGTCCAGATCGCGCGGATAGACGTCGCTGGGATCGGGTGCCTCGACGCCCATGTCAATGTCGTCCATGCCGTCGACATGGCCATGGTCGTGATGGGGCAACTCGCCGGTTCGGATGAAGGACCAGCACACCTGCAGGAAGCGGAAGCACATCAGGGCGCTGCCGAGCGGGATGGCCGAATAGACGATCCAGGTCGGCCATTCGAGATCGACCGTGGTCGGGCCTTCGAGCGCATCTCCGGTGTCCAGGCCGAGGCTGCTGAAGATCGAGTAGTGGGCACCGTTGTCCCACACGAACTGCGCACCCACCGTGGCAATGATGCCGGTGAACAGGGCGCCCGCGAGCAGGCCGAAGACGATGAACTTGAAGCGCAGCTTGTCGGAGAGCCGGTTGATCAGTACGTCGACACCGACGTGGATGCCGGTTCGCACGCCATAGGCGGCACCGAACTTGGCCATCCAGACGAACATGATGATGGTCAGTTCCTGCGCCCAGGCCATGTTGATGGAAATGAGCCAGTCCTGCAGGCCGGGGATGGCGAATCCGCTCGCGTAGCGATGAACCACCGCAAGGAAGGTGATGACCGTCGCCGCCCCGATCAGGAACGTGATGAGCCACTCCTCGAGGGCGTCAAGAAATTTCATGATGGAACCTCTCAGGGAAATCGAGGGCGCGGGCGGCCGCTGTGGCCGTCCCGCCCGCTAGCCTTACTCGGCGCCCGTTTCCTTGCGGATTGCGCTGACAAGATCCTTGCCGACGCGCGAGGCGAGTTCGTCCTGCACGGGGGCCATGGCCTCGACCCACTGCGCCTTCTCCTGCGGCGTCGGGACGTGGATCTCCGTCTTGCCGGAAGCCTTGATCGCGGCCAACGCGGTGGCTTCGTCCTCTTCGGCGATCTTCTCGTTGAAGGCAGTCGCTTCATCGACCGCTTTTTCGAGGCTTGCGCGGATGTCGGCCGGCAGCTTCTCCCAGAAAGGCTTGTTCACCACCACCACGTAGCCGCTGTAGGTGTGGTGCGTGAGCGTTGCGTACTTCTGCACCTCGTACTGCTTCTGCGTGTAGAGGTTGGGCAGGTTGCCGTCCGTGCCGTCCACCACGCCGGTCTGCAAAGCCTGATAGACCTCGGAGAACGCCATGCTCTGCGGCAGTGCGCCGATCGAGCGGATGATCGCCTGGTTCACCTTGGAGGAGTTGACGCGAATCTTCTGCCCCTTGGCCTCGTCCGGCGTGCGAATCGGTTTGTTGGAGCTCAGCACGCGAAAACCCGCGTCCCAGAAAGCCAGACCGACCATGCCGCGCGGCTCGAGCTTCTTCAGCAGCGATGCACCGATCGGTCCGTGGGTGATGCGATGCAGCGATTCGGTATCCGGGAAGATGTAGGGCATGTCGAAGACTTCAAATTCCTTCACGCCGGCCGGACCGAATTTCCCGGCCACGGGCGCAAGCATCTGCACCGAACCCAGCTGCAGGGCTTCGAGCTCCTCCTTGTCCTTGTAAAGGATGCTGTTGGGGTAGATTTCTACCTTGACCTTGCCCTTGGTGAGCGCCTCGGCACGCTCCTTGAAGAATTCGGCTGCGCGGCCCTTCGGGGTATCGGCCGCCGCAACGTGCGAAAACTTGATGACGATTTCGTCTTGTGCCAGCGCGGCGCCGGAAGTGAGCATGGCGACTGCTGCGGTGATAGCAAAGATTCGCTTCATGGTTTGTCTCCTGTTATCGGAATAGGTCTGACCAGAAACCTCGATCGCGCTTACGCTGCCGAGCTGACTTGGCCGGTTTGTGGAACATGGCGCCCGGGACGGGCGAATACGCAACCGGTCAGCAAGGGACGTGCACTCGTCACGACCCTTGCTGAGTCGAATACCGGTATTCCGTGGTCGTTGTGACCGCGAATCTCGAGGTGAATGGTCATGGAACCGCTCGGGTGTTCGATGGCGATGCGGCCCAATTGCTGGGCGTCGAGTTCGACCAGATCTTCTGCCACCGAGCCCGTGACATGGCAGGCGGCGGCCAGTGCCACCGCGCCGGAGATGCCGAAGGTGGCATGGCACCATTTCGGCGAAAAGTAGCGCGCCGCGATATTGCCGCCCCTGCGTGGCGAGGCCACGATGGCGATCTTGGGCAGGGCAACGCTCTGGTGGTCCTCGAGTCCCATCCGCTTGGCGGCGTCCAGGCGGATCGCTTTGAGACGGTCCGAAAACACCGTGTCGGCGTCGAGTGCTTTTTTCGACTCGTGACCGGTCTTGCCGAGCGCTTCGGCCTTGACGAGAACCAGTGGAATCGCGCAGTCGATACAGGTCGCCTCGACGCCACAGATGATGTCGCGGGCCCGACCCGTCGGCAGCAACATGCCAGTGCCGGTTCCGGCCGGTTCGAGAAAGCGCAGTTCGATCGGGGCGAAACTGCCGGGGACACCGTCGAGTTGGAAGCTGCCTTCGTAGGTCACCTTGCCGCCGGGCGTGCGCACGGTCACTTCGGCAATCTTGCCGCTGTTCAGGTTGAGTACGCGGACACGCGTGGTCGGCGACGAGGCGCGGACCAGGCCCGCCTCGATGGCAAAAGGTGCAACGCCTGCGAGCATGTTGCCGCTGTTGGGGCGTACGTCCACGAAATTTCGCGCCACCGATACTTGCGCGAACAGGTGTTCGAGATCGGCGCCGGGTCGGCTCGAGGGTCCGACGATCACCACCTTGCTGCTTTGGCTGTCTCCGCCGCCCATGCCATCGATCTGCCTCAGGTCCGGAGAACCCATGGCTGCCAGCAACAAGCGATCACGCTCCGCCGTCGACGCTGGCAAGTCCTGAGCGAGGAAGAACAGGCCCTTTGACGAGCCGCCTCGCATCAGAACGCAGGGTATCCTTTCCATCCGGTTTGTCTCCTTCCTACTGCTTTGTTTGATTGCATGTTAGAGGGGAGCAGAGACTGAAGGAAATGCAATAAATGGTGGTATTGATTCTATACTTGCATAAGTTGAATCTATTGAGGTGTCGCCATGAAGATCGACTTTGACGGGATCCAGGCTTTTGTCGTGATCGCCGAGTTGGGTGGTTTCAGCAAAGCGGCCGAACAGCTCCATGTGACGCAGACGGCACTGACCCGGCGGCTACAGAAGCTCGAGGCCTATCTTGGCTTGCGACTACTGGACAGGACGACGCGCTACGTCGAACTGACGGTTGTTGGCCGCGAGTTTCTCCCGCAGGCGCAAGCCATCGTTGGCGATGTGACCCGGGCCGTCAATCAACTCAAGGACGTGTCGAGCCGTCGGCGTGGCAACTTCACGTTGGCGTGCATTCCCACCATGGCTTCCCAGATGCTGCCCAACGCCATGCGGCGCTATGCAAAGACGCATCCAGGAAACCGCATCCGGATCATCGATGCCAGCGGATTCGAGGTCAGAGACGCGGTGCTACACGGCCATGCCGAACTCGGCATCGGGCTGCCGACCGAGCGTCACGTCGAACTGGAGGAGACGCTCTTGTTCGAAGAGCCGTACATGTTCTTTTGCCGGGAAGAGCATCCCCTGAGTGGCAAGAAGCAGATCGTCTGGTCCGACCTTCACGAAGCCGAGCTCATCGCGATCAGCACCATGAGTGCGAATCGCGTCTTTCTTGATTACCAGTTGGCCAAACGCGGCATCAAGCTGTCCGGTACCTATGAGGTACGCCACCTTTCAACCGCCATCGGTCTCGTCGCAGCGGGCGTTGGTGCCGCGATCTTGCCCAATTCGACCCTGGAAGAAGGAGCCCGACCCGGAATTTGCCGCATCCCGCTGACCAGCCCGACAGTGAAGCGCAAGATTGTGATTCTGCGTAAACGCAACAGCACTC
Source organism: Nitrogeniibacter mangrovi (assembly GCF_010983895.1). Lineage (GTDB taxonomy): Bacteria > Pseudomonadota > Gammaproteobacteria > Burkholderiales > Rhodocyclaceae > Nitrogeniibacter > Nitrogeniibacter mangrovi. Next base: position 2,173,317 of record NZ_CP048836.1, read on the forward strand.
TTTCTCCTGCCGCCCGAGCATTTTTCGACATGGTGTCGGATCAGGCCAATACATGACTGCCGTCACCGTATCTGTCCCGTTTCGCCTCGATGCCGTCGAGCCTTCAAAGTCCGCAATAGTAGTAGGGTGGAATCGGTGGAGCCTTTCGTACATCGTAGTTTACATAATACAAATTATCGCTGTTTTATGCGGCAACAGCCGGGGCGGACTTCCGATCCAAGCCGAGGCCATCAGCGCGGTCATGATGCCCCGGCGCCGATCTGATCCGATATCGAGGCGCGCACCGCTTCGGCGACCAGCGGTTCGAGGCCACTTTGCTCACCGGTCGATGCCAGGTGTTCGGCAAGCGCCTTGCGCATCGCAGGCGCCCAGAATTTTTTCAGATGCTCGCCGATAGAACGGCGCGCTTCGTCGTGATCCGGATACGACGCGAAGAACTGGCCGATCTGATTCGCCATTTTCACCAGGTGTTGAATATCCATGTCGCGCGCTCTCAATCGTTGATCAGCCCGTCGGGCCGGCTGTAACAGGTCAATCGTTCCCGGCGCAGATGCGCCACCAGGGTCACGCCGGCCTCTTCGGCATAGCGTGTCGCCATCGCCGTCGGCGCCGAGATGGCGGCCAGCAGGCCGATGCCGGCGCGGGCCACCTTCTGCACCATCTCGACGCTCGCCCGGCTGGTGACGAGGACGAAGCCGTCGGCGAGATCGGGTGCAGGCCCCTGGGCGGAGGCCATCGCGCCGATGAGCTTGTCCAGCGCATTGTGCCGGCCCACGTCCTCGCGGACCAGGACGATGTCACCGTCGCGCGATGCCCAGGCCGCGGCGTGGGCGGCGCCAGTGACCCGGTGCAGCTTCTGGTGCGCATTGAGCTTCTTCAGCGCGCGCCGGATGGCGCTCACGGTCAGCGGCGGGCGCGCCGGGACCGGCTCCGGCGACGGCATGGCGGCCTGGAGGCTCTCGATGCCGCACAGCCCGCAGCCCGTACGCCCGGCCAGCTGGCGCCGCCGTGCCTTGAGATGCTGGAGGCGTTCGCCGGCGATTTCCATGCGCAGTTCGACGCCCTGCTCGACCGCCACCGCCTCGCAGTCGAAGATCTCGTCCGCCGAGGCGACGATGCCTTCGGACAGGCTGAAGCCGTGGCCGAAATCCTCGAGATCCGACGGCGTCGCCAGCATCACCGCGTGCGAGATGCCGTTATAGACGAGCGCCACCGGGATCTCTTCGATCAGGCATTCGACGCTGGCCACGGAGGTGCCAGCGGTGTCGACCCGCGCCCGTTGCAGGCGCCGGTCGGGCCAGTCGGGCACGGCGTCGTCCGCCAGCGCCGCATCGGGTTTGATCTCGTCCGGGCGCACCGTTACGCCTCCTCGGTGTGCGCGGCGGCCAGCAGCACCCGCTGGCGGTCACGGTTCTTGTAGAAACGTTGCTGCCAGGCGGAGGGCTGATCGACCCGGGTCACCTGCACCGCGGTCACCTTGTACTCGGGGCAGTTGGTGGCCCAGTCGGAATTGTCGGTGGTGATGACGTTGGCACCGGATTCCGGGTGGTGGAAGGTGGTGTAGATCACGCCGGGCTGGACCCGGGTGGTCACCGTGGCGCGCAGCACCGTCTCCCCTGCCCGGCTCGCGACACCGACCCAGTCGCCTTCGCGAATGCCGCGGTCCTCGGCGTCCTGCGGATGGATCTCGAGTCGGTCCTCGCCATGCCAGGCGGTGTTTTCCGTGCGCCGCGTCTGTGCCCCGACGTTGTACTGGGTGAGAATGCGTCCGGTGGTGAGCAGCAGCGGATAGCGCTTGTTGGCGCGCTCGTCGGTAGCGACATAGCGGGTGAGCATGAAGCGCCCCTTGCCACGCACGAACTCGCCCTCGTGCATGAACGGCGTCCCGCTCGGATGCGCCTCGTTGCACGGCCACTGGATGCTGCCCAGGGCATCGAGACGGGCGTAATTGACGCCCGTGAAGGTCGGTGTCAGGCGCGCGATCTCGTCCATGATTTCGGACGGATGCGCGTACGGCATGGGATAGCCGAGCGCATCGGCCAGGGCCACCGTCACCTCCCAGTCTTCCTTGCCGGCCAGCGGCGGAATCACCTTGCGCACCCGCGAGATGCGCCGCTCGGCGTTGGTGAAGGTGCCGTTCTTCTCGAGGAAGCTCGAACCGGGCAGGAACACATGGGCGAACTTGGCCGTCTCGTTGAGGAACAGGTCCTGCACCACGACACATTCCATCGCGCGCAGCGCCGACTCCACGTGCTGGGTGTTGGGGTCGGACTGGGCGATGTCCTCGCCTTCACAGTACAGGCCCTTGAAGCTGCCATCGAGCGCAGCCTCGAACATGTTCGGGATGCGCAGCCCCGGCTCCTGGTCGATGGGCACGCCCCAGGCGGCCTCGAACAGGGCGCGTGTCGCCTCGTCGGACACATGCCGATAGCCGGGCAGCTCATGGGGGAAGGAGCCCATGTCGCAGGAGCCCTGCACGTTGTTCTGGCCGCGCAAGGGATTGACGCCCACGCCCGAGCGACCGATGTTGCCGGTGGCCATGGCCAGGTTGGCGATGGCCATGACCATGGTCGAGCCCTGGCTGTGTTCCGTGACACCGAGCCCGTAGTAGATGGCGGCGTTGCCCGCCTGGGCATAAAGCCTCGCGGCACCGCGCAGATCCTCGGCGGCGACGCCGGACAGCTCGGCCACCGCCTCGGGGGAATTTTCCTCGAGTGCGATGAAGTCGCACCACTGCGCGAAGGCGGGCGATTCGCAGCGGGCCTGGACGAAGGCCTCGTCCACCAGGCCTTCGGTGACGATCACGTGCGCCAGCGCGTTGGCCACGGCCACGTTGGTACCGGGGCGCAGCTTCAGATGGTAGCTGGCCTCGAAATGCGGCCCGCTGATCAGGTCGATGCGGCGCGGGTCCACCACGATCAGGCGCGCGCCCTGGCGCAGACGGCGCTTGAGCTGGGCGGCGAACACCGGGTGGCCGTCGGTGGGGTTGGCGCCGATCACCATGACCACGTCGGCGTCCATGACCGAATCGAAGGTCTGGGTGCCGGCCGATTCGCCCAGGGTCTGCTTGAGGCCGTAGCCGGTGGGCGAGTGGCACACGCGGGCGCAGGTGTCGACGTTGTTGTTGCCGAACGCGGTGCGCACCAGCTTCTGGACCAGGTAGGTCTCCTCGTTGGTACACCGCGACGAGGTGATGCCCCCCACGGCGCCACGGCCGTACTTCTCCTGGAGGCGCTTGAACTCGGAGGCGGCGTAGTGGATCGCCTCGTCCCAGCTCACCTTCTGCCAGGGCGCGTCGATGCTCTTGCGGATCATCGGGGTGGTGATGCGGTCCGGGTGGGTGGCGTAACCGAAGGCGAAGCGGCCCTTGACGCAGGAGTGGCCATGATTGGCCTTGCCGTCCTTGTTCGGCACCATGCGCACCACCTCGTTGCCCTTGACCTCGGCCTTGAAGCTGCAGCCCACGCCGCAATAGGCACACACCGTGGTCACGCTGCGCTCCGCCTGGCCCTTGTCGATCACCGATTTTTCCATCAGCGTCGCGGTCGGGCAGGCCTGCACGCAGGCGCCGCAGGAGACGCATTCGGAATCGAAGAAGTCCTCGCTCTCCCCCGCCGCCACGCGCGAATCGAAGCCGCGCCCGGAGATGGTCAGGGCGAAGGTGCCCTGCGTCTCCTCGCAGGCGCGCACGCAGCGGTTGCACACGATGCACTTGGACGCGTCGTAGGCGAAGTAGGGATTCGAGGTGTCCACCGGCGCGGCGCTCGCGGCGTCGAAGTGATTTTCACCACTCATGCCGTAGCGCACCTCGCGCAGGCCCACCACCCCGGCCATGTCCTGCAGTTCGCAATTGCCGTTGGCCGAACAGGTCAGGCAGTCGAGGGGGTGGTCGGAGATGTACAGCTCCATCACCCCACGGCGCAGTTCGGCGAGCGCAGGGCTTTCGGTGCGCACCTGCATGCCCTCCTCCACCGGCGTGGTGCACGAGGCGGGGTAGCCGCGCCGCCCCTCGATCTCGACCAGGCACAGGCGGCAGGAACCGAAGGGTTCGAGGCTGTCGGTGGCGCACAGCTTCGGGATATTGGACTCCACCAGCGCCGCCGCACGCATCACCGAGGTGCCAGCGGGCACGGTCACGGCGTGCCCGTCGATGGACAGGCTCACCGACTGCGGGGAGGTCCGCTCGGGGGTGCCGAAATCAGGATCTCTCGGAAGTGACATGTATGTCTCCTGCGGGCCGCGTCATGCAGTGCGCGGCCGACGGTTCATGGGCGCGGCGATCAGGCCGCGCGACTGGTGTCGATGCCGAAATCACGCGGGAAGTACTTGAGCGCCGAGCGCACCGGATACGGCGTCATGCCGCCCATGGCGCACAGGGAACCCTTCTCCATGGTGTCGCACAGCGATTCGAGCAGGGCCAGCTGGCGGCCTCTGTCGTCGCCGGCGAGCAACCGGTCGATGACCTCGACGCCGCGCGTCGATCCGATTCGGCACGGCGTGCACTTGCCACAGGACTCCACCGCGCAAAATTCCATCGCGTAGCGGGCCATCTGCGCCATGTCCACGCTGTCGTCGAAGGCGACGATGCCGCCGTGGCCGATCATCGCGCCCATGGCGGCGTACTGCTCGTAGTCGAGCGGCGTGTCGAACTGGTCCTCGGGCAGATAGGCGCCCAGCGGCCCGCCCACCTGGACCGCGCGGATCGGCCGCCCGCTCGCACTGCCGCCGGCGTAGTCGAACAGCAGCTCGCGCAGGGTGACGCCGAAGGCCAGTTCCACCAGCCCGGTGCGCTTGAGGTTGCCCGAGAGCTGGAACGGCAGCGTGCCGCGCGAGCGCCCGAGCCCGAAATCACGATAATGCGCCGCGCCCTTGGCGAGGATGATCGGCACCGAGGCGAGGCTGATGACGTTGTTGATGACGGTCGGCTGACCGAACAGGCCCGCGATGGCCGGCAGCGGCGGCTTGGCGCGCACGATGCCGCGCTTGCCCTCGAGGCTCTCGAGCATGGCCGTCTCCTCGCCGCAAATGTAGGCGCCGGCGCCCAGACGCACCTCCAGGTCGAAGGCGCGGCCGGAACCCATCACGTTGCTGCCCAGGTAGCCGATCTCGCGCGCCGCGCGGATGGCGCTCTCGAGAATGTCCAGGGCTCGGGGGTACTCCGAGCGCAGGTAGATGTAGCCTTGCGTGGCCCCCACCGCCAGCCCGGCGATGGCCATGCCCTCGATCAGGCAATAGGGGTCGCCCTCCATGAGCATGCGGTCGGAAAAGGTGCCCGAGTCGCCCTCGTCGGCATTGCAGGCAATGTATTTCTGCTCGGCGGGCGTGTCGAGCACGGTCTTCCACTTGATTCCGGTTGGAAAGGCCGCGCCGCCGCGACCGCGCAGGCCGGCGTCGGTCACTTCCTTCACCACCGCCTCGGGCGTCATCGTGGATGCCCGCGCGAGGCCGACAAAGCCCCCATGGGCCACGTACTCGGCGATCGACAGGGCGTCGACAACGCCCACCCGGGCGAAGGTCAGGCGCTGCTGACGGGCGAGAAAATCGATGGCCTCGGTGGGCCCGAGCGCGAGCGGATGCGCCGCGCCGGACAGGAAACCGGCGTCGAACAGCCCCGCCACCGCCTCGGCCGTGACCGGCCCGTAGGCGAGCCGCTGCTCGCCGCATACGACCTCGACCAGCGGTTCGAGCCAGTACATGCCGCGCGAGCCATTGCGCCGCAGCTCCACGGCCAGCCCGCGCCGCTCCGCCTCGCGGGCGATCGCCTGCGCGACCGCGTCGGCACCCAGGGCACAGGCGCTGCTGTCCAGGGGGACGTAAACGATCACGCTCATGCGCTCACCTCCTCGGCGCGCAGGCGCTCGACGATGCGGTCGAAGCCGTCGCAATCGACCCGCCCGGCGATCTCGTCATCGATCCGTACCGAGGGCGAACAGGCGCAGTTGCCGAGGCAGTAGACCGGTTCCAGGGTGATGGCGCCGTCGGCGGTGGTTTCCCCATAGTCCACCCCCAGCGAGGCCTTGGCATGGGCCTCGAGGCGAGCGGCGCCGACCGCCTGACAGGCCTCGGCCCGGCACACCTGGACGACGTGCCGGCCCGGTGGATGGGTGCGGAAATGGTGATAGAAGGTAATGACCCCGTGCACCTCGGCGCGCGACAGCAGCAAGGCGTCGGCGAGCATGCGCGTGGCCTGCGGAGGGATCCAGCCGAGCGCGTTCTGGATCGCGTGCAGGATGGGCAGCAAGGCGCCCGGCGCATCGCGGCCGGCGGCAATCTCGCGCGCGATGATCTCGTCCTGATGCAATTCGCTCATGGACCGTGTCTCCGTTCTTGTCGTGAGGACCACCTCACAGACGCAGGCCATTCCTGGGAAAAGAGGGAGAACCGAGGTGAGCGGCGCGTCGCGAGGCGGTTAGACACACGATAACGCCAGCGCTTGTGCAAGAAAATCGAGTTTTTCCGAACGACTATTCGTCGTTTCCGAACGCGGAGGTCAATTCGTTCGCCACCACCCGCATCGCCTCCACCGCCGGCGACACCGGATCGCGGCGCAAAGTAACGACACCGGTGGCCCAGGCCACGGCCGGATCGGTCATCGGCAGCACGACCATGTCCTCGGGTGTACCGATCAGCTCGAGCACGCTGCGCGGCACGATGCTCGACCAGCCTCCCGAGCACACATGGGCCAGGAGGCTGACGATGGAATTGGTCTCCAGGGTCGGCTTGGGATGGCAGCCGATGGCGGCGAAGGTCTCGTCGATGGTGCGCCGGTTCTGCATGTCGGGGGTGAGCAGGCACAGGTTCAGCTCCGCCGCCTCGCGCCAGCTGATGGCGCTGCGCCCCTCGAAGGCATGGGCGGCGCCGGAGAGCAGCACATGGTCCTCCTCCCACACCTGCACGATGTCCAGATCCGGCTCGTTCGCCGAACGCAGGTAGATGACCCCGGCCTCGAGTTCGTAGTGGCGCAGGTGGTTGAGGATCTCGCCGGTGGACATGGAGAACACTTCGAGGGTGATCAGCGGATGGCGTCGCGCCATGGCCGCCGAAAAGGCCGCCACCGCTGTCAGCGCGGTGGGAATGACACCGATGCGCACCTGGCCGCTGAGGCCGCCATCGCGCATCTGCGCCAGTTCCTGCTTGAGATCGGCGGCCTGCGAGGCGGCCGCCTCGGCGTAGCGCAACACCCGCTCGCCCTCGGGCGTGAGGCCGGCGAACTGCTGCCCGCGCTCGACGATGGCCACACCCAGCTCGCTTTCCAGATCGCGAATCGCCGCCGACAGGGTCGAAGGCGAGACATGACAGCTGGCCGCCGCCCGACCGAAGTGCTTTTCACGCGCAAGCGCGATCAGGTAGAGGTATTTGCGGGCGATCATGTCGCCACGATACACCCGTCCCGTCCGTTTGCGTGCGCCCTCCCGGGCGGGAGGGCGCGATGCTGCGATCAGAACACCTTGAGAATGCGCAGATTGAGGCGATTGTCCTCACGCAATCCGTTGCGCACGTCGATGTCGCGACCATAGTTGGCCATGAGCTGGACCGTCGGCGTCACGAACACCGCCGTGCCGAGCGTCATCTTGGTGGTCCGGAGGCTGTCGTTCTGGCTGACGCCGGCCACCTCGGTTTCGCCCCCCGTGGTGTGCGAGATGCCGGCGCGCAGGTCCCAGGTGTCGCTCATCTGGTAGCGCAGGAAGCCCTGCAGCTGGACGCTCGGATCCTGCTTCAGCGTCACCCCGGTCGGGCCGAAGTCGTCGTTGTCGCCATAGACGGTGACGTCGGCCACCACATCGAGCAGAAGCTTCGGTGCGATCTGGGTGATGTAGCCGGCCTGGAGCGCGAACTTCCAGCGGTTCTCGCCGAGGTTGAGGCTATCGTGCTTGTCGTAGTCGCCCGTGGGCAGGAACAGGAACGGGGTGATGCCGAAGTAGGTGCTGCTCTTCGGATCGTTCACCAGCCACACGGTCGCCGCGAGGATCAGGTCGCCCATCCCGTCGGCGTCGCCGAGCGCGGACAGGTCGTCCTTCGCTTTCAGCTTGCCGAACGGCAACAGGAACTGCGGATCGACGATGTAGCCGCCCACGTCCATGAAGTGCACCCCCCGCAGGATGCCGACGTCGGAGTCGAGCCCTGCGTTCAGATTCGCCTTGTGCCCGTCGGCGATCAGGGCGTCGCGCGTGGCATGCTGATAGTAGAGCAAGGCCAGATTGGTGCCATCGGGCAGCGCCGTGTAGTCCCCCGCATCCACGTCCACCGCCTGCGCCGTCGGGCAGGCCATGCTCAAGGCACCGAGCATGGCAGCCAAAAGACCGCGTGCGGTGCGCCGTTGCGTGGTCAGGCGTTTTCCAGTCCCCCTGGAATCGTTCATTGAATCATCTCCTAGTAACGATGTATCTTTTTCTGGTGCCCGCACCGACCCACACGCGCATGGCGCGGATACCGGGGCGGGCATCTGTGCATTTGCAGGGTGCATGCCAGAAAGCAAAACGCCAATCAAAACAAAGCGCTGCCATACAAAAGGGCGGCCAATGGCGGGATAGAGAGACCACGCGCAACGTCGCAATTTGAGTCATGCAACGGGGACGTTGACTCAAATTGAGTCAACCGCGAAGGAGGAGAGATGGAACGGTTCACTACCGAGTTCGACCAAACGCTTCGCCATGCCTGGCACCTGTTCACTGAAGGACGGGAGATCCCGCGCCACGACGTGCCGGAGACCATCCACCGGTCGTGGTCGCGATCCCGGGAATACGGCCTCAACGAATCGGCGCGGATCCTCTTCGACCCCGTCCCGCGCGCACGACTGCGCGAGCTGTCGGAACGGCACCGGATCCTGCTCGAACATGTCCAACCCGACATGACGCGGCTGTTCGACACCCTCGACAGCCGGGACTGGGTCCTGGCCTTCATCGAGGCCGAAGGCTGTGTCGTCGCGTCGATCGGCGGCGAGAAGCCGGACATGCGCGATGTCGTCACCGCGCTGCGCCCCGGGGTGAATCTGAGCGAACACATCGCCGGCACCAGTGGCCCGGGCTGCGCCCTGGCCGAAGGCCGGCCGGTCGTCGTCAGCGGCGGCGAGCACTTCTTCGAAGCGATCCGCCGCTTCTCCTGCGCCGCCGTTCCGGTCATGTCGCCGGAAGGTCGTGTGGCCGGCGTGCTCAACGGATCACGGTGTCACGACGGGCGCCCCATGGGCATCGTCGAGCCGCTCATGCTCGCGGCCCGGTCGATCGAGAACCGCATGGTCCAGGCACTGCCGGACACGACCCTCATCCGCCTGCACTGCAACCCGGCCTTCGTCGCCTCGCCGCTGGCCGGCGTCGTCGCCCTGTCGGAACACGGCACCGTGCTCGGGGCCACCTCCTACGCGCGCCACCTGCTTGGCCTCGAATCGAACGCCGCGGTGCGTATCGACGAGGTGCTCGACACCACGCACACCGCCATGCTCGACACCCTGCGCGCCACCGACACCCCCGCGCGCTTCTGGCGCCACAACGGCGTCGGCCTGCATGTCCAGTTGATGCGACGCGACACCCCCCGGATGTATCCGGCGGGCACCTCCCACCCCGCCGCCGAGGCGGCAGGCCAGCGCCCATGCTTCGACCGCCAGGCCAGCCGCTCCGTATGGCAGGCCGAACGGGTGTATGCCCAGGGCCTGCCGGTGCTCATCAACGGCGAGACCGGCACCGGCAAGGAAGTGCTGGCCCGGCATCTGCATGAATCCGGGCCGCGCCGTCATGGCCCCTTCGTGGCCATCAACTGCTCCGCGATTCCAACCGAGCTGATCGAATCGGAGCTGTTCGGCTACGAGCCCGGCGCATTTACCGGGGCCAGTCGCCATGGCAAGCCGGGCAAGTTCGAGCAGGCCAATGGCGGCACCCTGTTCCTCGACGAGATCGGTGACATGCCGCTGGCTCTCCAGGCCCGCCTGCTGCGCGTCATCCAGGAGCGGACGGTCACCCGCCTGGGCGGCACGCGGCTGCTGCAGCTCGACTGCGCACTCCTGTGCGCCACCCATCGGGATCTGAAGCGTTGCGTTCAGCAAGGCGAGTTCCGGGAGGACCTCTATTACCGGATCAACGGGCTGAGCGTCACGCTCACGCCACTGCGTGCCCGGGAAGATTTCGACGCCTTGATCGATGCATTGCTCGACGAGTTGGGCGGCGCGGACGGACGGCTTCGGCTGGACAGCGCCAGCCGGCAGCGGCTGCGACGCCATCGATGGCCGGGCAATATCCGCGAACTTCAACAGGTGTTGCGCCTCGGCGCGGCCCTGACCCACGACGGCGTGATCCGGCTCGAGGACCTGCCGCTGGATCTGGCGGAGCCGGCGAGCGACCCGATCGAGCCGGGTCTGACGCTGCAGAGCGCGGAGCGGGCCGCGATTGCCCAGGCCCTCGTGCGCAACGGCGGCAATGTGTCGGCCACCGCCCGCGAGCTGGGGGTCGCGCGCGCGACCATCTACCGGAAGCTGCAGCAGTTCGGTCTCGAGCTGCCGCGGGACACCTGCGCGGAAGGCAGCGACTGAGCGCCGCGCCACCTCGCCCAGCCTTGGGTCAGTTGATCTCGATGGTCAGCGGCTTGGGCTGGATGCCGCGCGCCTTGAGGTTGGCGTCGATCAGCGCCGCGATGTCGGTGTTGCCCTTCTCCAGCGCCCAACTGCGCGCGGTGCGTCCCTGGTCGTTCGCGAGGGTCGCATCCGCGCCCTTGCCGAGCAGATAGCGGACGACCTCGAGATGGCCGTTGCGCGCCGCGAGCATGAGCGCGGTGGACTGGTTGGGCGCGCGCTGATCGATGATCGCCCCACGCTCGGCGAGCGTCTTGACGATGTCCAGATGGCCGTTGAAGGCCGCGTAGATGAAGGGCGTCCAGCCGCTGTTGCCGATCGGGGCACCCGCGGCCAGCAGCTGATCGACGACGGCCTTGTGCCCTTCCAGCGCGGCCACGGCCAGCGCCGTATCGCCGGTGGGGTTCTGGTAGCCCACCTTGGCGCCGCGCTCGAGCAGCAGACGGACCACGTCGGCATTGCCCTCGCGGGCGGCAAGCATCAGCAGCGTGTTGCCGTTCGCATCCACCGTGTCGGCGAGCAGGCCTTTGTCCAGCAAGGTCTTGAGCGTGGCGACGTCGCCCATGCGCGCGGCGTTGATCGAGTCGTCGTAGGCCTCGGCCATGGCGAGCCGCGGAACGACCAGAAAAAACGCCACGAGCGCGACCACAAAACTCAATTTTTTCATGTTGTTATGACTCGATTTTAAATAATTTTCTGAAGTTATCGCTGGTTTGCCGGGCGACGTCCTCGACGGCCATGTCACGCAACTCGGCAATGTGTTCTGCGACATGTTTGACGAAGCCGGGTTCATTCGTCTTGCCGCGATGGGGTACCGGCGCGAGATACGGCGAATCGGTCTCGATGAGCATGCGCTCCATCGGCACCGCCCGGGCCACCTCCTTGAGCGCCTTGGCGTTCTTGAAGGTGACGATGCCCGAAAAGGAGATGTAGAAGCCCAGTTCGAGCGCGGCCTCGGCCACCTCGAGGCTTTCGGTGAAGCAGTGCATGACGCCACCGGGCTGCGACGCACCCTCCTCGCGCATCAGCCGGAGCGTGTCGGCCGCCGCCTCACGGGTGTGGATGATCAGCGGTTTGTCGCACTCTCGCGCCGCCCGGATGTGGGTACGGAAGCGCTCCCGTTGCCACTCCGGCCGATCCTTGTGCCAGTAGTAGTCGAGCCCGGTCTCGCCGATGGCCACCACGCGTGGATCCGCCGCCAGCGACACCAGCCGCGCCACATCGGGCTCCTCGCACTCCGCGTTGTCCGGATGCACACCAACCGAGGCGTACAGATGCGGGTGGGCGTGGGCCAACGCCAGCACGTTCGGGAAGGCTTCCAGGGTGACGCTGACGCACAGGGCGGCTTCTACGCCGTTCTCGGCCATACGCGCCAGGACGTCGTCCTTGCGTTCGACCAGTTCGGGAAAATCGAGATGGCAGTGGCTATCGACAAACATGACGTTTACAGGGTGTGGGTAGGACGGTTGGAACCCAGATGACCGGCCAGGATGGTCTCGATGCGACCGCGCAGCACCTTGCTCGCATCGTCATCGGAAAACTGCACACCCACGCCCTGGGTCTTGCCACCCTGCGCACCACCCGGGGTCACCCAGATCACCTTGCCGGCCACCGCGTGCTTGGTCGGATCATCCATGAGCTGCAAGAGCATGAACACCTCGTCGCCGAGCTTGTAGTCACGATTGGTGGGCACGAAGATGCCGCCATGGGTGATGAACGGCATGTAGGCCGCGTAGAGCGCGGACTTGGAGTTGATGTTGAGCGACAGGACGCCGGGGCGAGCCCCGGCCGCGGGTTTGTTCATCTCGGTCTCCCGAAGTGAGGTTCGGCGCTGGATTCGGATCGCGGCGACACCGCCGCGCCTGAGCGTTAACGCCCCGCAGACGTGCGGACTTGAGCCGGGCGCAAGGCTCGCGCATAGCGAAGCAGCATGTCTTCGAGCACGAGGCGCGCATTGAGCGGATGACTGGCCACGCGGTGAATCTGGACGACATCATTGTAACAGTCGAGCAGTTGCGAACCGGCGACACCGGCGATCAGACGGGCGCGCGCGGCGTCCTGATCGGGAAAATAGCGCGCCGGGGCGCCCAGCCCCGTCGCCGCCAGATCCCACACCCAACGCAGCATCCAGTCGATGAGGACGGGCAGCTCGAAGCCGGCCTCGACCGCCGCCTTGGCGCGCAGCCAGGCGTCCCAGTCCCCCGCAAGCATGACCGGGTCGGCGCCCGGCACAGTGGCGATGTCACGCACGAAGCGCTCGCGCAGGGCCGCCCCCTGATGGGCGGCCAGACGTGCCGCGGCCACCGGCATGCCGCCGCTCAGGGCGAGCAGCGGATCGGCGTCGGGCCCCGCCGCGTCCATGAGCCAGGCGCGCGCCTGGGCCGCGTCCGGACGCGCAAAGCTCCATTGCTGGCAACGGCTGCGAATGGTGGGCAACAGGCGCCGTGGCGCGGAGCTGACCAGCAGGAACAGGCTGCCCGGGGGCGGCTCTTCGAGCAGCTTCAACAAGGCGTTGGCGGTGTTGAGGTTCATCGCCTCGGCCGGGTCGACGAGAATCACCCGCGCGCCGGACTGGTGCGTGGTCACGCTCAGCTTTTCCCTGAGCTCACGGATCTGCTCGACGAGGATCTGGGTGGACGGCTTGGTCTTGCCGCCCGACTGCTCGGCCTCGGGCAGATGGGCCTCCGGCACCACCCGCAGCAGATCGGGGTGATTGCCGGACAGCCGCAACCGGCACCCCTCGCACTGGCCGCAGGCGAAGCCCTCGCCATCCGGGCTCGTGCACAGCACCCGGGCCGCGTAGGCCTCGGCGAAGGCCCGCTTGCCCTGCCCCGGTGGACCGTTCAGCAGCAGCGCGTGGGCGCGGCGCGCCTCGCCATCGACCACCTGCCGCCAGAGGCGCTGTTGCCAGGGCAGGATCATGAGCCGAACCGCTCCCGCAGCGTGTCCTCCAGCCGGGCGCCGATGGCCTCGGGCGTGCCGGTGGCGTCGATCACGCAGAAGCGTGTCGGGTCGGCCGTGGCGCGCGCCAGGTAGGCGGCGCGCACCCGGGCAAAGAAATCGGCCTGCTCGCGTTCGAAACGGTCGGGAGCCTGACCGGTGCCGGCGAGGCGCTGTGCGGCAATGGCCGGATCGAGGTCGAACAGGAAGGTCAGATCGGGCTGACGGTCGGGATGGACCCACTGCTCGAGGCGGCGGAACTTGTCCGCATCGAGACCACGTCCGCCCACCTGGTAGGCGAAGGTGGCGTCGGAGAAGCGGTCGGAGACCACCCAGGTCCCGCGCGCCAGTGCCGGCTCGATCAGCGCGGCCAGATGCTCGCGCCGGGCGGCGAACATGAGCATGGCCTCGGTCTCCAGGTGCATGTCCTCGTGCAGCAGCAATTCGCGCAGCTTTTCTCCCAGCGGCGTGCCGCCGGGTTCGCGTGTGTGCACGAAGTCGATGCCCCGCGCCTGCAACCAGGCGCCGCAACGGGCGATCTGGCTGCTCTTGCCGGCGCCGTCGATGCCTTCGAAGGTGATGAATTTCGCCGTGGTCACTTGAGCTGATACTCGCGCACGGCGCGGTTGTGCTCCGCCAGCGAGCGCGAGAAATGCGACGACCCGTCACCCCGCGCGACGAAGTAGTAGAAGCGGGATTCGGGCGGATTGAGCACCGCCTTGAGCGCCGCAAGCCCCGGCATCGCGATCGGCGTCGGCGGCAGGCCGGGACGGGTGTAGGTGTTGTAGGGCGAGTCGCGCATGAGATCGCGTTTGCGCAAGTTGCCGTCGAAGCGCTCGCCCAGGCCGTAGATGATCGTCGGGTCGGTCTGCAGCAGCATCCCCGCGCGCAGACGATTGACGAACACCGAGGCGATCAGCGGCCGATCGTCCACCTTGCCGGTTTCCTTCTCCACGATCGACGCGAGCGTCAGCGCCTCGTAGGGTGACTTGAAGGGCAGATCATCCGCCCGATTGGCCCAGGCGTGCTCGAGATGGGCGTGCATCTGCGCGTAGGCGCGCTGGAGCACGTCCAGATCCGATTCGCCCTGATGGAAGCGGTAGGTGTCGGGAAAGAACAGCCCTTCCGGCTGCGTCTCTTCGGCGCCGATACGGCGCAGGATCTCGGCATCGCTCAACGCGCGCGAGTCATGGCTCAGATCGGGATTGGCATCCAGGGTGGCGCGCACCTGGCGGAAGGTCCAGCCTTCGATCAGCGCCACCGAGCGCAGCACCACATCACCGCGCACGAACTTGTCGATCAGCTCACGCGGGGTTACGCCGTCGTGGATCTCGTAGCTGCCCGCCTTGATACGCCCGGCGTGCCCCCCAAGACGCGCCATCCAGTACAGGGCGGAAGCGTTGACCGCGACGCCACCGTCGACGACCAACTGCGCCACCTGACGCATGGCCGTACCCCGCGGCAGGGTGACCTCGACCGAATCGCCCCTGACGGCGAGCGGTTGATCGGCATACCAGACCAGCGCCCCGGCGAGACCACCGAGCACCAAGATCGGCAACAACAGGGCGAGAAGCAGGAACCGTTTCTTCATGCAGGCCGGATAGTGCAACGAAAAACGCGGCGGAAGGATGCCGTCGCGCAGGGAGCTTATAATATCGCATCCCATTCACGTGTGACCGACTGGACCGACATGGAATACTGGAATTCGATACTTGCCGCCGCCGGGCTCGAGCACGACGCGCTGAGCATCAAGTCCGCTGACACCGCCGCCGAACTGGCCGCGGCCCGCAGCGGCGCGATCATGGTGCCGCTGGTGCACCTGCGTGGCATCGCCGCCGAGGGCGAGGATGCCACCGACTTCCTGCACAACCTGTTCTCCAACGACGTCAGGAAACTGCCCGACGACGCCGCGCAATGGACCAGCTTCAACAGCCCGAAGGGACGCATGCTGGCCAGCATGCTGCTGTGGCACGCCGACGGCGGCTACCGGCTGGTGATGGCAGCCGACGTACACGAGGGCATCCTCAAGAAGCTGCGCATGTTCGTGCTGCGCAGCAAGGTGGCGTTGCAGGATTGCGGCGAGGCGCGCGCGCTGCTCGGCGTGTCCTGCGATGCACTGGCCGAGTGCCTGGCCAAAGCCGGTTTGCCGGTACCCGCGGCGCCGATGAAGTGCAGCCAGCGCAACGGTATCTCGGTGGTGCGCCTGGACGCCCGTCGGGCGCTGGTCGACCTGCCGGCCGAACAGCTCGCCGAGGTCTGGGCGCGGCTGGGCGAGCAGGGCGTACGTCCGGCCGGCACGGCCGCCTGGCACTGGCTCGACGTGCAATGCGGCATCCCGCTCATCACCCAGGCCACCCAGGACGACTTCGTCGCCCAGATGCTCAACTACGAGATCATCGGCGGCGTGAACTTCAAGAAGGGGTGCTATCCGGGCCAGGAGATCGTCGCCCGCACGCAGTACCTGGGCAAGCTCAAGAAGCGCATGTACCGGCTCCTCGGCCCGGGCAACGCCCCGGCCCACGTCGGTGACGAGCTGTTCGCACCGGCCTTCGGCGATCAGGCCGTCGGCAAACTCGTGACCGTGGCACCGGCGCCCAACGGCGGCATCGAGGCACTGGCGGTGCTGCAGATCCAGGCCGCCGACGAGGGGCAGATCTTTCTCGGTTCGCTCGACGGCACTCGCCTGCGCCTCGCCTCCCTGCCCTATCCGCTCGACGTCGTACCGGTGTCGTGATCGACATCTACATCTACTACAAGGTGGATGCCGCCCATCGCGAACTGGCTCTCGCCGCCGCGCACACGGTGCTCGAGCGCATGACGGTGGATGCCGAACGGACCGAAACGCTGAGCCAGCGCGCAGACGACCCGCTCACCTGGCTCGAGATCTATCGCGGCGTGGCCAGCGAAAGCGAGTTTCTCGCCCGCATGGACCGGGTGCTCGCCGACAGCGGCCTGCTCCACTGCCTGGCCGGCGAGCGCCACATCGAGCGCTTCGTGCCGTGTGCCTGATCGCCTTTGCCTGGCGTGTCCACCCTGCGTATCCGCTGGTGGTCGTGGCCAACCGGGATGAATACTTCGAGCGCCCGAGCGCGGCGGCCCAGTGGTGGGCGGAGGCGCCCGATCTGCTCGCCGGCCGAGACCTCAGCGCCGGCGGCACCTGGCTGGGCGTCACTCGCACGGGCCGCTTCGCCGCAGTGACCAACTATCGCGATCCGGCCCGGGTGCGCGCCGACACCGAGAGCCGCGGCCATCTGGTGCTGGCGGCCCTGCAGGCCCCCGATCTGAACGACACCGCCCGCGCCATCGCGCAGCGCAAAGGCGACTACAACCCGTTCAACCTGCTCGCCTGCGACGGGCGCGACATGGTCGTGGTGGAAAGCGAAGGCGATGGCGTGCGCCGACTCGCGCCGGGCGTCCACGGCCTGTCCAACCATCTGCTGGATACCGACTGGCCGAAACTGCATGCCGCCCGTGAGGGCCTGGCAGCCGCGCTGGACACCTTGCCCGCGCACGAACCGCTGGTCGCCATGATGCGCGACGATCGCCCCGCCCCCGACGCCGCCCTGCCCCACACCGGCATCTCCCTGGCGTGGGAGCGGCGGCTCTCCAGCGCCTTCATTCGTGCCCCCGGCTACGGGACCCGCTGTACCACCGTGGTGCTGGTCGGCCGCGACGGCCGGTGCCGCTTCCTCGAACAGCGCTGGAATGCCGACGGCGACGCGGACGGCCTGACCGACGAGACCTTCACGATCCCGTGCTGGCCAGCGGGCAGCGCATGCACAGGTGCGCAATCCCCGCTTCCATAAAGGGCTCGCCCACCGGCACAAAGCCGTGGCGGGTGTAGAACGGCAGCGCCTGCAGCTGCGCATGCAGCACCACCTCCCCCTGGCCGCGGTCCCGCGCGGTATCCATCAATGCCCGCAACACCCGGGAACCGAGTCCGTGACCGCGTTGATCCGCGCGCACCGCGAGCCGGCCGATGTGCCCGTCGGGCAGCAACCGCCCGGTGGCGACGACGGTGCCGTCGGCCGCGTCGATCCAGGCGTGACGGCTGAGCGGATCGTCCGCGTCGCGCTCCATGTCGGCGGGCACGCCCTGCTCGTCGACGAAGACCGCGATGCGCAGCGGCATCACCCGAGGCTGCGCCGCGGCCCAGTCGGCCAGATGCACCCTCATGCGCGAATATCCACCGGCGTGCCGGCATCGACCAGGTCGAACAGCTCGACGACGTCGGCAATACGCATGCGGATGCAGCCGTGGGAGCGCGGCACTCCCATGGGCTCGGTGTCCGGCGTGCCATGGATGTAGATGTAGCGACGCATGGAGTCGCAGTCGCCGAGCCGGTTGCGGCCGGGCTCCAAGCCCGACAGCCAGAGGATGCGTGACAGGATCCAGTCCCGCGCCGGCTGCGCCCGGGCGAGGGCCTCGGACCACTGCTCGCCGGTCGGACGCCGCCCCTTGAACACCGTGCACGCCGGCTGGCCGGCGCCGATACGCGCGCGGATCACGTGGCGGCCGCTCGGGGTGCACCCCGAGCCGTTGCGCTCGCCGGGGCCGTTCAGGGCGGTGGACACCGGATAGCGCCGGATGCGGCTGCCGTCGGCCCCGACCAGGTCGAGATACTGCCCCGGGATGTCCACGACGATGCGCATCATCCCTTGGCCTTCGCCGCCGCCCGGCGCCGCGCGAAGAACGCCGACAGCAGCCGGCCACAGGCATCACCGAGGACGCCGCCCTCGATGGTCGCGTGATGATTGAGCAGCGGCACGTCGTACAGGTCGAGCACGCTGCCGGCCACGCCGGTCTTGGGATCGCGCGCGCCGTACACCACCCGCTTGATCCGTGCATGGAACATGGCGCCGGTACACATCATGCACGGCTCCAGGGTCACGAACAGCTCGCATTCGGGAAGCCGATAGTTGTCCAGGCGGCTGGCGGCGTCGCGCAGCGCCATGATCTCGGCGTGTGCGGTCGGGTCGGAGCGGCCGATCGGCTGGTTGAAGCCCTCACCGACGATCTGTCCGTCCAGCACCACCACGGCGCCGACCGGCACCTCGCCATGCTCGGCGGCGCGCTGCGCCAGACCGATTGCATGCGTCATGAAATCCGCGTCCTGCATCACTCAAGTTTCCTGTGGATATGCCGCATTCTATCCGTGTTGCGCAGCCTGCCGCACCCCACGCGCCGCCGTCCCGCCACCGCTCCGGCAGGCTGCTAAACTTGCGCCCAAAAAACACAAGGTCAACACGGTGCCTCCACACCTTCCGAGACGTCGCTGGATGCTCTTTGCCGCCTGGGCGATCTGGCTGGCGCTGCAGTTCACGGCGCCCGACGCGCTCGCCCTCGGCGCCGGCCTGCTGCCGCTGCTGGTCACCGCCTATCTGCTGCGTACGCCGGACGCGACGCGAGCGGCCCGGGAGCGCCTGCCGCGCTGGCGCCTGACGCGCGAGGGCGGCGTCTATCGATTCGAAGCGCTCAACGCAGCGGCAAGAAACCTCCCGTCCGCCCGCCTCGACGCCCTCGATGCGGCCACACTGACCGATCTGGTCGATCGCCCAGACGCCTCCCCCGTGCTCATCCCTGGCGAATCCGAGCGGCACCCGCTGTGCCTTCAGGTGCTCGCCGCAGAGACGGAACGGTGGGAAATCGTCGCCACCGACGCGACCGCGCAGGCGCGGCAGGCGCGGGCGCTCGCCGCACTCGAGGCCAACGTGCACGAGGCGCTCAGCTGCGACTTCCATGTGCTCTATCGACTCGACTACCGTCGCCAGGGCTACGACTACATCTCGCCGGTGGCGGCTCAGGTCACCGGCATCGCGCTCGATGAACTGATGGCCGATGGCGGCGTGCGCCGGATCCACGAGCGCATTCCCGACGCCGACCTGATCCGCCTGCGTGCCGACGTGCGCGAGGCGGTGGACCGCGCCGAGGCCGGCCACGTGGATTGCAACCTGGAATACCGCCTGCGCGATACCGGTGGGCGGGTGCGGTGGTTCCGCGACTCGCTGCGTATCCTGCTCGACGAGGACGGCGCGATGACCCACATCACCGGCGCCATCCTCGAGGTGACCGATACCCGCATGGCCGGCGAACACCTGCGCGTCACGCTGCATTCGATCGGGGACGGGGTCATCTCCACCGACGCGGCCGGCCGGATCACGCTCATCAACCCGCAGGCGGTGACGCTGACCGGCTGGCGCGAAGACGAGGCGATGGGCCGTCCACTGAGCGAGGTGCTGAAGCTGCGCGACGCCGGCACCGGCGAGCCGGTGCCCTGCCCCATCGACCGGGTCCTCGACGGCGGGCGCATGGTCCGCCTCGGCGAGGCGCTCAATCTGGAGAACAGGGCCGGCGAGCATATTCCCGTCACCGACAGCGTCGCCCCCATCCTGATGACCGGAGACCGGGCACCGCTCGGCGCCGTGGTGGTGCTGCGAGATGAACGACAGGCCCGCCAGTCGCTGCAAAAGCTCCATGAGAGCGAGGCCCGCTATCGCACCCTGGTCGAAAGCTCCCCGGTCGGCATCTTCCACTTCGACTGCCAGCAGACCATCACGTTTCTGAACAACCGCTTCGCCGAGATCCTTCATACCCGCCCCGACGCCCTGATCGGCACCTCCGTGGCCGCGCTGACCGACCAGTCGATCCTGCCCACCATCCAGGCCGCCCTCCGGGGGCAGCCCGGACGCTACGAGGGCGCCTTCAGCACCGCCGGCGACGAGGTGCTCACGCGGCTGTCGATCCGCACCGCCCCGGCCTTCGGCGCCAACGGCGAGGTCATGGGCGGGGTCGCCATCGTCGAGGACAACACCGCCCGGTACGAGGCCGAACGCAAGCTGCGCGAGAGCGAAACACGTTATGCGCTGGCGATGCGCGGCACCAACGAAGGGCTGTGGGACTGGAACCCGCTGACCAAGGAGCTGTTCCTCTCCTCGCGCCTGATGGCCCTGCTCGGCGAAGCCCCCAACGCCATCCGCACCACCAGCGACGCCTGGCTCAGCCGCCTGCATCCGGACGATCGGGACACCTACTATGCGCGCATGGTGGCGCACCTGAAGGGCGAGACCAATCACTTCGAATTCGAATTCCGCCTCGTCGCCGACTCGGGTGACTACCGCTGGTTCCGCTCCCGCGGTGTGGCCCAGCGCGACGAGCACGGACAGGCCTATCGCATGGTCGGCTCCATCGGCGACATCACCGCGCGCAAACGCGCGCAGATGCAGCTGACCAACGAGCTGGCCTTCTCCCGCACGCTGGTCGACAGCCTGCCGGTGGGCCTGTGCGTGGCGCAGCGCGACGGCGCCCTGACCATGATCAACCAGTTCTTCGCCCGCCTCGCCGGCGTCTCGCTGCGCGACCTGCGACGCCTGAGCGCGCTGGACCTGATCGTCGCCGAAGACCGCCCGGTCATCGCCCAACGCATGGAGCGGGCCTTCGAGGAGGGTACGGCGTGGGCCGAGACGCTGGTGATCAATCCCGAGGGGCGCACCATCCCGGTCCATTTCCTGGCCCGACGCGTCACCCTGTACGACACCGATCAGCTACTGTGCATCGCCACCGACATCTCCGAACGCAGGAAGGCGGAGGAGAAGATGCGCAACATCAACCGCGACCTCGAACTGCGCGTGCAGGACCGCACCGCCCAACTCGCCGCCGCGGTCAAGGAGCTCGAAGCCTTCAGCTACTCCGTCTCCCACGATCTGCGCGCGCCGCTGCGCGCCATCGACGGCTACACCCGCATCATCCGCGACGACTACCGCGACGCCTTCAGCGCGGACGCGCATACGCTGTTCGAGCGCATGCTCGCCGCTGTCGCGCGCATGAGTGAGCTGATCGACGATCTGCTCGAACTGTCCCGGGTCTCGCGTCGCCCCCTGCGACGTGCCCCCATCGACCTGAGCGAGATCGCACGCGCGGTGGTCGATGATCTCGCCCAGCGCCATCCCGACCGCCAGGTGGACGTGGAGATCGCGGGCGACCTGAACGTGGTGGCGGACGCCAAGCTGCTCAAGATCGCGGTCGAGAATCTGCTGGGCAACGCCTGGAAGTTCACCGCCAAACGGGACCACGCGCATATCCGCTTCGATCGGCTCAATGAAAACGACGAAATCGTGTTCTGCGTTCAGGACAACGGCGCGGGCTTCGACATGCGTTATGCCGACAAGCTGTTCGGCGCCTTCCAGCGCCTGCATACCGATCGCGACTTCGAAGGCACCGGCATCGGCCTGGCCACCGTCGCCCGGATCATTCAGCGCCACGGCGGACGCGTGTGGGCGTCCGGCGAGCCCGAGGCAGGCGCGTGCTTCTATTTCACCCTGGGCGAGGCCGGGGCCGACAGCACGCCGACGCGCTCGACGTGATCAGCGATCGCGGCGCGTCCACCCGCTCAGCACCAGCGTGGCGAGGCCAAGCAATAACTCATCGAACAAGGGAATGGGATCGGGCAGCAGCACATCGACCACGAACAGACACGCCGTCAGGAGCAGCAAGGTCGGATACCGGCGCCGCCGCGCCCAACCCAGCAGCCCCGAGATCAACACCGAGCGCATGGCCGCCCCTCCCTTCGCACCCCCTCAGGCGCAGCGCACCGCCGCCCGTGGCATGATGGTCTCTTGCATCGGAACAACTCACGACTCCACACGATGACCTGGTACGTCCTCAATCTTGGCGATGCCATGCTGGCCGGCGACGCGGTGGACCGCATCCAGTCGCTGTTCGAGCAATGGCCGTCCCGCCCCGCCGGGGCCGCCGTTTTCATGCGCCATGAATCCGAGGGACGCCTGCACTGCGAACTGCGCGTCTACCTGCCTCCCGCTGCCGCGCCGCTGGCGCAGCAACTCGGGGCCACACCGTGCGCGCCGCCCGATCCGGGCGATCTGGGCGTGCTTGCGGGCGAGCCCGCGGCACTGAAGCCATTGCGCCGCGATTGAGCCTCGCGGCCGGCTCGGTGCGCGAACGATCTCGGACCGCAGGCGCTCAGGAAACGAACGGCCCCACTCAAACGAACTCCCCCAGATGCTCGCGCATCCATCGGGCCCCTTCCGTCGCGCTACGGCGGAAGTAGCGCCTGAAGTCGCGACTGAACCGGGCCGCGCTCGCGTAGCCGACTTCGGCCGCGATGGTGGTGATCGGCCCCTTCCGTCTCGCGATCATCAGGCGCGCTGCGTGAAGCCGCATCGCCTTGACATACTGAATCGGCGTGCTGCCGGTCAACGCCTTGAAATGCGCATGATACGAGGGAACGCTCATGCCTGCTTCGGCGGCCAGCTCGGGCACCGACAGCCTGCGGCGGTAGCTCGCACGGATCGTGGAGCGCGCGCAGCAGCCGCTCGAGCACCTCCACGATCACCGCTTCCATCCGGCTGGACACCAGGCTCCTGGCCGGCACCGGGCGCCTGTCCCGATCCCGCGCCGCCAGCGTTACCGCGATGTCGCGGGCCTTTGCTACCTGTTTCGTCGGCTCACCAAGCGGATTACTCCCACTCGATGGTCGCGGGCGGCTTGCCGGAGATGTCGTACACCACGCGGTTGATGCCGCGCACCTCGTTGATGATCCGATTGCTCACCTTGCCCAGCAGCGCATGAGGCAGTTCCGCCCAATGCGCGGTCATGAAGTCCTGGGTCTGCACCGCACGCAAGGCGACGACATACTCGTAGGTGCGGCCATCGCCCATCACGCCGACGCTCTTGACCGGCAGGAACACCGCGAAGGCCTGGGAGGTCTTGTCATACCAGTCGGCCGCACGCAGCTCGTCGATGAAGATCGCGTCCGCCCGGCGCAGCAGTTCGGCGTACTCGTGCTTCACCTCACCCAGGATGCGCACGCCGAGGCCCGGCCCCGGGAACGGGTGCCGATAGACCATGTCGTGCGGCAGGCCAAGCGCAATGCCCAGCTCGCGCACCTCGTCCTTGAACAGTTCGCGCAGGGGCTCGAGCAGCTTCAGGTTGAGGGTGTCGGGCAGGCCGCCGACGTTGTGGTGGCTCTTGATGGTGTGGGCCTTCTTGGTCTTGCCGCCGGCCGATTCGATCACGTCGGGGTAGATCGTGCCCTGGGCGAGCCATCTCGCCTTGGGCAGCTTCGCCGCCTGATCCTGGAACACCTCGACGAACTCACGCCCGATGATCTTGCGCTTCTGCTCCGGATCGCTCACGCCGGCCAGATGGCCCATGAACTGGTCGGTCGCATCCACATGAATGACCTTGACGCCGAGGTTGCGGGCGAAGGTCTGCATCACCTGCTCGGCCTCGTTCAGGCGCAGCAGGCCGTTGTCCACGAACACGCAGGTGAGCTGCTCGCCGATCGCGCGGTGGATCAGCGCGGCGGCCACCGACGAGTCGACCCCGCCGGACAGCCCCAGGATGACTTCCTCGTCGCCAACCTGCTCGCGGATCGCCGCCACCGCTTCGGCCACGTAGTCGGGCATGTTCCAGTCGTGCGCGCAGCCACAGATGTCGTGCACGAAGCGGGCGATGATCTCCTTGCCCTTGATGGTGTGGGTCACCTCGGGGTGGAACTGCACGCCGTAGAAGCCGCGCTCCTCGTCGGCCATCGCCGCGATCGGACACGAGGGGTTCGAGCCGATCACCTTGAAGCCCGGCGGCAGCTCGGTCACCTTGTCGCCATGGCTCATCCACACGTCGAGCAGGCCGTGGCCCTCGGCGTTGGTGCGATCCTGGATGTCGGCGAAGAGCTTCGAATGGCCGCGGGCGCGCACCTCGGCATAGCCGAATTCGCGCGAATCCGAGCTCTCCACCGTGCCACCGAGCTGGTCGGCCATGGTCTGCATGCCGTAGCAGATGCCCAGCACCGGTTTGCCGAGCCGGAACACGACCTCCGGCGCCGACATGATTTCCGAATACACCGAGTTCGGCCCGCCGGACAGGATGATGCCGTCGGGCGCGTAGCTGCGGATGAACTCCTCCGACACGTCGCAGGGGTGGATCTCGCAGAACACCTGCTGCTCGCGGACGCGACGGGCGATGAGCTGGGTGACCTGGGAACCGAAGTCGAGGATGAGGATTTTCTGGTGCGCCATGGCTTTACTCGGCTTGAAAAAGGAAAAAAGGCGGCCGCGGCCGCCTTGCCTTCAGGAGGCCCGAATCAGTCGATGTGATAGTTCGGGGCTTCCTTGGTGATCTGCACGTCGTGCACATGGGATTCGCGTACGCCGGCGGCGGTGATCTGCACGAACTGCGCCTTCTCGCGCATGTCGTCGATGCTGCCGGCGCCCACGTAGCCCATGGAGGCGCGAATGCCGCCGATGAGCTGATGGATGACGGCGCTCACCGGCCCCTTGTACGGCACGCGCCCCTCGATGCCTTCGGGCACGAGCTTGTCCTGGTTGTCGGCCGGATCCTGAAAGTAGCGGTCCGCCGAGCCCTGCTGCATGGCCCCCAGCGAGCCCATGCCGCGATACGACTTGTAGGACCGCCCCTGGTACAGCACGGTCTCGCCCGGAGCCTCTTCGGTGCCGGCGAACAGGCCGCCGCACATGACCGCGTTGGCGCCGGCGGCGATGGCCTTGGCGATGTCACCGGAGAAGCGGATGCCGCCGTCGGCGATCATCGGCACCCCGGTGCCCTTGAGCGCGTCGGTCACATTGGCCACGGCGCTGACCTGCGGCACACCGACGCCCGCGATGATGCGCGTGGTGCAGATGGAGCCGGGACCGATCCCGACCTTGACCCCGTCGGCACCCGCATCGACCAGCGCGCGGGCCGCGTCGGCGGTGGCGATGTTGCCACCGATCACCTCCACGTGCGGGAAGTGCTTCTTGACCCAGGTGACCCGCTCGAGCACGCCCTTGGAGTGGCCATGGGCGGTATCGACGACGATCACGTCCACGCCCGCTGCCGCGAGCAGTTCGACCCGCTCCTCGGTGCCGGCGCCGACGCCGACCGCGGCGCCCACGCGCAGGCTGCCGTGTTCGTCCTTGGCCGCACTGGGGTGCTCGGTGGCCTTGAGCATGTCCTTGACGGTGATGAGACCGCGCAGCTCGCCATCGCGGTTGACCACCAGCACGCGCTCGAGGCGATGCTTGTGCATCAACGCCTGGGCGGCGTCGAGGCTTTCGCCCTCGAGCACGGTCACGAGCCGTTCCTTCGGCGTCATGATGGCGGAGACCGGCTGGTCGAGATTGGTCTCGAAGCGCAGATCGCGGTTGGTGACGATGCCGACCACCCGCTGCCCTTCGACCACCGGCAGGCCGGAGAACTTGTTCTGCCGGGTGAGCGCCATCACCTCGCGCACACTGATGTCGGGGGTGATGGTCATCGGATCCTTGAGCACACCCGACTCGAAGCGCTTGACCTTGGCGACCTCGGCAGCCTGCTGCTTGCCGGTCAGGTTCTTGTGGATGATGCCCATGCCGCCTTCCTGGGCCAGCGCAATGGCCAGACGCGACTCCGTGACCGTGTCCATGGCAGCGGACACGAGCGGGATGTTCAGGCTGATGTTGCGGGTCAGTTGCGTCCGGAGACTGACGTCCTTGGGGAGGACCTCCGAATGGGCGGGGACAAGAAGGACGTCATCGAACGTCAGCGCCTTCTGGATCACACGCATGACTTTAATCCTTTCGACCAAATCCGTATTATACAGACGGATTCAGACCCGGCAAAACACCGTACCGTGAGGACCTTCCCGATGCGCCAACGTCATCTGCCCCTGTTGCTGGCCCTGCTCATTCCCGTTGGCGTCATGGCCGGCCAGGTGTACGAATGGAAGGATGCCACCGGCAAGCGCCACTTCTCCGACCATCCGCCCACGGGTGTGGACGCCAAGCCCATGGGCATCAAAACCACGGCGCCGAAGCCCAGCGGCCCGCCGGCCGGCGGCGCAGCCCAGAATTCCGAGGCGCAGGCGCCCAAGACCTGGGCGGAAAAGAACGAGGCCTTCGACAAGCGCCAGGCCGACAAGGCAGCAGCCGAGGCCGAAGCCAAGCAGAAGGCGGATGAGGAGCGCCGCCGCAGCGAAGCCTGCGAGCAGGCCAAACAGCAGCTCAAACTGCTCGAGAGCGGGCGCCGGGTTCAGCGCATGGATGCCAACGGCGAGCGCATCGTGCTCGACGACGCCGCCCGCGCCGAAGAGATCGCGCGCGTCAAGGACAACATCCAGCGCGCCTGCGAAAAATCGAACTGAGCGCGAACGACCGCCGCCGGAGCGGCGCTCGGTCGCGCTGACCGCTCAGTCGCCGCTGTCCTCGGGGCCGTCGTCCGTACCGGCGTCGCCGCCGCCTTTCTTCATCGCCTTGCCGGCCGAGGCCCGCTTGCGCCGCACTTCCTTCGGATCGGCGATGAGCGGCCGGTAGATCTCGACCCGGTCCCGGTCGCGCAGCTCGGTACCCAAGGGGGTGAGCTTGGCAAAGATGCCGACCTTGTTGCCGCCCTTGTCGAGGCTGATCTCGGGAAACTTCTGCATCAGGCCCGAGGCTTCGATCGCCTGCTGGACGGTACTGCCGGCCGGCAGACTCAGCCGGACGATTTCCTGGCGCGCCTTGAGCGCGTAGACCACTTCGACCCCAATCGACTCACTCATGCATCAGCTCCGATAGATCACTTCGGCGCGCTTGACGAAGGCGTCGACGAAGGTGTTGGCAATATGGTTGAAGACCGGACCCAGCGCCTTGTCCAGCAAGCGGTTGGAGAACTTGTAATTGAGTTCGAACTCGATCTTGCAGGCCGCATCCCCGAGGGGAATGAACTTCCAGCCGCCGTCCAGGTGCGAAAACGGCCCTTCCCTGAGGCGGATGTGCATCTCGGTGGGCGGCACCTTGGTGTTCTCTGTCGCGAACTGGGTCCGGATCCCGTGGTAATTGACCTTGAGCGTCGCCGCCGTCTTGGTGTCGGTGCGCTCGAGCAGCTCGGTACCTCCGCACCACGGGAGGAATTTCGGATAATCCTCGACCCGGTCGACGAGCTCGAACATCTGCGCGGGGGTGAATTCGATGAGAACGACTTTCTTGACGGCGGCCATACGGTGAATGCGGGTTCCCGGAACTGCTAGAATGCGCGATTCTACCGCATGCCGAAACGCCAAGACGACCCCGAACCATGAGCATCATCGACAACCGCAAGGCCTTCCACGACTACTTCATCGAGGAGAAGATCGAGGCCGGGCTCGTGCTCGAAGGGTGGGAGATCAAGGCCATCCGCGCCGGCCGCGTGAACATCAAGGAATCCCACGTCCTGATCCGCAACGGCGAGCTGTTCATCCTCGGCATGCATCTGACCCCGCTGCAGTCGGCCTCCACCCACGTGAATCCCGACCCGGTGCGCACCCGCAAGCTGCTGATGCACGCCCAGCAGATCGACCGCCTGATCGGCCAGGTCGAGCGCGCCGGCTACACCCTGGTGCCGCTCGACCTGCATTACAGCAAGGGCCGCGTCAAGGCCACCATCGGTCTGGCCCGGGGCAAGAAGCAGCACGACAAGCGTGAAGTGGCCAAGAAGCGCGACTGGGAGCGTGAAAAGGCGCGCCTGATGCGCCAGAAGGTCTGAACGCGGCGCGGCAGCGCGCCTCCATGACGATGCAAGCGTCTCCGAGCGAGCCCTCCACGCCCGACCTTGCATCCCGCCCCCTGTCCTCCGATGACGTCGCCACCGCCCACGCGCGACAGCTGCGCGCCGGCTGGTACCGCCAGCATGCGCGCACGATCGTCACCACCGCGGCCATCGCGCTGGCGGTGATCGTCATCTGGCAGGTGTGGCGCATCAGCGAAGCCAACGCCCTGGCCACCGTGCGCCGCATCGGCGACGAACGCCTGACCCTGTACGCGAGCACGGTCGACGGCGCGCTCGACCGCTACCGCTACCTGCCCTTCGTCCTCGCCATGAACCCGGCGGTACAGACGCTGGTGCGCGACGGCGGCGGCAACGACCGCGTCAATGTCTATCTCGAGACCGTCAACGCCAGGGCCGGCGCCGCGGCCCTGTTCGTGATGGACATCCACGGCCAGACCCTGGCGTCGAGCAACTGGTCCGAGCCGCTCTCCTTCGTCGGCCAGAACTACGCGTTCCGTCCCTATTTCCGCAGCGCCACGGCCGGCGAGGCGGGCGAATTCTTCGCCATCGGGGTCACCACCGGTCGCCCCGGCTACTTCATGTCGGCGCCGATCCACGGCCCCACCGGCATCCTCGGCGTCGCCGTGGTCAAGGTGGATCTGGACCGCCTGCAGGCGGACTGGAGCGAAGGCGGCGAGACCGTGCTGGTCAGCGACGAAAACGGCGTCGTGTTCCTCTCCAGCCGGCCGAACTGGAAATATCACAGCCTCGGCCCGCTCTCCGCCGACACCCTGGCGCAGATCCGCGCGCGCCGGCAGTACAACCACACCCGCCTGCAGCCCCTCGACTACGCCGCCCCTCACCGGGGCGTGCCCGACGCCATCCGCATCGACGGCGACGAGTTCATCGAACGCTCCCATCCGCTCTCGCAGCCCGGCTGGCGCCTGCACTATCTGTCGCCCATGGCCCCGGTACGCGAGCAGGTGCTCGGCGCCGTCGGCATCGCCACCGTCTCCACCTTCCTGCTGGTCGTCTTCGCCCTCTACCTGCGCGAGCGCCGCGCGCGCCAGCGTAGCCGCGACCAGGCCCGCGAGGCCATGGCCCTGCGCGCGCTGAGCACCCGCCTGCAGGCGGAGGTGGACGAGCGCCGCCGCACCGAGCACGAACTGCGCTCGACTCAGGACGAACTCATCCAGGCCGGCAAGCTCGCCGCGCTCGGGCAGATGTCGGCGGCCATCGCCCATGAGCTGAACCAGCCGATCGCCGCGATCCGGACCTTCACCGCCAGCGGCGAGCGCCTGCTCGAACTCGACCGGCGCGAGGACCTCGCCCAGAACCTGCGCTCGGTCTCGCAGCTGACCGAACGCATGGCGCTCATCACCGGCCAGCTCAAGACCTTCGCGCGCAAGAGCGAAGGACGCAACCGGCCGGTGGCGCTACGCGAACCCCTTGACGCCGCCCTCGCCCTGCTCGACGGCCAGATCCGCGCCGCCGGCGTCACCCTGACGGTCGAGGAGCCGGCGCCCGGACTCACGGTCAACGGCGATCCGGTGCGCATCGAGCAGGTACTGGTGAACCTCCTGCGCAACGGTCTGGACGCCATGAAGGACGCGCCGGAACGTCATCTGTCGGTGCGCATCGCGCGCGACGCCGAGGACGCCGTGCTGCGGATCCGCGACAACGGCCACGGCATCGCAGCGGGCGCCATGACGCAACTGTTCGACCCGTTCTTCACCACCAAGGAGGTCGGCGAAGGCGTCGGCCTGGGGCTGTCCATCTCCTACGGCATCGTCGCCGACCTGGGCGGTACGGTACGCGCGCACAACAACACCCCGGACACCGGCGCCACCTTTGTCGTACGCTTGCCCCTGATCGACACCCCGCCGGAGCCGACCCCATGACCGATCCGGGCCACGTGCTGCTCGTGGACGACGAGGAAGCCATGCGCACCGCCACCACCCAGTGGCTGGCGCTGGCCGGCTTCGCCGTCACCGCCCGGGCCGACGCCGCCGCAGCGCTGGCCTTGCTCGATGTGGACTTCGACGGCATCGTCATCAGCGACGTGAAGATGCCGCGCATGGACGGCCTGGCCTTCCAGCAGGCCATCGCGCGCATCGATCCGGAGATTCCGGTGCTGCTCGTCACCGGTCATGGCGACGTCGCCATGGCGGTGGAGGCGATGCGCAACGGCGCCTACGACTTCGTCGAAAAGCCCTACGCGCCCGACCGCCTGCTCGACATGGTGCGCCGCGCCACCGGCACCCGGCGGCTGGTGCTCGAAAACCGCAGCCTGCGGCGGCGCCTCGACGAGGCCAGCGGCATCGAGCGCCGCCTGGTGGGCAACGCGCCAGCCATCCGCCGGCTGCGCCAGGAGATCGCCGATATCGCCGACACCCCGGCCAGCGTCCTCATCGAAGGGGCCACCGGCACCGGAAAGGAGGTCGTCGCCCGCTGCCTGCACGAGGCGAGCAGCCGTGCCCGGGCGCGTTTTGTCGCGGTCAACTGCGCCGCCATTCCCGAAACCATGTTCGAGAGCGAGCTGTTCGGTCACGAGGCCGGGGCCTTCACCGGGGCGCACAAGCGGCGCATCGGCCAGCTCGAGCATGCCAGCGGCGGCACCCTGTTTCTCGACGAGATCGGCAGCATGCCGCTGGCGCTGCAGGCCAAGGTCCTGCGTGCCCTGCAGGAGCGGGAGATCGTGCGTGTGGGCGCCAACGACCCGATCCGGGTGGACATCCGCCTGGTCAGTGCCACCAACGTGAACCTGGCCGACGCGGTCGCCGCCGGACGCTTCCGCAGCGATCTGTACTACCGGCTGAACGTGGTGGAGCTGCGCCTGCCGACGCTGGCCGAGCGCAAGGACGACCTGCCCCTGCTGTTCGACTATTTCGCCGCCGAAGCCGCGCGCGTCTACGAACGCGCCGCGCCGCCGCTCGACCCGGGCAGTCTGGCCCTGCTCACGGCGCACAACTGGCCCGGCAACGTGCGCGAACTCAAGAACATGGCCGAGCGCTACGTGCTCTCCTCCCTGCCGCCCACCGAGCGTCTCGACACCCTGCTGGGGCGGCATGAGCCCGACGCCGTCGGCCACGGAGGCACCCTGGCCGAGCGCATGGCGACGGTCGAGCGCAGCCTGATCGCCGACAGCCTGCGCCGCCATCACGGCAACATCCAGGCGGTAATGGACGAACTCGGCCTGCCACGGCGCACCCTCAACCAGAAGATGCTCAACCTCGGCCTGGACCGGCGCGACTACCTCTGAGCCCGCCGCATCGGCAATTTCTTGCCGACAGCAGCGGGCCATTGCGCAACAATCCGCCGACCGCGCCCCGACGTGTGCACCCGCACATCGCGCCATTGTCCTCATGGTGCAGCACGCCTCGAATCCCATGCTGCGGTGCCCATCTGGCACCGTGCTTGCGAATCCTCCGCCACAGGCCCGCTTCCGTCGCGGCCTCGACACCCTGTGACGCCACACGCGCGAATGGAGGATTCAATGAAACGTCCCAGCTTCAAACATCTGGCCCTGGCGGCGCTCGTCGCTGCATCGACGCTCGGCACCGGCGCCCAGGCGCAGGAGAACCGCGACTACCTGCTGGCCACCGCCAGCACCGGCGGCACCTACTATCCGGTGGGCGTGGCGCTGGCCACCCTCACCAAGGTCAAGCTGACCCCATCGAAGAAGATCGGCATGTCGGCGATCAACTCCGCCGGCTCGGCCGAGAACGTCAAGCTGCTGCGCGACAACGAGGCCCAGTTCGCCATCCTCCAGGGCCTGTACGGCTACTACGCCTGGAACGGCAAGGGACCACTGGCCAAGGACGGACCGCAGAAGAACCTGCGCTCGGTCACCATGCTGTGGCAGAACGTCGAACAGTTCACCGTGCTCAGCGAATACGCCAAGACCGGCACCATCGCCGACATGGCGGGCATCAAGGGCAAGGGCTTCTCCATGGGCAAGAAGAACTCGGGGACCATCGGTTCCAACGAGACCCTCATGTCCAATCTCGGGATCGACATCCACAAGGACTATGACCTGGTCTTCGTCGGCTACGGACCCAGCGCCGACGCCATGCAGAACGGCCAGATCGCGGGCATGAGCACCCCGGCGGGCGTGCCCACCGGCGCGGTCACCCGGGCCTTCGCGTCCATGGAAGGCAAGGTCACCCTGCTCGATTTCACCGACGCGCAGATGAAGCAGGCCGACGGCGGGCTCGACCTGTGGACCCGCTACGTGATCCCGGCCGGCACCTACCCGGGCCAGGACAAGGATGTCCACACCATCGCCCAGCCGAACTTCCTCGCGGTACGCGCCGACCTGGACGAGGACGCGGTCTATCAGATCACCAAGACCATCTACGAGAACCTGCCCTTCCTCAACGCCATCCACAAGGCCACCACCGCGATGGCGCTGCAGAAGGCGCTGGACGGGCTGCCGATGCCGCTGCATCCGGGCGCGGCGCGTTACTACCGGGAGGCCGGGCTCACCATCCCGGATCGCCTGATCGCCAAGTAAGCCGACAACCGGGGGCGCCACGCCCCCGGAGCTCACTTCCCTCCAAGGACGCCCCCGAGGCCCGCACATGACCGATTCCGGCAACACCACGCCCCTCGCCCCCGAACCGGACGAACACGACGCCCCGGTGCGCTCGGAACACGGCCTGATCGGCAAGATCGTGTTCGTCCTCGGTGTCGGCATCTCGCTGCTGCACCTGTACTTCAACATCCTCACGGTGCTGCCCAGCCTGTGGCAGAACGCACTGCACTTCGCCGGCTTCGGGCTGATGTGCGCGTTGCTGTTTCCGTCGCTGCGCCAGACCGGCGGGCGGCGCGACCGCGTGGTGCTGGCGGTCGACGCGATCTTCGGCGTCGTGGTCGCCGGCGCCGCCATCTTCCTCATCTCCCACGAAGACGCGATCTACGCCCGCGGCGTGCATCTGGTCACCTCGGAGTGGATCGCCGGGGGGCTGCTCATCCTCGGCGCCATCGAATTCACCCGCCGCACCACCGGCTGGATCATCCCGGTGCTGATCGTGCTGGCACTCACCTACGTGGGCTGGTGGGGCGAGCACATCAGCGGCGTGTTCCGCTTCGCCGGGCTCTCGCCCGAGACCATCCTGTTCCGCAGCATCTTCGGCGACGACGGGCTGTTCGGCAACATCGCGCTGATCTCGTCCACCTTCGTGTTCATGTTCATCCTCTTCGGTGCCTTCCTGCTGCGCTCCGGCGCCGGGGACTTCGTCATCGATCTGGCCCGTGCCGTGGCCGGACGCACCGTGGGCGGCCCCGGTCTGGTGGCGGTGTTCGCCTCCGCACTGACCGGCACCATCTCCGGCTCGGCGGTGGCCAACACCGCCTCCACCGGCGTGATCACGATTCCACTCATGAAGAAGGCCGGCTTTCCGCCCCGCTTCGCCGCCGCGGTGGAGGCGGCGGCGTCCACCGGCGGGCAACTCATGCCCCCCATCATGGGCGCCGGCGCCTTCGTCATGGCCAGCTACACCCAGATTCCCTACACCACGATCATTGCGGTGAGCGTGATCCCGGCCATCCTCTACTTCGCCTCGGTGGCCTTCTTCGTGCGCCTCGAAGCCAAGCGCAGCAACGTGCAGCAGATGGACGCGGGCACGCTGCGCCCCATGGAAGTGATCCGCCGCGGCGGCCTGCCCTTCCTGCTCCCGGTGACGGTGCTCATCGTACTGCTCGTGCTCGGCTTCACCCCCACCTACGCGGCGGGCATCAGCATTGTCGCGGTGATCGTCTCCTCCTGGCTGACTCCCAAACGCATGGGCCCGCGCGCCATCGTCGAGGCCCTGGCGCTGGGGGCACGCAACATGGTGATGACCGGCGTGCTCCTGTGCGCCATCGGGCTGGTGGTCAACGTGATCGCCACCGCCGGCGTGGGCAACACCTTCTCGCTCATGATCACCCAGTGGGCCGGCAGCAGCCTGATCGTCGCCATCGTGCTCATCGGGCTGGCCTCGCTGGTGCTGGGCATGGGGCTGCCGGTGACCGCCTCCTACATCGTGCTCGGCACGCTCTCGGCGCCGGCACTCTACAACCTGATCGCCGACGCCCAGGTCATCGACGCCATCGCCCGCGGCGTGCTGAGCGACGAGGCCAAGGCGGTGCTCATGCTGGTGGCGCCGGATCAGATCGCCGCACTCGGCCACGCCATGAGCGTGGACGCGGCCACCGCCATCTTCAACCTGGTGCCGGTGGATCTGGCCGACGCCTTGCGCACCTCGGTGCTCGATGCGCACGCCACCACCTTCGCGCTGCTCTCGGCCCACATGATCATCTTCTGGCTCAGCCAGGACAGCAACGTGACCCCGCCGGTGTGCCTGACCGCCTTCACCGCCGCCGCCATCGCCCGCACGCCGCCGATGGCGACCGGGCTGGAAGCCTGGAAGGTGGCCAAGGGGCTCTACGTGGTGCCGCTGCTGTTCGCTTACACGCCCCTGCTCGGCGGCAGCTGGGGCGAGATCGCCGAGTTCGGCGTCTTCGCCCTGATCGGGCTGTACGCGTTCTCGGCAGGTCTGCAGGGGTATCTGGAGCACCGTCTGGGCTGGGCGCTGCGGGCGGTGCTCATCGGCGTGGCCATCCTGCTCCTGTGGCCGCTGCCGATCTGGGTGCATGGGGTGGGCGTCGCCGCCTTCGCCGCCCTGTTCGTGTTCAGCCGCCGCCAGGGGGCGGGGCCATCGACCGTCGCGCCGGCCTAGCCGGACTCAGTGATCGCTGCCCGCACGCACGGTGAAGGGCGGGCGCGTCAGCCAGATCGGCCCGATCAGGCACAGCATGATCAGGCCGCACACCAGCAGCACGTCGTTGGTCGCCATGAGCGAGGACTGGGCCGTGATCGTGTGTTCGATCTGCCCCCAGGCCTGGGTGTCGCTCAGGCCCAGGGCGTGCAGTTGGGCCAGATAATCCCGCGCTGGCGCATCGTAAGGGGTGACCCGCTCGGCCAGATCGGCATGGTGGGCGATGGTGCGGTGATCCCACAGCGAGACCATGATGGCGGTGCCGAAGCTCGAGCCGAGATTGCGCATGAAGTTCGACAGGCCCGTCGCCGCCGCGATCTGGGTCGGCAGCAGTCCGGACAGGTTGATGGTCACCAGCGGCAGGAAGAAGCAACTGATGCCGATGCCCATGAGCAGACGCGCGGTGGCCACCGTCCAGTAGTCCACGTCGGGCGTGAAGCGGGTGCTCCAGAAGGCCACGAGCGCGAAGGTGGTGAAGCCGAAGGTGGCGATGGCGCGCGCGTCGACGCGGTGGATGTTGCTGCCCACCACCGGCCCGAGCATGACTGCGAACACCCCGCCGAAGGCGACCACCTTGCCCGCCCACAGCGGCGTATAGCCCTGGAAGGCCTGCAGCCACAGGGGAATCAGCACCACCGTGCCGAAGAAGGCCATGCTCCCCAGCATCAGGCACACCGCGCCGATGGCGAAGTTGCGTCGTGCGAACAGGTGCAGCTCCACCACCGGGTGTTCGGCGGTCAGCTCCCACACCACGAAGAAACTCAGCGCCACCACCGCGATGCAGGCCAGGCCGATGACCTCGCCGGATCCGAACCAGTCGAGCTCGTTGCCCTTGTCGAGCAGGATCTGCAGCGCCCCCACGCCGATGGCCAGCAGCACCAGCCCCATGCGGTCCACCGGGCGTTTGATGCGCGGGGTGTCGCGCTGGCCGAGCAGGGTCCACACGACGCCGGCCACCATCAGGCCGAAGGGCAGATTGATCAGGAACACCCAGTGCCAGCTGAGCGCCTCGGTGAGCCAGCCGCCCGCCAGCGGGCCGACGATGGGCGCGAGAATGGTGGTCATCGACCACAAGCCCAGCGCCATGCCGCGCTTTTGCGGCGGATACAGCCCGGTCAGCAGGGTCTGCGACAGGGGAATCATCGACGCGCCCACCACGCCCTGCATCACCCGCGCGGCCAGCAGCACCGGAAAGCTCGGCGAGAAGCCGCACATCATCGAGGCCAGGGTGAACAGCAGGGTCGCCATCACGAACATGCGCACCTGGCCGAAGCGCTGCGCGAGCCAGCCGGTCAGCGGCAGCATGATGGCCTCGGACACCGCATACGAGGTGATGACCCAGGTGCCGACCGTGTAGCTCACCCCCAGATCGCCCGAGATCGCCGGCACCGAGACATTGGCGATCGACAGGTCGAGGATGTTCATGAACGAGCCGAAGCCCAGCGCCACGGTCGCGATGGCGCGTTCTGCGCCGCTCAGCTCGCGCGCCGGCGTACCTGCCTGGGCCAGGGCGGTGGCGCTCATCAGCGCATGGCCACCGACTGGTTGGCGCCGATGACGCGCGCGATCAGCGCGTCCGCGGCCTGGCTCTGGCGCGCGTAGATGTCGGTCTCATGCACGCTGCCGGTGCGCGGCGTGCGCGCCAGCATGTCGCCGTTGCGTCGGTGGGTGTCCACCTCGACCCGCATGGACAGCCCCACCCGCAGCGGATGCGCGGCCAGCTGCTTGGGGTCGAGGGCGATGCGCACCGGCAGACGCTGCACGATCTTGATCCAGTTGCCCGAGGCGTTCTGCGGCGGAAGCACCGCGAAGGCGCCGCCGGTGCCCGGCGACAGCCCCACCACCTTGCCGTCGTACACCACGTCCGAGCCCCACAGATCGGAGCGCAGATGCACCGGCTGGCCGATGCGCACGTTCTCCAGCTCGGTTTCCTTGAAGTTGGCATCCACCCACATCTGCTCGTCCGGCACCACCGCCATGAGCACTTCGCCCGGCGACACCCGCTCGCC
The DNA here is from genome assembly GCF_010983895.1 of Nitrogeniibacter mangrovi. Lineage (GTDB taxonomy): Bacteria > Pseudomonadota > Gammaproteobacteria > Burkholderiales > Rhodocyclaceae > Nitrogeniibacter > Nitrogeniibacter mangrovi. The sequence continues at coordinate 2,210,084 of NZ_CP048836.1, forward strand.
CACCTGCGCGGTGCGCCGGGCCACATGGCCGCGTTCGGGCGAGCGCACATGGGTGCGCGCCAACGCCAGATAGGCCTCGCGGACCTTGGCGGCCGCTGCCGCCACGCGCGGATGCCGATCTAGCGAGGTGTTGTCCACGAGCACATCGGCGCCGGTCTGCTGCTCCTGCGCCTGGACCACCGCCGAGCGGGCCTCGCTGACCGCCGCATGCGCCGCCGCGCTGGCCGCCTCGGCCGCCTGTGTCGCCGTGCGCACCGACTGCAGGGCGTCGGCGGAAATGAAATGGTCATCGAACAGCGCCTGCTTGCGGGCCAGATCGTCGCGTGAGCGCTTCAGCTCCGCGTCGGCACGCGTGGCCTCCTGGCGCGCCCGCTCCAGGTCGGCCTGGCGCTGCGCCACCACGGCGCGCGACTGGCCGGTACCGGCATACAGGCCGCGCACGCTGCGCACCGCCTCGCCCAGCGCCGCTTCCGCCGCCTGCAGGGCGATGCGCGCATCGGCATCGTCGAGCACCACCAGATCGGCGCCGCTGTCGACCAGGTCCGTGTCGTCGGCCTGCACCGCCACCACCGTCCCGGCGGTCTGCGGCGTGATCTGGATGACGTTGCCGCCCACGTAGGCATTGTCGGTCACCACCCGGTACTGGCCGATGAGAAACCACCACGCCGCCACCCCGACCCCGATCGTGGCGAACCCCAGGGCCAGCGCCACCAGCGCCCGTCGCCGGCGCTTGCCGTTCGGTGCGGGTGGGGTCGGGTTCGCGCTAGTCGCGTGCTCACTCATGATGTGCCTCCGCGGACTGGGCGCCGGCATCCGGCAACGCCTCGATCCGGTCTTCCAGGTGGGCGATCCATTTGCGCATCAAACCGCCGAGCAGTGCCCGCTCATCGGGATCGAAACAGGCCAGCATCTGCTCGTATTCCGCCCAGACCGCCGGCAAGGCATCACGCAGGCGCGCCTCGGCCGCCTCGCTCAGGCAGATGTCGATGGCACGGCGGTCGCCCTGTTGCGGCACCCGCTCGACCCAGCCCCCGCGGACCAGCTCGTCGGTGATCCGGGTCATGTGGGCGCGCGACTGGTTGAGCGCCTCGCTGGCGCAGGACGGGCTGATGGCGCGGCGCGGCGAGCTGTAGATCATCATCAGCAGCGACCACGCCGAATGGCTCAGCCCATGGGACGCGAAGATGGCCGCCATGCAGGTCTCCACGCGGCGCTGGAGAAACAGGGCGAAACGGACCAGCTTGACCGCATCGACCGGCATGGCCGGGTGGTGTTCGGCCACCGCCTGGATCCGCGCTTCGAATTGCTTGATCGCGAGCATGTGATTACTCGAGTAATAGTTACGCACGTAACCATATCACGGCTTGCGCAGCCCTGCATTCGGGTGTGTTTCGCGTCACGCCTGAGAAAGCCCAAGCGGGCTGGAACAGACTTGGCCAGGGTGTCGTGCGCATTCCGTTCAAACGGAATCGCGCCGAAGCAGCGTTGACGCCTCCATGACGTCGGCGCCAACCGCCCCTGTCGGGAGCGCGGACTTGACTCCGTCGCCAAGCTGTAAATAATTACAGTCTCGATCCTGTCTTTTTCCGCCCCACATGTCCGTCCAGCCGTTGACGCTCGATGCCCTGTTGACCCGTACCGATCTGTGGCGCGGTCAGGACTTCGTCACGCCCGACGCATCCGGTGTCCGCAGCGGTTTCGCCGCCCTGGATGCCGTCTTGCCGGAGGGCGGCTGGCCGCGCGGCGCCTTGAGCGAAATCCTCAGCCCCATGCGCGGCCTGGGCGAGGTGAGCCTGGTCCTGCCCGCCTTGCGGACGCTGGAGGCCTCGGCGGGCTGGATCGTGCTGGTCGCCCCGCCCGGGCGGGTCCATGCACCGGCCTGGCTGGCGCATGGCATCCCCCTCTCCCGCCTGTTGATCGTCCAGGCGAGCGGACAGGATGCCGCCTGGGCCTGCGAGCAACTGCTCGGCAGCCAGGCCCTCGCCGCCCTGCTGGCCTGGCTGCCGGGCACGCATCCGCGCCAGTTGCGCCGGCTGCAGGTCGCCGCCGGGCACACCGAGAGCCTGTGCCTGGTATTCCGCCCCATCTCGGCAACCCGGCAGCCCTCGCCCGCCCCCTTGCGCATGGCCCTCACGGGCAGTCCGCGCGGCTTGCAGGTGGACATCCTCAAGCGCCGGGGGCCACCGCTGGCCGCGCCGCTGGAGCTGTCGATCGACCGCCCCCTGCCCTGGCGGCGGCTGAGCCGGCGCACGACCGGGGCTGCCGCCGCGGCGCCGGCCGGCATCGAGGCCTGAGGGGTGCGCCATGCCGCCACTCTGGCTCGCCCTCCATCTGTTCCGTCTGCCCGTCGAGGTCCTCGCCCTGCCCGCGCCGGCCGCGGCCATCGCACGCCAGCGCATCGTGGCGGCAGACACGCTCGGCACCGAAGCGGGCCTGCGCCCCGGCATGCGTCTGGCCGATGCCCTGGCCCTGGTGCCGGGGCTGCGTCCCCATGAACGCCAGCCCGGACACGAAGCCGATGCTCTGGCCACCCTGGCCTGCTGGGCGGGTCACTTCACGCCCGGCGTGAGCCTGGAGCCACCGGACCGGCTGCTGCTGGAAATCGGCGGTTGCCTGCACTATTTCGGCGGCCTCGATGTCATCCTCGATGGCGTGCGCCAGGGGCTGGCCGATCAGGGCCTGAGCGTACGCCTCGGGCTGGCGCCCACGCCGCGCGCCGCCAGCTGGCTGAGCCGCATCGGTCATACCGGAGACGCCTGGGAAAGTGCCCTGGCCGAGCTGCCGGTCGAGGTCCTGGCCCTGGCCGAAGCGCCCCTGAGGCGCCTGCATGCCCTGGGCCTGCACACCATCGGCGCGCTCTACCCCCTGCCTTCGGCCACCCTGGGCCACCGCTTCGGCCCCGAGCTGCCCCTGCAGTTGGCCCAGGCCCGGGGGCAGATCCCCGACCCGCGTCCGCCCTTCGATTTTCCCGAACGCTTCTCGCAGCGACTGGAACTGCCCGCCAAGGTGGAGCACGCCGAACGCCTGCTGTTCGCCGCCCGCCGCCTGCTCCTGGCCCTGGCCGGCTGGCTCGAGGCCCGCCAGGCCGGCATCGGCGCCTGCGTGCTGGTGATGCAGCACGAGGATCTGCCCCCCACCCGGCTGGTGCTCGGTTTCGCTACCCCCACCCGCAGCGCCGAACGCCTGCTGCGGGTGGCCCGCGAGCGGCTCGAACATCATCGTCTGGCCGCGCCGGTGCTGGAACTGAGCCTCGAGGCCGATGCCCCACAGGACCTGCCCGGCAGCAACACCCGGCTGTTCGGCCAGCAGGACGACGGTGCCCTGGCCCCGGTGGTCGAACGCCTGCGCGCCCGCCTGGGCGCGGCGGCGGTGCATGGCCTGCGTGCCGTGGCCGAGCACCGGCCGGAGTGCGCCAGCGTCGCCGTCGACTGGCCCGGCGACAGTGGCACGGCCACCGCAGGGCAGGCCCGCCCCCTGTGGCTGGAGGCGCCGCCCCGCCCCTGCAGGAACACGCCGGCCGCCCCACCCATGCCGGCCAGCCGCTGCGCCTGCTCACCCGCGCCGAACGGCTGGAGAGCGGCTGGTGGGACCAGGGCGAGGCGACCGACGCCGCGACGGGGGATGTCCGCCGCGATTACTTCGTGGCCGCCACCCCGGCCGGCGCCTGGCTGTGGGTGTTCCGCGATGCGCACGGCTGGTGGCTGCATGGCTATTTCGACTGAATCGCGCCAGGAGCGCCCCTCGCGTTACGCCGAGCTGCACTGCCTCTCCAACTACAGTTTCCTGCGCGGCGCCTCCCATCCGGAAGAACTGGTGGCCCAGGCGATCCGGCTCGGCTATGCCGGCCTGGCCATCACCGACGAGTGCTCGCTGGCCGGTGCGGTGCGGGCACACGAAGGCCTGAAAGAAGCGACAAACAACATTAACTTAACGCCTAAACAAATTGATTTTAAATTGATTTATGGTTCTGAATTCACGCTCAAATGTGGATTCAAGCTGGTCCTGCTGGCGTGCAACCGGGCCGGCTACGGCAACCTCTCGGCGCTCATCACCCTGGGGCGTCGGCGCGCCCCGAAAGGCGAATACCAGCTCAGCCGCGGCGATCTGGAGGGCCTGGCTCCGGCCGCGGTGATGCCCGACTGCCTGGCGCTGTGGATTGCCCACGACAGCGCCACCGACGCGGACGCCCGCTGGTTTGCCGAGCGCTTCCGCGGTCGTGGCTGGCTGGCGGTGGAGCTGCACAGCGGGCCGGACGACGGGGGCCGCCTCGCCCGCCTGACATCGCTGGCCGACGCCGCCGGACTGCCCATGGTGGCCACGGGCGACGTGCATATGCACCGGCGCGGCCGCCGCCCCCTGCAGGACATCCTCACCGCCCTGCGCCACCGGGTCAGCGTGTTCGAGGCCGGGCAGCGGCTGTTTCCCAACGCCGAACGCCACCTGCGCCATCCGCTGCGTCTGGCGCGGCTCTATCCACCCGAACTGCTGACCGAGACGACGCAACTCGTCGCCCGCTGCGATTTTTCCCTGGACGAACTGCGCTACGAGTATCCGCAGGAAATCGTCCCGCCCGGCGAGACCCCCACCAGCCACCTGCGCCACGAGACCGAGGCCGGCCTGCGCTGGCGCTACCCCCGGGGCGTGCCCGAAGCGGTGCGCCAGACGGTGGAAAAGGAGCTGGCGCTGATCGCCGAGCTGCGCTACGAGCCGTTCTTCCTGACCGTGTACGACATCGTCCGCTTCGCGCGCGGCGAGGGCATCCTGTGCCAGGGGCGTGGCTCGGCGGCCAACTCGGTGGTGTGCTACGCGCTCGGGATCACCGCGGTCGATCCGCAACGGGCCTCGTTGCTGTTCGAACGTTTCCTCTCGAAGGAACGCAACGAGCCGCCGGACATCGACGTGGACTTCGAGCACGAGCGACGCGAGATCGTCATCCAGCACATCTACGAAAAGTACGGGCGCGAGCGGGCCGCGCTGGCCGCCACGGTGATCCGCTACCGCACCCGCAGCGCACTGCGCGACGTGGGCCGGGCGCTGGGCTTCAGCGGGGAGCAGATCAGCGCCCTGACCCGCTCCATGGCCTGGTGGGACAAACGCGATCAGCTCCCCGCCCGCCTGCGCGACATCGGCCTCGATCCGGATGGCCCGCGCGTGGCCAAGTGGCTGGCGCTCACCGAGCAGCTGGTCGGCTTTCCCCGCCACCTCTCCCAGCACGTGGGCGGCTTCGTCATCTCCGAAGGCCCCATCGCCCGCCTGGTGCCGGTGGAGAACGCGGCCATGGCCGAACGCTCGGTGATCCAGTGGGACAAGGAGGATCTGGAATCCCTCGGCCTGCTCAAGGTGGACGTACTGGCGCTGGGCATGCTGTCGGTGATCCGCCGGGCGCTCGAGATGGTCAATCGGTGGCGCGGTACGACGCTGACGCTGGACACCATCCCCCCCAAGGACACGGCCACCTTCGACGCCCTGTGCGCGGCCGACTCGGTGGGCGTATTCCAGGTGGAATCGCGCGCCCAGATGGCCATGCTGCCGCGCCTCAAACCACGCCGGTTCTACGATCTGGTGGTGCAGGTGGCCATCGTGCGCCCCGGGCCGATCCAGGGCGACATGGTCCATCCCTATCTGGCCCGCCGCAACGACCGTGCCATGGCCGCACGCGAGCTGGCGCGGCTGCCCGAGCCGGTGCGCGCGGTGCTCGAACGCACCCTGGGCGTCTCCATCTTTCAGGAACAGGTGATGAAGCTGGCCGAGGTGGCCGCCGGTTTCACCCCCGGCGAGGCGGACGAGCTGCGTCGGGCCATGGCCTCGTGGCGGCGCAAGGGGCACATGCAGCAGTTCAAGGAAAAGTTGAGAATCGGCATGAAGGAACGCGGATATCCAGTTGAATTTTCAGAAAGTCTGTGTCGCCAGATCGAGGGGTTCGGGGAATACGGCTTTCCCGAATCCCATGCCGCCAGTTTCGCCCTGCTCGCCTATGCCTCGGCCTGGCTCAAGCGCCATGAACCCGAGGCCTTCCTGGCCGCCCTGCTCAACAGCCAGCCCATGGGTTTCTACCGCCCGGCGCAACTGATCCAGGACGCCCGCCGCCACGGGGTGCAGGTGCTGCCCGTGGACGTCTGTCACAGCGGCTGGGACAGCGCCCTGCATCTGAACGGCGCCCCACGCCCGGCGGTGCGCCTCGGGTTGCGGGAGATCAAGGGGTTGAACCAGGCCGCCGGCGAACGGATCGAGGTGGCCCGCCAGCAGGCGCCGTTCGCATCGCTGAGCGATCTGGCCACCCGCGCCGGGCTGGGCCGGGCCGACCTCGACCGGCTCGCCGCCGCCGATGCCCTCCAGGGCCTGAGCGGGCATCGACGCGACGCCCTGTGGGCCACGGCCGGCCTGCATCGCCAGGGCGACCTGTTCGACACCGCGCCACCGCAGGAGGCGGCGGTGCATCTGCCGCCGCAAGCCGAGGGAGAATCCCTGGTCAGCGACTACGCCAGCCTCGGCTTCACCCTCGGCCGTCATCCCCTCAGCCTGCTGCGCGAGCGGCTCACGGCCGCACGCTTTCTCAGGGCCCGCGATCTGCTGACGCGGGATCATGGCGCGCTGGTGCGGGTGGCCGGCATCGTCACCTGCCGGCAACGGCCGGGCACCGCCAGTGGCGTGGTGTTCGTGACCCTGGAGGACGAGACCGGCATGCACAACGTCATCGTCCATGCCGCGCTGGCCGAGCGCCAGCGCCGGGAGCTGCTGGGCACGCGCCTGCTGGGGGTCTATGGCCTGCTGCAGCGCGAGGGGCGGGTCATCCATGTGCTCGCCAAACGACTGGTGGGGCTCGACGCCTGGCTGGGCGCGCTGGACACCCAAAGCCGCGACTTCCGCTGATTGCCGCGCTACTGCGGAATCGATTCCACCGGAATGGCGAAGCCGATGCCCTGCGCGCCCTGCAGGATGGCGGTGTTCATGCCCACCACGTCCCCCCGCTCGGTGATCAGCGGGCCACCGCTGTTGCCCGGATTGATGGGCGCGTCAGTCTGCAGATAGCGCACCCCGTCGTGTTCCCGATAGCCGGAGAAGATGCCGCCGGTCACGGTGTAGGTCAGCCCCTGCGGGCTGCCGACGGTATAGAGGCGTTCGCCCTGGTGCAGCCCGGTGCTGCGGCCCCGTGGGATGAACGGGCAATCGGCGGCCGGCAGGCGGAAACTGGCCAGGTCCTGGTCGCTGGACATGTCCACCCGATTGACCGTGTATTCGCTGCCATCGACCAGTGACACCGTGTAGGTCGCGGTGCGCGCATACAGTTCGGCCTTGCTCACTTCGTCCAGCAGCGCCTCGCGCGCCCGCGCCGGGACGTCGCTCAACTGCGCCTTGAGCCGGTCGATCTTCAAACGCAGGGTCACCGCCTCGCCGCTGCGCTCGCCGAAGCTCCGCACCGCCTCGCGCAGCGATTCGCGCATCTGGCCGAGCCGCGCCATCAGTTCGCTGCGCTGCCGGGCCATCTCCGCCGCCACCAGGCGCGGATCGCTGGCTGCCGCCCGGGCCCGCTGCACGTCGAAATGGACCACATGGCGGTTGGTCACCACCCGGCAGTCGGGGCTGACGATGAAGCCCGAGCCGACCGCATGCCAGGGGGTCTGGATGAACACCGTGGCGTTGCGCGCCGCCTCGATGGCGTTGCCCGGCGCATGGGAGGCCTGCAGCCGGGCGCGCAGACCGCCGCTCGACGGGGCGGCCGCCTCCGGAGGCGGCACGGACGCACTTGCCACCGGCGTGTCGGCCACGGGGGCGTCCTTGCCCGTCAAGGCCCAGACCACGCCCGCACACACGATCAGCCCGAGGCCGATCCGCAGCCACGGCAGCCCGGGCTTGTCCTCCGCGGCCGGCTCGGCCGCCCGCGCCTCACGCGCCTGCAGCCAGGCCTCGTACTTGGCAAAGTAGAGCCCGCAGGCCGCGCACTGGGTGTCGTCGTCCTGCACGTGGCCGCACTTGGGACATTCCATGTCTCGTGATCCGATCCGGCGATGAGACGACCCGGCCGATCGCCAGGGTCGTGATGATGGGATACAACCGCTCAGTTCAGTTCGGCATCCAGGCCGACAACTTGAGCGTGCCGGGCGCGGGTGTCCCGCCTATCGGCGCGGCGGCGGGGTCTCGTCCGAGACATCCTCGGGGCGCCCCTCGCGGATGATTTCGCCCTCGATGACGAGGCCGTCGGGCGGATTGTCGCGCATCTGCCGACGAACGGCGCGCGTCTTCCACCACACGTAGCCCCACACCAGCAGACCGATGGTGACGACGGCGGCGAACAGCACCACGGAGAACATCAGCGCCAGCACGAACACGCCGGCACCGACGATGCCGGCCACGATCTTCTGCCAGGGGCCCATGGGCTGGGCGCGGCGACGCCCAAAGCCATTGAAAAACCGCATCTGTTCCGGGTCGATTCGCATTCTGGTTCCTGCAAGACAACACATTCGACCTACACGCTATCACCGATCGGAGGCACGTGCCCCGCAACCATGCACTTGACCCGATGGCCGCGGTGGACCACCGTGAGAAGAAAACGCTCGATTTTCACCCTTCCCCGACCCGACGATGACCATTTCCGAAAACACCCTGGCCAAGCTGCATGCCGACCACGCCTACATGGACGCCCTGATCCGCCAGATTGCCGGCCTGTGCGTGTCACGCGGCGCCGTGGACAGTTGCGACCAGTGCCGCCCCAACCGCCGCACCCTGTGCCGCAGCAATGTCGAGCAGCTCATCCACACCTTCGTGCAGGTGACGCTCAAGCACAATCTGCTCGAATCCCAGTGCATGGAAGACGAGGTGCCCGCCGAGCATCGCATCGCGCACAACCGGGCCCATGCGCGGATCGGCGAGCAGCTGCAGCAGCTGCGGGCGATCTTTGCGGACGACGGCAACAGCCTCGTCGCCATCGAAGGCATCGACCGGGTCCAGGCGGCGTTGGATGACCACCTCATCGAGTTCGACGAGGCGCTCGAGGCCTACCTCAAGGCCGCCTGACCCGGCGCCGCGCTCGACCCCATCGCGGGGCGGGACGCCGGCGCGTCCCTTATAATCGGCAGCCCCTGTGTCACCGCGCGCCGTCATGCCTCACCCACTGCTGTCCATCCTCGACACCTTCGCCGCCCCCCGCCCCGGGCAGCGGGTGGACCTGCCCCGCCTGGCCGGATCGGCCGACGCCCTGGCCATGGCCGCGCTCGAGCACGACACCATGCAGCTGGTGGTGACCGCCAACCCCCTGGACGCGCTGCGACTGAACGAGGAGCTGGCCTGGTTCGCCCCCGAACTGCGGGTGTGCATGCTGCCCGACTGGGAGACCCTGCCCTACGACACCCTGTCGCCGCACCAGGATCTGGTCTCGGAACGGCTCGCCACCCTCTACACCATCACCCGCGGCGAGGCCGATGTGGTGCTGGTGCCCGCGTCCACGGCGCTGTACCGGCTCGCGCCGCCGGCCTATCTGGCCGCGCACACCTTCTTCGTCAAGCGCGGCGAGCGCCTCGACGGCGAGGCCTTCCGCGACCAGATGACCCTGGCCGGCTACGCCCATGTGACCCAGGTGGTCAGCCCGGGCGAATACAGCGTCCGCGGCGGCCTGATCGACCTGTTCCCCATGGGCTCGCCGCTGCCCTATCGCATCGACCTGTTCGACGACGAGGTGGACACCATCCGCACCTTCGACCCGGACACCCAGCGCACGGTGTATCCGGTGGACCAGATCCGCCTGCTGCCGGCGCGTGAATTCCCCCTCGACGAGACCGGCCGCACCCGTTTCCGCAGCCGCTTCCGCGAGCAGTTCGAAGGCGACCCCAGCCGGGTCGGCGTGTACAAGGACGTCTCCAATGGCGTCGCGCCGGCCGGCATCGAATACTTCCTGCCCCTGTTCTTCGACGAGACCGCCACCCTCTTCGACTACCTGCCCGCGCACAGCCGCATCGTGCTGCATGGCGACGTGCCGGCGGCGATCGCCGACTTCTGGCGCGACACCGAATCGCGCCACAAGCTGCTCGCGGGCGACCGCAGCCGCCCGGTGCTCGCGCCCTCGGCGCTGTTTCTCGACCAGGAGCAGTTCTTCAGCCGCGCCGGCACCCACGCGCGCATCCTCATCGGCGGCACGCCGGAGGCGGTGGCCGCGGCACCGGTGCCGCCGATTGCGGTCGAGCGCAAGGCCGCCGATCCGCTGCATGCGCTCAAGACCTGGCTGAATACCTACGAGGGCCGGGTGCTGCTGCTGGCCGAGTCGCCCGGCCGACGCGAGACCATGGCCGAGTATTTCGCCGAGTACGGGCTGACCTTCACCCCCTGCGACGGACTCGACGCTTTTCTTGAGAGCCGCGAGCCGGTGTGCCTGAGCGTCGGTCCGCTGGCCGCCGGCTTCCTGTTGCCGGAGGCGGGGCTGGCCTTCCTCACCGAGACCGAGCTCTACGCCAACACCGCGCGTACCCCGCGCCGCCGCGACAGCCGCCGCGAGGCCACGGTCGAGGGCTGGCTGCGCGACCTGTCCGAACTCAAGGTGGGCGATCCGGTGGTGCATGTCTCCCACGGCGTCGGTCGCTATCTGGGTCTCATCCACATGGACCTGGGCGAAGGCGACACCGAGTTCCTGCATCTGGAGTATTCCGGCGGCGACAAGCTCTACGTGCCGGTCTCCCAGTTGCATGTCATCACCCGCTACGCCGGCGCCGACCCCGAGGCGGTGGACCTGCACCGGCTCGGCTCCGGGCAGTGGGAGAAGGCGAAGAAGAAAGCCGCCCTGCAGGTGCGCGACACCGCGGCCGAGCTGCTCGCCCTGTATGCCCAGCGCGCCGCCCGCGCCGGTCATCGCTTCGATTTCAAGGCCCACGATCTCGATGCCTTCGCCGAAGCCTTCGGCTTCGAGGAGACGCCGGACCAGAAGGCCGCCATCGACGCCGTGGTCGCCGACATGAAGGCCGGCCGGCCCATGGATCGGCTGGTATGCGGCGACGTGGGCTTCGGCAAGACCGAGGTGGCCCTGCGCGCCGCCTTCATCGCCGTGGCCGACGGCAAACAGGTGGTGGTGCTGGCGCCGACCACGCTGCTGGCCGAACAGCATTTCCAGACCTTCTCCGACCGCTTCGCCGACTGGCCGGTGCGCATTGCCGAGCTGTCGCGCTTTCGCAGTGCCAAGGAACAGGCCCAGGCCATCAAGGAACTGGCCGAGGGCAAGCTCGACATCATCATCGGCACCCACCGCTTGCTGCAGAAGGACGTGAATTTCAAGCGTCTCGGGCTGGTGATCATCGACGAGGAACACCGCTTCGGCGTGCGCCAGAAAGAGGCCCTCAAGCAGCTGCGCAGCGAAGTGGACATCCTCACCCTCACCGCCACCCCGATTCCGCGCACGCTCGGTCTGGCCATGGAGGGCCTGCGCGAATTCTCGGTCATCGCCACCGCGCCGCAGAAGCGCCTCGCCATCAAGACCTTCGTGCAACGGCACAGCAAGGGCATCGTGCGCGAGGCCGTGCTGCGCGAGTTCAAGCGTGGCGGCCAGGTGTACTTCCTCCACAACGAGGTGGACACCATCGAGAACATGCGCGAGGCGCTCACCGAACTGCTGCCCGAGGCGCGCATCGTGGTCGGCCACGGCCAGCTGCCGGAGCGCGAGCTGGAGCGGGTGATGCGCGACTTCACCCAGCAGCGCGCCAACCTGCTGCTGTGCACCACCATCATCGAGACCGGCATCAACATTCCCACCGCCAACACCATCATCATCAACCGCGCCGACCGCTTCGGCCTGGCCCAGCTGCACCAGCTGCGCGGCCGCGTCGGCCGCTCGCACCACCAGGCCTACGCTTACCTGCTCACCGACGCGCACGCCAAACCGAGTGCTCTGGCACAGAAACGCCTCGAGGCGATCTCGATGATGGAAGACCTCGGCTCCGGCTTCTTCCTCGCCATGCACGATCTGGAGATCCGCGGTGCCGGCGAGGTGCTGGGCGAGAGCCAGTCGGGGGACATCCAGCAGATCGGCTTCTCGCTCTACACCGAGATGCTCAAGCGCGCGGTCAAGGATCTGCAGGCCGGGCGCGAACCGGACCTGTCGCAGCCGCTGGAGGTGGTCTCCGAGATCAACCTCCACGCCCCGGCGCTGCTGCCCAACGCCTACTGCGCCGATGTGCAGGAACGCCTCACCCTCTACAAGCGCCTCGCCAACGCCGAGGACGAGGCCACCCTGCGCCAGCTTCAGGAAGAGCTCATCGATCGCTTCGGCGACATGCCCGAGCAGACCGTGGCCCTGCTCGAGACCCACCGGCTGCGCGTCGCCCTCAAGGACCTGGACGTGCTCAAGCTCGACGCGGCCGAATCCCAGCTGTCGATCCAGTTCGGCCCGCATGCGCCCATCGAGCCGATCAAGGTGATCGAGCTGGTGCAGAAGGACCGCAACACCCGCATGGCCGGCCAGGACCGGCTGGTGCGGAGCATCGACGCGCCGAGCGTCAAGCAGCGCAGCGCCGCCGTGCGCACCCTGCTCAAGGATCTGGGCCTGGTGTCGGGCTGAGGGGAAACCGCACGCAAGCCCCGGTCCTGTCGCATTTCCGCGTTAAAATACGCGTTTTGGCTTCCGCGCAAGACACCGCATCATGACCGTCGCCCAGACCGAAAACCTCAACATCATCGCCCAGGACGACATGCCGTCGCCGGGCGACATCAAGGCCCAGCTGCCGCTCACCGACACTGCCGCCGCCACCGTGCTGGCCGGCCGCCGTGCGGTGCAGGCCATCCTCGACCGCGAAGACCCGCGCCTGTTCGTGGTGGTCGGCCCGTGCTCGATCCACGATCCGGTCGCCGGCCTCGACTACGCGCGACGCCTCAAGGCGCTGGCCGACGAGGTCTCCGACACCCTGCTGCTGATCATGCGTGTGTATTTCGAGAAGCCGCGCACGTCCACCGGCTGGAAGGGCTATATCAACGATCCGTACATGGACGACTCGTTCCGCATCGACGAGGGCATGGCGCGGGCACGCAAGTTCCTGCTCGACGTGAACGAGCTGGGCATCCCCGCCGCCACCGAGGCGCTCGACCCGATCGCCCCGCAGTACTACGGCGACCTGATCGCCTGGACCGCCATCGGCGCCCGCACCGCCGAATCCCAGACCCATCGGGAGATGGCCTCCGGCCTGTCCACGCCGGTGGGCTTCAAGAACACCACCGACGGCTCGCTCGACGCGGCCGTCAACGGCATCGTCTCGGCGGCCAACCCGCACAGCTTCCTGGGCATCAACGGCCAGGGGCGTTCCGCCATCCTGCGCACCCGCGGCAACCGCTACGGCCATGTGGTGCTGCGCGGCGGCGGCGGCCGCCCGAACTACGACACGGTGTCGGTCAACCTGGCCGAGAAGGCGCTCGAAAAGGCGGGCCTGGCCCGCAACATCGTGATCGACTGCTCCCACGCCAACTCGTGGAAGAACCCGGAATACCAGCCGCTGGTGCTGCGCGACATGGCGCACCAGATCCGCGAAGGCAACAGCTCCATCGTCGGCGCCATGATCGAAAGCTTCATCGAGCCGGGCAACCAGAAGATCCCGGCCGATCTGAGCCAGCTCAAGTACGGCTGCTCGGTCACCGATGCCTGCGTCGGCTGGGACACCACCGTGGACATGCTCCGTCAGACCCACGAGACCCTGCGCGAGGTCCTGCCGAAGCGGACGACGCTGGCATGAATCTGGTCGTCCTCGGCAGCGACATCGAAACCCGCCTGCTGAAAACCCTCGCCAAGCGCACCGGGGCCGAACGCATCGAGCAGATCCATCCGGGGGCCTTCCGCATCGTCGGCGCCACCTGCCGCGACGGCGTCGCCAGCCTGTGCGACGAGGCCGACGTGGATTACGCCTTCGTGCCCGACGGGCGCCGCCTCGACGATTTCGGCCTGTTCGTCACCGACATGGATTCGACGCTCATCAACATCGAGTGCATCGACGAGCTGGCCGGCGAATGCGGTGCCAAGCAGCAGGTGGCGCAGATCACCGAAGCGGCCATGCGTGGCGAGATCGACTTCCGCGAGTCGCTCACCCGCCGGGTCGGCCTGCTGACCGGGCTCGACGTCAGCGCCCTCGACACGGTCTACGACCAGCGCCTGCAGCTCAACCCCGGCGCCCAGGCCCTCATCGCCGGGCTGAAGGCGGCCGACATCACGACCGTGCTGGTGTCGGGCGGCTTCACCTTCTTCACCGACCGCCTCAAGGCCAGCCTCGGCTTCGACCATGCCTTCGCCAACCAGCTCGAGGTGGACGCCGGCAAACTGACCGGACGCGTCACCGGCCCCATCGTCGACGGCAACGCCAAGGCGGCCCACCTGGCGCGCATTCGCGAAGAGATGGCCCTGCCCGCGGACCGGGTCATGGCCGCCGGCGACGGCGCCAACGACCTGCCCATGTTCCGTGAGGCCGGCTTCTCGGTGGCCTTCCGCGCCAAACCGGTGCTGCGCGCCGAGGCCGACTGCAGCCTGAATCACCACGGGCTCGACGCCATCCTCCAGCTGTTCGAGTAAGCCGCGTGTTTGCGTCGGACACGCCCTCCGCCCTGTTCGACAGCAACCTCGACGGTCAGCGGGCGATCCGCCTCACCGGGCTGGTCGAACACATTCGCTGTACCGATCCGGCCGACGTGCTGGCCGCCTTCGCGCGCATCGACGCGGCCGGGCGCCAGGGCCACTGGGTCGCACTGGCCGCCGCCTACGAGCTCGGCTACGTGTTCGAGCCCCGGCTCGCACCCCGGCGCCCGGCCGACGACACGCCCCTGCTCGAAGCGTGGATCTTCGCCCACTGCGATTCGCTCGCCGACGCCGCGGTGGACGCCTGGCTCGCCGAGGCCGACGGCCCGGCGGGGCTGCTCGATTTCACGCCCGCGATCGAACGCGCCGCCTACCTCGAGGCGGTCACGCGCATTCGCCACTACATCGCCGCCGGCGACTGCTACCAGACCAACTTCACCTTCCCGTGCCGGGCCCGGGCCTATGGCAGCGCCCGGGCGCTCTACCGGCAGCTGCGTGCCGCCCAACCGGTGCGCTACGGCGCGCTCATCGAGCATGCCCATGGCGCGCTGCTGTCGCGCTCGCCGGAGCTGTTCGTCGAGCGCCTCGGCGAACGCCTGGTGTGCCGCCCGATGAAAGGCACCGCCCCGGCCGCGGCCGAGGCCACCGCACTGACCGACAGCGCCAAGAACCGCGCCGAGAACGTCATGATCGTGGACCTGATCCGCAACGATCTGGGGCGTCTCGTGCCGCCCGGCCATGTGAAGGTCACCCGGCTGTTCGAGGCCGAACGCTATCGCACCGTGTGGCAGATGACCTCGACCATCGTCGCCCACTCGGCGCCGGCGCCGCTGTATGACATCTTCCGCGCGCTGTTCCCCTGCGGCTCGATCACCGGCGCGCCCAAGGTCCGGGCCATGGAGATCATCCGCGAGCTCGAGCGGGCACCGCGCGGCATCTACTGCGGCGCCCTGGGCTGGATCGCGCCGCACGGCGACTTCGCCTTCAACGTGCCCATCCGCACCCTGGAGATCCGCCGCGACGGCCGCACCCGCTGCGGCACCGGCAGCGGCATCGTGTTCGACTCGGTGCCCGACGAGGAATGGCGCGAGTGTCTGCTCAAGACCGCCTTCCTCGCCGACCTGCCGGAGTCGCTCGCCCTGATCGAGACCATCCGCTGCAACGGCGGCCTGCGCGATCCGCTGCCGTGGCTGGACGACCATCTCGATCGCCTGTGCGGTTCCGCCGCGCAACTGGGCATTCCGTGCGATCGCGCGCGCATCGAAGCCGCACTGCGGGCAAGCGTCGCCCGCCTGCAAGGTGCACATCGCGTGCGCCTGACCCTGTCCATTCATGGCGAGCCGGACATCACCTGCGCGCCGCTCGGCGCGACCCCGTGCCGGCCGAGCGTGATCCTCGCCGAAGCAACCGTCGACGCGGGCGACCCCATGCTGCGCCACAAGAGCACCGCACGCGCCCTGTACGACCGCACCCTGGCGGCGGCGACGGCCGCAGGCCATTTCGACGCGCTGTTCTTCAACACCCGCGGCGAACTGACCGAGGGCTGCCGCAGCAATGTGTTTGTGGAAGTGGACGGCGATCTGCTCACCCCGGCACGTGCCTGCGGCCTGCTCGACGGCGTGTGCCGACGGCGCCTGATCCGCGCCGGACGTGTCCGCGAAACGGTGCTCACCCGCGACGACCTGCAACGCGCGCAGCGGATTTATGTGGGGAATGCCCTGCGCGGGCTGATCGAAGTGCGCCTCGCCACGCGCTGAACCGGCTCCTATCGCTCGGCGCCGGCCGATCGGCGCCACGGCGGTTCGGCAAACCGGTCGGCGAGAAAATCCACCAGCGCCCGTACCTTCACCGACAGGTGCTTGCGCGACGGATAGACCACGTAGATGCCGATCTCGCGGCCCTCGTAATCGCCCAGCACCGGCACCAGCCGCCCGGACGCCAGATCCTCCCAGATGAGAAAGTCCGGCTGCAGCGCGATGCCCTGGCCCGCCAGCGCCAGCGCCCGGCAGGTGTCCCCGTTGTTGGCCCGGGCGCGCGGATGCGTGGTGATTTCATGCGTGCCGTCATGACCCGCGAATCGCCAGGTGTCGCCATGGGCCGCGTAGTCGTAGCCGATGGTGGCATGGGCGGACAGCTCGCGCGGATGCGTCGGCGTGCCGTGCGCCGTGAGATAGCCGGGGCTTGCGGCGGCGACGATGCGGGTGGTGGCGAGCTTGCGATGCACCAGGGTGGAATCCACCAGCCGGCTGATCCGGATCACCGCGTCGAAGCCCTCATCCACCACGTCCACCAGCCGGTCGGAGAGCTCGATCTCCAGGTCCACCTGGGGATATTCGCGCATGAACTCGCCCCAGAGCGCGGACAGGTGGCGGATGCCGAAGGACACCGGCGCGTTCACCCGCAGCTTGCCCACCGCACGGCCGGTCACCGCGCCGACCGCGCTGTCGGCTTCCTCCAGTTCGGCGATGATCTGCTTGCAGCGGTCGTAGTAGGCGCGCCCGGCTTCGGTGATCGACAGCCGCCGGGTGGTCCGCTGCAACAGACGGGCGCCGAGACGCCGCTCGAGGTCGAGCACGGCACGGGATACGGCCGCCTTGGACACCCGCAGCGCCTCGCCGGCGGCCACGAAGCTGCCCTCCTCGACCACGGCCACGAAGGCCTCCATTTCGCGGAATCGATCCATGAGGCACCAATTGTTACGTTTTTCGTAACAATACATCAATTGAAATGCGGTTTATTACTTTCATTTCTTTTAATAGGATGAACGCATCTCATTTGAAACCGAACCGTCCTCCCCCATGACACTGCCTTGCCTGTTCATTTCCCACGGCTCACCCATGTTTGCGCTCGACCCGGGCCAGCTCGGGCCGCGACTGAGTGCACTCGGGCGGCGCCTGCCCCGCCCGCGCGCGGTGCTGGTGCTCTCGCCGCACTGGATGACCCGCGAACTGCAAATCACCGGCGGTGCGCGCCTGGACACCATCCACGACTTCGGCGGCTTTCCGGCCGCGCTCTACCAGCTCGACTACCCGGCCCCCGCGGCGCCGGCCGTTGCGCGCGAGGTCGTCGACATGCTCGGTCAGTCGGGGCTGGTGGCGCAGATCGACCCTGCCCGTGGCCGCGACCATGGCGCCTGGGTGCCGATGATGCATCTGTACCCGGAGGCGGACGTGCCCATGATCCAGTTGAGCCAGCCGCCGACGCCCTCACCGCTGGCGCTGCTCGAACTGGGCCAGGCGCTGGCGCCCCTGCGCGAGCGCGGCATCCTGATCATCGGCTCCGGCAGCCTCACCCATAACCTCTACGAGATCGGCGCCGGGCCGGCGGCCACCGACCACGCCGCCGCATTCGCCGCGTGGGTGGCCTCGCGTCTGGCCAGCGGCGATCTCGAGTCGCTGCTCGACTACCGCCGCCTCTGTCCGGACGCACGACGCGCCCATCCGACCGACGAGCACTTCCTGCCCCTGTTTTTCGCCCTCGGCGCGGCGGGCAGCGCGTGGACCCACGTGCAGCACATCGACGGCGGCATCACCTACGATGCCCTGAGCATGGACAGCTTCGTGTTCGGCGACACCGCCAACGAGGCGGACCGGCTCGACGAGGTGGCGGTGGACTTCACGGAGATCGACGCATGAATGCGCGCTACACCCGCACCGCCATCGCGCTGCACTGGCTCATCGCCGTGGGCATCGGCGCCACCTTCGTGCTCGGGCTCTACATGCACGACCTGCCGCTGTCGCCGACCAAGCTCAAGCTCTATTCCTGGCACAAGTGGGCCGGCGTCACCCTGTTCGCGCTGGCGGCCTTCCGCCTCGGCTGGCGCCTCACCCATCCGGCCCCGGCGCTGCCCGACACCATGCCGCCGCGCCTGCGCCAGGCGGCGCACGTCGCCCACGGGCTGCTCTATGCGCTGATGTTCGCGATCCCGATCGTGGGCTGGCTGATGAGCTCGGCCAAGGGCTTCCAGACCGTGTGGTTCGGTGTCCTGCCCCTGCCCGACCTGCTCGACAAGAACAAGGCGCTCGGCGACGCCCTGGCCGAGGTGCATGAGACCCTCGCCTTCATCCTGCTCGGCCTGGTGGTGGTGCATGCCGCCGCCGCGCTTAAACACCATTTCATCGATCGCGACACCGTGCTCAGCCGCATGCTGCCGCACCGTTCGTGACCCGGAGAATTCCCATGCGCATGATGCTCGCCTCCATCGCCGCGGCCGCCCTGAGCGCGCTGCCGTGTGCCGCGACGGCACAGACCTTCGGCGCCGTCGACCCCGACGCCAGCACGCTGACATTCAGCTACAGCCAGATGGGCGTGTCCCTCGATGGGCAGTTCCCCAAGTTCGACGCCGCGGTGCGCTACGACCCGACCCATCCGGACACCGCCAGCACCCGTCTTCAGGTGCCGCTGGCAAGCATCGACACCGGCTCGGCCGAAGGCGACGACGAAGTCCAGGGCAAGGACTGGTTCGACACCGGCACCCATCCGATGGCCCGTTTCGAATCGACCACCGTCAAGGCCACCGGGCCCGGGCGACTCGAAGTGACCGGCACCTTGTCGATCAAGGGCAAGGAGCGCCCGATCACGGTCCCGGTCAGCGTCGCCACCGACGCGGGCCACGCGGTCTTCGACGGTCACTTCACCATCAACCGCACCGACTTCGGCATCGGTGCCGGCATGTGGGCGGCCGACGACGTGGTCGCCCACGACGTCACGATTTCCTTCCATCTGGTCACCCGGCCGCTGGCCCCGTGACCGGACCCAGTACCGTTCTTCACCCCGACAACGAGGCTCCCTCATGAAAAAAGCACTGTTCGCCACGCTCTTCGCCGTCACCCTGGCCAGCCCGGCCTTCGCCGCGCCGCTGACCTACACCATCGACAACAAGCACACCTTCCCGCGCTTCTCGTACAGCCACTTCGGCTTCACCACCCAGCAGTCGCGCTTCAATCACACCAGCGGCACGGTGGTGTACGACGCCGAAGCGAAAACCGCGTCGGTGGACATCACCATCGACATGAAGTCGGTCGATACCGGCTCGGAGCTGTTCAACGAACACATCCAGGAGGCGGACTTCCTCGACACCGCCACTTACCCGACCGCGACCTTCAAATCCACCAAGGTGATCTTCGACGGCGACACGCCCAGCCGCATCGAGGGCGAGATGACCATGAAGGGCGTGACCCGCCCGGTGACGCTCACGGTCACCTCGTTCAAGTCCATGGCGCACCCCATGCTCAAGAAGCCGGCGATCGGCGCCAACGCCACCACCACGGTCAAACGCACCGAGTTCAACGCCGGCAAGTACGCACCGGCGGTCAGCGACGAGGTGACCATCACCATCGCCATCGAGGCCATCGCCAAGTAGGCGCCACCCACGGGGGCGGCCCGTGCCGCCTCCATCCACAACAGGAGACCCCATGCTCGTCAATGGACAATGGACCGAAGACTGGCAACCCGTGCAGGAGAGCGACGACGACGGCCGCTTCATCCGCCAGGCCGCCGGCTTCCGGCACACGGTGTCGACGGACAACGACCAGGGCTTCACCCCGGAGTCGGGTCGCTATCACCTCTATCTGGCCTACATCTGCCCGTGGGCCTGCCGCACCCTGATCGCCCTGCGCCTCAAGGGGCTGGACCGGCACATCAGCCATGACATCGTCGATCCGCGCCTCACTGCCCAGGGCTGGTGTTTCGGCGACAGCTTCGACGGAGCCACCGGGGACACGGTCAACCACGCCCGCTACATGCACGAGATCTACACCCGCGCGGATCCGCACTACACCGGCCGCGCCACCGTACCGGTGCTGTGGGACCGCAAGCGGGCGACCATCGTCAACAACGAGTCCTCCGAAATCCTGCGCATCCTCAACCGCGGGTTCGGGGATCTGGCCGACGAGCGCATCGACCTGTACCCGGCCGCACTGGCCGACGAGATCGACCGGGTCAATGAACGCCTGTACGACCGCTTCAACAACGGCGTCTATCGCGCCGGTTTCGCCACCACCCAGCAGGCGTACGACGAAGCCGTCACCGAAGTCTTCGAGGCGCTCGACTGGCTCGAGGCGCGCCTCGCCGGGCAAACCTGGCTGGCGGGTGCGCAACTGACCGAAGCGGATATCCGCGCCTTCGTCACCCTGATCCGCTTCGATCCGGCCTACCATGGTGCGTTCAAATGCAATCTGCGCCCACTGTCGGCCTATCCGGCCCTGATCGACTACGTGAAGCGCCTGCTCGCCATCCCGGCGTTCGCGGCGAGCGTGCGGATCGATCACATCCAGGCCGGGTACTACGGCATCAAGGCAATCAATCCGAGCGGCATCGTGCCGGCGGGCCCCGAACTCGACTACATTGAAAGCATGTCACCGCGGGCCGCCTGAGTTGGCCGCCGGCGGGCATGCGATTTGCTGCATGATGGCATTTGTGCCGGATTCTGCGGGACGAACTCCCCAACCCCCCTGAAACGGCACCAGAACCACCCGCGCGCTGCACCCTATCGGGGCATGAGACCCCGGCGCACCCGCGAGGCCCGCCGAGGAGACGCCGATGCTGAGCCTGACCGACTGCCTGGACTTCATCGACCTGGATCGCGACACGATCGACATCATCGCCGCGCATCAGCACCTGAGCACGGTGCTGGCCACCGAACTGGGCAACCAGCTCATTGCCAGCCGGCACGGCCTGCTGGTGCTGCACGACATGCACCGCGATCTGCTGGAGCGCGCCGCGCATCGCGGCGACCTGCCGCGAGAGCAGGAACTGCGCGCCACTTACACGCGCTTTTGCCGCAAGTACCCCATGCCCCGGGGCCTGTTGTAGTCAGTCAGCGAGCCACTGCTCGATCTGCGCGCGCAGCGGCATCGACCCGCTGTGGACAAGCTGTCCGTCGATCACCACGGCCGGCGTGCTCATCACCCCGTAGCCCATGATCACCGCCGGGTCGGTCTGCTTGGTCACATCGACCTCGCACCCCATGGCACGTGCGGTCTCCTCGATCAGCTCGGCGGTTTTCGTGCACTTGGCACAGCCGCTCCCGAGCACGGAAATTTCCTTCATCCCTGACGCTCCTTACAAAACGGGCCCGAGCAGATTCAGCGCCCAACCGACCAGCGTGAACGACACGAGCAACAATCCGAACAGCAATCCGAGCAGTTTGAGCTGCATCGCCTGCTTCAGCAGGATGAACTCCGGCAGGCTGGCCGCGACCGTGCTCATGCAGAACGCGATGGCGGTGCCCACCGGCAGCCCCTTGGTGATCAGGCTCTCCATCACCGGAATCACCCCGGTGGCATTGGAATACAAGGGGATGCCCAGCAGCACCGCCGCCGGCACCGACCACCACTGCCCCTGGCCCAGGTGGGCCTCCAGCCAGCCCTGAGGCACGAAACCGTGGAGGGCGGCGCCGAGGCCGACACCGATCAGCACCCACTTCCACACCCGGCCGAAGATCTCCGCCAGCTCGCCGCGCGCAAAGGCATGGCGTTCGGCCAGCGACATGGCCGGGCGCGCCACCTCACCCAAGGTGGCGTTGGGTGCCTGCTGGTAGGCCTTCGCCGCGAACGGCTGCAACAGGCGTTCGGCGTGCCACAGATCGAGCAGCAGCCCGCCCAGCATGCCGACGCTCATCCCCACCACCACGTAGAGCGCCGTGAACTTCCAGCCGAGCAGGCCGAGCAGCAACAGCACCGCAACCTCGTTGATCAAGGGTGAGGTGAGCAGGAAAGCCATGGTCACGCCGACCGGAATCCCTGCCGAAATGAAGCCCAGGAAGACGGGGATGCTCGAACATGAGCAGAACGGCGTGATGGCGCCGAATCCGGCCCCCAGGACATAGCCGACCACCCGATGGCGCCCCGACAGGAAGAGACGCACGCGCTCGACGTTCAATGAAGCCCGAATCAGCGCGATCACGTAGATCATCACCACCAGCAACACGAGGATCTTGGTCGTGTCCTCGACGAAGAAGTGCAGTGCGTCCGCCCAGCGTCCGCCCGCCGGCAGCCCAAACACCTCGTAGATCAGCCAGTCGGCCAGCCAGGTGAACACGGCAAACATGTCTCATGTCTCCACGCGCGGCCGGGGTCCGTCCCCCGCCATGTCACGCAAAGCATAATCCGCGCGCGCGCCGCCCGCGTTGATACATCGCAACACCCGTGAGCGGTGAACGACACAGGGGCGTATCGATGGATACACCCCTGTGTCGTTCGGCAGGCCCGGGCCGGCAGCGCCGACCCCGGCGGCCGGGTCGGTTCAGCCGTGTTCGCCGACCATCAATTCGTTCATCACCTTCTTGACGCCTTCCACCCCCGAGGCGAGGCGTCCGGCCTTGTCCCGCTGCCCGGCGGTATCCACTTCGCCGCTGAGCAGGATCACCCCACCCTTCACGTCGACGAGGATATCGGTGCCATGAAGCGTGCGTTCCATGGCGAGCACGGCTTCCACCTTGCCCTTGATCGCGGCGTCCGCCGCTGCCTCGCTCATCGCCATACGATAGAAACTGCCGGCATCGCCCGCGCTGACGGGTCGGGCGAGCCCGAACGCGGCAGCGGTGGTGACCAGTACGGCCGCATAGGCCAGTCGAGTGTTCATCCGGGTCTCCTTCACATTCTGGAATCGGCCACCCGTCAGCGGGTCGCCTCAAGGGATCAGGAGCACACTTCATGCCATGCCGCTAAAACGCCGTCATCGCGGCCGCCGGGGCGGGCTGGATCGCCACCGTCGGGCACGATGCGCCGCATGCCGACGCCATCGTGTCGCCGCCTGGCGACGCGAGCAGCCAGCGGATCCGCGACAGTCGCCCGGAATCAGATGCTTACGCCTGTCCCGCCCCGGCGACGGCCGGTTCCTCCTCGTGCCGGAACAGGGCCGGGCTCAGGCGGTGCCGCTGCAGCAGGCGGTAGAACTCGGTGCGGTTGCGATCGGCCAGGCGCGAGGCGTCGGTCACGTTGCCACCGGTGAGCTTGAGCAGATGCACCAGATAATCGCGCTCGAAACGCTGCTTGGCCTCTGCGTAGGTGAGAATCTCCTCGCTGGGCGCGCGCAGCGCCCGCTGCACCAGCGTCGCCGGCACCAGCGGGGTCGTGGTCAGCGCGCACACCTGCTCGACCACGTTGTAGAGCTGGCGCACGTTGCCCGGCCACTGGGCAGTGACCAGCAGCTCGAGCGCCTCCGGGGCAAAGCCATGGATGGTCTTGCCATACTTGTCCGCCAGGCCGCGGATGAAGTGGCGCGCCAGCAGCGGGATGTCCTCACGCCGGGCTTCCAGCGCCGGCAGGCTCAGGCGGACGACGTTGAGGCGGTAGTACAGGTCCTCGCGGAAGCGCCCTTCCGGCAGCGCGGCATCGAGATCCCGGTGGGTGGCGGAAATGATGCGCACGTCTACCGGCCGCGCCCGCGTCGCCCCCACCGGGCGCACCGCCCGTTCCTGCAGCACCCGCAGCAGCTTGACCTGCAACGGCAAGGGCATGTCGCCGATCTCGTCGAGAAACAGGGTGCCCCCCTCCGCGCTCTGGAACAGCCCGTCGTGGGCGCTGGTGGCCCCGGTAAAGGCCCCCTTCACATGACCGAACAGCTCCGATTCGAGCAGCTGCTCGGGAATCGCGCCGCAGTTGATGGCGACGAAGGGCTTATCGGCGCGCCGGCTGGCGCGATGGATCGCGCGGGCGAGCAGTTCCTTGCCCACCCCGCTGGCGCCGCGAATCAGGACGCTGGCGTCGGTGGCGGCCACCAGCCTCGCCTCTTCGAGCACCTCGGCCATGCGCGCACTGCGACTGACGATGCCGGCGCGCCAGCCGGCATCGTCGCCGCCGGCACGCACGGGCACCGGCGCGGACACTTCGAGCGCCTTGCCCACCTTGTCGAGCAGCACGCGGCTGTCGAAGGGCTTTGTCAGATAGTCGAACACGCCCCGCGCGGTAGCATCGACCGCATCGGGGATGCTGCCGTGGGCGGTGAGCAGGATCACCGGCAGCCCCGGATGGGTGGTGCGGATCTCATCGAACAGGGCGAGCCCGTCCCGACCCGGCAGGCGCACGTCGCTGATCACCAGGTCCGGCGTCCTCACCGCCATGTGCGCCAGCGCCGATTCGGCCGAATCCACGGCATCCACGTTGTAGCCGCTGGCCTTGAGACGGATGGAGAGCAGCCGCAACAGGTCGGGATCGTCGTCGACCAGCAGCAGCCGTCCGCAGGCCGCGGCACGGTCGATCTGGCGGGAAGGCATCATCGGTTTCGCTCCATCGGAGTTCGGGTCGGCGCCGGCAGGCTGCGCTCGATGTCGGTGAGTGCGTCGAGCTTCTTCTGCAACTCGTCCATCTGGTTGCGCGCGTCGTGGTAGTCGGTCACCAGACGTTCGTTCTGCGCCGACAGGCGAACGCGCGCCAGATACTGGGCATGCAGTAATCGGGCCAGGGGATGGAACAAGGCTGCGTCGGCCGAGTTGTCCTCGATCACCTTCTCGAGCACCCCGACCCCCTTGGCGGGCTCTGCCTCGGGGCGATTCTGGCCGAGCAGGATCGCCAGCTTCATGAGCTGGATGGGCGTGTGCGGCCCGTTCTCGATGCTGCGCATCTCCGCCGCCCGGGCGGCGGGTTCCGCCTCGGCCTGGGTACGCGCATAGGCGAGAATCGCGCGCAGGGCCACGTCGTCGGCGCCCATGGCACGCTGCACCCCCGAGCCGGGCATCAGGTGTTGGCAACCGCTCAGGAACAGGACGATCGCCAGGGCGACCAGCAAGGCAATTCGGGAAGGGTTGAGCGTCATCGGTTCACGCGGTGAGGGGGAGTTCGATTCGGAAGTGGGCACCGCCTTCGCCGGAGACCAGCGAGACGCGCCCGCCATGGGCCTGGACGTATTCGCGCACGATCGACAGGCCGACGCCCGTGCCCTCGCGGGGCGCCTCGGGTTGCAACCGCCCCTGGAAGAACGGATCGAAGATGCGTCCGGCATCCTCCACCGCCACGCCGGGGCCATGGTCTTCGCAGTCGATGCGCACCAGATCGCCCGAGCGGGTCGCGCGCAGGGTCACCTGGGTGCCGGGGGGGCTGAAGGAAATCGCGTTCGCCACCAGATTGCCCACCGCCACCGCCAGCTTTTCCGGGTCCGCCTCGACCACGATCTGCGCCACGTCGAGGGCGATGGTCACCTGACGGGACTGTGCCTGCAGCCGTTGGCTGTCGACAATGCGCGCCATCAGATCCCGCAGTTTGATGCGCTCGCGGTGCAGACGCCGCGCGTCGAATACGGCCGCGTTGAAGCCAAGCAGGTCTTCGATGCGCCCCTGCAGCAGGTGGGCGTTGTCATGAAGAATGTCGACCACCTCCTGCTGCCCGCTGCTCAAGGGCCCGGCCACCTCGTCCTGGAGCAGCGAGACCCCTTCGCGCAGGGCCGCCAGCGGTGTCTTGAGCTCATGCGATACATGGCGCAGCATGCGTACCCGATCCGCCTCCAGCTCGATCAGACGCTGGCGCAGCCAGTCCAGCCGATGGCCCACTTCGCGCAGATCGGCCGGGCCGGAGATCTCGATGGCCTGATCGAAGCGACTCTCGCCGAGGCGCTCGATGCCGCGCTCGATCTGTTTCACGGGCCGCGCCAGCAACCAGCCGAACAGAAGCGCCACCGCCGCCGCGCCGCCGACCGCGAGCATCACCTCGGAGGCCAGCCGCACCCGGTTGGCCTCCAGCGCATCGAGCAGGTCCGCGTTGTTGCGCGCCACCCAGTGCCGGGCTTCGACGCCCAGACGCTCGTTGATGGCATGCATGCGATCGAGCGCGTCGCGCAGTTCCGCCTCGCCACCGGTGCCGTCGAGCGCCGACTCCGCCTGCGCCGCCGCCGCACGCCAGGTGTCGGCGACCCCGCCGAGTGTGGCCGGCGCCGCACGGGTGAACACCGCCAGCGCATCCTCCGCCTCGTTGCGCTGGTCCAGGAAGCGTTGACGCAGGGCGGGCGCCTCGAGCACGCGGTACTGGCGCGCGCTGCGCTCCATGTCCACCGTACGTTCGGCCAGTTGCTGGGCTGCCGTCGTCAGTCCGATCGATGTCTCCGACGCCAGACGACTCTGGGCAGCAAAACTCTCGAGCAGTCGCAACCCCTGAAGCGCCGCTGCACCGAGGACCATTGCGATCAACAGGAAGCCGGACAGCAGCATCTGCCGGAATGACATGCGGGAGAACATCAAGCGCCACGGTGATGAATCGGCTGTCAACTTTAGGCGACACCGCCGAACGACACCGTAAGCAAATGCAAGCGATGCATCGCCCGCCATGATTGGCGTTCAGCGCAGCTGTCGCGTTTCGGCGACACCCCATCCCGCCATCATTTCAAGCACTTGCCGTGGATGAACGGGATTGACGTCGGGATATGGCGACATTTCGCCGGCCGCCACGGCCGAAAAACGCGCACACAGGTGCGCAAACCCGGCGAATGGTGCGGATTGGCGCGGGTGGCATGTCGCTTGCTCCTGCCGGCAGGAAATCGGGTAACGCCCTGTGCCCGTGTTCGATCGTCCGAAAGGAGAAGGCATGTTCAACAAATCCAGCCTGTTCAACAAGCGCGATGAAGTCCCCGCCCAGCGAAATGGGCTGAATCCGCCCCCGCCCCCGGCGAGCGGCACGACCTCGACCACCCCGACCTCCTCGATCTCCCGTCCCACGCCCCGACCGGGCACCTTTGGAGCCAACATGCGCAGCCAGTTCGACAGTACGCCCCAGAACACCGACACGACGCCCTCTTCCAGCCGGGACCCGAAAATGAGCGAGAACACTTCCACCAAGGACAGCGGCAGCCGGCTCATCGTCGGCCCCGACGTGAAACTGCGCGGCGCAGAGATCCTCGACTGCGACACCCTGGTGGTCGAAGGCCGGGTCGAGGCGACCATGGACAGCCGCGTGATCCGCATCGCCGAGAACGGCTCCTTCTCGGGCAAGGTGGGCATCGACGTGGCCGAGATCCACGGTCACTTCGACGGCGACCTCACCGCCCGCGAGCAGCTCATCATCCACGCCACCGGCCGGGTCAGCGGCACCATCCGCTACGGCAAGATCCTCATCGAGGAAGGCGGCGAACTGTCCGGCGACGTGCAGTCGCTCGCATCGGCGAAGTCGGGGGCGGCCAAGGACGCGCCGACCGACAAGGTCAAGCCGCTGGTCGCCTCCTCGGGCAGCTGAGCCCTCCTACGCAAGACCTCTTCTGCATCGAGTTCATCCGGGCACCCCTGCGGTGCCCGTTTTTTCGCCTGGCGACGCCGCGCCCTCATTGGCGCGTCCCCGGCCCGCTCGGGTAAAGTTCCACCTTTGACGTCCTCAAGGCACCGACCGAGCACCATGGCCCAATACGTAATGTCCATGCTCCGCGTGAGCAAAGTCGTTCCCCCAAACGCCAGATCATCAAGGACATCTCCCTGTCCTTCTTCCCCGGCGCCAAGATCGGCCTGCTCGGCCTGAACGGCGCGGGCAAGTCCACCGTGCTCAAGATCATGGCCGGGGTGGAAACCGAGTACGAGGGCGAGGTACAGCACCTGCCCGGCATCTCCATCGGCTACCTGCCACAGGAGCCGGTGCTCGATGCGGACAAGACCGTCAAGGAAGAGGTCGAATCGGCCCTCGGCGAGATCATGGAGGCGCGTGCCAAACTCGACGAGATCTACGCCGCCTACGCCGAGCCCGACGCCGATTTCGACAAGCTCGCCGAGGCACAGGCCAAGTACGAGAACATCCTCGCCGCCGCCGGCTCCGACGTGGAAACCCAGATGGAGATCGCCGCCGACGCCCTGCGCCTGCCGCCGTGGGAGGCGAAGATCGGTAATCTGTCCGGCGGCGAGAAGCGCCGCATCGCCCTGTGCAAGCTGCTGCTGGCCAAGCCGGACATGCTGCTGCTGGACGAGCCGACCAACCACCTGGACGCCGAATCGGTCGAGTGGCTGGAGCAGTTCCTGGTGCGCTTCCCGGGCACCGTGGTGGCGGTGACCCACGACCGCTACTTCCTCGACAACGCCGCCGAGTGGATTCTCGAGCTGGATCGCGGCCACGGCATCCCCTGGAAAGGCAACTATTCCAGCTGGCTGGAACAGAAGGAAGAACGCCTGGAGCAGGAATCCAAGCAGGAAGCGGCGCGCATGAAGGCCATGAAGCAGGAGCTGGAGTGGGTGCGATCCAACCCCAAGGCCCGCCAGGCCAAGAGCAAGGCCCGCCTGGCCCGCTACGAGGAGATGTCGAGCGTCGAATACCAGCGCCGCAACGAGACCCAGGAGATCTTCATCCCCCCCGGCGAGCGCCTCGGCGACCAGGTCATCGAGTTCGACGGGGTGACCAAGGCCTTCGGCGACAAGCTGCTCATGGACAACGTGAGGTTCAGCATCCCGCCCGGCGCCATCGTCGGTGTCATCGGCCCCAACGGCGCGGGCAAGTCCACCCTGTTTCGCATGATCCAGGGCCAGGAGCAGCCGGACTCGGGGTCGGTCGAGATCGGCAGCACCGTCAAGATCGCCGCCGTGGATCAGTCCCGCGAGGGACTGGAGAACGA
Organism: Nitrogeniibacter mangrovi; assembly: GCF_010983895.1. Classification (GTDB taxonomy): domain Bacteria; phylum Pseudomonadota; class Gammaproteobacteria; order Burkholderiales; family Rhodocyclaceae; genus Nitrogeniibacter; species Nitrogeniibacter mangrovi. The sequence goes on from NZ_CP048836.1 coordinate 2,239,119, forward strand.
CAAGAGCGTGTTCGAAGTCATCTCGGGCGGCGCCGACGTGCTCACCGTGGGCAAGTTCGAGTTCCCCAGCCGCGCCTACATCGGCCGTTTCAACTTCAAGGGGGGCGACCAGCAGAAGATGGTCGGCAACCTCTCCGGCGGCGAGCGCGGGCGCCTGCATCTGGCCAAGATGCTCGTCTCCGGGGGCAACGTGCTGCTGCTCGACGAGCCGTCCAACGACCTGGACGTGGAAACCCTGCGTGCGCTGGAAGACGCGCTGCTCGAATTCGCCGGCTGCGCGCTGATCATCTCCCACGATCGCTGGTTCCTGGACCGCATCTGCACCCACATCCTCGCGGCCGAGGGCGAGTCGCAATGGACCTTCTTCGAAGGCAACTACCAGGAATACGAGGAAGACAAGAAGAAGCGCCTGGGCGAGGAAGGCGCGAAACCGAAGCGCATCCGCTACAAGCCGATCAGCCGCTGAAACGGTACGCGGACCCCGCAACGGGGTCCGCGCCGGCGCGCCCGTCCGGGCGCCTGGGGAACAAGCGCGCTGCCGGCGCGATCACATGATCATCCCCCGTGCATCCATCCGCCGACGAGGACGTCCGATGCCCACCTTCTTGCAAAACCTGTTCCGTTCCCTGGCCGATCCGGGCCAAATGGCCGAGGTGCTCGAGCACGATCTGCAACTGGCCACCGCCGCCCTGCTCATCGAGATGAAACGCGCCGACGGGAAACTGGCGACCGCCGAGGACGTGGCCCTGCGCGCCGCGCTCCGCCAGGAATTCGGGCTCGATCGTCTCGCGCTCGACGCGCTCATCGAGGAAGCGGAGGCCGAAGCGCGCGATGCGCCGGGCTACTACGCCTTCACCCACCGGATCAACGACGGCTTCTCGCAGGCGCAGAAACTGCGGGTCATGGAATATCTGTGGCGGATCGCCCTGGCCGACGGTCACCTCGCGGCGCACGAGAACCATCTGATGCGCAAGCTGGCCGACCTGATTCACATCGGCCACGGCGACTACCATGCCGCCAAGGCGCGCGCCCGCGCCTACCTGGACGCCCAGTCCGCCGCCCACTGACGCATCCGTTCAGGCCGGCGATTCGGCCGTCACGAGCACCCGCCGGACCGGCGCCTCGGCGGCGCGGCACACCTGGTTGCGCCCCCCTTCCTTGGCATCGTAGAGCGCCCGATCGGCGCGATTGATGAGCGCGTGCGCGTCTTCCTCGTGGTTCCACCCGGCGACGCCGAAGCTGGCGCTGACGGTACCGACCGTTTCGAAGGGCGCATCGGCGATCCGCGCGCGCACCGCCTCGGCCAGGGCCATGGCGGCGTCGATCGGCGTCTCGCGCAACAGGATCATGAACTCCTCGCCACCGAAGCGCGCGGCGCAGTCGGAACTGCGCAACAGCTCGCGGACCCGCACCGCGGTGTGCTTGAGCACCAGATCGCCGCTGTCATGGCCGAAGGTGTCGTTGATGCGCTTGAAGAAATCGAGATCGAACATCACCACCGACAGGCTGCTGCCATGCACCCGGGCGGCCGCCATTTCCGACTCCAGGCGCTCGAAGAATCGGCGCCGGTTGACCAGGTCGGTGAGAAAGTCCTTGGTGGCCAGATCCTCGAGGCGCCGGTTGAGGCGCGCCATGGGCTCGACCACCAGGGCGGACAGGGCCAGGTTGAGGCCCAGGAACATCAGGCCGAACACCGCCACCAGCGAGAGCATGAAGGTCTCGAAGGTCTGCCGTGCCTTCTCCAGCGGATAGAGCATCGGCACCTTGACGATCTGCATCCCCACGGTCTGCGCCATCTTCCATCCGTAGCCCCCGCTGCGCCCGTACAGCCGCACCATGCTCTCCGGCGCCGCGGCCGGATCGCCGTGGCAGCTCAGGCACGACGGGTTGTTGATCACGATCGGGCGGGCCACGTAGAGCGCCCGCTTGACCCCCTGGCCGTGGATGCCCCACAGCTCGGCGTCCTCGTGCGGCGCCTGCTTTTGCCGTGCGATCAGATCGTCGATGACACCGGTTTCCCAGCGCGTGGCGCGGTTGCGCGGATTGGTCGGATCGAGCGTGGCCTCGCGATACTCGTAGCCGGGAAAGCGCTCCGAGAGCCGGCGCAGGGTTTCGACCGCGGCAAAGGCCGGCACCGTCTGCGGCAGAAAGGTCTGGGTGTTGAGCGGATCGAGATGGGGCTTGACCTCGTCCGTGGTGTAGGCACGAATGGCCAGCGCCGTGGCCATGAGCACCTCGGAGTCGCGGCGCACGTCCTCGATGGCGTTGCGCTCGAGAAAACCGTAGTAGTAGATGCCCGCCCCGCCCAGACTGGCCAGGAAGATGACGGCGAGGACGAGATTGAACTTGAGGCGCAGCGGCCAGCCGCTCGCGGATTCGGTCAAGGACATGGGGCTCTCTGTCGGCTTGCGCCGTCGCACGCAGCGCTTGTCATGGAGGCTCCGCCGCGTCACGCGACGGTGCCGCGCATTGTCGCACGCCCCATCGCCCACGCCAACGGCATGGCCGTACCCGCCCGCTCAGCTCTCCGGCTGCCGGTCCAGGCCCGACAGGCGGGTCTGATGCGCGGTGGCGTGATAGGCGATCGGCTCCGGCGCGCCCAGGTAATACCCCTGGCCACGCGTGATGCCGGCACTGCTCACCCAGGCCAGGGTCTGCGCATCCTCGATCCATTCGGCGACGGTGTCGATGCCGTAGGTGCGCGCCACCTGGACGACCGCCCGGAGGATGTTCTGCGCCCCCTCGTCCTGGGCCACGCCACGCACATAGGCGCCATCGAGCTTGACGATGTCCACCGGCAGCTTGCGCAGGCTGGCGAAGCTCGCCACGCCGCTGCCCAGGTCGTCCAGGGCGATGAGGAAGCCGGCGCCACGCAACTGCTCCATCAGCGCGAGCGCGGTGTCGTGATCGGCCACCGCCGCGGTTTCGGTCAGCTCGATGCATACCTGGTGGGGATTGACGCAGCCACGGTCGAAGCAGTCGATCACCCATTCGACCAGCGCCGGATCGGAGATCGAGCGTCCGGACAGGTTTACCGAGGCGTAGCGGCCGCCGCGGACCACGTCCTCGAAGTGCAGCGCCACCTGCTCGACGATATGCCGGTCGAGGCGCCCGATCAGGTCGTAGCGTTCCGCCGGTGGAATGAATTCGTTGGCGCCGACCAGCCCGCCACTTTCGTCGCGCATGCGCACCAGCACCTCGTAACCACGGCCCCGCGCCGCCTGCAGATCGATGATGGGCTGGCGCCACAGCTCGATGCGGTGCTCCTCGATGGCGCGCTCGATGCGATGCGCCCACTGCGCGTCCGAGGAATGGACCATCGCATGCGGACTGTGATCGAAGATCACGATGCGGTTCTTGCCCGAGCGCTTGGCGCTGTACATGGCCGCGTCCGCATCGGCGCGCACCCGCTGCAGGGCGTCGCCCTCGGCATAGGCGCACACGCCGATCGAGGCGGTGATGCGGAAGGTCTCGCCGGCCTCGTTGCGATACACGTACCCCGCGATGCCTTCGCGGATGGCCTCGGCGATGCGCATCGCCACCGCCTCGGGGCAGTCGGGCAGCGCGACGAAGAACTCGTCGCCACCGATACGCGCGACGACGTCGGCCCGGCGTACCTGCTTGCGCATGAGCGTGGCCACGGCGCTGAGCACTTCGTCGCCGGCCGCATGGCCGCAGGTGTCGTTGATGATCTTGAAGCGGTCCAGATCGATGCAGATCATCTGGCCGCCGCCCCGGTGCGAGGCCAGCACCCGCTCGAACCCGGCGCGGTTGTGCAATCCGGTCAGGGCATCGTGGGTCGCCTCCCACTCGGCGCGACGCACCTGATCGATCTCGTGGCTCACGTCATGGAGCACGAGCACCAGGGTGTCGCCGGCCGCCCCCGAGACCGGCGCATCGGCCAGGCGCACGCAGGAGCCCTTGATCATGGTCAGGGTCTCGCGGCAGGGCAACTCGCAGGTGGTCGGCTCGATGGTGACCGCCTGCTGGCCCGGCACGAGTTCGTCGAGCGCGATGGCCTCGCCGCCGCCGGTGGTGAGCACCAACAGATCATTGATCGCCCTGCCCGGCATGGCCGCGGCCGGTACGCCGGTGAGCGCAGCGGCGGCGTCGTTGCCCTGGATCACATTCAACCCGCCATCCATGACCAGCACCGCATCGGACATGGCGCGCACCACCTCGGCGTAGAGCTTGTCGCGCTGCTGTGCCTGACGCACGTCGTCGGCCATCTGCATGATGTTGCCGATCCAGCTGCCAACCGAATTGACCATCATCAACGCCATGTGCTCGTGACCGGCATCGACCCCGTCGACGATGAGCATGCGTTGCACATCGACCACCGCGCACGGTAACGGATAGACGAGGGCAATGCGCCGTTCGCCCTCCACGCTCACGGGCAGCTCGTTGATGAGCCGATCCGGCTCGATCAGCGCCCGCAGGTGTTCGTAGCGCGCCGCCAGACTGGCGCTGGCCATGCCGAATGTGGCCTGCGGGCTCGCGCCATTGATGACCCGGCTGTCGGCGCCCTGGTGCTCGACGATCATCACCTGCTGCGCGTCCACGTAGCGGACCAGCATTTCGAGACAGGCGTTGACACGCTTGATCTGCGGCAACGGTGCCGAGACGATGTCGGCCAGATCGCAGCGCCAGCGGGACAACTCCAGGCGCCGCGCCAGGCTCGACGGCGAGTCGACCGGCGTGCCCGCCAGATAGACCACGCCGTCCTCACCCGGCATGAGCACCACGCCGTCCAGTTCGGTGAGCGCGACGCCGAGCGCCACGCGACCGATGCGTTTGGGTTCGCCGGTGCGGGCGACTTCACGCACGTGTTCGCCCATGTCGGGAAAATGACGCCACAGATCGGTGGCGCACGTGCCGATCCCGTTGAGTTCGCGAAACAGTGCGCTGGCCGCCTCGATCCGCCTGTCGCGCAAGGCGCACCAGTAGGGATGCATGCCAGCGAGACGGCGTGCGAGGCCGACCATGCTCAGTGCATCCTCACCAGATCGAGCAGGGCATGTTTGCGTTCTTTCGCGCGCACCACGAATTCGCTCATGCCGTCGCACACGACGCGGGCCTGGAACCGGTCGAACGGATAGACCGCGCCGCTGCAGGCGTGAGCCGTGCGGACGACCTCGACCGCCGGGGCGCCGCAGGCACCGTCCTCGAACCCCGCCAGATCGGCCACGAGAGACTCCGGCATGCCCATGCTCGCCGCGATCCGCGCGGCGCCGGGGCCACGCCACTCGTGCGCGCCGGCCAGCAGGGCATCGACGGTTGGATAGACATCGCCGTCTGCCGACGAAGCATTGAGAAAGGCAAAGGCCGGCAGATCGTGGAACAGGCCCAGCAGATGACAGTAGTCGCCTTCGAGCCCTTCGCCACGACCGAATTGCTCGGACAGGCAGGCCACCTCGAGGGAATGATCCCAGACCGTTTCCGCCATCTCCCGGGCCACGGGAGAGACGATCCGTTCGACGAGCTGGCGCATGATCACCTGAATGGAGAGGACGCGCACCTGCGCCGTGCCGATGATGCCGACCGCACGCTCCAGATCGCTGATCGCGCCGGTGGCGGCGAGCGCAGCGCAATTGGCCGCACGCAGCACCGCCGCGCTGATGCTCGGTTCGATCCTCACCGCGTCGATCAGCGTGGCCAGATGCAGCGTCGGATCCATCAGCAGCTGACGAATCGCATTGGCCGCGCGCATGCTGGTGACGAACACCGGAGGCGTCTGCGCAGTCATCGGCATGGGCATCCAGGACTTGAAAATGGCATGGAGCCTCTATCGGCCAGGGGCTGCTTTTCTGAAGGCCCGCATGACAAATACCCGATGGGACTGTCCGGGCCATGCGCGGCGGATGGTGGCGATCACCGGCGCCTGCGATGCCATGCGACGGACTTAAAGTTGCCCGCCAGGGCGCCGTAACATCTGGAATCCACCAGCCAGGGGCGCCCCATGCCAAACGGCAATGCACACTTGCGCATCACCTTCGATTTCGAGCTGAGTATTCCCGATGCACTGAATCAGCGTGACGAGCGTGCCTTGCTGGAGGCCATGAGACAGATCCTGGGCAACACCGTGTTCAACGGCATGCCCACCGTCACGGCCAAGCAACTGGCCAAGGCGGGGGTCGGCCTCGCGGGGCACGACTGCCGGTGCGAGCTGGAACGGACCGGTCAGGCGGAAATCCCGGCCGACACGGTCATCGCCGCCGCCCCGCACCTGACCGACGAGGAACTCGTCACGGTGGCCCGTCAGGCGGCCGCCAAGCTGCCTGCCGATCCCTCGCAGCACCGGGCGCACATCCGCCGGGTCGCCTTGCGAGTCGCCAACGACTACCGGCTCGTGCCGTGCACCGTCGTCGCCGAGGCGAGCACCGGCGGGCTGGTCGAGCTCGGCGCCCAGCTGAACATGACCAACGGCGGCATCCTGGTGGACGATGAATTCAAGAAGATCAAGCTGCGCACCGACCAGCCGCCCATCCGCGTCTGGATCGAGGGCACCGACATCGAGCTGATCGCACGCCTGGGCGGGCACACCCTCGGTGGCCCGTTGCTGGAGACCGACGTGGCCGATCTGGTGCCCCATCGCGCCGCCCTGCTCGCCTGCTGGCAGGCGGCCATCGCCTGAGCCGATGGCGCGTTGGCGCGCACCTCACTTGAGCGCGAAACCTCGCGCCGCAAGCGCCTCGACGAGGCGATCGCGCCCGGACAGGGTCTCGGGCCCGGCGATCCGCTTGGACGAATGCACTGCCCAGGTTCCATGCACGTTCATCTGCTGCGCGGCGTAGAACTCGGCCATCGCCGTGTTGTAGCGCTCGATGCCCTCGGCCTGCGCCGGCAGGCTGTAACGCTCGCGGTGCAGCACCACCGACTGCGGCGGGCGCGGCTTGACGCTGGCCGGCTTGCCCTCGTCCTCGTAGCCCACGCACATGCCGAACACCGCGAACACCCGGGGAGGCAGCTCGAGCAGGCGCGCCACCGCCTCCGGTCGGTTGCGCATGCCGCCGATGTACACCGTGGCCAGCCCCAGCGACTCGGCCGCCACCGATGCGTTCTGCGCGGCCAGGGCGGCGTCGATGGCGCCGACCAGGAACATCTCCAGGTAGTCGAGCGCGCCGCTGGGCCGCTCCAGGGCACTGGCGATCGATTCGAGGCGCGCCAGGTCGGCGAGCCACACCAGCTGCAGCGGCGCTTCGCGCACATGGGCCTGGCCGCCGGCGCACTCGGCCAGCGCGGCGCGGGTGTCCGGGTCACGCACCGCGACCACGCTCCAGGCCTGCAGGTTGGACGAACTGGCAGCCGACTGCGCGCCGGCGATGATCGCCTCGAGCTGGGCGTCGCTCACCGGATCGGGTCGATAGGCACGCACCGAGCGGTGGCGCAGCATCTGCTCGATGACGGCGGTGTGGCACTCGGGCACGGCGAGGTCCGGTTGTCCGTAGCGGGTCTTGAAACTGGCGTCGAAGGAACTCATGCTTCACTCCTCGGAATCGATGCGGGCATTGTAGGCGAAGGGCTCAGCGCTCGACCGGGATCGGCGTGGCATGGTCCACGGTGACCGCCGTGACCGAGTTCTTCGGGCTGCCGCTGATCACCTTGTCGGTGTAGGTCAGATACACCAGCGTGTTGCGCTTCACGTCCACCATGCGCACCACGTGCAGCGTCTTGAACAGCACCGAGCGGCGCTCGCTGAAGGCATCCTCCTGATGCGGCACCGGCTTTCGGAAGCGGATCGGGCCGACCTGACGGCAGGCGATGGACACATCCGACACCTCCTCCGCCACGCCGAAGGCGCCGGCAATGCCGCCGCGCTCGGGCTTAGCGACGAAGCAGGCGACGCCCTCCACCTTCGGATCGTCGAAGGCCTCGACCACCAGCTTGTGCGAACCGGTCAGCTTCCATTCAGTGTTGACCGAGCCGATCTCATCGGCGTGGACACCGACCGAGGCCAGACCCGACAGCAGCAACAGGGCGAAAAATCGTCGCATTCCAAGACCTCTCCAGATGCATTAGCGAAACCCTGATCAGGTGGGGACGGCCAGCCGCGATTGCAAGTTCGGCCCGCTCTCGAGGCGGCCCAGCCACGATCATGGGATACTGCCGTCACCGACCGCACCCGCCTTCTCCATGCGCCCATCCAAAACGCACCTGACGGTTGACGCCCTGCTCGCCGGCCTGCTCGACGCCGGCCAGATCTCCCGCAAGGACCACGACGACACCCTCACCGTCGCCCGCATGCGCGGGCGCACCGACCTGCATCCGCTGGCGCTGGTCGGCGAACGCCGGCTGACCCGCGCCTGCCCGCCCGGCGGCACGCTCGACGTCGAAGCGCTCACCGAATGGCTCGCCGGCGAGGCCGCGCTGCCCTACTTTCACATCGACCCGCTCAAGATCGATGTGACCTCGGTGTGCAACGTGGTCTCCCATGCCTACGCCACCCGGTTCCGCATCCTGCCGGTGGCGGTGCATGCCGACGAGGTCACCGTCGCCACCGCCGAGCCCTACGAGAGCGAATGGCAGGGGGTGCTCGAACAGGCACTGCAGATCCGCATCAAGCGGGTGCTGGCCAACCCGACCGATATCGTCCGCTACCTGGCCGAGTTCTACAGCCTGGCGCGCTCTCTCAAGCAGGCGGTGGCCCAGCACGAGGGCATGCAGACCGGCATCGGCAACTTCGAGCAGCTGGTCAAGCTCGGCTCCAACAAATCGCTCGACGCCAACGACCAGGCCGTCATCCACATCGTCGACTGGCTGCTGCAGTACGCCTTCGACCAGCGCGCCAGCGACATCCACATCGAGCCCCGGCGCGAGGTGTGCAACGTGCGCTTCCGCATCGACGGGGTCATGCACCTGGTGTACCAGACCCCGGTGCCGGTGATGGCCGCCATCACCAACCGCATCAAGCTCATGGGGCGCATGGACGTGGTCGAGAAGCGCCGCCCCCAGGACGGCCGCATCAAGACCCAGGCCGCCAACGGCGAGGAGATCGAGCTGCGCCTGTCCACCATGCCCACCGCCTTCGGCGAAAAGCTGGTGCTGCGGATCTTCAATCCGGACGTGCTGCTCAAGTCCTTCGCCGACCTTGGTTTCGCCCGCGACGAAGAAGGGCGCTGGCGGCGCCTGTTCGGCCAGCCCAACGGCATCATCCTGGTCACGGGCCCCACCGGCTCCGGCAAGACCACCACGCTCTACTCCACTCTCAAGGAGCTGGCGCGCCCGGAGGTGAACGTGTGCACCGTGGAAGACCCCATCGAGATGGTCTATCCGCATCTGAACCAGATGCAGGTGCAGCACAACATCGGCCTGGATTTCGCCAGCGGCGTGCGCACCCTGCTGCGCCAGGACCCGGACGTGATCATGGTGGGCGAGATCCGCGATCTGGAAACCGCCGAAATGGCCATCCAGGCCGCGCTCACGGGCCACCTGGTGCTGTCCACCCTGCACACCAACGACGCCCCCTCGGCGCTCACCCGGCTCATGGACCTGGGCGTGCCGCCCTACCTGATCCGCTCCACCCTGCTGGGCGTGCTCGCACAACGGCTGGTGCGCACCCTGTGCCCCCACTGCAAGCAGCCCGCCGCCATCGATGCCGGCGACTGGAAGGATCTGCTCGCCCCCTGGAGCGCCTCGCTGCCCCACCATGCGCAAAAGCCGCAGGGCTGCCTGGAATGCCGCATGACCGGCTACCACGGCCGCATCGGCCTGTACGAGATGATGGTCATGTCGCCGAGCCTGCGCGAGGAAGTCAGTGCCGACATGGATGCCGCCCACTTTCGCGCCCAGGCCATCAAGGAAGGCATGCAGCCGCTGCGCCTGGCCGGCGCCCGCCACATCGCCGCCGGCACCACCACGCTGGAGGAAGTGGCCCGCAGCACGCCCCCGGCCTCGGGCGAACCGGGGGCGTAGGGCGGGATCGATCCCGCCCTACTGCCCGGGCACGACGCGCAGGATGCGGCCGCCGCCCTCGTCGAGCAGGTACAGCGCCCCGTCCGGCCCCTGGCGCACATCGCGGATGCGCCGGGTCACTCCCTCGAGCAGGCGTTCCTCGCGCACCACCTTGTCCCCGTCGAGCTCGAGCCGCACCAGCACCCCGAACTTGAGCGAACCGACGAACAGATTGCCCTGCCAGCGCGGGAACAGCTCGCCGGTGTAGAAGGCCATGCCCGACGGCGCGATGGACGGAATCCACACCTGCACCGGGGCCACCACGTCCTCGCGCGTGGTGCCCTCGCCGATGGCGAAGCCGGTGACATACTCGCGGCCATAGGTGATCACCGGCCAGCCATGATTGCGGCCGGCGCGCGGGATGTTCACCTCGTCGCCCCCCTGGGGGCCGTGCTCGTGGGTCCACAGCCGGCCGGTGCGCGGATGGATGGCGGCGCCTTGCACGTTGCGATGTCCGTAGGACCAGATCTCGGGCCGGAACACCGCCGAGTCGGCAAACGGGTTGTTCGCCGGCACGCTGCCGTCCGGGTTGATGCGCACGATCTTGCCCAGCAGGGAACCCGGCTCCTGCGCCTTGTCGCGATAGGCGTAGCGTTCGCCCAGGGTGACGAACAGGGTGCCGTCCGGCGCGAAGGCCAGCCGGCCGCCGAAGTGACCGCCCCCGGGCGGATCCTCGTTCTGGGCGAAGATGCCCTGGACCTTGGTGAGCCGGTTGGCCTCGCGCTCGAACACCGCACGCGCCACCGCCGTGCGCGCGCCGCCCCGGGTCGGCTCGGCGAAGGCGAAGAATACGGTGCGATCCTCGGCGAAATTCGGGCTCAGCGCCACGTCGAACAGGCCGCCCTGACCTTGCGCATGCACGCGCGGCACCCCGGCGATCGGGGCGCCGATGCGGCCATCCGGGCTCACCACGCGCATGCGCCCCGGCCGCTCGGTCACCAGCATCGCCCCGTCGGGCAGAAACGCCAGCGACCAGGGGACGTCGAGCCCCCGGGCGACCACCTCGACCTTGGGATCGGTTGCCCAGGCCCCCGTCGAAAACAGCCAACAACCCACCGCGACGACCGTCGCGACCCGCTGACGCAGCCCGTGTGTCATGTGCTTTCTCCGCTGTCAGCAATGGGAGTCTGACACCGGCTCGGCGCCCCGGTTCGGCCGCTCCCCGATGCCCCGACTCACTCCGGCGTGACCGCCTCGGCCTGCATCACCCGACGCCACAGTCGCGGCCAGCTTGCCACCCAACCGTCGTGGTGGTCGACACCGGGCTCGACCGCGTACGCCGGCCGTGCGGCGGCGGGGAAGCGGTCCACGAAGCCGCGGATCAGCGTCGGCGGGACGATACGGTCCTTTTCCCCGGCGAAATGCCACTGGCGCACGTGGGCAAGGGCATCGACCTCGTCGGCCGGATCGAGCGACCCGCTCAGCGCCGGCACATGATGCCAGCGCGTCCACGCCCGATGGTCGAGATTGCCGGCCACCGTCACCAGCGCGGCAACGTCATGACGCCGCACAGCCACCAGCGCCGCCACCGCGCCGCCACCGGAATAGCCGACCAGCACCAGCTGACGCGCGCCGAAGTCCTGCTTGAGCCGGTCGATGGCGCGGTTGGTGCTGTCGATGACCGCTGGGGCGAAGCGCATGGAGGTCCAGTCACGGCGATCGCATGCCCCCGCCCGCCGCGCCAGGTACTGACAGGGCCGCGCGAGGTAGGCCGCGTTGCCCCGCGGTTGCGCCAGCGCCAGGCGCAGGGCCAGCGGATCGATCGGCGTGGGGTCGGGCGAGACCTGCGTACGACTCAACCACGCCAGGCCGTCGCCTTCGACATAGATGGTCAGTACCTCGGCGGGCACCGGCGTTGCGGGTCGATAGGCGAGCAGGTCGAACGGGCCGGCCGGGAGGGTTTGCGCGATCCAGCCCCGCGCGCCGGCCAGCGCATCGGCCTGGCCTCGACGTTCGCCGGGGGTCGGGATGACGGCACAGGCCGACAGGGCCAGCGCGAGCAGGAAATTGAAACGTCTCATGGCCCCGGCAGTGTGTCTGCCATGGCGAACAAACGCAAAGGGCTCACCGGATACCTCCGGTGAGCCCTGCGCGACATCCGCCGGCGTTCTCAGAACAGCCAGCGAACTTTCACCGAGGCCGTCTGGTTGAGGAAGTCCTCGCGATATTCCGCGTCGTAGCGGCCGGTGATCCGGGTCCCGTTCGCGGTCTCGTAGACGGCGCCGACTCCACCGCGCACGCGCCACGGGCTCGGATCGACCCCACGGGTCACGAAGGCGGCCTCGGGGCTCCCGGCGAAGGCGGCGGTGATCGAATCCCGATCGCTCATGGCGTCGTAACCGACCCCCAGATCGGCCAGCAGCGTGGTCGTCGTGCTCAGCGCGTGCGTCAGGCGCCCGGCCACGCTGAACACCAGCGCTTCGGTGCTGCGTTGCTTGACCTTCAGATTGAGCACGCCGGCGCCGGTTTCGGTGTAGCCCTCGTCCTCGATCCAGGTGTAGTCCATGCTCACCGACGGCGTCACGCGCGTCGCCTCACCGAGCGGATAGGCACGGCTGATGCCGGCGCCCAGATGCGCCATGTGGCTGTCGAAGTCCGACGACGCCTCGCTCGCGGCGAAGGCGATCCGGCGACGTCCGCGATTGACCGCCTGGCCCACGTCCGCCTGAACCCGCACTTCGGTGCGATCGTCCAGGTTGTAGCGCCCGTAGCCGATCAACTGGTAGATGTCGATATCGGCATCCTGCGGCGCCACCGACGATTTGCCGTTGACGTCGCTCTTGGCATAGGCCAGGGCACCACCGACGCGCCAGCCCGACGCCAGCTCGCCGTCAAGCCCCATGACCAGGCCGGCCGTCGTCGCCTTGTATCCGGCCACGCCGTTGCGCTTGTCCTGCTCCGCCCACGAACCGAAAGGCTTCAGCCACAGATACCTGTTGCCGACGAAACCGTCGCCGGACGACAGCCCGCTCGCCACGTCCGCACGGGCATCGATCACGTCGTTGATGCTGCCCAGCGTCGCCTGCGTGGCCGCGACCGTCTGACCGGTCAGCAGCGGCAGCGTCTGGCTGGCGGCATCGGAGACCGCCTGGGTCGAGCCCAGTCCGATGAACTGCATGCTGATCGCCCCGGTCGGATCCGACGCGATGATGCCGTCGAGGGTGCTCGCCACGCCCACCGCCGGGGTGTTGCCGGTGGCGTTGACACTGGCCAGCACGGTGTTGCTGCCGCCCGCCACCGAGAGGGCCAGATCCACCGCATTGCCGTTCTTGACGGCGGCGAAATCGAACAGGGTCGAGTTGTCGGTGGTCACGAAGGTAGTGGCCGACAGCGTCCCGGCGCTGATGACGCCGGACAGGCTGTTGACGTTGAACACGTAACCCGGATTGGCGACATCCACGTCGATCTTGGCACCCGGCGCGAAGGTGGCGGTACCGCTGACCGCCAATTTGCCGTAGGTGGTGCTGTCGGTGACCCGGGTCCGCAAGGTGGACGTGGCGCCCTGCGCATAATCCCCGGTGACGGTGCCGGTCGCGCCGGCATCGACCGCCAGCGTGCCGTTGTTGGTGAAGCTGCTGACGGTGAACTGCTGGCCGCTGTTCATGGAATAGGTCGCACCGCTGTCGACGAACACCGCGGTGCCGGCGGCGTTGACCGCGCCGACGAAGCTCGCCGTGTCGTTGCCGGTGATGTGAATGGCGTTGAGCACACCGCCGGAATCGACGCGAATCGCATCGATACCGCCCGAGAGGGTGCCGCTGGTGGTGAGGTCGTTATTGATGGCGGAGGTCGAGCTCACGTAGACACCGAAGGTGGCGCCGCTGATCGTGCCGCTGTTGCTGATGCCACCGTTGATCGTGCCGTTGGTGCTCACCACGATGCCGCCGAAGGAGGTTCCCTGGATGGTGCCCGTGTTCGCAACACCGCCGCTGAGCGTCGCATTGTCCATGCGGATACCTCCGCTGGTGCCGGTGATCGAACCGCTGTTGGTGACCCCGCCCGTCAGCGACGCACCGGCCGTCTCCTGAAAGCCGAAGGTGCTCCCCGCGATGGTGCCATCGTTGGTGATGCCGCCGGTGATCGTGCCATTGTTTTGAATACCGTAGTTCGCGCCGGTGATCGTGCCGTGGTTGGCGATCGCCGTGCTGGTACTCGAGATCGTCCCGTCATTGATCACCGAGGTCACGGTGGCGTTGGCCATGATCGAGATGGCCTCGCCCGAGCCGGTGTTGCTGACCACGCCGGAGCCGGCGTTGGTGAAGGTCCCGAACGATGACGCGTTCGTGCCATCGCCGAACTGGATGGCTTCCACGCCCGACGCGCCGCCGGTCGTGATCGTACCGCTGTTGGTGAAGTTACCGACGGTCGCCGCCGTCAGATAGCCCAGGATCATGCCGTGGCCGGTGACCGACTGGATCGTGCCGGAGTTCGAGATCGACGTCGCGTCGTTGAGGATCACCGCCGTGCTGGAGCCGGTATGCTCGATGGTGCCGGAGTTGGTGAAGGAACCGACCGCGCCACCGAAGAAGATCGCGGAATTGCCATTCACCTGCCCCTGGATCAGGCCGCTGTTGGTAAACGTCGTCACCGTGCTGCTCGCGCTGGTGTTGATGGCATTGAACCGGTTGCCCAGGATCGTGCCCTGGTTGTCGAGCAGGCCCAGGGTGGCGCCACCGCTCACGAAAAACGTGGTGGAGTTGTTCTCCTGCAGGGTATGCCCGCTGTTGACCGTGAAGCTGGTCCCGCCGCCGTTGGCGCTGTCCACCGTCACCAGAAAGGTCGAAGCTAAGGTTCCGGTCAGCGATCCGGGCGTCGAGTAGATCAACCCGTTGTTGACGCCGTCGACGTAGATGTCGGCGCGTGCGATCGACGGCGCCAGGGAAGCCATGACGGCCATGGCGATTGCCGTACGGCGAAACGGGGCGAAAGAAATGTCCTTGTACATCGGGTCTCCTCGGGTCGATACGTGGCCGGCGAACCGGAACGTGGACACATCGAACTCGCTGCCCGATCTGAATCCATGTGCTCGGTGCCTTGCACAGGGCAAATTGTACCTTATTTATTGTTTTTGTCACTTAATTGTCGTTTCGATATTTTTTGAGCCAATATCGCAACACCGCGCTGTCGCTCAGCAGGACAAGCTGCGACAATCGCCCGGCCGCGCGACGGGCCGTTCCGGCCATCGTGCCACCTTCACCATAGCCGCCGAGGAATCCGCGTGCCCGACCATCCCACCCTCCCGGAAAGACTCGCCACCGCCCTCGCCGCGCGAGGGGATCTGCTCGACGCCCTGCACACCGAGGCGACCGACTGCTACCGCCTGTTCCACGGCAGCGCCGAAGGCGTCCCCGGACTGACCATCGACCGCTATGGCGACCTGCTCCTGATCCAGACTTTCCACACCCCCCTCGACGCGGCATCGCTGCACCAGATCCGGACCTTCTACGCCACCGCCCTGCCTGGCCTCGATTGCCTCTACAACGACCGCAGCGGTGCCAACTCGCGCATCTCGAACACCCTCGATGCGACCGACCTGGCGCTTGCCGAGCAGCCGCGCATCGTCACCGAAGGGGGCGTGAAATACCGCATCCGTGGTCGTCACGCCGGACAGGATCCATGGCTGTTTCTCGATCTGCGCGCCGCGCGGCGCTACGTGATGGCGCATGCCGCGGGTTGTCGCGTGCTGAACCTGTTCGCCTACACCTGTGGCGTCGGCATCGCCGCCGCCAAGGGCGGTGCGCGTTTCGTGATGAATGTGGATTTCGCCCAGTCGAGCCTGGATGTGGGCAAGGAGAACGCCCGGCTCAACGACCTGCCCGTCCGCCCGCGCTTCGTGCGCAGCGACGTGTTTCCCGCGGTGCGCCAGCTGGCCGGCATCGGGCAGCCGCAACGGGTGCGCGGGCGACGCATGCCGCCGTTCCCGCCGCTCGAGCCGATGTTGTTCGATCTGGTGTTCCTGGATCCGCCGCGCTACGCGAAAAGCCCCTTCGGCGTGGTGGATCTGGTCAACGATTACACGGCGCTGTTCAAGCCAGCGCTGCTGGCCACGCGCCCGGGCGGCACCCTGATCTGCTGCAACAACGTCGCGCAGGTCGACCGCGACGCCTGGCTCGATCAGCTGCTGCGCAGCGCACGCAAGGCCGGGCGCCCCATCGAGGAGAGCACATGGATCGAACCCGACACCGATTTCCCCAGTTTCGACGCCAATCCGCCGCTCAAGGTCGTCGCGCTCAGGGTGTCTTCGGCACCATCGGCATGATCCACGAACAGGCCGGATAGCTGCTGCAGCCCCAGTAGTCCCCGTGGGTGCCGGTCGCCACGGTCATCTGGCCACCACAGGCGGGACAACTGGGCGACTGGTAGTCACCGGCGGTTGCCGCAACCAGCAGGCGTTGCTGGCGGTCCGGATCCAGCCGCTCGATCATCGCCAGCAGCACGCGCGCATCGATCAGCACCAGCTTGTGATGATGCCCCAGGGCCTTCGCCTCGGGCGTGAATGTACCGCTGGTCATGAAGAAGCCGCGCTCGATGCGCTCGTGCGCCATGACGCCGAGCAGTTCGCGCACGCCCTGCACCCCGGCCGGCACGACGCTCCGCGCCTTCACGTGCACCACGCCGGTGGCACGCCGTGGATGGGCTTCATCCTGGAACAGATAGAGATCGGTACCCCCGTTGGCGGCCAACGGGATCGCCAGATGGCAGATGCCCTTTTCCCGGTAGTACTCGGCACACAGCAGCTCGAAGCGTTTCCATTCCAGCGCCTGGATCAGCGCAATGGACCAGGTTCGGGGCGCCTCGGTCACCGGATCGTCGACCTGTATCGTGGCGTCGCCATGCACATCCGGGGGGGTGTCGTCCTCGAACTGTGTGGGAGCCGAATGGATCGTCGCCGGCGCATCCGAGGCCATCGGCCGCATCTCGCCCCCCTCATCGGCTCCGCCACCCGCCGATCCGGTACCACGCACGAGCAGTCCCAGGGCCGAGGCGACGAGCAGCACCCCCGCGCCCAGGCCGGCACCACGCGCCAGAAGGGTGAGCGGCTCGGTGCCGGGCCGACCGGCCAGGGCCAGGGGCACGAGATACAACCCGAGCACGGCCACGCCAGCCCCCAGGGCCAGCATGACCAACCACGTCGGTCGCGACGCCTGCATCGTCCCATCTACCGTCTGAACCATGTCGTCTCCGCCTGCCGGCACACGGCAGAATAGTCGTATGTCATGCTCTGAAATGCGCATCATGACATATTACTTTCGTGCAAACAACACCGACCTCCACCCCCCTTGGCAACCTGGAGACATGCCTCGCCGGCGCCTCGATACCGCACCCGGTTTTGCATCCGCCGGCACCACGGGCGACAATGCGCAGCCATCCGAACCGACTTCCGAACATCGCCAAATGAAACTCGTCGTCGCCATCCTCAGCCTGGTACTGGCCGCCATCATCCTGCCGCTGTTCTTCATGCCGGAACCGGCGGATCTGGCCGAGCGCCAACAGCGCCTGCCCTGGGTGATCGAGGTCCAGCCCGATGGCAACACACGCGCCTTCGGCCTGACCCTGAACGTGAGCACGCTGGCCGACGCCAAGGCCGCCTTCGGGCCGGATGTGGATGTGGCGATCATCAGCGCCCCGGGCGAAGCCGGCACGCTGGAAGCCTACGTCTCGACGGCGAAGGCGGGATTCATCACCGGCAAGATGGTGTTTGCGGTGGATGCCGCGGCGGACATGGTGCAGGCCATGAAAGAACGGGCGGTCAAGACCGAGTACATGGAGTCGACCACCCGCAAGTCGATCCTGGCGGCGGCCGACGTCGCCACCGCACTGCAGCGCCCGATCCACGCCATCAGCTTCATTCCCTCGGTCAATCTCGATCGGGATGCCATCGTCGAGCGCTTCGGCGCGCCGGTGCGCGAGGTGGCCACCAACGACCACCAGACCCACCTGCTCTATCCGGCCAAGGGGCTGGACATCATCCTCGACACCCAGGGTAAGGAGCTGCTCCAGTACGTGGCGCCACGCGACTTCGAGCGCCTGACCGCCCCCTTGAGCGCTCAGTAGTGGGGCGGGATATCGTCCTCGAGACGCCGCGGCGTCTCGGGCTCACGTGACCTCACCAGCTGCGCCAGTTCTGCCAGCTGCCGCTCCAGGCGTTCGATCCGCTGCTGCTGACGGAAGACGGTGAGATTGAGCGTCTCGACCTGATCCTCGATCCCCATGAGTTTGCACTCGACACCTTCGATGCGTTGATCCACGCGCATCTCCTGTACTGAAAACCGGCATGGTAACCGGCCCGTGCCCCGGCGTCCCCGCCAGCGGCACCGACGGCCGCTGGACAGCCCGGGGCGCGGTCATAGTGCACACAGCCGACCATGCCACCCGCATTACAATGACGCCTGTCTTTCCTCGGCGACAGGGCTCATGGATCACTATCAACTCGTTTTTTCCGGCGACATCCTACCCGGCCATGACACCGAGGCCGTTCGCCAGCGGCTCGCCGCCCTGCTCAAGGTGTCGCCGGACCGACACGAACAGCTGTTCTCGGGACGTGCGGTGGTCATCAAACGCAGGCTCGACGCCGACACCGCCCAGGCCTATCGGCGCAAGCTGGCCGCCATGGGCGTCGGCATCCGTGTCGAGCCGGAAACCGCGCCCGCAGCACCGAAACCCACCCCGGTGACCCACCCTGCGCCACCCGCGCAAGCGAACACTGCGAGCGGCGACGCGCCGCTGGCACGGGAGACACCCATCGAGGAGATGGACTGCCCCGAATGCGGCCGGCGTCAGCCCAGACGGAACCTGTGCATCAACTGCGGCGTCGACATGCCGCGCATGATCGCCGCCCGCGAGCAGGCCGAAACGGAAGCACGACAGCCCGGTGGCGAACAGGCCGCCGCGTCGATTCGGGTGCGGCCCTACGAGCCGCTCGCCACCGAGACAAGCGAACGCCCACCCCTCGTCGGTCTCGGTTTCTCGGGGCGCCTGTCACGACGCAGCTACTTCACCGGTGTGTGCCTCTACGGCAGCCTGTTCCTGCTCGTCATGCTCGCCGTGGCCATCAGCGGGAGCAAGTTGCTGTTCGCGCTCGCAGTGCTGCTCTCGGTGGTCGCGAGCCTCCGCCTGGGGGTGTTGCGCTCGCATGATTTCAACTGGTCCGGCTGGTGGACGCTGCTGAGCTTCGTCCCCCTCGTCGGCGGGGTGTACGCGCTCTTGTTGCTGTTCTTTCCCGGTTCGAAGGATGAAAACGACTTCGGCGCACCACCGGAGCCGAACCGCTGGACACACGCCTTCGGTGCACTCGCGCTGCTGGTGCTCACCCCGGTGCTCGTGGCTATGATCGCGCCGGCGCAACTGGCGCGCGGCATGACCGTACTCGGCCAGGCGGGCGGCGCCTACCCGCGCTCGGCTCCGACGCAGGCCGTGCCCGCCATGGACCTGAGGGGCTACGATCCGGCATTGAACGACGTGGTGATGTACTCGCTGACCACCTGCGGCTACTGCCGGCAGAAACGCGAGCAGTTCGACGCGCTCGGCGTGCGCTATGTCGAGGTGTTCATCGACACCGACGAGGGCGCCCGTCGGGCGCTCGATCTCAAGCTGCAGTCCAGCGGTCACCACGGCGGCGCGATCGGCACCCCGATCATCGAGGTCAATGGCACCCTGCTACTGAACAACCCCTCGCTCGACGCCGTCGCCGACCATCTGATCCGCCGCCGCAGCTGATCAGCGCCCGTCGAGATGGGCGAGGATGGGCTGCAGCATGGCGGCCCCGAGGCGCTTGCTGCGCGCCCCGCTCCAGCCGCTCTGACCGTCGGGCATGAGGGCGTTGTCCTTGAACGGCATCTCCAGCGTCAGGGACACGCAACCGAATCGGTGCGCCACCCACTTGGAGGCCAGCGTCAGCATCTCCTCGCCGAAGCGATCGGGTGCATAACCGTGCTGGCGCTGGAAATCCGGGCTCGCCGTTGCGAGCGCGTCGAGGAAGGCATCCTCCTGGCGGCGCGCCGGGGCCGGAAAGCCCGGCACCATCCCGGCGCCGTCGATGAACACATAGGGCAGCGACTCGTCGCCGTGGATGTCGAGAAACAGCGCGCACCCGGTCGCCTCCATGTGCGCGCGCACATGGAACACCTCCGGGCTGGTCTGCGCCGAGGGTTTCGCCCAGGCACGATTAAGGTTCACCCCGGCGGCATTGGTGCGCAGGTTGCCGCGCACCCCGCCGTCCGGATTCATGTTGGGCACCACGTAGAGGCAGGCCTTTTCGCGGATGCGCCGGGCCACCGGATCGGCGCCGTCGAGCAGGCGCTCAAGCAAGCCCTCGACGAACCACTCGGCCATGGTCTCGCCGGGATGCTGGCGCGCGATGATCCACACCGGCGCGCGCTCCGGCCGCGCCCGCCCCACCGTGATCACGTCCACCTCGCGCCCGTCCACGGTGCTGCCGAGCGAAGCGACCTGGGCGAACGGCGACAGTTCCGTGCGCCCGAGCAGATCGAGATGACGCTCGTGGGAATACGGCTCGAAGTAGGCGTAATAGATGTTGTTGCGCTCGGGCGTGTGGGTGATCACCAGCTGCCCGTTCTCGTAGGTGGTGCCCGAGACCCGGAACCAGTGCCGGCGGTCGTAGGAAGCCACGGCGCGGTAATCGGGCCAACCGTCCGGATAGGCCGCGTCGGCGGCGTTCTCGAACACCATCCGCAACGGCACCCCGGCGGCGTCATGGACCCGGAAATGGAACCACTGGCGGAACTCGGCGGCGTTGTCCCGGCGCAGCTGCACTCGGATGTCGTCGGCGCGACTGGCGCTGACCACTTCGATGCTGCCGCTGTCGAATCCCTGGCTGATCTTCACGCCCACGGCTCTCTCCTGCGCCCTCGGCGCGTCAGTCCTGCCGGCGACGGAACACCCAGCGCTCCGGGCCCGATGCGTCCGCGTCGAACGCGTAGCCGTCGGTATCGAAACCCTTGAGGTCATCCACCGCCTCGAGACGATGATCGATGGCGTAGCGCACCATCAGCCCGCGCGCCCGCTTGGCGTGAAAGCTGATGATCTTGTAGCGCCCGCCCTTCCAGTCCTCGAACACCGGGGTGACGATCCGGCCCTTGACCTGCGCCGGTACGATCACCTTGAAATACTCTTCGGAGGCCAGGTTCACCAGCACCGGCGGCTGCATGTCCGCCACCACCGCGTTGATCGCGTCGGTCGGCGTCTCGCCCCAGAATTCGTAGAGGTTCTTGCCGCGCTCGGTCTTCAGCCGGGTGCCCATCTCGAGCCGGTAGGCCTGCATCAGGTCGAGCGGTCGTAACACGCCGTACAACCCCGAGAGGATGCGCAGATGGGCCTGGGCATAGGCGATCCCGTCCGCGTCGAGCGACCCGGCATCGAGGCCGTCGTACACGTCGCCGTTGAAGGCGAACACGCACGCCTTGGCGTTGGCGGGCGAAAACGGCCGCGACCACTGTTCGAAGCGGGCCACGTTCAGCGCCGCCAGCTTGTCCGAGATCCCCATCAGCTCGCTGAGCCTGTCAGGCGCATAGTCGCGCATCACCTCCACCAACTCGGCGGCCTGATCGAGGAAGGCCGGCTGGGTGGCGGCGTCGGTCGGCGCGGGCGACTCGTAGTCGAGGGACTTGGCGGGCGAGATGACGAAAAGCATGGCGATGAGTGTAATCCGGAGGAAATCTGACGCGTCCGATCTTAGCAAAATCACCGCCCCTCCAGACCATGGCACGCGCACCGTGACGGCGGTTTGACAGCCTCGCGCCGTTGCCCGACCATTGCCCGCATCGACGCTTCACCCGATCCCGCAATGACCCGAAAATCCCTGCTCGAACGCTCCCGGCGTGCCGTCTGGCATCCGTGCACGCAAATGAAGACGCACGAGTCGCTGCCCCTGGTGCCGCTGAGCCGGGGCGAAGGCGTGTGGCTGTACGACACCGACGGGCGGCGCATGCTCGACGGGGTCAGCTCTTGGTGGGTCAACCTGTTCGGGCACTGCAACCCGCGCATCAACGACGCCATCGCCGAGCAGCTCGAGACGCTCGAACACGCCATGCTGGCGGGCTTCACGCACGAGCCGGTGGTGCAGCTCTCGGAACGCCTCGCGGCGCTCACCGGCCATGCCCTGGGCCACGCCTTCTACGCCTCCGACGGCGCCTCGGCCACCGAGATCGCCCTGAAGATGAGCATGCACGCCTGGCGCAACCGGGGCGAGACCGGCAAGAGCCGCTTCGTGAGTCTGGCCGGCAGCTACCATGGCGAAACCGTGGGTGCCCTGGCGGTGACCGACGTCGCCCTGTTCCGCGACGCCTATGCGCCGCTGATCCGCAGCGGTGCCACCGTGTGCTCGCCCGACGCGCGTGCCGCCGAGCCCGGCGAGTCGGACGAGGATGTGGCCGAACGCGCGGCCCAGGCCCTGGCGCATTACCTCGAAACCCACCATCACGACATCGCCGCCCTGATCGTCGAGCCCCTGGTGCAGGGCGCCTGCGGCATGGCCATGTACCACCCGCACTACCTGCGCCGCGCCCGCGAGCTGTGCGACCGCTGGAACGTGCACCTGATCGCCGACGAGATCGCGGTCGGCTGCGGCCGCACCGGCACCTTCTTCGCCTGCGAACAGGCCGGCATCTGGCCCGATTTCATCTGCCTGTCCAAGGGCATCTCCGGCGGCTACCTGCCCCTGTCGCTGGTGCTCACCACCGACGACATCTACGCCTGCTTCTACGACGACGACGTGCGCCGCGGCTTTCTGCACTCGCATTCGTATACCGGCAACGCGCTGGCCTGCCGGGCGGCGCTTGCCACCCTCGACATCTTCGCGGCCGACGACGTGATCACCGCCAACCGCGCCCGTGCCGAGCGTCTCGGTGCCGCCACCCGGGCCGCCTTCGGCGACGATCCCGCCGTACGCCATCTGCGCCAGCGCGGCATGATCGTCGCCTTCGACGTGGACACCCCCCTCGCCGACTTCTCGACGCGTTACTTCCGCGCCGCGCTCGCCCACGAGGTGCTGCTGCGCCCGATCGGCAACACCGTGTATTTCATGCCGCCCTACATCGTCGAGGACGACGACATCGCGCATCTGGTCGGCGGCGCGCGCAAGGCGCTGGACGCCGCCCTGCGGCCATGACGGCACTGCAACGCATCCAGGCGGCGCTCGCGGCACGCGAGGCCGAATCGCTGCTGCGCGTGCGGCGCATCGTCGACACCCCCTGCGCCCCCCATGTGCGCATCGACGGGCGCGAGCTGCTCGCCTTCTGCAGCAACGACTATCTCGGTCTGGCGAGCGCGCCCGAGCTCGCCGCCGCGCTCACCGAAGGCGCGCGGCGCTGGGGCAGCGGCGCCGGCGCCTCGCACCTGGTGAGCGGCCATTACGCCGTACACGAGGCGCTGGAGCGACGCCTGGCCGAGTTCGTCGGCACCGAGGCGGCGCTGTCCTTCTCCACCGGCTACATGGTCAACGCCGGCATCGCCGCGGCGCTCACCGGGCGTGGTGATGCCATCTTCGCCGACCGCCTCAACCATGCCTCGCTGGTGGACGGCGCCTTGCTTTCGCGTGCCAGCCATCACCGCTACCCGCATGGCGACACCGCCGCACTCGCCCGCCTGCTCGAGGCCAGCGCGGCGCCCACCAAGCTCATCCTCACCGACAGCGTGTTCAGCATGGACGGCGACGTCGCCCCCCTGGCCGAGCTGTTCGCCCTGGCCGAGCGGCACGACGCCTGGTTGATCGTGGACGACGCGCACGGCTTCGGCGTGCTCGGTCCGCAGGGACGCGGCGCGCTCGCCGAGGCCGGCATCGCCCACTGGCGCGTGCTCACCATCGGCACCCTGGGCAAGGCGGCGGGCGTCTCGGGTGCCTTCGTCGCCGGCCACCGCGACGTCATCGCCCACCTGATGCAGCACATGCGCACCTACATCTTCACCACCGCCGCCTCGCCGGCGATCGCGCACGCGCTGCTCACCGCCATCGACCTGATCGAGGCGGGCGACGCGCGCCGTGCCACCCTGCGTGCGCTCGAGCAGCAGCTGGCCGACGGCCTGGCGGACACGCGCTGGCAGCGCATGGACTCGCGCACGCCGATCCAGCCGGTCCTCATCGGCGACAACCAGGCCGCACTCGACGTGGCCCGGGCCCTGTGGACGCGCGGGCTGTGGGTGCCGGCGATCCGCCCACCCACGGTCCCCGCCGGCACCGCGCGACTGCGCGTGAGCCTCACCGCCGCCCACACCGCCGCGGATGTGAGCCGCCTGATCGAGACCCTGGGCGACCTGCAGGCCCCGGCATGAGCGCGCCGATCACCTTCATTCACGGCTGGGGCATGACGCCGGCCGTCTGGCGCCCCCTGCTCGCGCATCTCGACCCGGACCGCCCGCTGCGCACGCTGGCGCTGCCGGGCCATGATGACGCCGCTGGCGAAGCGCTGGATACCTGGATCGACAGGCTCGCGCCCGCCCTGCCCACCGACGGCGTGCTGTGCGGCTGGTCGCTCGGCGGCCAACTGGCCATGCGCCTGGCGCAGCACGCGCCCGACCGCTGCGCGCGCCTGATCCTCATCGGCACCACGCCCTGTTTCGTGCAGCGGCCGGACTGGTCCTGCGCGCTCGACGCGACGACGGTGGCCGGGTTCCGCCACGACTTCGACGCCGCGCCCGAGGCCACCGCCAAGCGTTTTGTCGCACTGCAGGCCGTGGGCGATCGCGCCCGGCGCGAGGTCACGCGCACCCTGGGCGCCGCGCTCACCCCGATCCAGGCCCACAACCAGGCGGCGCTGGCAGATGCGCTGGGCGTGCTGTGCGACACCGACCTGCGCGACACCCTCGGCCGCATCACCTGCCCGGTGCGCATCCTGCACGGGGCTGGCGACGCGCTCATGCCGGCCGCCGCCGCCGAGGCCATGGCCGAGGCCCTGCCCGAGGCACGCCTGAGCATCTTCGACGACTGCGGTCACGCCCCGTTCATCGGCCGCCCGCGCGACTGCGCCGTGCTCATCGACAGCTTCTGCCATGACTGAGCCGAGCACGCCGCCCGCGCGCCACGTGCGCGCCGCCTTCGGCCGTGCCGCGGCCACCTACGACGACGCCGCCCGCGTGCAACGCGAGATCTGCGCCGATCTGCTCACCCTGGCGCATCAACACGCCCCCGGCACGACGGAGCGATTCCTCGACGCCGGCTGCGGCACCGGCCGCGGCGCGGCCGAAGCCCTGGCCTGGCTGCACCCCACCGAGACGTTCGCCCTCGATTTCGCCCCCGAGATGCTGGCGCGCTGTGACGCTGCCCGGTGGCACCACCGCCTGTGCGCCGACCTGCAGGCCATTCCGCTGCCGAACGCGAGCGTCGACGTGATCTGGTCGAGCCTGGCGGTGCAGTGGTGCGCGCCCGACCGGGCCCTGGCCGAGATGGCGCGCATCCTGCGCCCGGGCGGCCGGGCCTTCGTCGCCACCCTCGGCCCGGGCACGCTGCACGAGCTGCGCCATGCCTTCGCGGCGGTGGACGACGCCCGTCATGTGATCGCTTTCCATCCGGCCGCCACCTGGGGCGACAGCGCAACCGCGGCCGGTTTGACGGTGGACGCGCTCAAGCTGCAACCGCGGGCGGCGACCGCGCCCGACCTGCGCCGGCTGCTGCGCGACATCAAGGCCATCGGCGCCCATGCGGTCGGCGACGGCCGGCGCCGCACGCCGCTGGGCAAAGCCGCCTGGCGCACGCTGCAGGCGCGCTACGAGCCCTTCCGCCGCACCGACGGCCTGCTGCCCGCCACCTACGACGTGATCCTGCTCGCCCTGAGGAAACCCCAATGACCCGCTCCTGGTTCATCGCCGGCACCGACACCGAGATCGGCAAGACCTTCGTCACCAGCGCCCTGCTCCATGCCGCGCGGCGTGACGGGCGCACCGCGCTGGGCATGAAGCCCATTGCCGCCGGCGCCGAGTGCGTCGACGGCGTGTGGATCAACGAGGACGCCGCCCGCCTGCGCGCCGCCAGCAGCGCCCAGCTCGACTGGGCGCAGATCAACCCGGTGTGCCTGCGCTCCCCCATCGCGCCGCATATCGCGGCCGAGGAGGAAGGCGTGGACATCGACCTGACCCCCATCGTCGCGGCCTATCGGCGCCTGACGACCCAGGCCGACGTGGTGCTGGTCGAGGGCGTGGGCGGCTTTTGCGTGCCGCTCGGCCCCGACCAGGACACCGCCGACCTCGCGGTCGCCCTGGCGCTGCCGGTGATCCTCGTGGTCGGCCTGCGCCTGGGCTGCATCAACCACGCCTTGCTCACGGCCGAGGCCATTCGCGCCCGTGGACTGACCCTGGCCGGCTGGGTGGCCAACCAGGTCGACCCGCACATGCTGCGCCCGGAAGAGAACATCGCGGCGCTCGAACAGCGTCTCGCCGCACCACTGCTGGGACGGGTGCCCTATCTCGCCTCCGGCACCCCCGCCGAGGTGCGCGGCCTGCGCCTGCCCGCCTGACACGGGCGCCGAGGGGGCGCCAAGGGCCTGAATCGATGATAGAATTTGTGCAACGCAAAATTACATCATCCAACCCCAGCACCGACCGCCCGCGCTGATTGCGCATCGCAGCACCGTTCCCACCCTGATCCAGAACGCTGTTGTCGGCCCGTTCCACGTGGCCGCTCGCGGTCGTGCGTCACGCGGAGTTCACGTGTCCTCGACGCTCACCCCCCGGGAAATCAAGACCAACCTGCTCAGCGGGCTCACCGTCGCCCTCGCGCTCGTGCCCGAGGCCATCGCCTTCGCCTTCGTGGCGGGCGTCCATCCGCTCACCGGCCTTTACGCCGCCTTCCTCATGGGGCTGATCACGGCGACCATCGGTGGCCGCCCGGGCATGATCTCCGGGGCCACCGGCGCGCTGGCCGTGGTCATGGTGGCGCTGGTCGCCCGCCATGGCGTGGAGTACCTGTTCGCCACCGTGGTGCTCATGGGCCTGTTCCAGATCGCCTTCGGTGCCCTCAAGTTCGGCAAGTTCATCCGCATGGTGCCGCACCCGGTCATGCTCGGCTTCGTGAACGGCCTGGCCATCGTGATCTTCCTGGCCCAGTTCGGCCATTTCCGCGTGGCCACGGCGGACGGCACCAGCCAGTGGCTGCAGGGTCCGGCCCTGTTCACCATGGGCGCGCTGATCGTGCTGACCATGGCGATCATCTACCTGCTGCCGCGCCTGACCCGGGCGGTGCCCTCCTCGCTGGCGGGGATCGTCGTCGTCTCCCTGGTGGTGATCTTCGGTGACATCGACACCCGCACGGTGGGCGATCTGGCCTCGATCTCGGGCGGACTGCCGAGCTTCCACCTGCCCATGGTGCCGCTCGACTGGGAGACGCTGCGTATCATCCTGCCCTACAGCCTGATCCTGGCCGCCATCGGCCTGATCGAATCGCTGCTGACGCTCAACCTGATCGACGAGATGACCGACACCCGCGGGCGCCCGAACCGGGAATGCGTGGGCCAGGGGATCGCCAACGTGGTCACCGGCCTGTTCGGCGGCATGGGCGGCTGCGCCATGATCGGGCAGAGCATGATCAACATCGGCAACGGCGCCCGCAGCCGCCTGTCGGGCATCGCCGCGGCGCTGTTCCTGCTCACCTTCATCCTCTTCGCCGCGCCGCTCATCGAGCGCATTCCGCTGGCGGCCCTGATCGCGCTGATGTTCGTGGTCTCGGAGAAGACCTTCGAATGGGCGAGCCTGCGCGTGCTGCGCAAGGTGCCTCGTCACGACGCCTTCGTGATCATTGCGGTCACCGTGGTGACGGTGCTCACCGATCTGGCCATCGCGGTGCTGGTGGGGGTCGTCATCTCCGCGCTGGTATTCGCCTGGCAACACGCCAAGCACATCCGCGCCGAGACCCGCACGGAAGCCAACGGGTGGAAGACCTACACCCTGCACGGCTCGGTGTTCTTCGCCTCGACGCAGCACTTCTTCGCGCTGTTCACCCCGCGCGAGGACCCGCAGGACGTGGTCGTCGACTTCGCCCACGCGCGGGTCATGGACCACTCGGCGCTGGAAGCCATCGACAGCCTCGCCGAGCGCTACCGCGCACAGGGCAAGCGCCTCCATCTGCGTCATCTGAGCGCGGACTGTCTCGAATTGCTGGACAAGGCGCGCGACATGGTCGAGGTCAATCTGATCGAAGACCCCCACTACCACCTGGCCGACAACCGCCTGGGCTGAGGCGGCCGCGCCCGGCTCAGATGACCGCGAGCAGCTGCTCGGTCAGCTCCGGGAGCCGCTTTTCCGCCTGGCGGGATTCGTGCATGCAGCGCACCCAGTCAGCGTAGAGCGCGCGCAACGCGCCATGGCTGTCGCAGGCCTTGACCGCCCGCATCAGGTCGAGCTTGGTGTACTGGCCATGGAAATGCACGAGGGTGTTGATGATGAAGTTCTTGGCCTTGTCCAGATCCCCGGCCGGACGCGATTCGGGGAGATTCGCCAGGGCGGCGTCCGGATCGGCGGCGACATCGGCGGCTTCACCGCCACCGTCGTGCCCGGAGGCAACCGCTTCGATGAAACCCTGATGGGTCAGTTCGTCGAGCATCTTCTCGAGTTCGTCGAAGCCCAGCATGGACTTGAGCGACTCGAGGGTCCGCTGGCCGTCGATCAGGATCAGCACCCGGCGCAACTTGGGTGACAGCCCGAACGCGCGCGTCTCGATCTCGGCCAGGCCTTTCTCGGCTTTGGCATAGGCAAGCATTCTCGTCTCCTCCATCGGTGTGTTGTCGACACCGACGCTTGCGAACTCTGCGGTTCGTCTGATTGAGGCGTCGGCACCGTGATGCAGCACTGCACCGGCACGATTCCAGACAGCAGTCACATCTTCGCGGGATTATGTCACGAAGAGTTACATCTTTCGGAAAAGTGTGATAGACGCGCAGCTGTCCGCGCCGAGCGGAAGGGATCAGCGCGTGAAACGTCGCTGGCGCAACTGCTCGAACA
The DNA here is from genome assembly GCF_010983895.1 of Nitrogeniibacter mangrovi. Classification (GTDB taxonomy): domain Bacteria; phylum Pseudomonadota; class Gammaproteobacteria; order Burkholderiales; family Rhodocyclaceae; genus Nitrogeniibacter; species Nitrogeniibacter mangrovi. Next base: position 2,268,012 of record NZ_CP048836.1, read on the forward strand.
GCCCGATCGCCGCCGCGGCGGCCACGTTGAGCGATTCGATGGCGCCGGGCATGGGGATCACCAGCGGATGGCTCGCATGGGCAAGCAAGGCCGGCGAGACGCCGGCCCCTTCGGCGCCGAACAGCCACACGCCGGACGCGCGCAGATCGGTCTCGAACAGATCGCGACTGCCCGGCCCGAGCGTCGTGGCATACACCGCGCCACGATAACGCTCGAGCCAAGCGACCGGATCGTCCGACTCGATGATGTCGAGACGGAAATGGGCGCCCATCCCCGCTCGCAGCACCCGGGGCGACCAGGCCTGGGCGCAGCCCGGCGTCAGCACCGCCACCGGCACGCCGGCTGCCGCCGCGCTTCTGAGCAGCGTCCCCAGGTTGCCCGCGTCCTGAACCCGGTCCAGCAGGAGGACATCCCCTTCTGTCGGCAGCGTGCGCCGGGTCTCGGGCAGATCGATGACGGCGAGCAGGCCCGAAGGCGACTCCACCGGGCTCAACTGGCGGAACAGCGCATCCGGCACGCACACCTGGCGCACCTCGTCGGGTAGCGCGGCGATCAGGGCGAGATGCTCCGGCCGACCCGCACCGCTGTCGCTCAGCAGCACCTCGCGCAGGGCGTATCCGCCCTGTCGCGCGGCGTCGACCAGATGGGCACCGTCGAGCACCGTCTGGCCAAGCTTGCGACGATCGCGCCCCGAGTGCGCCAGCGCCCTGATCTTCTTGACGAGGGGGTTGTCCCGGGACTGGATCGTTTCCATCGGATGGATGCGCCCTGGGCCTAGTCGAACAGGGACGGGTTTTCCCAGATCGCGCGCACCGGGGCGAAGCTCTTGCGATAGAACTCGGCCACGCCATGGGCGCGGATCGCCGCCAGATGGGCCGGCGTCGGGTAGCCCTTGTGAGCGGCCAGACCGTACTGGGGAAACTGCGCGTCGAGCGCGCGCATCTGCGCGTCGCGCGCGGTCTTGGCGAGAATGGAGGCGGCCGAGATGGCCGGTTCGAGGGCGTCGCCCTTGACCAGCGCGCTGACCGGATAGGGCAGCTCCGGACACCGGTTGCCATCGACGATCACGGCCTCGGGCGCCGTCGCCAGCGCCAGCACGGCACGGCGCATGGCGAGCATGGAGGCATGGAGAATGTTGAGCGTGTCGATCTCGGCCACCGAGGCCTCGGCGACCGCCCAGGCCAGCGCCCGCTCGCGAATGAGCGGTGCCAGCGCCTCGCGCCGCTTCTCGGTCAGCTTTTTCGAATCGCACAGGCCGTCGATCGGGCGTGTCGGGTCGAGAATTACCGCGGCAGCCACGACTGGCCCGCACAATGGCCCCCGACCCGCTTCGTCCACACCGCAGATGAATCGCTCAGGACGCATCGCCCATCCCCAGGAGCGGCAGAATCGCCTCCGCCGCCTTGCTGGCCGTGTCCTGGCGCAGGGTCTGGTGAAGCTGCATGAAACGCGCCTCGAGGGCCAGACGCGCCTCCTTGTGGTTCATCCACGCACAGACGGCGTCGGCGAGCTTGTCGGGGGTGGCGTCGTCCTGGATCAGCTCCGGCACCAGCGACTCCTCGCACAGGATGTTGGGCAGCCCGACCCAGGGCAGATACGCCATGCGTTTCATAAGCCGGTACTGAAGCCCGCCCATGCGGTAGCTGATCACCATGGGCCGCTTGAGCAGCGCCGCCTCGAGCGATGCGGTGCCGCTGGCCACCATCACCACGTCGGCTGCCGTCATCGCATCGACCGCATGGCCGAACAGCACCTGAAGCGGCAGGCCCGCCTCCCCCGCCACCTCGTGCACCGCGCCCTCGAAGATCTCACGGGTCTGGCGGGTGGCCAGCGGCACCACGAAGCGTGCGTCCGGATAGCGCTCGTGCAGGCGCATCGCCGCGCCGAGAAACAGGGGCGCGAGATTGCGCACCTCCGACTCCCGGCTGCCGGGCAGCAAGGCGAACACCGGCGCATCGACCGGCAGGCGCAGCCGGGTACGCGCCGCCTCGCGGTCGGGATGCAGGGGAAACTCGTCGGCCAGCGGATGGCCCACGTAGGTGGCCGGCACACCGGCGCCGGCATAGATATCCGGCTCGAACGGGAACAGGCACAGCATGTGATCGACCGCCTGACGGATCTTCTTGATCCGGCCGCCGCGCCAGGCCCAGATGGAGGGACTGACGAAATGCACGGTCTTGATGCCTTTCGCACGCAGCCGGGTCTCGAGCCAGAGGCTGAAATCGGGGGCATCCACGCCGATGAACAGGTCCGGAGGATCGGCCAGCAGGCGTTTGAGCAATTCCCGGCGAATGCCCGACAGCTCGCGATAGCGCTTGAGTGCATCCACATAGCCATGGACGGCGAGCCGGTCGCACGGCCACCAGGCCTCGAAACCGGTTGCGGCCATCTTCGGGCCGCCGATGCCGAAGGTCTGCAGGTTCGGCAGACGCATTCGAAGCGCCGCCAGCAGGTGGCTGGCGAGCAGGTCGCCGGACGCCTCGCCGGCGACCATGGCAATGCGCACGGTCTTCATGGCCTCAGCGAACGATCCCGCGACTGGACAGCGCGATGAACTCGGAGAACGGCTGCAGCGCTTCGCATTCGGTGGCCATCGACGCGATCGCCGTGCGCGCCTCGTCGAGGCTCAACCCCTCACGATAGAGGGCGCGATACGCCCGCTTGACGGTGCGGATGTCGTCGGCCGAGAAGCCGCGACGGCGCAGCCCTTCGCTGTTGATGCCGTGCGGACTGGCCGGATTGCCGGAGACGGTCACGAAGGGCGGCAGGTCCTGCAGCAACACGGTGCCCACGCCGCAGAACGCATGCGCACCGACGCGCACGAACTGGTGCACCCCGGTAAAACCGCCGAGAATCGCCCAGTCGCCCACGTGCACGTGGCCCGCCAGCGTGGCGTTGTTGGCGAAGATGGTGTGATCGCCCACCTGGCAGTCATGGGCGATGTGCACATAGGCCATGACCCAGTTGTCGTTGCCGACGCGGGTCACGCCCGCATCCTGGGAAGTGCCGACGTTGAAGGAACAGAACTCGCGGATCGTGTTGCGATCACCGATCTCGAGCCGCGTCTCCTCGTCGTCGTATTTCTTGTCCTGCGGCTGGGCGCCGATGGAGCAGAACTGGAAGATCTCGTTGTCGCGACCGATGCGCGTATGCCCTTCGATGACCACATGCGGGCCGATCCGCGTTCCGTCACCGATCTCGACGTGCGGACCGATGATCGAATAAGGACCGACCTCGACGCCTGCGCCAAGCCGGGCCGCCGGATCGATGATGGCTGTCGGATGAATCATCACAGGGTCTTGAGCGCACACATGAGCTCGGCTTCGGCCGCCACCTCACCATCGACACGCGCCACGCCCTTGTATTTGTAGATGTTGCGCTTGTTGTTGGTGATCTCCACCTCCATCACGAGCTGGTCGCCCGGGGTGACCGGCCGCTTGAAGCGCACGTTGTCGATTCCGGCGAAATACACCACCTGATCCTCGTCCGGCATCATCCCCATGCTTTTGAACGACAGCACCGCCGCCGCCTGCGCCATGGCCTCGACGATCAGCACCCCCGGCATGACCGGATGATGCGGGAAGTGTCCCGGAAAGAACGGCTCGTTCATGGTGACGTTCTTGATGGCCACCACACGCTTGTTCTCCTCGAGCTCGACCACCCGGTCGACGAGCAGGAACGGATACCGGTGCGGCAGGTACTTGACGATTTCATTGATGTCCATGGTGCTCACGACTCGCTTTCTCCCTTATCAAGCCGTTGTTCGATGGTGCGAATGTCCTGGGCCATCGTATCGAGATGGCGCAGTCGCGAAAAGTTTTTCACCCAGTCGGCGTGGGTCTGCAGCGGCAGGTTGGCGGTATAGACGCCGGGCGAACGGATGGATTTGGTGACCAGGGTGCCCGCCGAGATCACCACATCGTCGCAGATGCTCAGGTGACCGATGATGCCCGCCTGCCCACCGACCATGCAGCGCTTGCCGATGCGCGTACTGCCCGCGATGCCGACACAGCCGGCGATGGCCGTGTCTTCGCCGATTTCGACGTTGTGCCCGATCTGGATCTGGTTGTCGAGCTTGACGCCGTCCGCGATGACGGTGTCGCTCATGGCGCCACGGTCGATGGTGGTGTTGGCACCGATCTCGACCTTGTTGCCGATGCGTACCGAGCCGATCTGCGGAAACTTGACCCACTGGCCATCGTCCGTGCGTGCAAAGCCGAAGCCGTCGGCGCCGATCACGGCGCCGGCGTGAATCAGGCAGTCAGTGCCGATGTGCACGCCGGCGTAGAGCGTCACGTTCGCCGCCAGGCGGGTCCGCGCCCCGATGTGCACGTCCCGACCAACGACGCAGCCGGGCCCGACCACCGCGTCTTCACCAATCACCGCGCCCACCTCGATCACCGCATTCGGTGCGACGTGGGCACCGGCATGGACGGCTCCGGCAACCACCGCCGAGGCCGCGACCCCCGGCGCATGGGCGACCGGCGGATTGAGCAGCGCCACGACGCGGGCAAAATACAGGTAGGGGTTTGGCGTGTGAATCGCAAGCAGGCCGGGCGGCACCTCGGTCGCCTCGTCCACGACGACGACCGAGGCGCGGGTCCGCGCCAGCTGCGCACGGTATTTCGGGTTGGCGAGGAAGCTCAGCTGCCCCTCGCCGGCCTGATCCAGTGGCGCCACGCCGACGATGGTCACATCGCCGCATGCAGACAAACGCCCGCCGAGGCGGGCGACGATCTGCTCGACGGGAAGGCCCATCAGGGCCTCCGGATTACTTGGCGCCGTCAAGTTCCTTGATCACCTTGTCAGTGATGTCGATCGCCGGGCTGGCGTAGACGGCCTCCTGGAAGATGATGTCGTACTTCTCGCGCTCGGCGATCGCCTTGACCGCCTTGTTGGCGCGATCGAGCACCGTCGCCAGCTCTTCGTTGCGGCGCTGGTTCAGATCCTCGCGAAACTCGCGCTGGCGACGCTGGAAGTCACGATTCAGGTCGCTGAATTCGCGTTCCTTCTTGCTGCGATCCGACGCGGACAAGGTCAGTCCGTTCTTCTCCAGGTCGGCCTTCATACCCTGGAGTTCCTTCGCCATGTTCTGCAATTCGCCGTCCCGCTTCGAGAATTCCTTCTCGAGGCGTTGCTGCGCCTGCACCGCAGGCGTCGACTCGCGCATGACGCGGTCGGAATTGACAAACCCGATACGGGAGTCCGCCATGACAGCGGGCGCCACCAGGCTCAGGGCGCAACCGACAATCAACGCGACACGGGAAAACTTCACTCGAACCTCCGACATCATGTCATCCACTCAGAACATCGTACCCAGCTGGAACTGGATGGTTTGCGTCTTGTCGTCCTTTTCCTTCTTCAGCGGCTTGGCCACGCTGAGCTTCAAAGGACCGATCGGCGAACTCCACGCAAAACCGATCCCCGCACTATACCGCAGGTCACCGAAGGAAAACTTCTGATCCGCGCCCCAGACCTGACCGGCATCCACGAAAGTCGACAACCGGAAGGTCTTGTCCCGCCCGGTGCCCGGGAACGGGAAGAAATACTCGGCGTTGGCGATGATACGGCGGTTACCCCCGATCGAATCGCGGCTGCCGTCGGTGTTCAGGATGCGCGGCCCCAGCGAGCTTTGCTGGAAGCCACGCACGGAGCCGATACCCCCGGCGTAGAAGTTCTTGTAGAACGGCAACGGCTTGCCGCCATAGCCGTGCGCCCAACCCACCTCGCCGTTGAGCATGAGCGCCGAATAGTCGCCGAAGGGGAAGAACTTCTGGTGTTGATACAGGGCCTTGGCGTAGCGGATCTCGCCCGGCGGCACCGCCACTTCGAGGAACACGCGCTGGTAGGTGCCCTTGCGCGGATACAGGAAGCTGTCGCGACTGTCGCGGGACCAGCCGATCGTGCCCAGCAGGCTGGTGGCCTGGTTGCCGAACGCGTCGACGAAGTCCTTGTACTGGACCGGACTGTCGGAAAAGGTGGTCACCTTGGTCTGGTCCACCGCGAGGCCGAAATTGATCCGGTCGTCTTCGGCGATCGGCACCCCGTAGCGCACCCCGAAGCCGGTCGACGTCGTCTTGTAGCGCGAGATGTCGAGCGAATTGGCATCGTAGGTGCGGTGGTAGGCATCGAAGCCCTGGCTGATGCCGTCGATGGTGGCGTACGGGTTGGTGTAGGACAGCGAGTAGACCTTGTTGGTCTTGCTGGTGTTGATCGCGAAAGTCAATGCATTGCCGGTACCGAACAGGTTCTGCTGCGACACCGAGGCCGACAGCACCACTTTTTCCGAGCTCGAGAAGCCGACACCCAGCGCCAGGTTACCGGTCTGGCGTTCCTTGACGTTGTAATTGACGTCCACCTGGTCGGTGGTGCCCGGTACGGCGGGCGTTTCCACGTTGACCTCGTCGAAGAAGCCGAGCCGGTCGAGGCGCACCTTGGAACGGTTGATCTTCTCCCCATCGTACCAGCCGCCTTCCATCTGGCGCATCTCCCGACGGATCACCTCGTCGCGGGTGCGCTCGTTGCCGGCGATGTTGATCCGGTGCACATACACGCGCTTGCCCGGATCGACGAAGATGTTGAACGCCACCTCGTTCTTGTCGCGATCGACCTTGGGCGCGGCATTGACGTTGGCGAACGCGTAGCCTTCGTTGCCCAGCGCATCGGTGATGGCCTTGTTGGTCTCGGTCAGCGCCTTGCGCGAGAACGTATCGCCGGCGTGCACCTTGACCAGCTCGCGGTACTTGTCGTCCGGCAGGATCAGATCACCGGTGAGCTTCACGCCCGAGACCTTGTAGATGTTGCCCTCGGTGATGCTGATGGTGATGTAGATGTCTTTCTTGTCGGGCGTGATCGACACCTGGGTCGAGTCGATGCTGAAGTCCAGATAGCCCTGATCCAGATAATAGGAGCGCAGGGTCTCCAGGTCGCCCGACAGCTTCTGGCGGGAGTACTGGTCCGACTTGGTGTACCAGGTGAACCAGCCCGGCGTGGTCAGCTCGAACAGGTCGACCAGATCCTCCTCGTCGAAGGCATGGTTGCCCACGATCTTGATCTGTCGGATCTTGGCGGCCTCCCCTTCGGTCACGTCGAAGCGGATGGCGACCCGGTTGCGCTCCAGCGGGGTCACCGTGGTCTTCACCGTCGCCGCGTACTTGCCGCGGGTCAGGTACTGACGCTTGAGTTCCTGCTCGGCCTGTTCCAGCAGCGAATGATCGAAGATGCGCGACTCGGCCAGCCCCAGTTGCTTGAGCCCTTCCTTGAGCGCCTTGGCATCGAACTCCTTGACGCCGGAGAAGTCGATCTGCGCGATCGCGGGGCGCTCGTCCACGACAACCACCAGCACGCCATCTTCGGCCTCAATGCGCACGTCGTCGAAAAATCCGGTCCCGAACAGGGCCTTGATCGCCTGCTGCGCCTGCGCCTCGGTAAACCGATCCCCCACCTTGACCGGCAGATAGTTGAAGACCGTACCGGCCTCGGTACGCTGGATGCCTTCGACACGGATATCCTTGACAACAAACGGTTCAAAGGCAAACGCGGGCGCAGCCGCGAACAGGGCAGCAAGCAACCCGGATATGAGCGTACGTTTCATTGGGATATTGAGATTCAGCCAGAAATCAGGCGATTGATGTCGTTATAGAAGGCAAATGCCATGAGCATCACGAGAAGGGCCAGACCAATCTGCTGCCCGATTTCCATGACACGCTCAGGCACTGGCCCGCCCCGGAGAATTTCGAGCACATAATACAGTAAATGCCCCCCATCCAGCACCGGAATGGGCAGCAGGTTGAGCACCCCGAGGCTGATGCTGATCAGCGCCAGGAACTTGATGTAGTGGTCCAGTCCCATCTTGGCGGACTGACCGGCATAGTCGGCAATCGTGACCGGTCCGCTGAGGTTTCGCCACGACAGCTCACCGGTCACCATCCGCCCGATCATGGCGAGACTGAAGGTGCTCATGTCCCAGGTCTGATGCACCGCCCGGCCAAAGGCCTCGAGCGGCGGGTAGGCCACCTTCACGAACATCGACGTCGAGTCGCCGGCCGGTCGCTGCACGCCGACGCCGATCCGCCCGAGCGTTCTGCCATCGACCTGCTCGGGCTTCGGCGCCAGGTCGACGTTCAGCGTCTGACCGCCCCGACGCACCTCGAAATCGAGCGTCTTGCCCGGCGCCTTGCTGACGATGTCGACCAGATCCATGAAGTCGGCAATGGGGGCACCGTCGATCGCCACGACCCGGTCCCCGACACGCAGTCCGGCCGCTTCGGCGGCGCCGCCGGCCATGATCGAGCCGACCACCGCCGGAATGGGCGGGCGGAACGGCCGCACGCCGATCTGGGTCATCGGATCGTCCTGCCCCTCATCCACCACCACGCCATCGAGCGGCAGCGCATAGGTCGCCGTCTCGCCGTCCGTGGAACGCACCGAGACCGAGGCGGCCGGTTCGTTCATCACCGATTTGAGTACCGCCCAGCGCCAGTCCTGCCAGGACTGCACCGACACGCCGTTGACCGAGAGAATCTCGTCGCCGTCGCGCAGGCCGGCGCTGGCGGCAATCGTGTCCGGCGCCGTCACCGCGATCCGCGGTCGCAATTCGTTCACACCCGCCACGAACACCACCCAGTAAAGCAACACGGCCAAGGCCAGATTGGCGAGCGGACCGGCAGCGACGATGGCGAAACGGCGCCACACGGACTGGGTGTTGAAGGCCCGGTGACGCAGGTGCTCGGGCACCTCCCCTTCGCGCTCGTCGAGCATCTTGACGTAGCCGCCGAGGGGAAACAGCGCCAACACCCATTCGGTTCGGTCGCGCCCGGCGTGCCACTTGAGCAGGGGTTTACCGAAGCCCACCGAAAAACGCAGCACCTTCACATTGCACAGACGCGCCACGCTGTAGTGCCCCAGTTCGTGGATCAGGATCAGCAAGCCGAGGCCGACCACGAACGGGACGATGTAATCCAGAGCGCCCATCAGGCCGTCTCCCGTGTTTTCACAAGCGCTTTTGCGCGACTACGGGCTTCGGCATCGACGGACTCGATTTGTTCCAGCGACGCGTCACCGGCATCGGCCATCTGCGCCATGGTCGCCTCGATGATCCGGGCAATGTCCAGGTAACCGATGCGCCCGTTGAGGAAGGCCTCGACCGCGATCTCGTTGGCCGCGTTGAGCACGGCCGGCAGGCCGGCGCCGGCACGCAGCGCGTCATAGGCCAGCGCCAGGCAGGGAAACCGGCGCAGGTCGGGCGCCTGAAAATCGAGGCGTGCGATGGCGCACAGATCGAGCGGCGCCACGCCGGCATCGATCCGATCGGGGTACGCGAGCGCATGCGCGATCGGCGTGCGCATGTCCGGATTGCCCAGCTGCGCCAGCACCGAACCGTCCGCGTAGGCCACCATCGAATGGATCACGCTCTGCCGATGGACCACCACATCGATCGCATCGGCGGGCACGCCGAACAGCCAGTGCGCCTCGATGACTTCGAGGCCCTTGTTCATCATCGTCGCCGAATCGACCGAAATCTTGCGCCCCATCGACCAGTTGGGATGGGCGCAGGCCTCCTCCGGGGTGACGCCCTCCAGGGTGGCCGGCTCGCGGTCGCGAAACGGACCGCCCGAGGCGGTCAGCAAGACACGACACACGCCATGCGCGGTCGGACGCCGGTCGTAGCCGGCGGGCAGCGCCTGGAAGACGGCGTTGTGCTCGCTGTCGATGGGCAGCAGCGTCGCGCCGCCCTCCGCGACTGCCGTCATGAACAGGGCGCCGGACATGACCAGCGCCTCCTTGTTCGCCAGCAGCACCCGCTTGCCGGCGCGCGCCGCGGCCAGGGTGGGACGCAATCCGGCTGCACCGACGATGGCGGCCATCACCGCGTCGACCTCGGGCGCCTGGGCCACCGCCACCAGGCCGGCCTCTCCGACCAGCACCTCGGTCGACGCGCCGTCCGCGACGAGCAGAGCCCGCAGACGCTGGGCCGCGAGTTCATCGCCGACGACCGCGTATGTCGGCGAAAAGCGCCGGCACTGCTCGGCGAGCCGCTCGATCCGGGAATGGCCGCTCAGGGCGAAGACCCGGTATCGGTCCGGATGGCGGCCGACCACATCGAGCGTGCTCTCGCCGATCGATCCGGTCGCGCCGAGAACAGTCAGTAGCTGGATGTTTGCCATCGAAGAAAACCTTGTCGCGACGCGGCTTGGCCGCCGTCAATTCAGCGTGTCAGCAGCACGAACAGGGCCACCATCGGCAGCGTGGAAGTCAGGCTGTCGATGCGATCCAGGACACCGCCATGGCCGGGTAGCAGCTGGCTGCTGTCCTTGATGCCGGCCTGACGCTTGAGCATCGACTCGAACAGGTCGCCCACCACGCTGACCCCCGTCAGCGCCAGCAGACCCAGTACGATCCCGCCCCACGCGGCCGGGCTGAACCGGGCACCCGACCAGCTCAGCACGATCAGCCCGTAGGCCACCACCGCCATCAGCGCTCCATACACGCCTTCCCAGCTCTTTCCGGGACTGATCGACGGAGCCAGCTTGCGGCGCCCGAGCGCACGCCCACTGAAATACGCGGCGATGTCGGCGACCCAGACGATGGCCATCGCGCCGAGCAGCCACCAGGGATTGATCTGCCGTAGAAACACCATCGCGATCGCCGTGGGGAGCATCACCACCAGTCCGGTCAGTGCCGCGCGGGCGCCCTGCCCCAGCGGCCACATGCGGGCGAGCCACGCCGATCCGATGAGCCCCCAGAACAGGATCGAGACGCCGAACACGAGCAGATGGAACCCGTAGGCCGTACTTGGCGCCGCAGTGTCGACACAATAGGCCAGCACGAATGCCGCGACAGCGGTCGCGACGCCGTATCCATAGCGTACAGAGGGCTGCCAGCGGCAGAAACCCGCCCATTCCCAGGCAGCGCAGCCGGTAATGACCGCCACGAACGCCATCCAGCCAGTGGCGGAAAACAGGAAGACGGCCGAACTGAAGACCAGGAGCATTACCAGCGCAGTAATGACCCGTGTTCTAAGCATGGCCCTTGCGCGGCACGTTGGTGATGTCGGCCTCGGGGCGCAGCTGTTCGCTGGTGCGCCCGAAGCGCCGTTCGCGCCGCCCGTATGACGCGATGGCTTCGTCGAAGGCGTCGCCGTCGAAATCCGGCCACAGGGTATCGGTGAAATAAAGCTCGGTATAGGCCAGCTGCCAGAGCAGGAAATTGCTGATGCGCTGCTCGCCACCCGTGCGGATGAACAGATCCGGTTCGGGGGCATAGGCCATGGACAGATGCGGCGTGAGCGCGTCCTCGGTGATCTCGCCGACATGGCCGGACGCCATCAGCGCGTTGACGCCTTGCAGGATGTCCCAGCGTCCACCGTAATTGGCGGCGATGGTCAGTTCCAGCGTGGCGTTCCCGGCGGTCATCGCCTCGGCGTCGCGGATCATGCACACCAGGTTGTCGTCGAATCTCGACAGGTCCCCAATGACGCGAAAGCGGATCCCGTTCTCATGCAGGCGCGCGATTTCCTTCTTCAGCGAGCGCACGAACAGCTGCATGAGGAAGCTCACTTCCTCAGCGGGGCGGCGCCAGTTCTCGGAGCTGAAGGCAAACAGGGTGAGGTGGCGCACGCCACGCTCGATACAGCGCGTGATGACCGCGCGCACGGATTCGACCCCGCGCGAATGCCCCGCGACACGAGGCATGAAGCGCTTGCGTGCCCAGCGCCCGTTGCCATCCATGATGATGGCCACATGGCGTGGCACCGCCTCCCCTTCGGGAATGGCGCGGGTCGAACTGATGAAGGTCTTCTCAGCCATTGAGCTGACGAACAGACGGCGAGGCGCCGGTCAGACCTGCATCAGTTCCTGCTCCTTCTGCTCGAGGAGCTTGTCGATCTCGGCGATGAACCGATCCGTGAGCTTCTGGATCTCTTCCTGGCCACGGCGCTCATCGTCTTCGGAGATCTCCTTGTTCTTGACCGCGTCCTTGAGGCTGCTGTTGGCGTCACGGCGCTGATTGCGCACGGCCACCCGGGCGCCTTCGCCTTCCTGCTTGACCACCTTGGTCAGGTCACGGCGGCGCTCCTCGGTCAGGGCCGGCATCGGCACGCGGATCAGTTCGCCCATCGTGGCCGGGTTCAGACCCAGGTCGGAATCACGAATGGCTTTCTCCACCTTGCCCACCATGGGCTTTTCCCATGGCTGGACACCGATGGTACGGGCATCGATCAGGGTGACGTTGGCCACCTGGTTGATCGGCACCATGCTGCCGTAGTACTCGACTTCGACATGATCCAGAAGACCGGTATGTGCGCGGCCCGTACGGATCTTCGCAAGGTCGTTCTTGAGGGCCTCGAGCGACTTGTGCATCTTCGCCTCGGTCGCCTTCTTCAACTCGGGGATCATCTCGATCGTCTCCTCAGCAATAGACCAAGGTGCCTTCATCCTCGCCGGTCACGACGCGCTTGAGCGCGCCCGGCTTGAAGATGCTGAACACGTTGATCGGCAGTTTCTGGTCGCGACACAGCGCAAACGCGGTCGCGTCGAGGACCTTCAGGTCGCGGGCAATGGCCTCGTCGAAGCTGATGCGCGAAAAGCGCTCGGCACTCGAATCGAGCTTGGGATCGGCGGTGTAGATGCCGTCGACCTTGGTGGCCTTGAGCACGATCTGCGCCCCGATCTCCGCACCGCGCAGTGCCGCGGCGGTATCGGTGGTGAAGAACGGGTTGCCGGTGCCGGCGCCGAACACCACCACCCGACCTTCTTCCAGGTAGCGGATCGCCTTGCCGCGAATGTACGGCTCGACCACCTGGTCGATCCGCAGGGCCGACTGGACCCGGGCATTGAGGCCGGCCGCGCGCATCGCGTCGGCCAGGGCCATCGCGTTCATGACGGTGGCCAGCATGCCCATGTAGTCGGCGGTCGCCCGGTCCATGCCGGACGCCGCGCCCGCCATGCCCCGGAAAATGTTGCCGCCGCCGATGACCACGCCCACCTGCACACCCAGCCGGCTCACCTCGGCCACCTCGGCGACGATGCGCGAGACGACCTCCTGGTTGATGCCATACGCGTCCTCGCCCATGAGGGCTTCACCGGACAACTTGAGCAAAATACGCTGATAGGCGGCGGTCATCGGGGCGGCTCCGCGAATTACTTCTTCGCAGCAGCGGCCTGGGCGGCCACTTCGGCGGCAAAGTCGTCGACCTTCTTCTCGATGCCTTCACCGACGATGTACAGCACGAAGCTGGCCACCGACGCGCCCTTGGACTTGAGCAGGGCCTCGACGGTCTGCTTGTCGTCCTTGACGAAGGGCTGGCCCAGCAGGGTGACTTCCTTGAGGAACTTGTTCACCGTGCCCTGAACCATCTTCTCGACGATCTCGGCAGGCTTGCCCGATTCGGCCGCCTTTTCGGCCGCGATGCGGCGCTCGGTTTCGATCAGCTCGGCCGGCACTTCGTCTGCGGACAGCGCCTTGGGCTTGCTGGCCGCGATGTGCATGGCCAGATCGCGGCCCATGTCCTCGTCACCGCCGACCACATCGATCAGCACGCCGATCTTGGCGCCGCCGTGGATATAACTGGCCACCTGACCCTTGGCTTCGATGCGGGCGAAACGACGGATGGACATGTTCTCGCCGATCTTGCCGACCAGTTCGGTCCGGATCGCCTCGACGGTCTTGCCGCCGATCTCCAGCGCGGACAGCGCCGCCACGTCGGCCGGGTTGCGGGTCGCGACCAGTTCGGCCACTTTCGCGCCGAGCTCGAGAAAGTCGTCGTTCTTGGCCACGAAGTCGGTCTCGCAGTTGAGCTCGACCATCGCCGCCAGCTTGCCGTCAGCGGAGATGTAGGTGGCCACGACGCCTTCCGCGGTCACGCGGGCCGCCGCCTTGCTGGCCTTGTTGCCCAGCTTGACGCGAAGAATCTCTTCAGCCTTGGCCATGTCGCCCTCGGCCTCGGTCAGCGCCTTCTTGCACTCCATCATGGGCGCATCGGTCTTCTCGCGCAGCTCTTTGACCATGCCTGCGGTAATTGCCGCCATGATTACTCCTGAATTCTTGATTGATGACTAAAGGTGATCAGGCTTCGCCCTGCTCGGCTTCGCCGCCGACCTCTTCCTCGACCTCGACGAATTCGTCGGAACCGGCCGCGACGATCTCGTTGAGCGACTGGGTACGACCCTCGAGGACGGCATCGGCAACGCCACGGGCGTAGAGACGGATGGCGCGACTGGAGTCATCGTTACCCGGAATCACGAAATCGACGCCTTCGGGCGAATGGTTGGTATCGACCACGGCCACCAGCGGGATGCCCAGCTTCTTGGCCTCGGTCAGTGCGATCTTGTGGTAGCCGACGTCGATCACGAAGATGGCGTCCGGCAGGCCGCCCATGTCCTTGATACCGCCGATGCTCTTGGTGAGCTTCTCGATCTCGCGGGTGGTCAGCAGCGCTTCCTTCTTGGACAGCTTCTCGATGGAACCGTCCTCGACCATGGCTTCCAGTTCCTTGAGGCGCTTGATGGACTGCTTGACCGTCTTGAAGTTGGTCAGCATGCCACCGAGCCAGCGCTCATCGACATACGGCATGCCGGCGCGACGCGCTTCCTCGGCCACGATCTCGCGGGCCTGGCGCTTGGTGCCGACGAACAGGATGGTGCCCTTGTTGGCAGCCAGCTTGCGAACGTAGTCCATGGCCTCGAGGTACTTCACCATCGTCTTTTCGAGGTTGACGATGTGGATCTTGTTGCGCTGGCCGAAGATGAACGGGGCCATACGCGGATTCCAGAAACGGGTCTGGTGACCAAAATGGACGCCCGCTTCGAGCATCTGACGCATCGTGACAGTCATGTCTTTCTCCTGAAAGGGTTGAGCCTCCGCCCGGGGCGACCTGCTATATAGATAAGGTCGCAACCGCATCGAAACGACGCATGCCGCTCGGTACGGACCCTTTGTGCTCGCCTTGTCGGCCAGCGTGATCCGGGCGTGTGGATTCAAAGTCAAAAAATTGCTTAAAGCCTTGCCTCATCTGTTCGATCAGGCAAGCTCGCGATTATAGCAGCGGGACGTGACAAGCCTCAAGCGCGGCATTGCACCGCGATTGCCGTTCCGCGGCCCATGCGCTAGCCTTCAGCCTTTACGGACCCCGGCAAAACACAAAGCATCAATGAGCATTCATATCAAAACCCCCGAAGAGATCGCAGGCATGCGCGTTGCGGGCCGTCTGGCCGCCGAGGTGCTCGATTACATCACGCCCTTCGTCACACCCGGCGTCACCACCGAGGAGCTGGACAAGCTCTGCCACGACTACATGGTCGACGTGCAAGGTTGCGTGCCCGCCCCGCTCAATTACGCGCCGCCGGGGTATTCGCCCTACCCCAAGTCCATCTGCACCTCCATCAACCACCAGGTCTGCCATGGCGTACCGGCGGACAAGGCGCTGAAGAACGGGGATATCGTCAACCTCGACATCACGGTCATCAAGGACGGCTTCCACGGTGACACCAGCCGCATGTTCCAGGTCGGAAACAAGGTATCGATCCTGGCCAAGCGCCTGTGCCAGATCACCTACGAATGCATGTGGCTGGGCATCGACACGGTCAAGCCCGGCGCACGGCTCGGCGACATCGGCGCGGCGATCCAGAAGCACGCCGAGGGCAACGGTTTTTCGGTGGTGCGCGAATTCTGCGGCCACGGGATCGGGCGCAACTTCCATGAAGATCCGCAGGTGCTGCACTACGGACGTGCCGGCACCGGCCTGATCCTCGAACCCGGCATGATCTTCACCATCGAACCGATGATCAACGCCGGCAAGAGCGCCATCTCCGAATTGCCCGACGGATGGACCATCATCACCAAGGACCGGAGCCTCTCCGCCCAGTGGGAGCACACCATCCTGGTCACCGACACCGGCCACGAGGTGCTCACCGTGTCCGACGGCACGCCGCCGATCCCTGACATCATCTCCAACTGAAGCAAAGGGCGGCACGCATGCCTGACACGATTCGCCCGGCGATTTCGGCGATCCGGAATACCCTCAAGGAAAAAGAGGCCGCCCTGGCCGAGAGCTACGAGGCGCACCCGCTGACGCGCAATTATCTGCGCGGACGCACCGCGGTGGTGGACGAAGCGATCGTCCACCTGTGGACCGCCTGCGAGCTCGATGGCGAATGCGCGCTCGTCGCCACCGGCGGTTATGGCCGCGGCGAGCTGTTCCCCCATTCGGACATCGACCTGCTGATCCTGCTGCCCGACGTCCTGGGCACCGACACCGAGGCGGCGCTTACCCGCTTCGTCAGCGCCCTGTGGGACATCGGCCTGCACATCGGCCACAGCGTGCGCACGGTGGACGAATGCCTCGAAGTGGCCGCCGACGACATCACCATCCAGACCAACCTGCTCGAGACGCGGCTGCTGTTCGGTGCCGCGGTGCTGCTTGATGACCTGCGCCAGCGCTTGCAGGCCGCCCTGGACGTGGACCGTTTCTATCAGGCCAAGCAGCTGGAGCAGGATCAGCGCTACGAGCGCTACGAGCAAAGCCCCTACGCGCTCGAACCGAACTGCAAGGAGAGCCCCGGCGGCCTGCGCGATCTCCAGGTACTCGGCTGGATCAGCCGCGCAGCGGGCCTGGGCACGAGCTGGCGGGATCTTGTGCGCCATCGTCTGATCACCGCAAACGAAGCCCATGAACTGCGCTCGGCGGAACGCTTTCTCCAGCACATCCGCATTCGCCTGCACCTGCTCGTGGGACGCGCCGAAGATCGGCTGCTGTTCGATCATCAGGAAAAGCTCGCCCGCGCCTTCGGCGTGAAGGCCACCGAGGGCAAGCGCGCCTCCGAAGTGCTGATGCAGCGCTACTACCTGTCGGCCAAGAAGGTGATGCAGCTCAACGCGATCCTGATCCTGAGCTACCGGGCCGAATTCGCCTCGACCGACAAACCCGCCGCCTTCGTCATCAACGAGCACTTCCAGACCGTTCGCGATCTGCTCGACATCCGCGACGACGAGCTGTTCAGGAATCACCCCGGAGCCATGTTCGAGGCGTTCCAGATCATGCAGCAGCGCTCGGAACTGACCGGGATGACGGCACGCACCCTGCGCGCCTTGTGGATCAATCGCCGCCGCATCAACGCTGCCTTCCGTGCCAACCCGCACAACCGCCGACGTTTCATCGAACTGTTGCAGGCCAAGCGAGGCATCGTCAGTACCTTCCGGCGGATGAACCAGTATGGGCTGCTGTCGAACTACCTGCCGCCGTGGCGCAAGATCTCGTGCCAGATGCAGCACGACCTGTTCCACGTCTATACGGTCGACTCGCACACCCTCATGGTCTTGCGCAACCTGCGCCGCTTTACCATGGGCGAGCACGCCCACGAATACCCGCTGATGACCCAGCTGATGCTGGGATTCGACCAGCACTGGCTCCTCTACGTGGCCTCCCTGTTCCACGACATCGCCAAAGGGCGCGGCGGAGATCACTCCAAGCTGGGCATGGTCGATGCCCGGCGCTTCTGCGAGCAGCATGGCCTCGCGCCGGAAGCGACCGACCTGGTGGAGTGGCTGGTGGAGCATCATCTGGTCATGTCGCACGTGGCGCAGAAGGAAGACATCTCCGATCCGGCTGTGGTCCAGCGTTTCGCCGAAAGGATGGGCTCCGAGCGCCGCCTGACCGCTCTGTACCTGCTCACCCACGCCGACATCCGTGGCACCAGCCCGAAAGTGTGGAACGGCTGGAAGGCGCGCCTGCTCGAAGACCTGTTTCATGCCACCCGCCGCCTGCTGCGCGGCGCATCGCCCGAAGAGGCGCTCGGACTTGACGATCGCCGCCAGGACGCCCAGCGGCTGCTGCGCTATCACGGGCTGCGACCGGGGGTGGAGAACGCGCTGTGGCGCAAGCTCGACTCGGTCTACTTCATGCGCCATTCGTCCGAAGAGATCGCCTGGCATACCCGCCACCTCTATCACCGCCCCGAGAGCGATGCGCCGGTGGTTCGGGCGCGCCTGAGCGAGGCCGGCGAAGGCTTGCAGGTGATGGTCTTCGCGCGCGATCGGCGCGATCTGTTCATGCGTCTGTGCGGTTTCTTCGCACGCCTGGGCTACACCATCCTGGACGCCAAGATCCACACCACGCGCCACGGCTACGCACTCGACAGCTTCATGCTCCAGTACCCGGGCGAGGAAGCCCATTACCGCGAGCACATCGCGCTCATCGAGCACGAGCTGCCGATCCTGCTCGAATCCGACACGCCGGTGGAGCGTCCGCCGGAGGCGCGCCTGTCGCGTCACGTGAAGCACTTTCCGGTGCGGCCGAGCGTGCGCCTGCGCGCCGACGAGAGTGGCAAACAGTACATCCTCACCCTGGTGGCGGCCGACCGCCAGGGGCTGCTCTACGACGTTGCCAAGACGCTCGCGCAGTTCGGCGTCCAGTTGCACACCGCCAAAATTGCGACCCTCGGCGAACGGGTGGAGGATGCGTTTCTGGTCACCGGCCGCGGGCTGTCGAGCGACAGCCACGTGCTTCAGATCGAGCGTGAGCTGCTCAAGGTCCTGACGATCTGACCGAGGTGGGCCGGCGGTATCTCAGTGATCGCCGTCGGAACACAGCCCGTTGAGCAGGCCGCGCACCCGGGTCATGGCCTCGTGCAGCACCACCTCGATGCTGTCGAAGCTGATGCCCGCCTCGCTGCTCGCACGCCCGGCCGCATAGTTGGCAACCACGTTGATGGCCGCGTAAGGCAACTCCAGCTCACGGGCCAGCACCGCTTCGGGCATGCCCGTCATGCCGACCACATCGGCGCCGTCGCGCTCGAAGCGGTCGATCTCGGCCGCGGTCTCGAGGCGCGGCCCCTGGGAGGCGGCATAGACGCCCCCGTCGTACACCGCCTCGCCGATTTTCGCTGCCGCGTCGAGCAGTCGCTGACGCAGCTTCTGATCGTAGGGATGGGTGAAGTCCACATGGCGTACCGGGCTCTCGCCCCCCTCGAAGAAGGTGCATTCCCGGCCCCAGGTGTAGTCGATGATCTGGTCCGGAACGATGAGCGCACCGGGGCCGAAATCCGCTCGGATGCCCCCCACGGAGGCCACCGAGACCACGTCGGTCACCCCCACTTGCTTGAGCGCCCACAGGTTGGCCCGGTAGTTCACTCGATGCGGCGGAATCGTGTGGCCGTAACCATGGCGCGCCAGGAACACCACCTCCTGATCGCACACCATGCCGAAGGTCAGTGCGCCGGACGGCTCACCGTACGGCGTACGCACCACCTCGCGCCGCGTCACCTCGAGCGAGGCCAGTTGAGTCAAACCGCTTCCGCCAACGATGGCCAGCATGCCAAATCTCCCTCAAGGGCCGGGTCAGAACGGCGCCGATTCTAGCATGCGCCCGGTTGCCGGCCGGCGCCGGTCACCGCGCGGTCATGTTGCGATGCACGGTGCCATGGTAGAATCCGCCCCTTTTCAAATACTTCCGGCGCTTTTCATGTCCCGCTCGATCCGCAACATCGCCATCATCGCCCACGTCGACCACGGCAAGACCACGCTCGTCGACCAGCTCCTTCGCCAGTCCGGCACCTTCCGCGAGAACCAGCAGGTGGCCGAGCGCATCATGGACTCCAACGATCTGGAGAAGGAACGCGGCATCACCATCCTCTCCAAGAACTGCGCCATCCAGTACGGCGACACCCACATCAACGTGGTCGACACCCCGGGCCACGCCGACTTCGGCGGCGAGGTCGAGCGCGTGCTCTCCATGGTCGACGGCGTGCTGCTGCTGGTCGATGCGGTCGAAGGCCCGATGCCGCAGACCCGCTTCGTGACCCGCAAGGCGCTGGCCATGGGCCTCAAGCCGATCGTGGTGGTCAACAAGATCGACCGCCCGGGCTCGCGCCCCGACTGGGTGATCAACCACACCTTCGACCTGTTCGACAAACTCGGCGCCACCGAGGAACAGCTCGACTTCCCGGTCGTCTATGCCTCCGCCCTGAACGGCTTCGCCATGCTCGAGGCCGACAAACCCGGCACCGACATGAAGCCGCTGTTCGAAGCGATCCTCGAACATGTGCCGCCCCCCGACGTGGACGAGAACGCCCCGCTGCAACTGCAGATCTGCTCGCTCGACTACTCCACCTACGTGGGCCAGCTGGGCATCGGCCGCATCCGCCACGGCCGGATCAAGCCGAACCAGGAAGTGGTCGTCATGTATGGCGACGAGAACAAGGGCAAGGCCAAGATCGGTCAGGTGCTCACCTTCACCGGCCTCGAACGCAGCCAGGCCGAATCGGCCATGGCCGGCGACATCGTGCTGGTCTCCGGCATCGAGCAGATCGGCATCGGCGTCACCCTGTGCGACCCGGACCACATCGAGCCGCTCAAGCCCATCGCCGTGGACGAACCGACCCTGACCATGAACTTCATGGTCAACACTTCGCCGCTGGCCGGTCGCGAGGGCAAGTTCGTCACCAGTCGCCAGATCCGCGAGCGTCTGGAGAAGGAACTGCTCAAGAACGTGGCGCTGCGGGTCAATTACACCAGCGATTCGGAAACCTTCGAGGTCTCCGGCCGCGGCGAGCTACACCTGACCATCCTGCTCGAGAACATGCGCCGAGAGGGCTACGAACTGGCCGTGGGCCGGCCGCGCGTGGTGTTCAAGGACATCGACGGGCAGAAGTGCGAACCCTACGAGATGCTCACCGTGGACGTGGAAGAAGACCATCAGGGCAGCGTCATGGAAGAGCTCGGCCGTCGCCGTGGCGAGCTGCAGGATATGCAGCCGGACGGCAAGGGTCGGGTGCGCCTGGAATACCGCATCCCGGCCCGCGGCCTGATCGGTTTCCAGGGGGAATTCCTCACCATGACCCGCGGTACCGGCCTGGCCAGTCACGTGTTCGACGACTACGGCCCCATGGCCGGCGCCATGGCGGAGCGCCGCAACGGGGTACTCATCTCCCAGAACGACGGTGCCGCCGTGGCCTACGCGCTGTGGAACCTGCAGGATCGCGGCCGCATGTTCGTGAGCCCGGGCGAAGCCCTGTACGAAGGCATG
Source organism: Nitrogeniibacter mangrovi (assembly GCF_010983895.1). Taxonomy (GTDB): domain Bacteria; phylum Pseudomonadota; class Gammaproteobacteria; order Burkholderiales; family Rhodocyclaceae; genus Nitrogeniibacter; species Nitrogeniibacter mangrovi. Next base: position 2,289,031 of record NZ_CP048836.1, read on the forward strand.
ATCATCGGCATCCACACCCGCGACAACGACCTGGTGGTCAACCCGATCAAGGGCAAGCAGCTGACCAACGTGCGTGCCTCCGGCACGGACGAGGCGGTGCGCCTGGTGCCGCCGATCAAGCTCACCCTGGAGTCGGCCATCGAGTTCATCGCCGATGACGAGGTGGTCGAGATCACGCCGCAGTCCATCCGCCTGCGCAAGCGCCTGCTCAAGGAACACGAACGCAAGCGCGCTGGCCGCGAAGGCGCGTAAGACACACGACAACGGCGCCCGCGGGCGCCGTTGTCGTGTGCTGGGCGGGTGATCGACGCCACCCGCGGCCGGCATCTATTTCTTCTTCTTCACTGCCTTGCCCGCGCGCTCGCCCAGGTAAGCGCCGAATTCCTTCTTCACCTCAGGGTGACGCAGGCCGAACTCGACCGTCGCCTTGAGATAACCGAGCTTGGAGCCGCAGTCGTAGCGCACGCCCTCGTACTGATGGGCAAGCACCGCCTCCTCCTTGAGCAGCGAGGCGATGGCGTCGGTCAGTTGCAGTTCGCCGCCCGCACCTGGTGTGAGGTTGCGCAGGTGATCGAAGATGCGCGGCGTGAGGATGTAGCGCCCCACCACGGCCTGGGTCGTCGGCGCCTGGTCCGGCTCCGGTTTTTCGACGATGCCGGTCATGCGCTGGACCGTGCCCTCCTGGTTTTCGGTACTGACGATGCCGTAGGCCTTGGTTTCCTCGCGTGGCACGTTCATGGTGCCCAGCACCGAGCACCGGTGGTAGTTGTACACGCCGACCATCTGTTTGAGCACCGGATCGCCGCCGAGGTTGTCGAGCAGATCGTCGGCCAGCATCACCGCGAACGCCTCGTCGCCGACCACCGGCGCTGCGCACAGCACCGCGTGGCCGAGACCGAGCGCCTCGGACTGGCGGATATAGATGCAGTTCACATGCGACGGCACGGTATTGCGCACCACATCCAGCAGCGCCTGCTTGCCACGCGCCTCGAGCTCGGTTTCCAGCTCGTAGGCCTTGTCGAAATGGTCCTCGATGGCCCGCTTGGTGCGGCCGGTGATGAAGATCAGATCGGTCACCCCGGCGGCCACGGCCTCTTCCACCGCGTACTGGATCAACGGCTTGTCCACGACCGGCAGCATCTCCTTGGGGCTGGCCTTGGTCGCGGGCAGGAATCGGGTCCCCATGCCGGCTACCGGAAACACCACCTTGGTCACGCTTTTCATGCTACCTCCTCAAAACAGTGCATTCTGGGCGCCGGTCTCGGGGGCGTCCCCCGACTCGGCGGACAGCAGCGCACGCAAGCCGGCTTCATCCAGAATGCTCACATTCAATTGCTGCGCTTTTTCGAGCTTGCTGCCCGCCGCTTCGCCAGCGACGACATAGTCGGTCTTCTTCGAGACCGACCCGGCCACCTTGCCGCCGGCCGCTTCGATGAGGGCCTTGGCCTCGTCCCGGGTCAGGGACGGGAGCGTGCCGGTGACCACCAGCGTCTTGCCCGCGAGCGGGCCGTCCTGGTGGCGCGCCGGTTCATGCTCGGCCCAATGGACGCCGGCCGCGCGCAATTGCTCGATCACTTCGCGGTTGTGCGGCTCGGCGAAAAACTCGTGGATGCTCTGGGCCACCACCGGCCCCACGTCCGGCACCGCCTGCAGCGCTGCCACATCGGCCGCGATGAGCGTGTCGAGCGCACCGAAGTGCCGTGCCAGATCGCGCGCGGTGGCTTCGCCCACGTTGCGGATGCCCAGCGCGTAGACGAAGCGCTGCAACGTCGTCTCGCGGCTCTTCTCGATGGCGGCGACCACGTTCGCCGCGGACTTTTCCGCCATCCGCTCCAGGCTCGCCAGCCCGAGCACCCCGAGTTTGTACAGATCGGCCGGCGTCTTGACGATGGCGTTGTCCACCAGTTGCTCCACCAGCCTGTCGCCAAGGCCCTCGATGTCCATGGCCTTGCGGCTGGCAAAATGGATCAGCGCCTGCTTGCGCTGGGCCGGGCAGAACAGGCCGCCGGAACAGCGGGTCACCGCCTCGTCCTCGCCGCGCACCGCATGGGAGCCGCAGATGGGGCAGCTCGTCGGCATGACAAATGCCGTCTCGTTTCCATCGCGCCGGTCAACGACCGGCGCCACCACCTCGGGAATCACGTCGCCGGCCCGGCGCACGATCACCCAGTCGCCGACGAGCACGCCCTTGCGCCGGATCTCGTCCTCGTTGTGCAAAGTGGCGTTGGTGACCGTGACCCCGCCCACGAACACCGGTTCGAGCCGCGCCACCGGGGTCAGCGCGCCGGTACGGCCGACCTGGATGTCGATACCGATCAGGCGGGTCATCTCTTCCTGAGCCGGATACTTGTGCGCCACCGCCCAGCGCGGTTCACGGCTGACGAAGCCCAGTTCCTCCTGCAAGCGGACGTCGTTGACCTTGTAGACCACGCCATCGATGTCGTAGGGCAGCCCGGGGCGCAGGGCCTCGATCCTTTCATGGAAGGCGATCAGGCCCTCGACGCCCTGGGAGACGCAACGATGCTCGCACACCGGGAAACCGAAGGCCGCCAGCGCGTCGAGCAGCGCAGCATGGGTGCCCGGCCGCGCCCAGCCGACCGTCTCGCCCAGCCCGTAGGCGAAGAAGCTCAGCGGGCGCTGGCGCGCGATGGCCGGATCGAGCTGGCGGATGGCGCCGGCAGCGGTGTTGCGTGGATTGACGAAGGTCTTGAGGCCAGCCTCGCGCTGCCGCGCGTTGAGTGCCTCGAAGGCGTCGCGCCGCATGTAGATCTCGCCGCGCACCTCGATCACCGGCGGCGCCTCGCCGCTCAGGCGCAGCGGGATCTGGCCGATGGTGCGCACGTTGTGGGTCACGTCCTCGCCGGTCTGGCCGTCGCCGCGGGTGGCCGCCTGCACCAGCACGCCGTCCTCGTAGCGCAGGTTGATGGCGAGACCGTCGAACTTGAGCTCGGCCGCGTATTCCACCGCCGGCGCGTCCGTCTCCAGACCCAGCGCGCGGCGCACCCGCGCGTCGAAGGCCAGAGCGCCCTGGGCGCTCTTGTCGGTCTCGGTGTTGATGGACAGCATCGGCACCCGGTGGGTGACCGGCGTCAGTTCCGGCAGCGGTGCGCCGCCCACGCGCCGGGTGGGAGAGTCCGGCGTCGCCAGAGCCGGATACGCCTGCTCCAGGGCCTGCAGCTCGGCGAACAGCCGGTCGTACTCGGCATCCGGCACCGAGGGCGTGTCGAGCACGTAATACTCGCGATTGTAGCGATCGAGCGTCTCGCGCAGCGCCTGTGCGCGCTGCGCCTTCTCCTGCGGGGCGCTCATGGGTTCAGGCGGTGAACAGGCGCATGGCCAGATCGCTGCCCGACGGCAGGCCGTAGTCACGCATCTGCCCCTGGAACTGCTCGATCTGCTGGCGGATGAGCGCCGCCGCCTCGGGCCCGAAGGCGCTGCGGTTGTCGTCCACCACCTCGGCATCGAGCGCCGCGGCGAGCTGGTTGGCCACCTGCATCATGCGGTCGAATACCCGCCCGCCCTCGGCCACGCGCGGCACATCGACGATCAGGGTCAGGCCCTGGGTCTGCATGTCGCGCAGGGTCTCGGGGGAGAACAGGGTCGGCTCCAGATTGCCGAGCACGAACTGGCTGCGGCCGTCGTCGTCTTCGGCATGGAACAGGCCGTCGGCGCGCAGGCCCATGCCCTGCGCCTCGACCAGGCCGCGCAACTTGGTGCCCGAGAACGGGGTGCCGCGACTGACGAGATTCACGCCGATCTGCACGTCCACGCTGGCGCAGAAGCGGTCGAGCTCTTCGGCCCGGCCGAGCGCGCCGGCGCGGGCCGGCGCGGTGGAGGGAATCGCCATGAACTGGTCCGCGGTCCGGCTCACGCCATCGACGAAGCGGGTGAAGTCGGCGTCGTTGATCGGGCCGCGACGATCGACCAGCTGCATGGCGGCGCAGAACCAGTGATGACGCTCGGAGCTGTGCTGGTTGATCGGCATCCAGGCGTTGGCGTTGTCGTCGAAGGCGAACCAGCCCACCGGCTTGGACAGGCCGTCCAGATGCTCGCGCTGCACCTGCCACAGCTGCCCGGCCTCGATCGGTTCGATGGATTCGATGCGCACCACGCAGTCGACCCGCTCGTCCACCTCCGGCGGCAGACTGGGCGCCTGCCGGCCCGCCTCCTCGTGAATCGGGCCCGGCGCGATTTCGGTCGGCGCGTCACCGGGAATCGGCGCGGGCGCGGGATTCGCGGATGCCGGCTCGGCTTCGGCCGCATCGCCGATGCCCGGTTCGAGCAGCACATCACGATGGTCCGACCGGAAGGTCTTCTCGGCGTGCTTCTGCGCCTTGTGCTCCTGCCACTTGTTGTAAGCGAGCACACCGACGACCGCCACCACGCCGGTCCCGATCAAACCCATCTGCAATTCACTGATCGCCATGTCTTCCTTGCTCTTGTGATCACGCGGGGGCGGCGTCCGCCATCCGCAGTGCCTCTTCCATGTCTACCTCGACCACCCGCGAGACGCCCTGCTCCTGCATCGTCACCCCCACCAGCTGCTGTGCGATCTCCATCGTGATCTTGTTGTGGCTGATGAACAGGAACTGGGTCTGCGATGACATACGCCTGACCATCTCGCAGAAGCGTCCGGTGTTGGTATCGTCCAATGGCGCGTCGACCTCGTCAAGCATACAGAAGGGCGCCGGATTGAGCTGGAACAGTGAAAACACCAGCGCAATCGCGGTGAGCGCCTTCTCGCCGCCCGACAGCAGGTGGATCGAGGCGTTCTTCTTGCCCGGCGGCTGGGCGATGATCTGGATGCCGGCGTCGAGAATCTCTTCACCGGTGAGCTCCAGCTTGGCCTGGCCACCGCCGAACAGCTGCGGGAACAGGGTCGAGAACTGGCGGCTCACGGTGTCGTAGGTCGCCTGCAGCTGTTCGCGCGTCTCCCGGTCGATGCGCCGGATCGCATCCTCGAGCGTGGAGATCGCTTCGCTGAGGTCGGCATGCTGGGCGTCCAGATAGCCCTTGCGTTCCTCCGCCTCGGTCAGTTCGTCGAGCGCGGCCAGGTTCACCGCGCCGAGCGCGGCGATCTGTCGGGCCAGCCGGCCGACGTCATGCTGCAACGTTTCCTCGCCGAGCCCCTCGAGTCGTGGCGCGAGGGTCGATTCGTCGGCCTGCGCCTCGTCGAGACGCTCCTGCTGCTGCGATTCGGCCAGCTCCGCCGCCTGCACCGCCAGGCGCAGCTCGGCGACACGTTCGCGCATCGGCGCCGCCGCCTGCTCGACCCGCAGCCGCTCCTCCTCCACCGTCTTGAGCCGTGCCGTGGCCTCGGCGAGCGCATCGCGCCGCGCCGCCAGCGCACCTTCCCGCGCCCCGCGCAAGTCCAAGGCCTCCTGCAGGGCGGCCTCGCCGGCGGCCGGGTCCACCGCCGCGAGCTCGGCTCGGCGGGCGTGCTGTTCCTCGGCCAGGCGCGCGGTCTGCTGCCCGGCCAGTGCCAGGTTGCGTTCGATGTCGTCGAGCTTGCCCTGGCACTCGCGGCAGGAGAAGGTGGCCTCCTGCACCTCGCGCGCCAGCGCCTGCACCTGCGACTGGGCCTCGCGCAGCGCCGCCTCGGTTTCGCCGCGCACCTGGCCGGCATGTTCGGCACGTTCGCGCAGCGCCTCGATGAGCGCCTCGCAGCGGCTCAGTTCGGCGCCGGCCTCGGCCAGGTGCGCCTGTTCGGTGGCTTCGTTGCGCTGCAGTTCTTCCAGATCGCCTGAAATGCGCGCCTGCTGCTCCGCCGCGCGCTCCTGCGCCTGGGTGAGCTTGAGCAACGCCAGTTGCTGGTCGTGCAGTGCGCTCTGGCGCGCCTGGTGCTCGCGGCGGGCCTCGCTCAGCAGGTGCTGACGTTCGCCCAGCTGTGCTTCGAGCGCCTCGAGCTGCGCGTGGCTGGCTTCGTGGCGTTCGGCGAGCACCTCGATCCGGGTGTCGAGTTCCTCGATCTCACGGGCCCGCTCGATGACACCCTGGGTGCGCGCGTCGCCCGCGAAATGCGCGAGGCTGTCGCGCGTGAGGCACTGCCCGGCGGCATTGACCAGACACACGCCGAGCGGCAGTTCGGCACGGCGCGGCAACCAGGGCGCCAGATCCTCGACGGCATACACGCCGGCGAGCCAGCGGGCGAGCGTCGCGCGCCATGGCGCGGCGCAGTCGACACGGTCGATCAGGGGTGTCAGCCCTTCGATGACGGGCACCGACGCGGCGCCGCCCTCGGGCCAGGCGAGCGCCAGCGTAGCCGGCGGTGGCATCTCCAGCAGCGCCGCCGCGCCGGCCGCGTCGATCGCCGTCAGTGCGGCAAGCCGCTCGCGGAGCACCGTTTCCAGCGCCGACGACCAGCCGGTGTCCACGCTCAGCACTTCCCACAGCGGCACCGCACCCGTCAGACCCTGCGTCTCGAGCCACTGGCCCAGGTCGCCCTGCTGTTGCACCTTCTGCTGCAGCTGGACGAGTGCCTGGCGCCGGGCACGCAGTTCGGTCAGCTCGCGCTGGGCGTCGCGCTCCAGTGCCACCGCGGCACGCAACTGATCCTGCAAGGCGGGGACCGCGGCCTGCGTTTCGTTGACCCGGGCCTCGAGCACCGTGAGCGCTTCTTCCAGCGCGGCCACCTGCCTCTGCTGTTCGGCCACGCGCGCCACCTCGGGGGCGCTGATGGCGCCGCCTTCACGGTCGAGCCGCTCTCGGCGCTGGGTGAGGGCCTCCAGGGCCCGGCGGGCGCTGGCGCAACGAGCCTCTTCGACCCGGGCCTGCTGTTCGGTCTGCGCCAGCTCGCGCCGCGCCGCGGCCGCGGTGGCGTCGGCGGCGCGGAAGCGGGCCTCGGCGTCGGGCACGCCGTCACCGGCGGCCTCGTGACGCGCTTCGGCCTGCGCCAGGCGCAGTTGCGCGGCTTCGAGCAGTTCGGTCCAGCGTTGCTTTTCGTTGTTCAGCTCGACCTCGCGGGCCAGCCAGTGGGCCATCTCGCCTTCGAGCTGTTCGATGCGTGCGGCCAGGCGCTGACGATTCTCGCTCAGGTGGCGCGATTCGGCCTCCAGGCGGCTCACTTCGGCGGCCGCGCCGTAGAGGTCGTTCTGGGCGCCATGCACCGCATCGGAAGCCGCCAGATGCGCCTCGCGCGCCGTCTCGATGGCGTCGGCCAGGGTGGCAAGGCGGGCACTGTCGGTGTCCAGCTGGCGGCTCGCCTCGTTGAGCGCGTCGGCGGCCTGGGCGCGGCGCGCGCGCGCCTCGTTGCGTTTGAACAGCCACAGCAGCTGCTGCTTTTCGGTGTGCTCGGCGTTCAGATCGCGATAGCGTTCGGCCACCCGCGCCTGCTTTTCGAGCCGGGCGATGCGGTCGCCCAGCTCCAGGGTGATGTCGTCGAGGCGCAGCAGGTTCTCGCGCGCGTCGGACAGGCGCCCCTCGGTCTCGCGGCGGCGCTCCCGGTACTTGGTGACGCCGGCTGCCTCTTCGAGAAAACCGCGCACCTCTTCCGGACGCGCCTCGATGATGCGCGAGATCATGCCCTGCTCGATGATGGCGTAGGCACGCGGGCCGAGACCGGTCCCGAGGAACAGGTCCACCACGTCCTTGCGCCGCACCAGCACGTTGTTGATGTAGTACGAGGAGTTGCCGGTGCGATCGAGCACCCGCTTGACCGAGATTTCCGCGTACTGGGACCACTGCCCCGCGGCGCGCCCCTCGGCGTTGTCGAACACCAGCTCCACGCTGGCCCGCGAGACCGGCTTGCGGGTGGTCGAGCCGTTGAAGATCACATCCTGCATGGAGGCGCCGCGCAGCGCCGAGGCGCGCGTCTCGCCAAGCACCCAGCGCACGGCGTCGATGATGTTCGACTTGCCGCAGCCGTTCGGCCCGACGACCCCGACCAGATCCCCCGGACAGAGCACGGTCGTCGGATCGACGAAGGTCTTGAATCCGGCAAGTTTGAGTCGGGACAGTCTCACGTGGGATGCGATCGGATGAGGATGAACACGGCCACCGGAGCGGCGCCGCCAAGCGTCCGACAGTCCGGTCCGGACCAGCCGGCTATGATAGCATCTTCGCCCGCATCCACCGCCGCACGCACCTGCAAGAAAATGTAGGTCCGCCCGGCCAGAACCGACCGAATCTGCCGCCGTGAATCCCGATCTCGACCGACTCCAGCCCTACCCCTTCGAAAAGCTCCGCGCCCTGTTCGCGGGCATCGAACCGCCGACGAATCTGCGCCCGATCCGCCTGTCGATCGGCGAGCCACGTCACCCGACGCCGCAGATCGTGATGGACGCCATGGCGGCCAACCTGGACGGCCTGGCCACCTATCCGCTCACCAGCGGTTCGGACGCCCTTCGCACCGCCATCGCCCGCTGGCTGGAGCGCCGCTACGGGCTCGAAGCGGTCGACGCCGCCACCCAGGTGCTGCCGGTCAACGGCTCGCGCGAAGCGCTGTTCGCCTTCGGCCAGTGCGTGGTGGACGGCAGCACGGCCGACCCGCTGGTGGTGTGCCCGAACCCCTTCTACCAGATCTACGAAGGCGCGGCCCTGCTCGCCGGGGCGCGCCCGCTGTTCATTAACACCGTCGAAGCGGCCGACTTCGCCTTCGACCTGGGCGCGCTGGATGCGGACACCCTGCTCAAGGTGCAGCTCGTGTACGTGTGTTCGCCGGGCAATCCCACCGGCCACGTGATGAACCAGCACGAATGGGACACCCTGTTCGCGCTCTCGGACGAATTCGGTTTCGTCATCGCCGCGGACGAGTGCTATTCGGAGATCTACTTCGACGAGACCACCCCGCCACTGGGGGCGCTGCAGGCGGCCCGCGCGGCCGGCCGGCATGACTTCCGCAATCTGGTCAGTTTTTCCAGCTTGTCGAAACGCTCCAACGTGCCCGGCCTGCGCTCCGGCTTCGTGGCCGGCGACGCGGCCATCCTGCGCCAGTTCCTGCGCTACCGCACCTACCATGGCTGCGCCATGGGCCCGACCATGCAGGCCGCCTCGATCGCGGCGTGGAACGACGAGGCCCACGTGGCCGAGAACCGCCGCCTGTATCGGGACAAGTTCGACCGCATCATCCCCATGCTGGCGCCGCATCTGGGCATCCGCAAACCGGACGCCGGATTCTATCTGTGGGCGCGCACCCCGGGCAGCGACACGGAGTTCGCCCGCGGCCTGCAGGCTGAATATAATGTGACGGTTCTGCCGGGCAGCTATCTGGCCCGGGACACCGACACCGGCAACCCCGGCGCGGGCTACGTGCGCATCGCGCTGGTGGCCACCCCCGAGGAATGCATCGAAGCGGCCGAGCGCATCGTCGCGTTCTGCCGCGCAGCGACCTGATTTTTCCATTCACGACAAAGAGACCCTGACCCATGCAAGAGCTCCAGCAAATCATCGACGACGCCTTCGAGAACCGTGCCAGCCTGTCGCCGAGCGACGCCCCGGCGTCCATCCGCGACGCGGTCGAGCAGGTCATCGCCGGCCTGGACGACGGCAGCCTGCGCGTTGCCGAGAAGAAGGATGGCCAGTGGGTGGTCAACCAGTGGATCAAGAAGGCGGTGTTGATCTCCTTCCGCCTGCGTGACAACGCCCTGATGCCCGGCGGCGCCACCAACTATTTCGACAAGGTGGCCACCAAGTTCGGCGACTACACCCCGGAGCAGTTCCAGCAGGGCGGCTTCCGCGTGGTGCCGCCGGCGACCGCACGCAAGGGCAGCTTCATCGGCAAAAACGTGGTGCTGATGCCCTCTTACGTGAACATCGGCGCCTACGTGGATGAAGGCACCATGGTCGACACCTGGGCCACCGTGGGCTCCTGCGCCCAGATCGGCAAGAACGTGCACCTGTCCGGCGGCGTGGGCATCGGCGGCGTGCTCGAGCCGGTCCAGGCCGGCCCGGTGATCATCGAGGACAACGTCTTCGTCGGCGCCCGTTCAGAAATCGTCGAAGGCGTCGTAGTTGAGGAGAACGCTGTCATTTCGATGGGCGTGTACATCGGCCAGAGCACCAAGATCTACGACCGGGAAACCGGCACCTTCAGCTACGGCCGCGTACCGGCCGGCGCCGTGGTGGTGCCGGGCAGCCTGCCCTCGGCAGATGGCAAGTACAGCCTGTATTGCGCGGTGATCGTCAAGCGAGTGGACGCCCAGACCCGTGCCAAGACCGGCATCAACGAGTTGCTGCGGGGCGCCTGATCGGACCGACGGGCCTGCGCCGCCCCGGCAGGCCCATACGAGGAACCGACGACCGTGGAATCGAAGCCCATGATCCTGGACAAGCTGTTCACCCTGATGGCCGAGAAGAAGGCCTCGGACATCTTCATCACCGCCGGCATACCGATCCACATCAAGATCGAGGGCGAGTCGCTGCCCATCAACCAGCAGTCGATGGATCCGGCCATGATCCAGCGCATGGCCTACGAGATCATGACGCCGGACCAGATCGCGCGCTTCCAGCGCGACAAGGAGATGAACCTCTCCTTCGGCCGGCGGGATCTGGGCAACTTCCGGGTCAACGTGTTCTGGCAGCGCAACAGCGTGGCCATCGTGGTGCGCTTCATCCAGGGCGACATCCCCACCCTGGCCTCCCTGTCGCTGCCGGCCGAGCTGGGCAACGTGATCATGGAAAAGCGCGGCCTGGTGCTGGTGGTGGGGGCGACCGGATCGGGCAAGTCCACCACCATGGCCTCGATGATCGATCACCGCAATCGCCATCGCAGCGGTCACATCCTCACCATCGAGGATCCGATCGAGTATCTGTTCAAGCACAAGAAGTCGATCATCAACCAGCGCGAGATCGGCATCGACACGCTCGACTGGCACCAGGCGCTCAAGAACGCCATGCGCCAGGCGCCCGACTGTATCCTGATCGGCGAGATCCGTGACAAAGAGACCATGCAAGCCGCCCTCGCCTATGCGCAGACCGGTCACCTGTGCCTGGCGACGCTGCACGCCAACAACGCCTATCACGCCCTGAACCGGATCGTGAACTTCTTCCCGCTGGAGAACCGGCCGCTGCTCTATCTCGATCTGGCGGTGGCACTCAAGTGCATCATCTCCCAGCGCCTGGTGCGCAAGCCCGACAACACCCGCATGCCGGCGGTCGAACTGCTCATGAACACCCGCCACATCGCCGAACTGATCGAGCGTGGCGAACTGACGGGCATCAAGGAGGCGATGGAGCAGTCCCTCGCGCCGGGCTCGCAGACCTTCGAACAGGATCTGTTCCGGCTCTACCGGGAGGGGACCATCCATCTGGACGAAGCGCTCGCCAACGCCGACTCGCCCACCAACCTGTCCTGGCTCATCAACAACTCCAAGCTCGGCAAGAACCCCGAGGCCGACAAGGACGCCAAGAAGAAGAAATCGGACCTCATCGACTTCGAGGAAACCCAGCCCGATGGGGCCTCGTTCAGCGAGTTCACCCTGAACCTCGACGACAACTGACACCCGACGATGCCGCAAACGCAATCCTCCACCCTGGCCCTGGCGCGCGCGCTCATCGCGCGTGAATCGGTCACGCCGGACGACGCCGGCTGCCTCGAGCTCATCGCCGAACGCCTTACGCCGCTGGGCTTCACCCTCGAGCGCATCGACCGCAACGCCACCAGCAACCTGTGGGCCTGCCGGGGCCATGGCGGCCCCATCGTCTGCTTTGCCGGTCACACCGACGTGGTCCCCACCGGCCCGCTCGAGCGCTGGCAATCCCCGCCGTTCGAGCCGAGCGAGCGCGACGGCTACCTCTACGGACGCGGCGCTGCCGACATGAAGAGTTCGCTGGCCGCCTTCGTCACCGCCATCGAAGCCTTCGTGGCGGCGCACCCCGACCATCCGGGCCGCATCGCCCTGCTGCTGACCTCCGACGAGGAGGGCGATGCCACCGACGGCACCATCGCCGTGGTCGACACCCTGGCGGCGCGCGGCGAGCGCTTGAACTACTGCATCGTCGGCGAACCCACCTCGGTCGACACCCTCGGCGACATGGTCAAGAACGGCCGCCGCGGCAGCCTCTCCGGAACACTCACGGTCAAGGGGCTGCAAGGTCACATCGCCTACCCGCACCTGGCGAAGAACCCGATCCACCTGGCCGCGCCGGCGCTGGCGGAGCTGGCGGCCACGGTCTGGGATCAGGGCAACGAATACTTCCCGCCCACGAGCTGGCAGATGTCGAACATCCACGCCGGCACCGGGGCCAACAACGTGATCCCCGGCTCGCTCGAGGTGATGTTCAACTTCCGCTTCTCCTCCGCCTGTACCGAGGACGGCCTCAAGGCCCGCGTGCACGAAGTGCTCGACCGTCACAAGCTCGACTACGCCATCGACTGGCGCCTGTCCGGCCAGCCCTATCTCACACCCCGCGGCACGCTCGTGGACGCCATCGGCGACGCCATCGACGCGACCTGCGGCCTGCGGCCCGAGATCTCCACCACCGGCGGCACCTCCGATGGCCGTTTCATCGCCCGCATCTGCGACGAGGTGGTCGAATTCGGGCCGGTCAACGCCACCATCCACAAGATCGACGAGCGCATCGCGCTGGACGCGATCGAGCCGCTCGCGGCCATCTACCGCCGCACCCTCGACAACCTGCTGCTGAACTGACCCCATGCACGAGCACGCCCCTCACGACGACGAACACGAGCACAGCGGCCCGCTGGTCGAACTGGTCACCCTGCGCGACTGGCTGCGCTACGCCATCACCCGCTTCAACCGCGGCGGCCTGTGCTTCGGTCACGGCAGCGACAACGCCTGGGACGAGGCGGTGTACCTGCTCCTGCACACCTTGGCGCTGCCACTCGACCGCCTCGAGCCCTTCCTCGACGCCTGCATCCCGATCGAGGAGCGCATCGACCTGCTCGAGGTCATCGATCGCCGCGTCAACAACCGCGAGCCGGCCGCCTACATCACCGGTGAAGCCTGGCTCGGCCCCTACCGGTTCACGGTGGACCCGCGCGTGATCATTCCACGCTCCTACTTCGCCAACCTGCTCGCCGAGGGCTTGGCGCCCTGGGTCGAGGATCCGCTCGCGATCACCCGCGCGGCCGATATCTGCACCGGCTCCGCGTGCCTGGCCATCCTCATGGCCGACGCCTTCCCCGGCGCCGCCATCGACGCGGTGGACCTGTCCGCCGAAGCCCTCGAGGTCGCGCAGGAGAACGTGGCCGACTATGGGCTCGAGGAGCAGGTCACGCTGCACGCGGGCGACACCTTCGCGCCGCTGGGCACCCACCGCTACGACCTCATCCTCAGTAATCCGCCCTATGTGACCGACGAGGCCATGGGCGCTCTGCCCGAGGAATACCGCCACGAGCCGGCCATGTCGCTGGGCGCCGGTGCCGACGGGCTGGACGTGGTCCGCAAGCTCATCGCCGGTGCGCGCTCGCACCTCAACCCGGGCGGCCTGCTCCTGGTGGAAGTCGGTCACAACCGCGACCTGGTCGAAGCCGCCTTCCCCACCCTGCCGTTCACCTGGATCGCCGACGGCGACGCCGAAGACAAGATCTTCCTGCTGCATGCCGAGGAGCTGCCGTGACCACGGCCCGCGTCCGGCTGCACCCGCCGCACGCCGCCTGCTGACATGCGCGCACGCGCTGGCCGCATCCGTCTGCGAACGAAGCTGCTCGTCGTCGTCCTGCTGGTCCAGACGGTCACCATCGGTCTGATCGCCGCGACCGGCTGGCAACTGCTCGATCGCAGCGCACGCGAGGACGCCGCCCTGCTCGAAGCGCAGATCCAGCCCCTGCTGAGCGCGGCACTGACGCCACCACTCGTTGCCGGCGACCGGCACGCGGCACGCGCCATTGCCCGCAGCGCGCTGATCGACAACGGTCTGTCGCACATCGAAGTCGTTTCGCCCTCCGGCATTCCCCTGCTGCGCGAGCCAGAAGACACCGCGGGCGATGGCGTCGACGGTACCCAGTTCGAGCTCACCGATCGCAACCGCCCCCTGGCTACCGTGCGCTTCGCCGTCACCGATCGGCGCCACGCATCCCGCCACGGCCGCTACTTCGGCTACATGGTGCTGGCCGGCGCCGTGCTGATCATGCTGTCTGCGGCGCTGATCGCTCTATCCGCCATCGGGGTGACCCGGCGCCTGCAACGCCTTGTTGACGCCGGACAGCAGTTCGGCACCGGTCGCATGCATATCCGTATCCAGGACGAAGCCAAGGACGAGATCGGCGAGCTGGCGCGGGCCTTCAACCGCATGGCGGCACGGCTCTCCGACCAGTTCCAGCGCCTCAAGGCCAAGGACGATCGTCTGTCCCTGGTGGTCCAGGGCAGCAGCGACGGCATCTGGGACTGGGATCTGATGGCCAACGAGGTGTATTTCTCGCCCCGCTTCCGCGAGTTGCTCGGTTACCACGACGAGGCCGAATTCCGCCGCGGCTTCTTCTTCTCCACCGCCTTGCATCCGGACGATCGCGACCGCGTGCTCGCCGCCCAGTACGACCATCTGGAAAACCGCAGCAACTTCGACGAGGTCTATCGGCTGCGTTGCCGGGACGGCAGCTATCGCTGGTTCCGCGGGCGTGGCCAGGCGCGCTGGGACGGCGAAGGCAAGGCGTACCGATACGCCGGCTCGATCACCGACATCCACGCCCAGAAACTCTCCGAAGCGGCACACCGGGAGAGCGAGGAGCGTCTCTACTACGCCATTCGCGGCTCTTCCGACGGCATCTGGGACTGGCACCTGAAGACCGAGCGCTACTACCTGTCGCCACGCTTCAAGCAACTGCTCGGCTACCGCGACGACGAGCTACCGAACAAGCGCAGTGCCTTCCTGGCCCTCGTTCATCCGGAAGATCTCGAGCGCATCGAAGCCCAGGTCGCTCATCACTTCAAGACCCACGAGCCCTACGACGTCACCTACCGGCTCCGGCATCGCGACGGCCACTACCGATGGTTCCGCAGCCGCGGCGAGGCGGTATGGGACGAACGGGGTCAGGTCGTCCGCTTTGCCGGCTCGAGCGGAGACATCACCGAACAGCGGCGGGCGCAGGAGAGCATCCGCGCGCTGCTCACAGAGAAACAGGCCATCCTTGACAACGTACCGGTGGGCATCGCCTTCGTCGAGGACGGCCAGATCGTCGCCGCCAACCGGCGTTTCGCCGAGCTCTTCGCCTGCGAACCGGACGATGCGACGGGCCGCCCCCTGACCGGGCTGCTCGGCCCGGCCGGCCATGATCCGGCCGGCGGCGGTCAGGTCACCCGGGAAGTGGAGATCGAGCGCCACGACGGTGCCCGGCGCTGGTTCTTCATCACCAGCCAGCGGGTCAATCCGCAACGCGCCGAAGACGGCGCCCTGTGGATCTTCGCCGACATCACCTCGCTCAAGACCACCAGCGACGCCCTGCGCGAAGCGCGCGAACTGTCGGACGCCATCATCCGCAGTCTGCCCGGCGTCTTCTTCCTCCTGCGTCTGCCGGACGACATCATCCGCTGGAACGCCAACCTGGCCCGGCTCGCCGGCCGCGACCCGGAGCAGGCGGCCGCGCAATCCCTGCTCGCCCTGTTCCATGCCGACGATCGCGATACCATCCGCGGCGCACTCGAACAGGCGCAGGCGATCGATCAGACCAGCGTCGACGCCCGCCTGATCGACCCCACCGGGCGCAGCGTGCCCCATGTGTTCACGATCGTTCACGTCGAGCTGCGCGGCGTCAGCCACCTGGTCGGCATCGGCGTGGACATCAGCGATCGCATCAAGGCGGAAGCGGAAATCCGCGCCCTGAACAACGCCCTCGAGACGCGGGTTCGCGAGCGTACCGCCGAACTGACCGTGGCCAACAAGGAACTCGAATCCTTCAGCTACTCCGTGTCCCACGACCTGAGCTCGCCGCTGCGCGGCATCGACGGCTTCTCACGCATGCTCGAGGAGGACTACGCGGAACAGCTCGACACCACCGGACTGGGCTACATCAACCGCATCCGCGCCGCGACTGCACGCATGCAGCACCTGATCGACGATCTGCTCAAGCTCTCGCGGATCACCCGCGACGAGATGCACCGGAGCGATTTTTCGCTCTCTGAGCTGGCCACCGAAATCGGCGACTACCTGCACGCCGAATCTCCCCATCGAAGCGTCCATCTCGAGATCGATCCGGACATCCGCATTCGCGCGGATCGCAACCTCATGCGGATTGTCATGGACAATCTGCTGCGAAACGCGTGGAAATTCACGGCGAATCATCCACTTGCAAACCTGCGTGTCGGCTGCTTGCACCAGAATGGACAGCCGGTGTATTTTGTCAGCGACGACGGCGCCGGATTCGACATGCGTTATGCGGACAAGCTATTCGGCGCTTTTCAACGCTTGCACCGGGACAGTGATTTTGCCGGCACCGGCATCGGACTGGCGACGGTGGCGCGCATCATCCATCGCCATGGCGGGCGCGTCTGGGCCGAGGCCGAGATCGAAAAGGGCGCGACCTTCTATTTCACCCTTGGTTAGGAAACAACAACAGGATGCCGACCGAGCGCCCGATTCTGCTTGTCGAAGACAACCCCGACGATGAAGCGCTGACCCTCCGCGCGTTCAGCAAGAACACCATCCCCAATCCGGTCATCGTGGCCCGCGACGGCGTCGAGGCGCTGGACTACCTGTTCGGCACCGGCAGCCACGAAGGACGCGATACCTCGGTGATGCCGGCCGTGGTCCTGCTCGACCTGAAGCTGCCGCGCATCGACGGCCTCGAAGTGCTCAAGCGCATTCGCGCCAACGAACGCACGTCCCTGCTGCCGGTGGTGGTGCTCACCACCTCCAAGGAACAGCAGGACATCCTCGAGGCCTATCGCCTCGGCGCCAACAGCTACATCCGCAAGCCGGTGGACTTCGAACAGTTCATCCAGGCCGTCGGCCAGCTCGGTGTCTATTGGCTGTCGCTGAACGAGTCCGCCGAGCCGGGCGCGGGGCTGCCCGACTAGTTTCGGCTCTTCCGATCAAAAAAGAAGGCGCCCATCCGGGCGCCTCGTCATTCGCATGCTCGACCGGTACGAGCTGATCGCTTACGCCACTTCGTCGATCCACGCCTGCTGAACCGCCTCCAGGATCCGCTCGCCGCAGTGGCCCGGATCATCATCGAATTCGGGCAGCGCCAGAACCCAGTTCATCAGGTCGACAAAATTCACCTGCGTCGGATCCACGTCCTCGTGGGCGTCCGACAACTGGATCGCGATCTCTTCCACATCGGTCCATTTCATCCGTGGTTCCCCTCGCTGACCATGTTGATCGTGTACTTCGGAATCTCGACCACCAAAGGCGCATCGGCGACGAGGGCCTGACACGACAGGCGTGACATCGGCTCCAGCCCCCATGCTCTGTCGAGCAGATCTTCCTCGGCCTCATCGGCCTCCTCGAGCGACTCGAAGCCCTCGCGCACGATCACGTGACAGGTGGTGCACGCACAGCTCTTCTCGCAAGCGTGCTCGATTTCAATATCGTTCGACAGCAGTGCATCGCAGATGCTTTGCCCGGCCTCGGCCTCGATGACCGCCCCTTCCGGACACAGCTCCACATGCGGCAGCACGACAATCTGAGTCATTTCATACCTTCAGTTCGTTGACCTTCTGGCCGGCGAGCGCCGACCGGATACTCTTGTCCATACGCCGTTCGGCAAAAGCGTCGGTCGCCTGTCCCAGGCCATCCAGGCACTGGCGCAGACGGGCGGAGTCATCCTGCTCGACGGCCTCGCCCAGCGCCCCGAGCGCCGCGTCCACCGTCGCGCGTTCCTGCGCGTCGAGCAACTCGCCATCGGCCGCGAGCGCCTGCGACACGACTTCGATCATGCGCCGACCCTCGACCTGCAGTTCGCGCAGCGCACGCGCCTGGGCATCGTCCCCGGCATGCTCGATGCCCGACTTGAGCATCTCCGACACTTCGTCGTCCGACAAACCGTACGAAGGCTTGACGGTCACATGCGCCTCGACGCCGGCGGACATCTCCCGTGCCGCTACCGATAACAAGCCGTCCGCGTCCACCTGGAAGGTGACGCGGATACGCGCGGCTCCGGCGGTCATCGGCGGGATGCCACGCAGCTCGAAGCGTGCCAGCGAACGGCAGTCGGACACCAGCTCCCGCTCGCCCTGGACCACGTGGATGGCCATGGCCGTCTGGCCGTCCTTGAAGGTGGTGAATTCCTGCGCCTTGGCGATGGGAATGGTCGAATTGCGCGGAATGATCTTCTCGACCAGCCCGCCCATGGTCTCGAGGCCGAGCGACAGCGGAATCACATCGAGCAGCAGCCAGTCGTCATCCGCGCCGCGATTACCGGCGAGCACGTTGGCCTGCATCGCGGCCCCGAGCGCGACGACCTTGTCCGGATCGAGATTGGTCAGCGGTGCCTGACCGAAATAGTCGCCCACCGCGCGCTGCACATGCAGCATGCGCGTTGCGCCACCGACCATGACCACGCCCTTGACCTCGTCCGGGCTCAAGCCCGCATCGCGCAAGGCCTTCCGCACCGGCGCCAGGGTCTTGTTGACCAGATGCCGGGTGGCCTCTTCGAAGGCGTCGCGCGTGAGCACCAGGTCGATCTCCTCGCCACTGCGCAGCGTGGTGGAGATCCGGGTCTGCTCCTCGAT
The DNA here is from genome assembly GCF_010983895.1 of Nitrogeniibacter mangrovi. Lineage (GTDB taxonomy): Bacteria > Pseudomonadota > Gammaproteobacteria > Burkholderiales > Rhodocyclaceae > Nitrogeniibacter > Nitrogeniibacter mangrovi. Next base: position 2,307,597 of record NZ_CP048836.1, read on the forward strand.
GGTGAGCCGCTCCTTGGCAGCCCGTGCCAGCACCAGCAGGTGCCGTGCATCGGTCTCGGACAATGGCGCCGGTTTGGCCTGCTCGACGATCCAGCACAGCACACGGTGATCGAAATCGTCGCCGCCGAGCGCCGCGTCGCCGTTGGTTGACATGACCTCGAACACACCCTTGGACAGACGCAGGATGGAGATGTCGAAGGTGCCGCCGCCCAGATCGTAGATCGCATAGACCCCTTCGGCGGCGTTGTCGAGCCCGTAGGCCACCGCGGCAGCGGTCGGTTCGTTGAGCAGCCGCAGCACGTTGAGCCCGGCCAGGCGTGCCGCATCCTTGGTGGCCTGACGCTGGGCGTCGTCGAAATAGGCCGGCACCGTGATGACCGCTCCGACCAGCGGACCGGCCAGACTCTCTTCCGCACGCACGCGCAGCACCTTGAGAATCTCCGCGGACACCTCGACCGGCGTCTTTTCCCCCGCGACCGTCCGCAGGCGCAGCATGCCTTCGCTGTCCTTGAAATCGTAGGGCATGGACTCGATGTAGGCGACGTCCTTGATCCCGCGCCCCATGAACCGCTTGACCGAGGCGATGGTGTTCTTCGGATCGCGCACCTGGGCGGCGATCGCCTCGCGCCCGACTTCCACCGTGCCTTCACGGGTGTAGCGCACCACCGACGGGAGCATGGCGCGCCCGCTGTGGTCGTTCAGGCACACGGCGATGCCGTTGCGCACCGTCGCCACGAGAGAATTGGTCGTTCCCAGGTCGATGCCCACGGCGAGCCGATGCTCGTGCGGGGCCGCCGACATGCCCGGTTCTGCAAGTTGAAGTAATGCCATCAGTCTTCCAACGCTTCGATCGCGTCGTCGATCTCTTCTTGAAGTTTTTCGATGAACATGAGCCGCCGCACCGTATCGGACGCGCCATCCAGGTCGGCGGGCTCCCCGTCGAGCTGAACCCCGAGACGGGCATTGACCTCACGCGCATGGGCGACGAGGCGCCGGTGCAGGTGTTCCAGCTCGGTCAGGTCGGCGCCGTCGCGCGCCTCCTCGACCGCTTCGCGCCACTCCATCTGCTCCATGAGGAACTCGGGCGCCATCACCGTGTTGGTTTCGACGCCGACGTCGAACCCCTGCAGTTCGAGCAGGTAACGGGCCCGGGCGAGCGGTTTGCGCAAGGTCCGGTAGGCCTCGTTGATGCGCGTCGCCCACTGCATGGCGACGCGTTTTTCGGCGTCGGAGCGGTGGGCGTGACGATCCGGATGCACCTGTCCCTGGCGATCGAGATAGGCCTGCTCGAGCCGGTCGGTATCGACGGCGAAGCGGCGCGGCAGATCGAACAGCGCGAAGTAGTCCTGCTGCAGCGAGCGGGCGCCCTCCGCCAGTTCCCTCATACGTTGAAGCTCTCGCCGCAGCCGCACGCATCCTTGACGTTCGGGTTGTTGAACTTGAAGCCTTCGTTCAGCCCCTCACGGACGAAATCCAGTTCGGTCCCGTCGAGATACGGCAGGCTCTTCGGATCGATCAGGACGGTGACCCCGTGGCTCTCGAAGACGATGTCGTCGTCCTGGGATTCGTCGGCGAATTCGAGCTTGTAGGCCATGCCGGAACAACCCGAGGTCTTCACGCCCAGGCGGATGCCGATGCCCTTGCCGCGCTTCTCGATGAAGCGCGACACGTGGTTGGCAGCGGATTCGGAGAGAGTGATAGCCATGCTGCTGTACTCCTTACTCGGCGTCACCACCGTGGTGTTTGCGATAGTCCGCCACGGCCGCCTTGATGGCGTCCTCGGCGAGGATCGAACAGTGGATCTTCACCGGCGGCAAGGCCAGTTCCTCGGCGATGGCGGTGTTCTTGATCTCGAGCGCTTCGTCGAGCGTCTTGCCCTTGACCCATTCGGTCACCAGGGAACTGGAAGCGATGGCCGAGCCACAGCCGTAGGTCTTGAACTTGGCGTCCTCGATGACGCCCGAGCCGTTGACCTTGATCTGAAGCTTCATCACGTCGCCACAGGCCGGCGCGCCGACCATGCCGGTCGCCACGCCCTCTTCGGATTTTTCGAACGAACCGACGTTGCGGGGGTTTTCGTAGTGGTCCAGGACCTTGTCGCTGTATGCCATGAGTTGATTCTCCTCGTTACGCTCAGTGGGCGGCCCACTGCACGGTGTTCAGATCGACGCCTTCCTGCACCATCTCCCACAGCGGCGACAGTTCGCGCAGCTTGGAGATCTTGTTGTGCAGCAGGTCGATGGTGTAGTCGATTTCCTCTTCGGTCGAGAAACGGCCGATGGTGAAGCGGATCGAGCTGTGCGCCAGTTCGTCGTCGCGCCCCAGGGCCCGCAGCACGTAGGACGGCTCCAGGCTCGCCGAGGTGCAGGCCGAACCGCTCGAGACGGCCACATCCTTGATGGCCATGATCAGCGACTCACCTTCGACATAGGCGAAGGAAATGTTCAGATTGTGCGGCACGCGCTGTTCCACGTCACCGTTGACATAGGTGGCCTCGATGTCGGTCAGCCCCTTCATGAGGCGATCGCGCAGCATGCGGATGCGCTCGTTCTCGGTCGCCATCTCCTCGCGCGCGATGCGGAAGGCTTCCCCCATGCCGACGATCTGGTGCGTGGCCAGGGTGCCGGAGCGCATGCCGCGCTCGTGACCGCCACCATGCATCTGCGCGATGAGGCGCACGCGCGGCTTGCGACGCACGTAAAGCGCGCCGATGCCTTTGGGGCCGTACGTCTTGTGGGCCGAGAAGGACATGAGATCCACCTTGAGCTTCTGCAGGTCGATTTCCACCTTGCCGGTGGCCTGCGCCGCATCCACATGGAACACGATGCCACGCTCGCGGCAGATCTCGCCGATCTGCTCGATCGGCTGGATCACGCCGACTTCGTTGTTGACCATCATCACCGACACCACCGTGGTGTCGTCACGCAGCGCCGCCTTGAAGGCGTCGAGGTCGATCAAACCATTCTCCTGGACGTCCAGGTAGGTCGCCTCGAAGCCCTGGCGCTCCAGTTCGCGCACCGTGTCGAGCACGGCCTTGTGCTCGGTCTTGACGGTGATCACGTGCTTGCCCTTGCTCTGGTAGAACTGGGCTGCGCCCTTGATGGCGAGGTTGTTCGACTCGGTCGCGCCGGATGTCCACACGATTTCCTTCGGATCGGCATTGACCAGCGCCGCCACCTCGGCGCGCGCGATCTCCACCGCCTTTTCCGCTTCCCAGCCATAGGCGTGCGAGCGGCTGGCGGGGTTGCCAAAGTGCTCCACCAGATAGGGGATCATTTTGTCAGCCACGCGCGGATCAACCGGCGTCGTCGCCGAATAGTCGAGATAGATGGGAAATTTCATTGCAGCTTCTCTCCGTCGCAGCGCCACCGGGCGCCTTTGAATTTACGTCACACCGCCATCGCGGCAAGACCGCGCAAGGCCTGTACTTCCTGCCTCAACGCCTGGATCAATCGATTCATATCCTCGGCCGAGGTTCCGCGCCCGACGCTCACCCGAACCGCACTGCGGGCCAGTTCCGGCGCCACGCCCATGGCCAGCAGCGTCTTCGACGGCTCCGGATCGGCGCTCGAGCAGGCCGAACCGCTGGCGCATGCAAATCCGGCGCGGTCGAGCTTGCCGACCAGGGTTTCACCATCGATCCCGTCGAAGGCGAAGAAACTGGTACCCGGCAGGCGCGGCGCACCTGCAGCGAACACCGTCGCTTGCATGTCGCTCAGCGCGGCCTCGAAATCATCACGCAAGCTGCGCTGACGCATCGCTTCGGTCTCGAGGCGCTGCACGGCCAACTCGCAGGCAGCACCAAAACCGACGATGGCCGCCACGTTCTCGGTGCCAGAGCGCAGGCCACGCTCTTGTCCGCCGCCGGCAATCAGTGGCGACAGTTCCACCCGCTTGTCCACGATCAGCGCTCCAGCGCCGAGCGGGCCGTATATCTTGTGCGCAGACAGCGTCATCGCATGAACACCCAGCGCACGAAAATCGACCGGCACCTTGCCCAGCGCCTGGACCGCGTCGGTGTGGAACCACGCCCCCGCCTGGCGCGCCTTGGCCGCCAGATCGGCGATCGGCTGGATCGCGCCGGTCTCGTTGTTCGCCAACATGACCGAGACCATCCGTGGCCGTTTCGCCAGGCATTCGGCATATTGCCCCGAATCCACGACGCCGGACGGCATCACGTCGATCCACTCGAGCTGCCAGCCCAGACGCGCCAGCTGTTTCGCCGGCTCCCGCACGCACGGATGCTCCATGCGGCTGACCGCCAGCACACCCGGCTTCATCGTCGCCGCCGCGCCCTTCAGGAACAGGTTGTTGGCCTCGGACCCACCGCTGGTGAACACCACTTCCGTCGGATGCGCACCCACCGCCGCAGCCACCCGGGCACGCGCCCGGTCGATGGCATCGCGTGCCTGACGCCCGTACTCGTGCCGGCTCGACGCATTGCCGAAGCGGGCATCCAGATAGGGCAGCATGGCCTCGCGCACCGCGGGATCGAGCGGCGTCGTGGCATTGTGATCGAGATAGACGGGCGCAAACATGACGACGACTTCCTTCGGCCTTCAGGCAGCGGCGACCGATTCTCCGTCCGGACAGCTCTTGCGCTGATCCTTGAGCACCGACACCTTCGCCTCGCGGGCATGCTGCTGCTCGACCAGCCCGTGCAGGGTCACCGAATCGAGGTAGTCGAACATGCGCTTGTTCAGGTTGGTCCACAGGTCGTGCGTCATGCAGCGGTGGTCGTCCTGGCAGTTCGCCTTGCCACCACACTGGGTCGCGTCGAGCGGCTCGTCCACTGCAACGATGATGTCGGCCACCGTGATCTCGCCCATCTCGCGCGCCAGCGTGTAACCGCCCCCGGGGCCGCGCACGCTCGAGACGAGTTCATGCCGGCGCAACTTGCCGAACAGCTGCTCGAGATACGACAGGGAAATGCTCTGACGGTCGGCAATGCCGGCCAGCGTCACCGGACCACCGTCCTGGCGCAATGCCAGATCGATCATCGCGGTCACCGCAAAGCGGCCTTTGGTGGTCAGTCTCATCGCAAGTGTCCTCGCTCGTCAATACCTGAATATTTGACTCGACTATACAGTACCCGACTAAAGTGATCAACAATTATCCGGATCAATCCACCATCTTGCTCAGGCGCTCGGCATCGAGGGTTTCGCAGTGTTTCTCTTCCTCCTCGAGCGCGACGCCGGCCGCCTCGAGACGCTTGAGCAAGGCCTCGATGCGCCGGTCGGTATCGACGGCGTGGTCCAGCAAACCATGGAAGGCCTTGGCGAGCGGGTCGTCCATGTCTCGGGTCACACCATAAGCGGAGAACCCCATCTGCTCGGCCTTTTGCGCGCGCTCCTCATCCTTGCTGCGATCGAGGATGCGCGCCGGGTTGCCCACTGCGGTCGCCCCTTCCGGCACCGGTTTGACCACCACCGCGTTGGAGCCGATCTTGGCGTTATCGCCCACGTCGAACCCGCCCAGCACCTTGGCGCCGGCACCGACGACCACGCCCCGACCCAGCGTCGGGTGGCGTTTCTCGCCTCGATACAGCGAGGTACCGCCGAGGGTCACGCCCTGATAGATGGTGCAGTCGTCACCGACCTCGGCGGTCTCGCCGATGACCACACCGAAGCCGTGGTCGATGAAGACGCGACGGCCGATGATCGCCCCCGGGTGGATCTCGATCCCGGTCAACCAGCGCCCCAGGTGACTGATGAAACGCCCCAGCCAATGCCAGCCGCGCGTCCACGCGCCATGGGCGACGCGATGAAAGATCAGGGCATGAATGCCGGGATAGCAGGTGAGCACCTCCAGCGACGAACGGGCCGCGGGATCGCGGCTGCGCACACTGGCAATGTCTTCACGCAATCGGCTGAACATGAACCCCTCCCCGTGAATGAGCGGACGGGCGCCCAGAACGGCGCCACCATTTAATTTCCGACAATTTTAATCGACTTTTCTGTCCAGCGCACTGAGGATCCCGCGCAGGATGCCGACCTCCTCGCGCTCGAGCCGGATGCGCCCGAACAGGCGCCGGATGCGCGCCATGAGCCGGCGCGGGTTGCTCGGATCATGAAACCCGCTGCGGATCATCGCCGACTCCAGATGGCCGTAGAACCCCTCGACTTCCTCGAAGCTCGCGGGCGCCGCCAGGCCGTCCGGCGCGGGTGCCGACGCGCTCAGGCGCAGGCGCATCTCGTAGCACAGGATCTGCACCGCCGCGGCGAGATTCAGCGAACTGTAGTCCGGGTTGGTCGGGATCATCACCGGCAACTGGCACAGAGCCAGTTCCTCGTTGGAGAGCCCGCTGGTCTCGTTGCCGAACACCAGGGCCACGTCGCCCTGGGCGGCATAGCCGGCGACGGTATCGGCAGCCTCGCGCGACCACTGCATGGGCAAGGACAGCTCGCGGCGCCGCGCGGTCATCGCGGCCGCGAACACGGTGCCCTCGAGGGCCACCTCCAGGGTGTCGACGACACGGGCCGAGGCGAGCACGTCCGTCGCACCCGAGGCGCGTGCCGTGGCGATCTCGCTGGGAAACTCGTGCGGCGCTACCAGCACTAGCTGCCCCAGCCCCATGGTCTTCATGGCGCGGGCGGCACCGCCGATGTTGCCGGGGTGGCTGGTACGGCTCAGGACCACACGCACGCGGCCAAGCAAAGAGGGGGCTTTCATATTAGAATTCGAGGTTTTTAATTTTCAGCGAGCAGGTTCGATTCCTGACGCAACGGACCGCCCCATGCACCCCACGCTCTCCATCGCCATCAAGGCCGCTCGCCGCGCGGGCAACACCATCAACCGCGCCGCCAACGACGTCGACCGCATCCGGGTCGAAGCGAAAGCCGCCAATGATTTCGTCACCGAGGTGGACCGGGCTGCGGAAGCCGCCATCATCGAGACCCTGCTCGACGCCTACCCGGGGCACGGCATTCTAGCAGAAGAGTCCGGGCGCACCGCCGGCAACGCGGACAGCGAGTTCCAGTGGATCATCGACCCGCTCGACGGCACCACCAACTTCATCCATGGCTTCCCCCAGTACGCGGTGTCCATCGCCCTGGCCAAGAATGGCGTGGTCGAGCAGGGCGTGGTGTACGACCCCACCCGCAACGAGTTGTTCACCGCCACCAAGGGCGCCGGCGCCATGCTCAACGAGCGCCGCATCCGCGTCTCGCGCCGCAACAAGCTGGCCGAGTCGCTCATCGCCACCGGCTTCCCGTTCCGCGAATTCGATCATGTGGATGCCTATCTGGCCATGTTCAAGGACGTGTGCCAGAAGACCGCCGGTATCCGCCGTCCCGGCGCCGCCGCGCTCGATCTGGCCTACGTCGCCTGCGGCCGTGCCGACGGCTTCTGGGAACTGGGCCTGTCGATCTGGGACATGGCCGCCGGCGCGCTGCTGGTGCAGGAGGCCGGTGGGCTGATCAGCGATCTGGCCGGCGAATCCGAGTACCTGCACACCGGCAACGTGGTGGCGGGCACACCCAAGGTGTTCGCCCAGCTGCTGCCGATCATCCAGGCCCACCGCCCGGCCGACGTCGCCGCCTGAGCGTCGCGCCCCCATGACGCAGACCCCGCGCCGCTCGCCGGATGGGCACACGCCCATGATGCAGCAATACCTGGCCCTGAAGCACGAGTACCCGGACCTGCTGCTGTTCTACCGCATGGGGGATTTCTACGAGCTGTTCTTCGAGGACGCCGAGAAGGCCGCGCGACTGCTCGACATCACCCTGACCACGCGCGGCAAGTCCGCCGGCGAACCGATCAAGATGGCCGGCGTGCCGCATCACGCGGTGGAGCAGTACCTGGCGCGCCTGGTCAAGCTGGGCGAATCGGTGGTCATCGCCGAACAGGTGGGCGACCCCGGCACCACCAAGGGGCCGATGGAACGCGCCGTCTCGCGCATCGTCACCCCGGGTACGCTCACCGACGCGGCCCTGCTCGACGACCGCCGCGACGCCCTGCTGCTGGCCCTGCACCTGAATCGCGGCGCACTCGGCCTCGCCTGGCTGAACCTGGCCAATGGCGACCTGCGCCTGCTCGAATGCGTCCCCGAGCAGCTGCAGGCCCAGTTCGAACGTCTGCGCCCCGCCGAGGTGCTGGTCTCCGACGCGCTCAACCTGCCGCTGGTACACAAGCTGGCCCCGGCGCTCAAGCGCCTGCCCGACTGGCAGTTCGACGCCGACAACGGCCGCCGCCAGCTCACCCAGCACCTGGGCACCCGTGATTTGTCCGGCTACGGTGCCGAAACGCTGTCCGTGGCCCTGGCCGCCGCCGACGCCCTGTACGGCTACGCCAGCAGCACCCAGCAGCAGAGCCTCGGCCATGTCACCGGACTGCGCGTCGAGACCGAATCCGAGTTCATCCGCATCGACGCCGCCACCCGGCGCAATCTCGAACTGACCGAAACCCTGCGCGGCGAAGCGGCACCGACCCTGCTCTCCAGCCTGGATGCCTGCGTCACCAGCATGGGCTCGCGCTGGCTGCGCCATGCCATCCACCATCCGCTGCGCGACCGGCAGGCCGTCGTGGCCCGCCATGCCGCCGTGGCCGAACTGCTCGGCGACGCGGGCAATGGCCCCGGCAGCGCGGTGCGCGCCGGCTTGCGCGGCATTGCCGACGTGGAGCGGATCACCGCCCGCATCGCCCTGCGCTCGGCGCGGCCGCGCGATCTCTCGTCACTGCGCGACACCCTCAACGCCTTGCCCACCGTGGTGGAGACACTCGGCCCCACCGAAGCTCCGCTGCTCACCGAGCTGCGCGAGGCGCTGAGCCCACCGGCCGAGAGCATGGCTCTGCTGAGCCGCGCCATCGCGCCCGAGCCGTCCACCGTGCTGCGCGACGGCGGCGTCATCGCCGACGGCTTCGACACCGAGCTCGACGAGCTGCGCGGCATCCAGACCAACTGCGGCGAGTTCCTCATGGCGCTCGAAGCGCGCGAGCGCGAGCGCAGCGGCATCCCCACCCTCAAGGTCGAATACAACCGGGTGCATGGCTTCTACATCGAGGTCGGGCGGGTGCACGCGGACAAGGTGCCGGACGACTACCGGCGCCGGCAGACGCTCAAGAACGCGGAGCGCTACGTCACCCCCGAGCTGAAGGCCTTCGAGGACAAGGCCCTGAGCGCACAGGAGCGCGCCCTCGCGCGCGAGAAGGTGCTCTACGACCACATCCTCGACGTGCTCGGCGGCGAGATTCCCGCGCTGCAGCGCATTGCCCGCGCCCTGGCCACGCTGGACGCCCTGGTCGCCTTCAGCGAGGTGGCCGCGCGCCACGACTACCGCTGCCCCCGCTTCACCGACCAGCCCGGCATCCACGTCGAGGGCGGCCGCCATCCGGTGGTCGAGCGCCAGGTGGACGAGTTCATCGCCAATGGCTGCCGGCTCGCGCCGACCCGGCGCATGCTCATGATCACCGGCCCCAACATGGGCGGTAAATCCACCTTCATGCGCCAGGTGGCCCTCATCACCCTGATGGCCCACATCGGCAGCTTCGTGCCGGCGACGGCAGCCACGCTGGGCCCCATCGACGCCATCTTCACCCGCATCGGCGCCTCCGACGATCTGGCCTCCGGCCGCTCCACCTTCATGGTGGAGATGACCGAGGCGGCCGCGATTCTCAATGGCGCCACCGAGAACAGCCTGGTGCTGATGGACGAGATCGGCCGTGGCACCTCCACCTTCGACGGGCTCGCGCTGGCCTTCGCCATCGCCCGCCACCTGCTCGAGAAGACCCGCAGCCTCACCCTGTTCGCCACCCACTACTTCGAGCTGACGCGCCTCAACGTGGACTATCCGGAATGCGCCAACGTGCATCTGGACGCGGTCGAACACGGCCACCGCATCGTCTTCCTGCATGCGCTCGAAGAAGGGCCGGCGAGCCAGAGCTACGGGATCGAAGTGGCGGCGCTGGCGGGCATTCCCGCCGCGGTGGTGCGCGACGCCCGTCGTCGCCTGCGCGCCCTGGAGAACCGGGAGGTGGGCAGCGACAGCCAGCCCGACCTGTTCGCCGCCCTGCCGGCCGACGAACCCGATGCGCCCAGCCATCCGGCGGTGGCCGCGTTGACGGAACTCGACCCCGACGAACTAAGCCCGCGCGAAGCGCTCGAGCAGCTCTACGCCCTCAAGCGCCTCGCCACCAAACCCTGAGGCCCGGCAGGACCACGCACATGGACAACCCGATCGACATCCGCGAAGAAGGCGGCGTGCGCTATCTGCACTTCGGCACCGACTGGGTCCAGGGGGCCATGCGCATCCGCACGCCCTTCGCCCTGGAACTGGCCTACACCCGGGAGATGCTGAGCGCCCTGCTCTTCCACGAACCGCCCTGGCCGCGGCGCATCCTGTCCATCGGGCTGGGCGCCGGCTCTCTGGCGAAGTTCATCCACCGCAAGCTGCCCGACAGTCATCACACCGTGGTCGAGATCGAGCCGCGCGTCGTGGCCATCGCCATGAGCTGCTTCGAGGTGCCACGCAGCGACGCACGCCTGGACATTCAGGTCGAGGACGGGCTCGAGTTCATCGCCCGCACCGACGAGCGCTGGGATCTGATCCTGCTCGACGCCTACGATCACGATGTGCGCCCCGGGCCGCTCAACAGCGCCGGCTTCTACGCGCAGCTGCGCGCGCACCTGAGTGCGCAGGGCGTGCTGTCGATCAACATGTTCAACCGGGCGCGGCGCTACGACACCACCATCGCGGCGCTCAACGAGGCCTTCGAGAATCGCGCCGTGGCGTTCGCCTCCACCGACGCGGGCAATTACGTCGCCCTCGGCTTCGCCGGCGACACGGTCGACACCGATGAAGCCGGCCTGCGAGAGCGCGCCGAGGCGCTTCGCGCCGATCTCGGTCTGGATCTGCGCGCCGTCATCGCCCGCCTGCTCGATGCCGGCGAGGCCCGACGCGGGCGGCTCGTGCTCTGAGGCTCAGGCGGACTCGACGTCCGCCGGCTCGGGCGGCAGCCACAGGCAGGCGCCCTTGCTCGCCTTGGCGATGTCGCCCAGTACCGCCTCGTGTGCGGCCATTTCCGCATCGCTGGCGCGCACCACGCGCAAGGGCGGGCGGTCCTTCAGGTCGGCGCCGCCGATCACGTCCTGACTCGGGCCGTCGTCCTCGTCGAGGCCGATGATCAGGCTCTCCTGACCACGGGTCATGGCCAGGTACACCTCCGCAAGCAGCTCCGCATCGAGCAAGGCGCCGTGCAGGGTGCGGTGCGCGTTGTCGATCTCGAAACGATCGCACAGCGCGTCGAGGGTGGCCTTCTTGCCCGGGTTGAGCTCCTTGGCCATCTTGAGGGTGTCGATCACGCCGGCACAGAAGGTGTCGAGCCGCGCTCGCTCGAGCAACGCCAGTTCGTTGTCGAGGAAGCCCACGTCGAAGGCGGCGTTGTGGATCACCAGCTCGCCGCCGCGCACGAAGGCCTCGAATTCCTCCACCACGTCCTTGAAGCGCGGCTTGTCGGCGAGAAATTCATTGGTGATGCCGTGCACCTCGATGGCGCCGGCGTCGATCTCCCGATCCGGATTGACGAACACGTGATAGTGGCGGCCGGTGAGCTTGCGATCGACGAGCTCGACGCAGCCGATCTCGATCACACGATCGCCGTTGCGCCATTCCAGGCCGGTGGTTTCGGTATCCAGTACGATCTGTCGCATTGCGTGTTTCCGTCCGTTCTCAGGCGCGAGCCTGCTTGCGCACCGAATCGACCCCCTGCCGGGCCAGCGCATCGGCGCGTTCGTTGTCCACATGACCGGCATGGCCCTTGACCCACACCCACTCGACCTCGTGCGCGGCCTGCACCGCATCCAGCGCGCGCCACAGATCGGCGTTCTTCACCGGCTGGCGGCCCGCGGTCTTCCACCCACGCGCCTTCCAGCCGTGGATCCACTCGGAGATGCCCTTCTGCACGTACTGGCTGTCGGTGTGCACCCGCGCCTTGACCGGACGCTTGAGCGTCTCCAGCGCACGGATGACCGCGAGCAGCTCCATGCGGTTGTTGGTGGTCGCGGGCTCGCCCCCCCACAACGTCTTCTCATGGCCCCCCGAGCGCAGGATCGCACCCCAGCCACCCGGCCCCGGATTGCCGCTGCAGGCGCCGTCCGTATAAATCTCCACGACTTCAGTCATCCACCTTCCTGTATCCGTTGGCCACGCGCTGGCCGCGTTGCGCCACCGGCGCGAGCGCCTTGACCCGTGCCTTCTTCTTGCGCCAGTTCGGCTGGATCAGGCGCATGCCGTGCACGCGCTTGATCGCCTGAACCATGTACACCCCGCCACACACCGGCCACCAGCGATCACCGGCCCGGTCCATGAAGCGGAACCGTTCGATCCAGCGCGCCTGCGACAGAGGCGGCGCATAGATGCCGAAGCGCCCGGCCCGCGCCTCGAAGCTGAGCAGCTGCAACCAGTCCTTGATGCGACGCACCGACAGGTACTGCCCGCGCCAGGGGAAATGGGTACGCTGCCGCTTGAGCAGGCGCCGCAGACCCCACCAGCTGACCGGATTGAACCCGGCGATGATGACCTGCCCCTCGGGCACGAGGATGCGCTCGACCTCGCGCAGCACCTGGTGCGGATGGGCCGAGAACTCGAGCACGTGCGGCAGCAGGATCAGATCGACGCTGCCGGTCTCGAACGGCAGCGCCTCAGGCGCCGCCTGGACCTGCCCCTCCCCGGGCGAACCCTGGCCGGGGGCCGCGCACACATGGCGCGCGGGAATCCGGTTGTTGCGCAGGAAGTCGAACTGGGTCATGCCGACCTGCACCGCGTGGTAACCAAACAGATCGGATACCATGTGGTCAAAGCATTCGGCCTCCCACGCCATGACGTATTCGCCGGCCGGCGAAGCCAGCCAGCGGTCCAGATCGCGGATCTGTTCGGCGGTGGAGAGCGACCTCTTGACTGGAGACATGACGATGCAGATTGTTCCGATCCCTGCGTTCAACGACAACTATATCTGGTTGATGCACGACGGGCGCCATGCGCTGGCCGTCGATCCGGGCGATGCCCGCCCCGTGCAGGATTTTATCGCGCAACACGATCTCGCGCTGGTCGCGATTTTGATCACCCATCATCACGGCGACCATGTCGGCGGCCTGCCGGCCTTTGCCGGACAGTGCCCGGTATACGGTCCGGCCGCCGAAGCCATCGCCGGCGTCACCCATCCGGTGCGCGAAGGCGATACGGTCGCGATCCCCGAGCTGGGGGTCGAGTTCGGCGTCCTCGACCTGCCGGGCCACACCCTCGGCCACATCGCCTATGTGGGGCCGGACCTGGTGTTCTGTGGCGATACGCTGTTCAGCGCCGGCTGCGGGCGCCTGTTCGAGGGCTCACCGGCACAGATGCGCGCCTCCCTGGCCAAGCTCGCCGCCCTGCCCCCGCACACGCGCGTGTACTGCACCCATGAATACACGCTCGCCAATCTGGCCTTCGCCGAGGCGGCGGAGCCGGACAATCCGGCACGCGACGCCTGGCTCGCCGAATGCCGCCAGCGGCGCGAGCGCAAGCAGCCGACGCTGCCGACGACCATCGAGCGCGAGCGCGCCATCAACCCGTTCCTGCGGGTGGAACACGCGAGCGTGCTGGAGGGCCTGAGCGGATTCGTCGGCCATGTGCCGAAGGACCCGACCCATGCGTTCGCGGCGCTGCGCGAGTGGAAGAACAACTTCTGAGGGCGGATCGCGAGCGGACGCGGCGCCGGCGAATCAGGCCGGCTGACCGGCCGCCTTCAGTTCGCCCACCGCGACGCGGTTGCGGCCCCCGTTCTTGGCCGCGTAGAGCGCCTGGTCGGCGCAGTCGAGCAGCCAGCCCACGGCCAGATCGGTCTCGTCCGGCGACGGATAGGCCGTGGCGACCCCGATGCTGATGGTCAGCGTATCGCCCGCCTTCGAATAGGCGTGTGGCAGACGCAAGGCCTCGATGCCCCGGCGCGTGGCGTCGGCCACCCGACGCGCCCCGACGGCATTGGTTTCGGGCAACACGACGACGAATTCCTCGCCACCGAAACGGGCCACCAGATCCCCCGGCCGCTTCAGCTGCGCCTCGAGCGCCTTGGCCACCGTGATCAGGCACTCGTCGCCTGCTTGATGGCCGTAACCGTCGTTGTATTGCTTGAAGAAGTCCACGTCGACCATCATGACCGACAAGGGGAGCCGGTTGCGACGCGCGCGCTGCCATTCACGCTGGATGGTCTCGTCGAAGCAGCGCCGGTTGGCGATGCCGGTCAGACCATCGACCGAGGTCAGGCGGGTCAGTTCGCGATTGGCCTCGTCCAGCCGCCGGGTCAGCACCACCAGCGAGTAGCGCATCTGCGCCAGCCGCTGCATGGCCCGCACCTTGGCGGCCAGGACCACCTCGGAGACCGGTTTGAACAGGTAATCGTCGCCCCCCACTTCGATGCCGTGTTCGAGATCCTTGTCGCTGGTCTTGGCGCTCAGGAAGATGATCGGCGTCCACTCACCGTCCTTCTCGAGCTGGCGAATGCGCCGGGCCACTTCGAAACCGTCCAGACCGGGCATGATGACATCGAGCAGGATGAGATCCGGCTTCCAGGCCTTGAACTGCGCCAGGCCCGCCTCCCCGTTGGTCGCGTGGCGCGTCTCCAGCCCGAGCTTCTCGAGCTGGTGCATCACCACGGTGGCGCTGGTCATCGTGTCTTCGACAAGAAGGACTTTCATGAATCTGCCTCGGCAGGCGCGATAGAGGCATTATTGCACCGTTCGGCATAGATGGTGCTTCGAATAGTGCTGCCTTTTCGCCACAAACCGCCCGTTTGACGGGCCTTCGGCACACTCCTAGAATCCCCGGCCAGATGGCGATAACGACTTTCGACCGATTTCTCACCAGCATCGCGCTGCTCCTGGGCATGGCGACGGGCGTCATGGCGGATGGCGCATCCGCCGGTCTGGGCATGAGCACCTCGGCCCCGCGCGCCATGCCTGTGCAGGAGGACGAGGAACCGATCATCACCATCGACCTCACCCACCGGGCCGCCGACCTGTGGGATCGCATCCGCCGCGGCTTCGGCATGCCCGACCTGGTCACCGACGAGGTCACCGAACGCCAGATCACCTACCTGAGCCATCCGGCCGCGCTGCAGCGCCTGTTCGAGCGCAGCTACCGCTACCTCTATCACATCGTCGACGAGCTCGAAGAGCGCGGCCTGCCGACCGAGATCGCGCTGCTGCCCATGGTCGAAAGCGGCTTCGACCCGATGGCCTATTCACGCTCCCGCGCCGCCGGTCTGTGGCAGTTCGTCCCTTCCACTGGCCGCTATTTCAACCTGCGCCAGAACGCCTGGATCGACGAGCGGCGCGACGTCATCGCGTCCACCGACGCCGCGCTCGACTACCTGGAGCGCATCTACGACATGCAGGGCGACTGGCAACTGGCGCTGGCCTCCTACAACGCCGGCGAAGGCACGGTGCTGCGCGCCCGCCAGCGCAACGAAGCCAAGGGCCTGCCCACCGACTATGTGCATCTGCCGCTGCGCAAGGAAACCCGCGAGTACATTCCGAAACTGCAGGCCTTGAAGAACATCATCGCCCGCCCGGAACTGTTCGGCATCGAGCTGCCCCACGTCCCCAACCGGGTCTACTTCGACGAGGTGGAGACCCCACCCGGGATCGACCTCGCGCTGGTAGCCAAGATGTCGGATACACCCCTCGACGAGCTCGTCGCCCTCAATCCGGCCTATCGCAAGCCCGTCATCCCTGACGGCAAGCATCAACTGCTGCTCCCGGCCGACAAGGTGAGCGCGTTCCGCGCCCATCTCGACGAGGCCAAACCGCGCTGGAAGACCTACCAGCTACGCCGCAAGGACTCCCTCGCCAAGGTGGCGCGCCGCTTCGGATTGACGCTCACCCAACTGATGCAGATCAACGGTCTGCGCTCGACCCGTCAGGCCAAACCGGGCATGGCGCTGCTGGTACCCGCAGGGGCCGGCACCGACATCAGCGAGGTGCTGCCGCTGACCGACCTGCTCCCGGATCTGCCCAGCGAAGCGGAGATCCGCCGGCACGGACGCCGCAAGCGACGCTGACGCCCGCCTCAGGCACCCGTTTCTGCCTCCGACACCCGGAAGCAATGCACGTAGCCGCCAGCGCCCAGAAAGGTTGGCCCCGGGTAACCGGAGCGACAGCGCGCATCGGCGAGCGCACAGCGCGGATGAAAGTGACAGCCGTCAGGCGGATTGAGGGGCGATGGTAGCTCGCCCGGCGCATCGGGCACGTCCCCGACGGTGTCAGGCCCGTCGGCCTCGGTGGTCAGCACCGCATCGAGCAACATCCGCGTGTAGGGATGGCGAGGCTGGCGCAGGACGCTCTCGGTGCTGCCGTACTCGACGATGCGCCCCAAGTACATCACTGCAACCTCGTGCGCGAGAAAGTCGACCACCGCGATGTTGTGGGTGATGAACAGATAGGCGATCCCTTCGGCGCGTTGCAGGTCACGCATGAGGTTGAGAATCTGCGCCTGCACCGACACATCGAGCGCGCTCGTGGGCTCGTCGCAGATGATCACCCGCGGCGAGACCGCCAATGCACGGGCCAGCGCGATCCGTTGCCGTTGTCCGCCGGAAAACTCATGGGGGAAGCGCTCGCGCATGGCGGGCGATAGCCCCACGCGCTCCAGCAGGCGGTCGATCTGGGCGTGTCGCGCCCCCGCCTCCCCGCTCACGCCGAGCGCCTTCATGCCCTCGGCAATAATGTCGCCGACGCGCATGCGCGGGTTGAGCGACGCGAACGGATCCTGGAACACCATCTGCACCTGGCGCCGCAAGGCGCGCAACGCACGCCCCCGACGCCCATTCTGTGTTGCGCCGTCCAGCTGTACCTTCCCCGCAGTGGGCTCGATCAACTGCAGGATCGCCTTGCCCGCGGTCGTCTTGCCGCAGCCGGACTCTCCGACCAGCGCTAGTGTCTTTCCGGGTTGCAGCTTGAGCGACACGCCGTCCACGGCCTTGACCTGGCCGACCACGCGCTTGAACACCCCTTTGCGCACCGGGAAGTGCACCCGGAGCCCGTCGACCTCCAGCCGACCACCGGCCGGCGCCTCATCGCATTCACGCGAAGACGTCGAGGCTGCGGCCGAAACCGAAGGCGTGTCCTCGCACACCGCACCGCCATCGGCGTACAGGTGGCAGCGCACCCGCTGTCCGTCACGCACATGCCATTGCGGCTCGACGGACGCGCAATGCGACATCACCACGGGACACCGTTCAGCAAAGCGGCAGCCGGCGAACGCCCGATCGAGCGGCGGCACGATGCCGGGCAGGGTCTCAAGTGCGCCACCGCGCCGATCCGCGCTGGGTACCGCTGCAAACAGCTTGCGGGAATAGGGATGCAGGGGCGTGGCAAAAAACGCGTCGCGCGGCCCGGTCTCGACCAGCTGGCCGGCGTACATCACGCCGACCTGATGCGCCATGCGGGCCACGACCCCCAGATCATGGGTGATCAGCATGATACCCATGCCACGCTCGCGCTGCAGTCGCAGGAGCAGATCGAGGACTTGGGCCTGCAGGGTCACGTCGAGGGCCGTGGTCGGCTCGTCCGCAATCAGCATGTCGGGTTCACCGGCGAGCGCCATGGCGATCATCACCCGTTGTTTCATGCCGCCGGAGAACTGGAACGGATAATCGTCCAGCCTCGCTTGCGGGTCGGGAATGCCCACCGCCGCCAGCAAGCGTGCGGCCTCCTTGCGCGCCGCCTCGCCGGAAAGCGCACGATGACGCGACAGCACTTCGCCGATCTGCGCGAAGACCGTCATGACCGGGTTCAGACTGGTGGAGGGCTCCTGGAAGATCATGCCCAGACGCCCCCCCCGCACCGCCCGCATCTGCGCCTCGGACTGAGCCAGCACGTCCAGCTCCCCGAGGCGAACCCGCCCGGCGCAGATGCGCCCGGCCGTGGGCAACAGACGCATCATCGCCAGCGCCGTCATCGACTTGCCGCAGCCCGACTCACCCAGCAGGGCCATGGTCTGTCCCGCGGCGACCTCGAAACTCAGCGAGTCGACCGGCCGCACCGGCCGCTCCCCGGCGATCTCTACGACCAGTTCTTCGACCACCAGGGACTTCGCGTTATCGGGCATGGACATCCGGCATCGGCTGAGGACGATCGCAAGCTTAAAACAAAACGGGCCGCAACCGCGGCCCGCTGAACTGTCCTTGCAAGGGCGCAGTCAGTGGTGGTGCCCGCCAGCCCCGTGGACATGGCCGTGCGCCACCTCTTCGTCGGTCGCGGCGCGCACGTCGGAGATGGTCAGGTCGAACACCAGGGCGACACCCGCCAGCGGATGATTGCCATCGACCACGACCTTGCCTTCGGCGATGTCGGTTATGCGGTACAGCACCTCGTCTTCGCCGTCTTCGGTCACGCGCTCGAAGCTCATGCCGACCTCGATGTTCTCCGGAAACAGGGTGCGATCCTCGATCAGCACCATGGATTCATCGTACTCGCCGAACGCGTCTTCGGGCTGCAGCTTGAGGGTCAGTTGCTCGCCCTTTGCCTTGCCATGCAGCGCGGTCTCGATCTGTTCGAAGATCCCGTCGTATCCGCCGTGCAGATAGGTCAGCGGATGCTGGCCGTCGTCGACCATGTTCCCGTCCGGATCACGAACGGTGTACTCAAGCGTTACGACGGTGTTTTTTGCGATTTCCATTGGCTTTTTCCGGTTCCATTTCCCTGACAAGCGCGAGCACCTCGGCCACGTGCCCCTTCGGGGTCACGTCGTAGATCGCATGCCGGATGATGCCGTCCTTGTCGATGATGAAGGTCGAACGTAGCACACCCTTGCGCTTGACGCCATCGACCTCCTTTTCACGCCACACCCCGTAAAGATTGCACACTTCGGCCTCGGTATCCGAGAGCAGCCGGACGGACAGTCCGTGTTCGGCCTGGAAATCCGCGTGGGTCATGCAATCGTCCGGGCTGACGCCCATCACGATGCAATCGAGGCGATTGAAAGCGTCTTCGTGATCGCTGAAATCGGCGGCCTGGCGCGTGCAGGTGGGCGCATTGTCACGGGGATAGAAGAACAGGACGACGTGACGATTGCCGCGCACGGCAGCCATGTCGAAGGTTTCCATGTCACCGTCCGGCAACGAAAACAAAGGAGCGGAATCGCCGCTGCGCAGCATGGGCTCACCCTCAAGAGCAAATGGAACGAGTTGGGTCGCGGCGCGAACTGTACTTCCAGCGGACTCTTTCGGCAACAACATTTTTTCCCCTTCAGCGAGCGACCTCAAACGCCCGCCTGAGCAACGTTATTGAACGAATAGACTACCCCGCCGCGGACCACAAGCGATGTGACGAAAAAGATGAGAAATCGTTCGCGCCCCACATCGCCCGGGCCTCTGGCGCCATGCCTGCCAGACATGCATATGGCGTCCGCCCCCCTTGCCGCCACGCTTGCATCCCGGATGAATATGTACAAAAATACAGATAACAATGTGGAGCGAACGCATGAGCGAAAGACTGACCACCCGCCAGCAAGAGATTCTCGATTTCATTCGGCTGACGCAACAGGAAGAAGGTCGCCCACCGACGCGGGCAGAAATCTGCACCGCCTTCGGATTCAAGTCACCCAATGCCGCCGAAACCCACCTGCGGGCCCTGGCTGCCAAAGGCGTCATCACGGTGGACAATGGCCGGGCGCGGGGCATTCGCCTCACCGAAGCGGCCGGTTTGCCGCTCATCGGACGGGTCGCCGCCGGCAGCCCCCTGCTCGCGCAAGAGCATGTCGAACGGCATCACCCGATCAACCCCGAACTGTTCTCTCCACGGGCCGACTACCTGCTCCGGGTGCGGGGGCTCAGCATGCGTGACGCGGGCATTCTCGATGGCGACCTGCTTGCCGTGCATCGCACCAGCGAAGCGCGCAACGGGCAGATCGTGGTGGCGCGCATCGACGACGACGTCACCGTCAAGCGCTACCAGCGCCATGGCAGCGTCATCGAGCTCATCGCCGAAAACCCGGATTTCGAACCGATCCGCGTCGAGGCGGGCGTGGGCGACTTTCAGATCGAGGGACTCGCCGTGGGTCTGATTCGGACCGACGGCATCGGCTGAGGACACGGCCCGCCGCCGGACGCTTGATGCGGGCGGTCCAGAACGGACATAAAACAAAAAACGGGAGCTCGATGAGCTCCCGTTTCTGTTTTGTGGCGGAGTGGACGGGACTCGAACCCGCGACCCCCGGCGTGACAGGCCGGTATTCTAACCAACTGAACTACCACTCCACACCTTTCGGTGCTAATGGCCGGGCATCTTCTCCGACCACACCGACAGCTGTCGGTCACATTCGCCAGCTGTCAAGCAATCTGGCGTCCCTACGGGGATTCGAACCCCGGTTGCCGCCGTGAAAGGGCGGTGTCCTAGGCCTCTAGACGATAGGGACCTTTCTTGGTGGAGGTAAGCGGGATCGAACCGCTGACCTCTTGCATGCCATGCAAGCGCTCTCCCAGCTGAGCTATACCCCCGAAAGAGCGCGCATTATAGCAAACAACACGTGCCGCTCAAGCCTTGTTGTGCAGATTTTTTCTGCCCCAACGGCCACCGGATCTCATTCTGACATCCGGTACGGCGTTCAATCTGTTGGCGGAGTGGACGGGAC
Organism: Nitrogeniibacter mangrovi; assembly: GCF_010983895.1. Classification (GTDB taxonomy): domain Bacteria; phylum Pseudomonadota; class Gammaproteobacteria; order Burkholderiales; family Rhodocyclaceae; genus Nitrogeniibacter; species Nitrogeniibacter mangrovi. The sequence continues at coordinate 2,328,200 of NZ_CP048836.1, forward strand.
TCGAACCCGCGACCCCCGGCGTGACAGGCCGGTATTCTAACCAACTGAACTACCACTCCACACCCACCTTGCGGTGCGTTCGGCCAGCCATTGGGCTGACCAAATAAATGGCCGCCGATGTTGCTCGGCAGCCATTCGTACAACCTGGCGTCCCTACGGGGATTCGAACCCCGGTTGCCGCCGTGAAAGGGCGGTGTCCTAGGCCTCTAGACGATAGGGACCTTTCTTGGTGGAGGTAAGCGGGATCGAACCGCTGACCTCTTGCATGCCATGCAAGCGCTCTCCCAGCTGAGCTATACCCCGAAAGAGCGCGCATTATAGGTGGGCGGAATCACCCTGTAAAGCCTTTTGTGCAACGCAGCTGTCACACGTCGAAGTCAGGCAGGACCTTGCCCGGATTCATCAAGCCCCGCGGGTCGACGGCGTGCTTGATCCTGCCCATCATTTCCAGCTCGATCGCTCCCTTGTAGCGCGTGATCTCGTCACGTTTGAGCTGCCCAAGGCCATGTTCCGCCGAGATCGATCCCTCGAAACGATCGACCACGTCGTGAACGATCCGGTTCAACTCCCGCGTCCGCTCGAGCAGCTCGCGATTTCCGGCCGCGTCACGACTCGACAGGTTGTAGTGCAGGTTGCCGTCACCGACATGACCGAAGACTACGATCCGTGCGCCCGGCGCAGCGGCGAGGACCGCCTGCCCTGCCGCCTCGACGAACGCGGGGATCGCACTGACCGGTACGGAAATGTCGTGCTTGATACTGAAGCCCTCGATCCGCTGCGCTTCGGAAATATTCTCCCGCAGTGCCCACAGGGTCTGTTCCTGGGCGCCGCTGTTGGCAATGACGACATCGACCACCGACCCGGTTTCGATCTGCGCCATGAGCACCGCCTCGAGCATCTCCGTCAGCGGCGCATCCGGATCGACATCAGCCACTTCGAGCAAGACCGCCCAGGCGCCCGTCTCGGCGGTCGGGCATCGCGCGCCGGGAATGTGTCGAAGCACCACCTCCAAGGCTTCGACGCCGATGAGCTCGAACGCGCTGACCCGTTCGCCGAACCGCCGCCGCAGCGCATCGAGCAACCGCAGTGCGGCGCCCACATCGGCGATACGGACCCACGCCACGGCTCGTTTGGCCGGACGGGGAAACAGCCGCAAGCTGGCAGCGGTCACCACACCCAGCGTTCCCTCCGCGCCGATGAACAGCTGCTTCAGATCGTAGCCGGTATTGTCCTTGACCAGGCGGCGCAGGCCGTTCCAGATCCGGCCGTCGGGTAGGACGACCTCGAGCCCCATGACCAGTTGTCGCATCGTCCCGTAACGCAATACGTGAACCCCGCCGGCGTTGGTGCCGACATTGCCACCGATCTGGCAGCTACCCTCCGAAGCCAGCGAAAGCGGAAACAGGCAATCGACCGCCTCGGCAGCGGCCTGGATCTGGGCCAAGGTGCAGCCGGCCTCGGCAATCAGCGTGTGATCGAGCGCATCGACCCGACGCACGCGATTGAGGCGACGCAGGTTCACGACGACCGAACCGTCCTCGGCGCGGGGCGTCGCCCCACCACACAAGCCGGTGTTTCCGCCCTGTGGCACGACGCTGACACCATGGCCTGCACACAAGCTCACGACCTGGGCGACTTCGTCGGTGCTGGCGGGCAACGCCACTGCGAGCGCCTCGCCGCGATAACGGCCGCGCCAGTCTTCATAGAACGACTCGGTGGCCACCGCCTCGGTGAGCACATGGGGCGCGCCGAGACTCTGCCGCAACGCGGCGACCAGGTCACGCGTCATGATGGCCCTCCTCGACTTCGCGTCCGAGCGCGTAGCGAATCGCGGGCATCACACGCTCGACGGCGGCCTCGCCCTCTGCGATCGCCTCGGCTGCGCGATGATAGTCCATGGGGCCGACCTGCCCCACCCGCGGGTAAATACTCACATCGGCAGGATCTCCTGCCATGCGGCTTCGCGCGATACGGACCTGCATGATATTGATGCTCGTGGCCAGCACGTCGAGCATCGAAGGCAGCATCTGTTCGGGCGCCTGACGATGGCCGTTGTCGAGACCGAAGCGCTCGAGCAAACGATCCGCCCAGCTCTTCTCGGCCTCTTCCTCGGCCACGTCCTTGATCTCCCGGCGCAAGCGGCGACGGGCACGACCGACCGTATCGGACCCGAGATCGACGGCAACGACGATATCGGCCCCCATGGCCCGACAGAGGGACACCGGCACGGGATTGACGAGTCCGCCATCGACCAGCAGACGCCCGCGCTCGATCACTGGCGCGAACAGCCCAGGCAGGGCGATGGAAGCACGCACCGCCCGCGCCACACTGCCCTCGCGCAACCACACTTCGCGACCCGTCTGCAACTCGGTGGCCACACAGGCGAAAGGCATTTTGAGCGCAGCGAAATCGATATCGACGAATTCGCGCTCGAAATGCTGGATGATCTTGTCGCCCTTGATCAGGCCACCGCGGAAGCTCACATCGAGGAAGGAGACGACCGACTGCCAGGTGAGCTTCTCGACCCATTGGCCGAGTTTGTCGAAGTTGCCGGTCGCCACCGCCGCACCAATGAAGGCACCGATCGAGCAGCCAGCGATGATGTCCGGCTCGATCCCTTCGGCACGCAGCGCACGCAACACGCCGATATGGGCCCACCCTCGGGCCGCACCACTGCCTAGGGCAAGCCCGACACGCAAGGGTGAGTCGGTCGATGAGGTCGGGCTGATTTCATGCATGGGGCCATCCGCGAAAAAGGCGATTACCACCGGGAACCGGTGGTGCTGACGGCTTCATGATCGCACAGGCACGCCTCCTGCGCAGTGCCCCGATCAGTCGCTCACCAGCTCCGCGTAAAGGTCGTGGACGTCGCAATCGGTGACCCGGACACGAACGAAATCGCCAGGCTCGAGATGGTGTGCGTCGGGAATCACGACCAATCCGTCGATATCGGGGGCATCCCCTTCGGAACGCGCGATCGCCCCCTCCTCCTCGATGTCGTCGACCAGGACCGTGATCTCCCGCCCGATCTTGCGTTCGAGGCGCTGGGTGCTGATGTCCTCCTGAAAGGCCATCAGACGCGCGCGGCGATTTTCCCGAACCTCCTCAGGCACCGGATCGGCCAGAGCGTTGGCCGCCGCCCCTTCCACCGGGGAATAGGCAAACGCCCCCACACGATCGAGCTCGGCCGCTTCGAGGAAGCGCAGCAGCGCTTCGAAGTCAGCCTCGGTCTCCCCCGGAAAGCCGGTGATGAACGTCGAGCGGATGGTCAGGTCCGGACAGATGCTGCGCCATTTGCGCACTCGCTCGAGCACGTTCTCGGCGCTGGCCGGCCGTTTCATTGCCTTGAGGATTGCCGGGCTGGCATGCTGGAATGGCACATCGAGATACGGGAGGATCTTGCCTTCGGCCATGAGCGGAATCAGGTCATCCACGCTCGGGTACGGATAGACGTAATGCATCCGCACCCACACTCCCAGTTCGCCAAGCGCCTGGGACAGCTCGAGCAGGCGCGTCTTCATGGGGCGCCCACCCCAGAATCCGGTCCGGTAGCGCACGTCCACGCCGTAGGCACTCGTATCCTGCGACACCACGAGCAACTCCTGCACACCGGCGTCCACCAGTTTCTCGGCCTCGGCCATGATGTCACCAAAAGGCCGGCTGACCAGATCTCCGCGCATCGAGGGAATGATGCAGAAGGTGCACCGGTGGTTACAGCCTTCGGAAATCTTGAGATAGGCGTAGTGCCGCGGGGTCAGGCGAATGCCCTGGGGCGGCACCAGATCGACGAAGGGGTCGTGCGGCTTGGGCACATGGGTATGGATTGCCCCCATCACCTCGTCGGTCGCGTGCGGCCCGGTCACCGCGAGCACATCGGGGAACGCATTGCGAATGACATCGGCCTTGGCGCCAAGACAACCGGTCACCACCACACGGCCATTCTCCGCCATGGCTTCGCCGATGGCATCGAGGGATTCGGCCACCGCGTCATCGACAAAACCACAGGTATTGATGACCACCAGATCGGCGCCGTCATACTCGGGCGCGATCTCGTAACCTTCGGCACGAAGGCGTGTCAGGATATGCTCGGAATCGACTGTCGCCTTGGGGCACCCGAGCGAGACGAACCCCACTTTCGGCGTGCGCGCACCACTCATGTGCGGCACTCCGAACACCCTGCTTCACATCTCACTTCTTGCCTGATCCTGATTTGGTTTCGCTCTCGGCAGCACCACTTCTGGGCGACGACTCAGCACCGCCATAATTGGGAAACTGGAAGCCGCTGAACAGGTTGCGGGTCTGGCTCTCCATCTGCTCCTGCATCTGGGTCAGCATCTTCTTGCTCTGCTCCATGTAAGCCCCCATCATGCTCTGCATGGCCGGCCCCTGGAAATTGAGAAACTGAGCCCACAGATCCTGGCTGATCGGTGAGTTGTCACCATAGATGGAGCGTGCCTGATCTTGCAGCTTCTGCTGCATGTCGGTAAACGCCTTGATGTTGTTCTCGAGGTACTTGCCCATCATACCCTGCATGGCGTTGCCATAGAAGCGGATCATGTGGGCGAGCAGATCACTGGTGAACATCGGCGCGCCACCGGCCTCCTCCTCAAGAATGATCTGCAGCAGGATGCTGCGCGTCAGATCATCGCCAGACTTGGCATCGACGACCTGGAACTCGTCGTTGGCGAGCACGAGGTCTTTAACGTCGGCCAGCGTGATATACGAACTGGTGCGGGTGTCATAGAGCCGACGGTTCGGGTACTTCTTGATGAGTCTGACTTGATCGGGCATTACCTTGGTCTCCCACAAGGCGGATGGAACTTCCGCTTCTATTGGCATTGTACCGCAGTGCGCAAAGAAAAACCCCGCTCGATCGCGGGGTTTGACGTGATCAATTTCGCAGCGCGAGGTGATCAGGACATGTGCAGACCGCCATTGATATTGATGGTCGCACCGGTGATGTAGCCGGCCAGATCGGAGGCCAGATAGGTGCACAGTCCGCCGATTTCCTCGGGCTTGCCCAGGCGCTTCATCGGCACGGTGTCGGTGATGGCCTGACGGATGTCGTCACGGATGGCCATGACCATCTCGGTGGCGATGTAACCCGGGGCGATGGCATTGACCGTCACGCCCTTGGTGGCCAGTTCCTGGGCCAGGGCCTTGGTGAAGCCGAGCACACCCGCCTTGGCGGTCGAGTAGTTGGTCTGGCCGGCCTGGCCCTTGACACCATTGACCGACGAGATGTTGATGATGCGGCCCCAGCCACGCTCGGCCATCTTCGGCGAAATCTGGTGCGTCACGTTGAACAGGCTGTTCAGGTTGGTCGCGATGACCGCGTTCCACTGTGCCTGCTCCATCTTGGGGAAGAACTTGTCACGGGTGATGCCGGCGTTGTTCACGAGGATGTCGATCGGACCGACTTCGGCCTCGACCTTCTCGACCATGACCTTGCACGAGTCGTAGTCGGACACATCACCTTCGGCAGCGATGAATTTGAAGCCCAGCTCTTCCTGCTTGGCGAGCCATTCGTCCTTCTGCGGGAAGCCCGGCAGACAGTTGGCCACGACCGTATAGCCTTCCTTGGCGAACGATTGGCAGATCGCCGTACCCAGACCACCCATCGCACCCGTCACCAATGCCACTTTATTCGTCATTGTCGATACCTCTCCAAAATATGCAGTAGGAGCCGATCCTCTCCCCGTCGCGCCCGAATCCGGGCTATCCGCAGGGGAGGCTTCCGGCCGTCGGTGATCGCCGAACGCCTTTTTGGGTCACACTCTCCCGAATCGCCGGCCGACGCTCGTGAATGAACGTCTCACCACGAGAATTGCGCGGTGCGCGCAGACTCAGGCTCGGATTATAGGCCGAAAAACGCCGGTTTTGTTGCGGCGCAGCAAATTTATCGAAAAAAATGGCGCACCCTGTGCGCCATCCCCTGGTCCGGGGGATCAGAACATGTGCTGCCCGCCGTTGATCGAGATGTTCGCCCCGGTCACGAAAGCCGCTTCTTCGGACGACAGATACGCGACCAGACCCGCGATTTCCTCGGGCTTGCCAAGACGGTTGACCGGAATCTGCGGCAGGATCTTGCTGTCGAGAATCTCCTGTGGAATGGCCATCACCATCTTCGTGCCGATATAACCCGGCGAGATGGTATTGACGGTCACGCCGCTACGAGCCACCTCCAGCGCGAGGGCCTTGGTGAAACCGTGCATACCCGCCTTGGCCGCCGAATAGTTGGTCTGCCCGAAGGCGCCCTTCTGGCCGTTGACCGACGAGACGTTGATCACCCGCCCCCACTTGCGTTCGACCATGCCGTCGATGACCTGCTTGGTCATGTTGAACACACTGTCCAGATTGGTGCGGATGACGGCATCCCAGTCGGCCTTGGTCATCTTCTTGAAGGTCATGTCGCGGGTGATGCCCGCATTGTTGACCAGCACATCGACCGGACCGGACGTGTTCTCCACGTCCTTCACGCACGCGGCCGCCGAATCGAAATCGGACACATCGCAGGGAACACCCCGGAATCCGTAGCCCATGTTGTTCATGGTCTGCAACCATTCGTCCGCCTTGGTGTTTCCCGGCGAATGGGTGGTGATGACCTTGTAGCCCAGGGCGGCGAGCTTGATGCAGATCGCTTCGCCGAGCCCCCCCATACCACCAGTCACAAGTGCAATACGTGCCATTGTTGTTTCCTCCTCTCTCCTCATCCACGAGGGTTTATGTGGCCCCGACAGCCCCCTCACGCCGCCGGGACGGTACTGCGAAACCGGATCAACTGGCGCGCTCCTTGACATACCGGCCCGGCGCCGGCTCGATCGCCTCGAAATCCTTGCTGCCGAGGCGGCCGCGTGCCGCGACCATCTTGCCAGCACGGGGCTTGAGCCATTCCATCCAGTCGAGCCACCAGCTGCCGGGACGCTCCTCGGCCGTTTCCAGCCAGTCCTCGGCTGCCGCGCACTCGGCGTCGCTCACCCAGTAGCTGCGCCGATTCTTGCTGGCCGGATTGATGGCCCCGGCGATATGCCCGCTGGCCCCCAGGACGAAGCGCGTCTCACCACCGAGCAGATTGCGCGCGAGGTACGCACTGTGCCAGGGCACGATGTGGTCCTCCCGGGCCGCCATCAGGTAGGCCGGCATATCCACCTTGCCCAGATCGACCTTCTGGCCAAGCATGCGCAGCCGTCCGGGAACCCGGAGATTGTTTTCGAGGTACATGTTACGCAGGTACCAGGCCAGGAACGGTCCGGGCAGATTGGTGCTGTCCGAGTTCCAGTACAGGAGGTCGAACGCGGCCGGTTTGCCGCCCTTGAGATAGTTGCCCACCACGTACTGCCAGACCAGATCGTTGGCGCGCAGGGCCGAGAACACGTTCGCCAGCTCCTGCCCGGGGAGCAGGCCGCCCTTGCCGATGGTTGCCTCCCGCGCAGCCACCATCGCCTCATCCACCAGACAGCCGATCTCGCCGGCATCGGAGAAATCGAGCAGCGTGGTCATCAACGAGAGGCTCGCCACCGGCGTTTCGCCCCGGGCACGTGCCACGGCCAGTGCCGACGTCAGAAGGGTGCCGCCGACACAAAAGCCAAGCACGTGCGGCTGCTTGACGCGGGTCACCCGGCGCACGATGTCGAGCGCGGTCAGTGGCCCCTTGTCGAGGTACTCGTCCCAGCTCGCCCCGGCTTCGGTCTCCTTGGGATTCTTCCACGACACGAGGAACACCGTGAAACCCTGCTCGACGATGAAGCGCACCAGTGAATTGTGCGCCTGCAGATCCATGATGTAGAACTTGTTGATGCACGGCGGCACGATCAGCAGCGGCGTCTGGTGCACCTTGTCGGTGAGCGGCGCGTACTGGACCAGCTGCATCAGCTCGTTCTCATAGATGACCGCACCCGGCGTCGTGGCCAGGTTCCTGCCCACCTCGAAGGCCTCGTCGTCGGTCATCGAGATGCGCCCCTTCTCAAGATCCTTGAGCAGGTTCTGGATCCCGTCGGTGATACTTTGTCCCTTGGTCTCCAGCGCCGCCTGAATGAACTCCGGATTGGTCGCGGCAAAGTTGCTCGGCGACATCGCATCGACAAACTGGCGGGTGAGAAACTGCAGGCGCGCCTTCATGCGCCCGTCTTCCATCGGCACGTCGCTGGCGGCGCGGGACAGGTACTCGGCGTTGAGCAGGTAAGCCTGGCGCAGATAATCGTAGACGGGGCTGTCGGCCCAGGCGTCCGAAGAGAAGCGGCGGTCGCCCGCCGGTGCGGGCACGACGGGTTCGGTACCGCGGCTGTCGCCTTTGAGCATGTGCGACCACAACTGGGCGTGGCGCTGTGCAAATTCCTGCTGAAGCGCCGACATCGCATCGGCGTCGGGGACGAATGCCTGCGGGACACCCTTCGGCAGGCTGGCCGCCTGCTTGCCCATGAACTCAAAGAACTGGCGGGTGAATTGCTCACCCATGTTCAGCATTTCCTGCGCTCCGGGAAACGCAGAATCCTTCGCATCGGTCATCCCTGCTCCTCTATTAGTACACCACCTGCGCTCGCCCGCGACAGCGGTAGAATGGCCCCATGTATATCATCGCCATCGCCTGGCTGTATGTGGCTCTGCTCGCCGCCGTCACCGACGAAACTGCCGTTGGCAGCGTGTTGACGTTCTTCTTCTATGGCCTCATGCCACTGGGCCTGTTCCTGTGGCTTGCCGGGACCCCGGCACGCCGTCGGCGCCAGCGGGCACTCGAGCGCGAAAGCAGCGAACAGGATGGCGACAATTCCGGGAAGAATCAATAGCCATCAGGACATCCGGGTCATCGCAGCCACACGAGCGATGCCATCCGACCGGTCACGGGCGTGCGACGGTAGGAAAAGAAACGGTCGGCGTCCGAATGGGTGCACAGGCCGCCGCCGTAGACGGCAGTCACACCGCCGCGTGCCAGTCGCCATCGGGCCAGCGCATACAGATCCGCGAACCACTTGCCGCCATCGGGTGCCGAACGAAATGCGCGCGCGGCCGCTTCGCCCTGCGCCATGAACGCGGTGCGCACTTCCTCTCCCACCTCGAAGGCCGCCGGCCCGATCGCAGCGCCCAGCCACGCCAGCACAGATCCCGGATCAACGCCCATCGCACGAACAGTCGCCTCGAGCACACCGGCACACAGGCCCCGCCAGCCGGCATGCGCCGCAGCCACCACCGTCCCGGCCCGATCACAGAACAGCACGGGCAGGCAATCGGCGGTCATCACCGTGCATGCCCGACCGGGAATACGACTGACCGCGGCATCCGCCACCACACCGTCCGCCGCCTCAGCCAGATCGACCACATCGGTGCCATGCACCTGGGACAGCCAGCACGGCACAGCGCCGAGTTCGTCGACCAGGCGTCGCCGATTCGCGGCGACCGACGCCGCGTCGTCGCCCACGTGATCACCCAGATTCATGGTGGCGTACGGGCCAACCGACACCCCGCCGTGGCGGGTGGTCATGACTGCGCGCACCGAGCTCGGCGCGGGCCAGTCTGGCTCGATCAGCTCAAGCGCCATTGGCCACCTCTCCCGCCTCAACCGCCACCAGCAAGGCGTGAAAGTCGCGCGGTATCGGCGCGTTCCATTCCAGCGCCTCCCCGGAGACCGGATGAATCAGGCCGAGCCGGCGCGCATGCAACGCCTGGCGCTCGAAGGCCTGCAGCACGGCATTGGCGCAACGCCGCCGGCCATAGACCGGATCGCCCACGAGTGGATGGCCGATGTGGGCCATGTGTACACGAATCTGGTGGGTCCGCCCGGTTTCCAGCCGGCAGGCCACCAGGGTGCACTCGGCGAAGCGCCGCTCGGGCTGGTAATGGGTCACCGCCTCGCGCCCGCCGGGCACGACCGCCATGCGGGTGCGCACGGTCGGATGGCGGCCGATCGGGGCATCGACCGCACCGCCACCAGCGACACGCCCGTGCACAAGCGCGACATACTCGCGGCTCACGCTGCGGGCCTGAAGCTGGCGTACCAGGTGGGTCTGCGCCGCCAGCGTCTTGGCCACCACCATGAGCCCGCTGGTCTCCTTGTCGAGCCGGTGCACGATACCGGCCCGGGGCACCGCCGCCAGGGTCGCCTGGTAGTGGAGCAATCCGTTCAGCAAGGTCCCATGCCAGTTGCCGCTCCCGGGATGGACGACGAGCCCCGCGGGTTTGTCGATGACCAGGATCGCCTCGTCCTCGTAAACGATGGTCAGCGCGATCGGTTCGGGCTCGAATGCGGTCGCCTCGACCGCCGGTTCGGTGTCGACTTGCAACAGCTCCCCGCCCCGCACCTTGCGCTTGGGCGCGCCCGCTTCGCCGTCGACGAGCACGCGCCCATCACGGATCCATTGCTGCAGGCGATTTCGCGACAGGTCCGGATACATCGCCGCGAGGGCCTGGTCGAGCCGCTTGCCAGCCAGGTCGTCGGGGACGGTCCGCACCTCGTCGAACTCGGATTCGACAGGCTCTGCGCTATAATCCGCGCGATCGATCACGGAACCTCACGATGGCCAAATACATTCTTCGTAGTTTAGCGGCAATCGCCACCGTCCTGCTGGTGGGCTGCAGCAGCACGCCCTCGGAATACGACGAAACCGCAGGTTGGAGCGCGCAACGCATCTACTCCGAAGCCAAGGACGAGCTCACCGCTGGCGGCTACGAACGCGCCATCTCGCTGTTCGAAAAGCTCGAGGCCCGCTACCCGTACGGCCGCTACGCACAGCAGGCCCAGCTCGACGTCGCCTACGCGTATTTCAAGTCGAGCGAACAGGCTTCCGCCATTGCCGCCTGCGACCGGTTCATCAAGCTGCACCCGAATCACCCCAACGTGGATTACGCGTACTACCTCAAGGGCCTGATCTACTTCAACGAGGATCAGGGCCTGCTCGGCAATCTGGCCGCTCAGGATCTGAGCGAACGCGATCCGAAATCGTCCCAGCTGGCCTTCGACACCTTCCGCGAACTGGTAACGCGCTTCCCGGAAAGCCGCTACAGCGAAGACGCCACGCAGCGCCTGCACTACCTGTTCAATTCGCTCGCCGCCTACCAGGTGCACGTGGCGCGCTATTACTACAAGCGCGGCGCCTTTCTCGCCTCGGCCAATCGCGCCCAGGATACGCTGACGAATTACCCGGGGGCACCGGCCACCGAGGAAGCCCTGTTCCTGCTCACGGAAGCGTATGACGCCCTGGGCATGACACAGCTGCGCGACGACGCGCACCGCGTGCTGCAAAAGACCTTCCCGAAGAGCGCCTACCTGAGCGGCGATGTCGAGGTGGCAACACCCTGGTGGCAGTTCTGGTAAGCGCCCGCCGCTGACTTCATGGACACGATCGTGCGTTCGGCCATGGCGAAATGGCCGAACGTGCCTGACCTGTTCGGCTGGCTTTCGCTGGATGAGCGTGGACGCTGGCGCATCCAGGATTCGCCCATCGACCATCCCGGACTGATCGAATTCATCGGTCGCAATTATGACGTCGATGACCGGGGGCGCTGGTTTTTCCAGAACGGCCCCCAGCGCGTCTTCGTCGATCTCCACTACACCCCATGGATCGTCCGCAGCACGCCCATGGATGGATTCGTCACCCAGACGGGCCAAGCGTTCTCAGCCAGCACCTGCCTGATCGACGACGAAGGCCATCTCCTGTTGGCCCGACCCGGGACGGTTGCCCTGATCGATGATCGAGACCTGATGGCGCTGTGCGACAGGCTGACCCGTCGCGACGGCACGCCGATCGACCCGGTCGACCTGCTCCACAAGTCGGCCTCGATCATTGACATCGGCCTCGATATCGCAGCCGGATGGCTGCCGGTCGAGCGCATGGAACGACATGAGGTCGCCACGCGATTCGGCTTTACGCCGAAACCGGCAGCGGACGCTCAGCCCCGTCCGTAGGTGTCGTCGAAGCGGACGATGTCGTCCTCGCCCAGATAGCCGCCCGACTGGACCTCGATCATCTCCAGCGGCAACTTGCCCGGATTCTCGAGTCGGTGCACGGTACCCAGCGGAATATAGGTCGACTGGTTCTCGGTCAGCAACAGGGTTTCCTCACCCCGCGTGACCTTGGCCGTGCCGCTCACGACGATCCAGTGTTCCGCGCGATGGTGGTGCATCTGCAGGCTCAGGGCAGCCCCCGGATTCACCACGATGCGCTTGACCTGGAAGCGCGGCCCCGCATCGATGGAGTCGTAATAGCCCCACGGCCGGTGGATCTTGCGGTGCGCGGAGGCCTCGCTGCGCGCACCGTCCTTGAGTCTTGCCACCAGCTTCTTCACATCCTGCGTGCAGCGCTTGTCCGCCACCATGACCGCGTCGGGCGTCTCGACCACGACCATGCCCGTGACACCGAGGCAGGTCACCAGTCGGTCGCTGGCGAACACGAGATTGTCCCGGGCCCCCTCGAACATCACGTCGCCGCGAGCCACGTTGCCGTCCGCATCTTTCTGCGCCACGTCCCAGAGCGCATCCCAGGCCCCCAGATCGGACCAGCCCGCCTCCATCGACACGACGACACCGGCGATGCCCAACTCGGGTCGCCCGGCCAGATGCTCCATGACTGCGTAGTCGATGGAATCGGCGGGGCAGCGCTCGAAGGCCTCAACGTCGATGCGCACGAAATCCGCATCGCGCGCGGGCCGCTGAATCGCCGTGCTGCACGCTTCGAGCATCGCCGGATTGAGTTCGCCGATCGCCTTCAGCCACACGCTCGCCCGCATCATGAAGATGCCGCTGTTCCACAGGTAATTGCCGCTATCGAGGTATTGCTGAGCCGTGACGGCATCCGGTTTTTCGACGAATTCGGCGATCGCCCGCACGCCGGGGGACGACTCGTCACCGCAGCGAATATAGCCGTAGCCGGTCTCGGGGCGCGCCGGCACGATCCCGAAAGTAACCATGGAGCCAGCCTCGGCCATCCGGGCCCCAATGCCGACCGCGGACTGAAACGCACCCCGATCGCGGATCACGTGATCCGCAGGCATGACCAACAACACCGGATCGGACCCGCGCGCAAGCAAGGCCGCCAGCGTCAGCGCCGGCGCCGTGTTGCGCCCGAACGGCTCGAGCACGATGCAATGGCTCGGATGGGCGCAGGTGCGCAGCTGCTCGGCGGTAATGAAGCGATATTCCTCGTTGCACACGATGATCGGTGCTTCGACCTCGCCCGCGTAGCCGTCCAGTCGCCTGACGGTGCTCTGCAACATCGTCTCGTCCCCGTCCAGCGCCAGAAGCTGCTTGGGATACTGCTCCCGCGACAACGGCCACAAGCGCGTCCCGGAACCACCGGACAGGATGACAGGCTGAATGGACATGCAACACTCCCGGAATCGAGTTCGCGCGAGAACTCCGCGCACTGGGCGGAAATGATAGCGGATTAAGGCTTGCCGAATCGTGACGCAGTGCATCGACGCGGCGCCCCGCACCGATTGCCGGGCGTTGCCACACCCCATCCGCGAGATGAAAAAAGGGCTGCATTTCTGCAGCCCTTTCTTGCTTGGCGCGCTCGGCAGGATTCGAACCCACGACCCCCTGGTTCGTAGCCAGGTACTCTATCCAACTGAGCTACGAGCGCATTTGGCTTGCTGATCCGGACCCAATTCCGCCCGGATCAAAAAAAGCCGCGATGTACCGCGACTTTTCGGTGTTTTTGGCGCGCTCGGCAGGATTCGAACCCACGACCCCCTGGTTCGTAGCCAGGTACTCTATCCAACTGAGCTACGAGCGCAACCGAAACGACGATTATAGCTTTATTTCAATACTTCGGTAAAGCCTGAAACCGCCGGTTTGTGGCGGAGACGGAGGGATTCGAACCCTCGATACCGGTTTTGCCGGTATGCTCCCTTAGCAGGGGAGTGCCTTCGACCTCTCGGCCACGTCTCCGTACCACAGGGCCGCGATCATATCGGTTTCGCAAGCCCGGGTCAAACCGAATCAGGCCGCTGCTTCGTCGAGGCCAAACGCCCGGTGCAGCACGCGCACGGCGAGTTCCAGATACTTCTCGTCGATGACCACGGAGATCTTGATTTCCGAGGTGGAGATCATCTGGATGTTGATGCCCTCCTCAGCCAGCGTACGGAACATCTTGGAGGCGACCCCCGGGTGGGAGCGCATGCCTACGCCGACGATGGAGACCTTGGCCATGGACCGGTCGCCCTCGATGCTGCGCGCGCCGATGTGCTCGCGGGATTTCTCCAGCACAGCCACCGCCTTGTCGTAGTCGCCGCGGCTGACGGTGCAGGAAAAATCGGTCATGCCGTCGTGGCCGACGTTCTGGATGATCATGTCCACATCGATGTTGGCGTCGGCGATCGGCCCCAGAATCTGGTAGGCGATGCCCGGCTTGTCGGGCACGCCCAGCACGGTGAGCTTGGCTTCGTCACGATTGAAGGCGATGCCGGAGATGATCGGCTGTTCCATGTTGTCTTCTTCCTCAACGGTAATCAGAGTGCCCTCGCCGCCATCCTCGAAGCTGGACAGCACCCGGAGCTTGACCTTGTACTTGCCGGCGAACTCCACCGACCGGATCTGCAGCACCTTGGAGCCGAGGCTGGCCATCTCGAGCATTTCCTCGAAGGTGATCTTGTCGAGCTTGCGCGCCTCGGGGACGATGCGCGGGTCGGTCGTGTAGACACCATCGACATCGGTATAGATCTGGCATTCGTCGGCCTGCAGGGCCGCTGCCAGCGCCACGGCGGTGGTATCGGAGCCCCCCCGGCCGAGCGTGGTGATGTTGCCATCCTCATCCACCCCCTGGAAGCCGGCGACCACCACCACGTTCCCCGCATCGAGATCGCGCCGCATGTTGGCCTCGTCGATGCTCAGGATGCGCGCCTTGGTGTGCGCGCTGTCTGTCAGGATGCGCACCTGGCCGCCGGTATAGCTCTTGGCCTGGACGTCGGCGCCGTGAAGCGCCATGCACAACAGGCCGATGGTCACCTGCTCCCCGGTCGACACGACCACATCCAGCTCCCGCGGTGTCGGCGCCGAGGTGATTTCCTTGGTCAGCGCGATGAGCCGGTTGGTTTCCCCGCTCATCGCGGAGACCACCACCACCACCTGATGCCCTTCGGCCTGAAAGCGGGCCACGCGTTGCGCCACATTCTTGATGCGCTCCGGCGTCCCTACGGACGTGCCGCCATATTTTTGGACTATGAGTGCCATAGCATTTCCTGATGATCGCGAGCCGACGAACGGCATGAAAAACGCAATATTGTACCGAAACCCGGGCGGACATTGACACTTCCCGGAGAGCCTCCGGGAAAACCCTGTCTACATAACCATTGCAGGTAAGCGAACGACCGTGAAAAAATGCTTGTGTTCTTTATTACGAAATGAATATACTCCGGCCACAATATGACCAAAGTTATACAAGAGAACTTACCGGTCAGGACTCGGTCATATTCTTGCGTAGTATGAATGCGGAGAGGAATCAGCATGAAGAGCACTGAAAAGAAAATCGACGTCCGGGAAATCCGTCGGAAGCTGGGTCTGAATCAGTCCCAGTTCTGGTCGCAGATCGGCGTCACCCAGAGTGGCGGCTCCCGTTACGAGAGCGGTCGCAACATTCCCCGACCGGTGCAGGCGCTGCTGCGCCTGGTGCACATCGAACAGGTGGACATCAGCAAGGTCAAGCGCGAGGACCTGGAAGTTTCCGAGTATCTGAAGAAGAGCGACCCGGAAATGTTCAAGACCCTCAAGAAAGAAGCGCGCGCCGCTCGCAAGCAGGTCAAGAAGTAAGCCTGTCCCTGCGGCGGATCACGGGCTGACCGTTACGGTCAGCCCGCTTTCTCGTATGCGCGCCGCACACGCGTCCAGTGTGTCCGCACTGAGCGCCGCCACTCGGGGCGCTTCCGGCTGCATCGATTCACGGGCGACGCCATAGAGCAGCACCCCTTCGAGGCGGTCGACACCGGCGGCATCCAGACACGCCAGATAGGCATCGATCTGCTCTTCCGTGGGCGCCTGACCGTCCCATGCGAACAGACAGGTCTGAACCCAGGTCGGTGCAAGTTGCGCACAGGTCTGCAAACGGTGCGCCACCGTCGCCGGTTCGATGCGCACCCCGTTGATGCGCTCGATGTCCTCCGCACGCCCGGCATCGACCTTGAACCACACCTCACCGCCCGCCGCCGCCAGCCGCGCGATCCCTCGGCGAACTTCCTCGCGCCCGACCAGGCTGCCATTCGTGATCAGCCGAATGGGGACCGTGGCGAGACCGGCCGCATCGCGACAGGCGGCCACCCGCTCGACGATCCGATCGAAGCCCTTGGCGCTGGTCGGCTCGCCATTGCCCGAGAAGGCGATGTCCTGAATGACACGCAAGCCCTCCGGCACGTGACGGGCCAGATAGTCGCCCGGCGTCAGCGCTGACAGAAATGCCGTGAGCTCACGCTCCAGCAGCCCCAGATCAATGTCCGGCGCAGTCCCACGGACCAGGTCAGGCACCTGGCAGTAAACGCAGTGCCAGTTGCAGGCGTTGTTCGGGTTCAGATTGATACCGACCGAGACGCCACCGGCGCGCCGGGAGAGCACCGGGTAGACATAGGTCATGCCGGCAAAGTCGCGACGATGGTCGTTGGTGCTGAGTGTGTTCATCCTTGTCCTGTGTGTTACCGCGCGGCGGTTCCTTCATGGGCGAATGATATAATCCGCCCCCTTTGATTGGGGATTCGAATGCGCATTACCCGCCGCCTGGAATTCGATGCCGGACACCGCATTCCGGACCATGCCAGCCAGTGCAAACACTTGCACGGCCATCGTTACGTCATCGAGATCACCCTGGCCGGCGAGATCATCCAGGCAGCCGGCAATCCGGCCAACGGCATGGTGATGGATTTCGGCGACATCAAGCAAATCGCCAAGCGCCATCTGGTGGACCTGTGGGACCACGCCTTCCTCGCCTATCGCGGCGACACGCCGGTGGTGGACTTCCTGGCCACCCTGCCCGATCACAAGACCGTCCTCCTTGACGTGGTGCCCACGGCCGAAAACCTCGCGCTGGCCGCCTTTCGCATTCTCGACCCGCACTACCGGGACACCTTCGGCAATCATCTCCAACTGACCCAGGTCCGCCTGTTCGAAACCCCCAACTGCTGGGCCGACGCCACGCGCGACATGCTCTGACGCGGCGATTGCCGCACCGCAACGAAGCGCGACCCGATTTTTATCCGCACCGAAACGGTGCATCGCAGGTCCATGCCCCCTCCTTATCCCCCATGAATGGCTCGCCAGCTCGAGGTTTCCGGCTGGCACGAAGCATGCGTTAGCGCACTCAGGTCGATGACCATCATGGCCACGCGGGCTTCTCTAGGCCGCTGCGACGCAGCCACGCCGTCGAGAAGCGAGCGCCGTGCCGCCATGCCATAACGAGAGCAACACACGAGGTGATACGCATGGGAGCTTCCTTCTACAACGAAATGCATGCGGCCGACGGCAGCGTCCGACCCCATTACGGCGGCTTCGCCGAATGGCTCGACAGCACCCCCCCGGAGCGCATCGCGCGACGCCGGGCCGAGGCCGACCTGGCGTTCCATCGGGTCGGCATCACCTTTGCGGTCTATGGCGAGGACGCCGGTACCGAACGGCTCATTCCATTCGACATCGTGCCGCGCATCATCCCGGCCGCCGAATGGACCGCCCTGGCCGCCGGCCTCAAACAGCGGGTGCGTGCGCTCAACGCCTTTCTGAAGGACATCTATCACGACCAGGAGATCCTCGCGGCCGGCCGCATTCCGCCGGAACAGGTCCTCAACAACGGTCAGTTCCGTGAGGAGATGCGTGGGGTGGACGTGCCGGACGACATCTACGCCCATATCGCCGGGGTCGATGTGGTGCGCGCCGGCGAAGGCGAGTTCTACGTGCTCGAAGACAACCTGCGCGTCCCCTCCGGCGTGTCCTACATGATCGAGGACCGCAAGATGATGATGCGTCTGTTCCCCGAGCTGTTCGCGCGCCACAAGATCGCCCCGGTGCTGCACTACCCGGATCTGCTCTTCGACAGCCTGGGCGCCGTCGCCCCCAAGGGCGTGGAACGCCCGAACGTGGTCGTGCTCACCCCCGGCGCCTTCAACAGTGCCTACTTCGAACATACCTACCTGGCCCAGCAGATGGGCGTCGAACTGGTCGAGGGGCGCGACCTGTTCGTGCGCGACGACACGGTGTGGATGCGCACCACCCAGGGGCCGGCGCGGGTGGACGTGATCTACCGCCGGGTGGATGACGATTTCCTCGATCCGCTGGCTTTCCGCAAGGACTCCATGCTCGGCGTGCCGGGCCTGCTGTCGGCCTACAAGGCCGGGCGCGTGACCCTGGCCAACGCCATCGGCACCGGTGTGGCCGACGACAAGTCCATCTATCCCTACGTGCCGGAAATGATCCGTTTCTACCTGGGCGAGGAGCCGCTGCTCAACAACGTGCCCACCTACATGTGCCGCAAGGCCGAGGATCTGGCCTACACCCTGGCCAACCTGGCCGACCTGGTGGTCAAGGAGGTCCATGGCGCCGGCGGCTACGGAATGCTGGTCGGCCCCGCTGCCACGCGCGAGGAGATCGCCGAGTTCCGCAAACGCCTCGAGGCCCATCCGGAGCGCTACATCGCCCAGCCCACCCTGTCCCTGTCCAACTGCCCCACCTTCGTCGAATCGGGCATCGCGCCGCGCCACATCGACCTGCGCCCCTTCGTCCTGTCGGGCGAGCAGATCCGCATGGTGCCGGGCGGCCTGACCCGGGTCGCGCTGCGCGAGGGGTCCCTGGTGGTGAATTCCTCCCAGGGCGGCGGCACCAAGGACACCTGGGTGCTCGAAGCCTGAGCGCGCAACGACGAATCACGGGAAAGGACACATCATGCTCAGTCGTACCGCCGACCACCTGTACTGGATGTCGCGCTACATCGAACGCGCCGAGAGCACGGCGCGGCTGCTGGATGTCACCTGGCAAATGTCCATGGTGCCCCAGTCGGCCGAATCCGCGAACCAGAACTGGCACGCGGTGATTCTGCTCAACAGCCTGGAGGACGCCTTCTTCGCGAAGTACAAGCAGGCCACCGCGGCCAACGTGCTGCACTTCATGATCAGCGACGCGGAGAATCCTTCCTCGATCCACGCCTGTCTGCGCATGTGCCGCGAGAACGCCCATGCCGTGCGCGGCACCATCACCTCCGACATGTGGGAGACGCTCAACGCCACCTGGCTGGATCTGGAGTCGCATCGCTTCGACGCGTCGATCAGCTCCGGACCGGGCGAATTCTTCGAGTGGGTCAAGCTGCGCTCCTCGCTGGTACGCGGCGCCACCCTCGGCACCATGCTGCAGGACGAAGCCTTCCACTTCATCCGCCTGGGCACCGTGCTCGAGCGTGCGGACAACACGGCGCGGATTCTCGACGTGAAGTACCACGTCCTCACGCCGGGCCCGGACCAGGGCACCACGGATTTCTACCAGTGGGGCGCCCTGCTGCGCTCGGTCTCTGCCTTCGAGGTGTATCGCAAGACCTACCGCGCCGGCATCAGCCCGGCCCGGGTCGCCGAGCTGCTCATCCTCCACCCGGGCATGCCCCGCTCGCTCATGTTCTGCATGCGGGCGCTGGTCAAGAGCCTCGGTCTGGTCGCCAACAGCCATTCGGGCGAAACCCAGCGCCGCGCCGGTCAGCTCTACAGCGAGCTGCGCTACGGGCGCATCGAGGATATCTTCGCCCGCGGCCTGCATGTGTTCCTGACCGATTTCATGCGTCGGATCGAAGGGCTGGGCAACGGGATCCAGCACGACTTTCTCGAAGCCATGCAAACTACCTGATCCAGACTTACCGTCCGCGACCGGCCCCGGCGACCGGCGCGGATGTTTCCGGACCACCCCGGCATCAACGCAGTCATTTTTCGACGGAGTCCAGCGTGTCGATCCATGTCGCACTCAACCATGTCACCGAGTACCGCTATGACCGCCTGGTCGAACTCGGCCCCCAGGTCATCCGGCTCAGGCCCTGCCCCCACTCACGCACGCCGATCCGCGCGTTCAGCCTCAAGGTGACGCCCGGGGATCACTTCATCAACTGGCAACAGGATCCGCAATCGAACTGGCTGGCGCGCATGGTGTTTCCGGAGAAGACGGACACCTTCCGCATCGAGGTGGACCTGGTCGCCGAGCTATCGGTGATCAACCCCTTCGACTTCTTCCTCGACCCGCACGCGGAGAAGATCCCGTTCGACTACGAGGCCTGGCAGCGCCATGAACTGACGCCCTATCTGTATACCTTGCCGCTGCTCGACGGCAGCGCGCCGCTGTTCGCCAAATATCTCGAGCGCATCGATCTGACGCCGACACGCAGCGTGGACTTCCTCGTCGCCCTGAACCAGCGGCTGGAACAGGACATTGACTACACCATCCGCCTCGAACCCGGCATCCAGACCCCGGAAGAGACACTGCAAAAAGGCAGTGGCTCCTGCCGCGACACCGCGTGGCTGATGGTCCAGCTGTGTCGCCACATCGGCCTGGCGGCGCGTTTCGTGTCCGGCTACCTGATCCAGCTCACCCCCGACGTCAAGGCGCTCGACGGCCCCGTGGGCGCCGACCACGACTTCACCGACCTGCACGCCTGGTGCGAGGTCTACCTGCCCGGCGCAGGCTGGGTCGGCCTCGACCCCACCTCCGGGCTGTTTGCCGGTGAAGGCCACATCCCGCTCGCCTGCACCCCCGAACCGGCATCGGCGGCGCCCATCACCGGCGCGGTGAGCAAGAGCGAGGTCGAGTTCGGCCACGAGATGTCGGTGACCCGCATCTATGAAGCGCCCCGGGTCACCAAGCCCTACACCGACGCCCAGTGGCGCGACATCGAAGCGCTCGGCCAGCAAGTGGACGCGGATCTCAACGCCATGGACGTGCGCCTCACCATGGGGGGCGAGCCGACCTTCGTGGCCGCGGACGACCCCGACGGCGCCGAATGGAACACCGACGCCCTCGGCCCGACCAAGCGGGTGCGCGCCGCCGAGCTCTATCACCGCCTCAAGGACAAGTACGCGCCCGGCGGCCTGGCCCACTTCGGCCAGGGCAAGTGGTACCCGGGCGAACAGCTGCCGCGCTGGGCGCTGGGCTGCTTCTGGCGCCACGATGGCGAGGCGATCTGGAACAATCCGGCCCTCATCGCCGACGAGCGCAAGGACTACGGGGTCACCGAAGCCGACGCGGACCGCTTTCTGCGCCACTTCGCCCGCCACCTCGGTCTCGATCCGGACTTCGTCTTCGCCGGTTACGAGGACGTCTTCTACTACATGTGGCGGGAGCGCCGCCTGCCCGACAACGTCGATCCCTTCGACTCGCGCGTGGACGACCCGCTCGAACGTGCCCGCCTGATGAAGGTCTTCGACCAGGGCCTCAAGACCGCCACCGGCCACATCTTCCCGATCATGAAGAACGCCGCCGGCGCCTGGGAGACCGGGCCCTGGTTCCTGCGTGCGGAGCGCTGCTATCTCATCCCGGGCGACTCGCCCATGGGCTACCGCCTGCCGCTCGATTCCGTCCCCTGGGTCAGCGAGGCCGAGTACCCCTGGGTCATCCCCACCGACCCCATGGCCCCGCTCGAACCACTGGCCAGTCACACGCAGATCCGTGCCCAGATTCGCGCGCACGCCGGCAGCGACACCCTGAGCACGTCCGCACCACTGAGCGCCAGCCGGCTGCACGAGGGCGACGTGGCGGGGCGCCCGGCACCGGGCCAGTCCGCCCACTGGATCACCCGCTTCGCCATCTGCGCCCAGGCCCGTGAGGGCGTGATGTACATCTTCATGCCCCCCGCCGGCACCCTGGACGACTATCTGGAACTGGTCGCCGCGGTCGAAGCCGCCGCCGAAGACCTCGGCATCCCGGTCATCCTCGAAGGCTACCCGCCGCCGAGCGATCCGCGCATCAACCACTTCAGCGTCACCCCCGACCCAGGCGTGATCGAGGTGAACATTCACCCGGCCGCGCGCTGGGACGATCTGGTCGATCGCACCACCCATCTGTACGAAGCCGCCCACCAGTGCCGCCTGAGCACCGAAAAGTTCATGCTCGACGGACGCCACTCGGGCACCGGCGGCGGCAACCACTTCGTGCTCGGCGGACGCACGCCGGCCGACTCGCCCTTCCTGCGCCGGCCCGACCTGCTTGCCAGCCTCGTCGCCTACTGGCACAACCACCCGAGCCTGTCCTACCTGTTTTCGGGCCTGTTCATCGGCCCCTCCAGCCAGGCCCCGCGGGTGGACGAGGCACGCAACGACAGCCTCTACGAGCTCGAGATCGCCCTGCGCCAGATGCCCGAACCGGGCAGCTACGCGCCGCCCTGGCAGATCGACCGCCTGCTGCGCAACATCCTCATCGACGTCACCGGCAACACCCACCGGGCGGAGTTCTGCATCGACAAGCTGTATTCGCCGGACGGCCCCGCCGGCCGCCACGGACTGGTCGAACTGCGCGCCTTCGAGATGCCGCCGCATGCGCGCATGAGCCTCGCCCAGCAGTTGCTGCTGCGCGCCCTCGTGGCCCGCTTCTGGGACACTCCCTACCGGCCCGAACGGCTGGCCCGCTGGGGCACCGAGCTGCACGACCGCTTCATGCTGCCGCACCATGTGGCGCAGGATTTCCGCGACGTGATCGACGAGCTCAACGCCTTCGGCTACCCCTTCGAGTTCGCGTGGTTCGCGCCCCACTTCGCGTTCCGCTTCCCGCAGCATGGCGAGTTCGTCGTGCGCGGGATCAACGTCGAACTGCGCAATGCCCTCGAACCCTGGCACGTGATGGGCGAGGAAGGCGCCGTTGGCGGCACGGTGCGCTATGTGGATTCCTCGCTCGAACGGCTCGAGGTCAAGATCACCGGCATGGCGCCGGATCGCTATCAGCTCACCTGCAACGGTGTGCCGGTGCCGCTCCAGCCCACCGGCGTGGTCGGCGAATTCGTCGCCGGGGTGCGCTACCGGGCCTGGCAGCCGCCCTCGTGCCTGCAGCCGCTGATCGGTGTGCATGCCCCGCTGGTGTTCGACCTCGTGGACACCTGGTCGGGCCGCTCGCTGGGCGGTGCGCAATACCATGTCTCGCATCCGGGCGGGCTCAGTTTCGAGCGTTTCCCGGTCAATGCCTACGAGGCCGAAAGCCGGCGGCGTTCGCGCTTCTTCGGCTTCGGACACACCCCGGGCAAGGTCGCGCCGGCGCGGGTGACGGTCAACGCCGAGCACCCCTTCACGCTCGACCTGCGCCGTCCCTGAGCGGGCATCGCTCCGTCAGAAATTCTGCAATACGGCCCCCGACGGCCCGTCAAGACCGGGTAAGATCGTCCCCCTGCACCCCACCCGGGGCGCAGGGGGATTTGCAAAAAGAAAGACATGGTCCGCACGCTGCTCTCGATCTACTCGCACCCGCCCAATCGTTTCGACGAAATGATGGTCGGCGACGGCCTCATCCGGCCGCACTGGCGCGAGCTGTTCGAGCATCTGGACGGCTCTTCGCCCGAGGCCATGCGCCAGCGCATCGATTTTGCCGAGCGCAGCATCCTCGAGGACGGGGTCGCCTACAACGTGTACGGCGACCCGGACGGCCAGGACCGCCCCTGGGCGCTCGATCCGCTGCCCTTCATCCTCTCCGCCGAGGAATGGCACACCCTCGAGGCCGGCATCGCCCAGCGCGCCCGCGTGCTCAACGCCATGCTCGCCGATCTGTACGGCGAGCAGCGCCTGCTGTCGCAGGGCCTGCTGCCGCCGGCACTGGTGTTCGGCCAGCACGGTTTTCTGTGGCCCTGTGTGGGCACCCAGCCGCCCGGCGGCGTGTTCCTGCATCAATATGCGGTCGACCTGGCGCGCTCGCCGGACGGGCAGTGGTGGGTCATCGCCGACCGCACCCAGACACCGACCGGCTCGGGCTACGCGCTCGAGAACCGGCTGATCGTCTCGCGCGTGTTCCCGCGCCTGTTCCGCGACATGCGCATCGAACGGCTCGCCGGCTTCTACGCGGCGCTGCAATCGAGCCTCGAACGCCTCGCCCCGGTCGAGAACGGCGAGCGTCCGCGCGTCGTCGTGCTCACCCCGGGCCCCTATAACGCCACCTACTTCGAACACGCCTACCTGTCGCGCTACCTGGGTTTTCCGCTGGTGGAAGGGCAGGACCTGACGGTGCGCGGCGACACCGTCTATCTCAAGACGCTCTCCGGCCTGCAGCGGGTGCACGCGATCATGCGCCGGGTCAACGACGATTTCTGCGATCCGCTCGAACTGCGTGGCGAGTCGGCGCTCGGCGTGCCGGGGCTCATGAACGTGGTGCGCGCCGGCCGGGTGTTCATCAGCAACGCCCTGGGCAGCGGCCTGCCCGGCTCCTCGGCGGTGATGGGCTTCCTGCCCGCGCTGGCGCGCGAGCTGCTCGGCGAGACCCTGAGCCTGCCCTCGGTGGCCACCTGGTGGTGCGGCGAGGAACCCGCCATGGACTATGCCCTCGAGCATCTCGACGGCCTGGTCATCAAGCCGGCCTACCCCACCCAGCGGCTCGAGCCCGTCTTCGGCCACACCCTGCGCGGCGCCGAGCGCGCCGAGATGATCAGCCGCATCCGCGCCCGCCCCCACGCCTACGTGGCCCAGGAATGGGTGCGCCTGTCGCAGACGCCGGTGTGGAGCCGTGCCCACGAGCGCCGCCTGCTGGCGCGCAACGTGGGCCTGCGCATGTACGCGGTGGCCACGCCGGACGGCTACAAGGTCATGCCCGGCGGCCTGGCCCGCGTCGCCGGCAGCTCCAACGCGCTGGTGCTGTCGATGCAGCGCGGCGGCACCGCCAAGGACATCTGGGTGCGGGCCGAAGGCGCCGTCGATCCGTTCAGCCTGCTCAAGAAATCGGTGAGCGTGAGCGACCTGGTGCGCAGCGGCAGCAACCTGTCCTCACGGGTGGTCGAGAACCTGTTCTGGCTGGCGCGCTACAGCGAACGGCTCGACGTCACCGCACGCCTGCTGCGGGTGGCCATCGCCCAGCATATCGACAACGCCGGCGAACTCACCCCGCCGCTCGAAGCGCTGCTCACCGTGGCGGAGCGCACCCGTATCCTCGGCCCGGTCGACCCCGAAGCGCCGGCCGTCAGCCTCGAATCGCGCCTGTGCGCGGCCGTCCAGGATCCGGGCGCCGAGAACAGCATCTCCGACGCCTGTCGCCGCCTGCTGTGGGCCGCCTCGCAAGTGCGCGAACGCCTGTCCCTCGATCACTGGCATTCGCTCAACCGCCTCCAGCGCGATCTGCAGGGCATGCGCACCGGCGGCACCGAGCTGGGCGACATGGGGATGCTGCTCGACATGGTGCTGCAGGTGTCCTCCTCGCTGACCGGTTTCTCGCTCGACAACATGACCCGGGACACCGGCTGGCGCTTCCATGTGCTCGGCCGCCGCATCGAACGCCTCGCCTTTCTGTGCGATGCGATCGGCGGCTTCCTCACCCTGCACTTCGAACGCGACAGCGACAACCTCGAATGGCTGCTCCAGGTCACCGACAGCATCATCACCTACCGTTCCCGCTACGCACGCTCGCCCGAGATCCTCTCGGTCATCGACCTGAGCGTGATGGACGAGAGCAACCCGCACGGCGTGGCCTTCCAGATCGTCGAGCTGATCGCCGAACTGAGCGCCCTCGACGCCGAGCTCGGCGAGCTGCCGGTCGAGCCCATCCGCCGCGCCGGACAGGCGGTGCGCGCCTTCGACCTGCACCGCTTCGAACAGCGCCCGCGCCAGGCCGCCACCCAGCTGGCCGAGAGCCTGAGCGCCCTGCTGGCCGAAGCCCATGCGCTGTCCGACAAGATCGCCATGCGCTTCTTCACCCATGTCGATAGCGTCAGCCACCTGACCCTGGCGAGCTGATCATGGCGCGATACCACATCCTCCACGAAACCAACTACGACTACGGTGGCGCGGTGTCGCTGTCGCATCAGGTGCTGCATCTGGTGCCGCGTCCGTCCGACTGGCAGACCTGCCTGCGCTACGAGCTGAGCATCGATCCGGAACCGTCGTGGCGCCGCGCCGGTCAGGACGCGTTCGGCAACTCGGTCGAATGGCTGGGCTTCTACCAGCCCCATCCGGCACTCAACGTGCGCGCGGAAATGGAAGTCGAGGTGCGTCCGCGCGGCGCCATCGATCTGGCCGAATCGCTGCCGTGGGACGAACTGGCCCGACGCCTGATCTATCAGGGCGGCGTGGCGCCCCGCGCCGACGACCTGGCGGCCAAACGCTTCCTGTTCGAGTCGCCCAACGTGCGCGTGAAGAACGAGCTGCGCGCCTATGCGCTCGACTGCTTCCCCCCGGGCCGAGCGCTGCTGGAGGGCGCCGCCGCCCTGATGGCGAAGATTTTCGACGAATTCACCTTCGACGCCGAAGCCACCTCCATCGCCACCCCGGTGCTCGAGGTGCTCGCCAACAAACGCGGGGTGTGCCAGGACTTCGCCCATCTGATGATCGCCTGCCTGCGCGCGCTCGGACTGCCGGCCCGCTACATGAGCGGCTATCTGCTCACCCATCCGCCCCCGGGGCAGCCGCGCATGATCGGCGCGGACGCCTCGCACGCCTGGGTGTCGGTGTATGCGCCCGACACGGCGCTGGGCTGGGTGGAGTTCGACCCCACCAACAATCTCCAGCCGGACACCCAGCACATCACCATCGGCTGGGGGCGCGACTTCAACGACGTCTCGCCCCTGCGCGGCATCATCCTCGGCGGTGGCGGGCACGAGCCGGAGGTGGCGGTCACGGTCACGCCCCTGGACGAGCGCTGACCCGCGCCGCCCGGGCGCGGCTGCCGGAGACCCGCGCCGGCCGTATAATCGGTTCATGCGCGCCGCGCCCGGCGGCGGGCGGCCATCCAAACCAGCGAACGGAACGCGTGGCGTGAACAAGCAACTGCACCTGTTCATCAAGGCCCTGGTCGACAGCGTCCGCGACCTGGCCCCGATCGTCGTCGTCATCGCCTTCTTCCAGCTCGTGGTGCTGCAGCAGCCGATCCCCAACCTGGGCGAGATCTTCTTCGGCGCGATCCTCGTGGTCCTCGGCCTGACCTTTTTCGTGCGCGGCCTGGAGATGGGCCTGTTCCCCATCGGCGAGAAGATGGCCTACGCCTTCGCCCGCAAGGGCTCCGTGCTGTGGCTCATGGCCTTCGCCTTCGCCCTCGGTTTCGGCACCACCGTGGCCGAGCCGGCGCTGATGGCGGTGGCCGACGAAGCCGCGCAGATCGCCGCCGACAGCGGCGTCATCGCGCGCGACAAGGCCGCCATGAAGGACTACGCCACCGGCCTGCGCTATACCGTCGCGATCTCGGTCGGCTTCGCCATCGTGGTCGGCGTCATCCGCATCATCCGGGGCTGGCCGATCCAGTACCTGATCATCGGCGGCTACGTCGGCGTCGTCGTCATGACCCTGTTCGCACCGGAGCAGATCATCGGCATCGCCTACGATTCGGGCGGGGTCACCACCTCGACGATCACGGTGCCGCTGGTCGCCGCGCTGGGCATCGGCCTGGCCTCCTCCATCCAGGGGCGCAACCCCATGATCGACGGCTTCGGCCTCATCGCCTTCGCCTCGCTCACGCCCATGATCTTCGTCATGGGCTACGGGATGCTGCTCTCATGATGGGCTGGTGGATCGGTTTCGGTCACGAACTGGCGGTCACGGCGGTGGACGTGCTGCCCATCGCCGGCATCCTGTTCGGCTTCCAGCTGCTGGTCATCCGCCGGCCCGTACCCCAGCTCAAGAGCGTGCTGACCGGCTTCGCCTATGTGCTGATCGGCCTCACCCTGTTCCTCCAGGGGCTGGACCAGGCGCTGTTCCCGCTCGGCAAGCTCATGGCCCGCCAGCTGACCGATCCGGCCTTCATCTTCGCCGGCCTCGACCACATCCCCGCCACCATCGGCTGGCGCGACTACCTGTGGGTGTATCTGTTCGCCTTCGCCATCGGCTTCTCGACCACCATCGCCGAACCCTCGCTGATCGCCGTCGCCCTCAAGGCCGAGGCGGTCTCGGGCGGCACCATCAGCGTGTGGGGCCTGCGCGTGGCGGTGGCCATCGGCGTGGCGATCGGCATCGCCCTGGGGGCTTACCGGATCGTCACCGGCACGCCGCTGCACTGGTACATCATCGCCGGCTACGTGGTCGTGATCGCCCAGACCCTGCGCGCCCCGAAAACCATCGTCGCCCTCGCCTACGACTCGGGCGGCGTCACCACCTCCACCGTCACCGTGCCGCTGGTGACCGCGCTCGGCCTCGGCCTGGCCGGCACCGTCCCCGGGCGCAGCGTGCTGATCGACGGCTTCGGCCTGATCGCCTTCGCCAGCCTGTTCCCCATCATGTCGGTCATGGGCTACGCCCAGTTGTCCGAATGGCGTCGCCGCCGGCACGCGGCGCACGACGCCGAAGCAAGGAGAAACTGACCATGCACTTCAAACTGCTGATCGCCCTGGTCGAGGACGACAAGACCGACGCGGTCATGGCCGCCGCGCGGGAAGCCGGCGCCACCGGCTGCACCGTGATCAACCAGGCGCGTGGCGAAGGCTTCGAGAAGGCCAAGACCTTCTTCGGCCTCTCGCTCGAAACCCAGCGCGACATGCTGCTGTTCCTGGTCGAGGAACACCTGAGCCGGGAAATTCTCGAGACCATCGCCGTCAAGGGCGAATTCGAGGCCAAGCCCGGCACCGGCATCGCCTTCCAGATCGACGTGGAGGACGCGGTCGGCGTCACCCGCCAGATGAAGCAACTCGAAAGCGCCGTGGAGAACAAGCTATGAGCCCCCGTCAGATCGTCCGCGTCAGCGAGGTCATGCAGGCCGAGGTCCACACCATCGACGGCATGGCCACCATCACCGAAGCGTTGCGGGCCATGAAACAGCACGGCGCCGAAGGGCTCATCGTGGACAAGCGCCACGACGACGACGAGTACGGCATGCTGCTCATCTCCGACATCGCCCGCCACGTGCTGGGCAAGGACCGCTCGCCCGAGCGGATCAACGTCTACGAGGTCATGGCCAAGCCCGTCATCACGGTCGACCCGGCCATGGACATCCGCTACTGCGCGCGTCTGTTCACCCGCTTCGACCTGTCGCGCGCGCCGGTGGTGGACAACGGCCGCGTCGTCGGCATCGTGAGCTTCACCGATCTGGTGCTCGAGGGGCTGTACCAGCACATCTGAGGCCGGCACCGGAAAAAGAAAGAACGCGGCCCGAAGCCGCGTTCTCATTGACATTCTGGCGGAGGCGGTGAGATTCGAACTCACGAAGGGCGCAAACCCTTGCCGGTTTTCAAGACCGGTGCATTCAACCGCTCTGCCACACCTCCGGGGCCGCCCGACGGTTCTCGACAGGCGCGGCGCGAGTATAGCGCATGGGACGGTTTGCGTCAGGCGCGCTCGAACAGGGCGATCGATTCCACGTGCGAGGTGTGCGGGAACATGTTGGCGATGCCCGCGCCGAGGAGCCGATAGCCTTTTTCGTGCACCAGCACCGCCGTGTCCCGCGCCAGGGTCGCCGGATTGCAGGACACGTAGACGATCCGCTTCGGTGCCTGCGCGCCGAGCGCCTTGACCACGGCGATGGCGCCCTCGCGCGGCGGATCGATGAGCAGCTTGTCGAGCGCGCCGAGCGCATCGAGGCTGTCCTCGGTGGCTTCGAACAGGTCCGCGGCATGGAATTCGGTCAGCGCCGAGAGGCCGTTGGCGGCGGCGTTGGCGGCCGCGCGGGCCACCAGGGCGTCGCTGCCCTCCACGCCGATCACATGGGCACCGCGCCGGGCGATCGGCAGGCTGAAGTTGCCCAGGCCGCAGAACAGGTCGCCGATGCGCTCGCCCGGCTGCGGCGACAGCAGATCGATGGCACGACGCAGCAACACGCGATTGATGAGGAAGTTCACCTGGGTGAAGTCGTTGGGCCGAAAATCGAAACGCAGGCCGAACTCGGGCACGGTGTAGGTCAGCGCCGGCGCATCGACCGGATGCAGCCGGTAAGCGCTGTCGGGCCCGCCCGGCTGCAGCCACACCTGGACATCGTGGGCATCGGCGAACTGCCGGAACAGGGCTTCGTCGGCCCGGGAGATGGGGTCGAGAATACGGAACACCAACACGGTGGCGCCGTCGCCGATGCCCAGCTCGATCTGCGGCAGACGCTCGACGACCGACGTGCGCGCCACCAGATCGCGCAGCCGCGGCAACAGATCGGAGATGTGGCGGGGCAGCACCTCGCAGGAGGTCATGTCGGCGATGTAGCTGCTGCGCCGCTGGTGGAAACCGACCAGCACGCCGCCGAGACGCTCGACACGGCGCACGCTCAGGCGCGCCCGATAGCGATAGCCCCAGGCCGGCCCGTCGATGGCCGGATAGATGATGTCCGCGCGCACCCGCGCCTGATGCCACAGCGCGTCCTCGAGCACGCGTTGCTTGATCGCCGCCTGCGCATGGGCATCCAGGTGCTGCATGCTGCAGCCGCCGCAGTGACCGAAGAACACGCAGCGCGGGCTCACCCGCAAGGCGCTGGCTTCGATGACCCGCTCGACATGCGCGCGCGCGTACTTGGGCTTGTCGCGATCGACCGCGTAGTCGACGAGTTCGCCGGGCAGCGCGCCTTCGACGAACACGGTCTTGCCTTCCGGCGAACGGGCCACGCCCTGACCCTCGTGGTTCAGCGATTCGATGCGGGCGACGGGCATGAAACGGCCTTGCGGAAAAAGCCGGTATTGTAGCGGTGCCGGGCCATCGCGGGCACCACACGCGCATGGCGAAGCGCTACCATGGCGCCCATGGACACACACGTACTGGGCGCGCTCACGCCCAAGGAATTCCTGAGCACCTACTGGCAAAAGCAGCCGCTGCTGATTCGCCAGGCCGTTCCGGGCTTCACCGGCTCGGTCACGCCCGAGCGCCTCTTCGAGCTGGCCTGCGACGCCGACGTGGAATCGCGCCTCGTGAGCCACGGCCCCGAGGGCTGGACCGTCACACACGGTCCGCAACGGATGAAATCGCTGCGCCGCAAATCGACTCCGTGGACCGTGCTGGTCCAGGGCATGAACCTGTGGGATGCGGACACCGACGCGCTCATGCGCCGCTTCGACTTCATCCCCCAGAGCCGGCTGGACGATCTGATGGTCAGCTACGCCATCGACGGCGGCGGCGTCGGCCCCCACTTCGACGATTACGACGTGTTCCTGCTCCAGGGCATCGGGCAGCGACGCTGGCGGATCGGCCGGCAGGCGGACCGGCGCCTGGTGGAGGATGCGCCCCTGAAGATCCTCGCCGATTTTCAGCCCGAATACGACTGGATCCTCGAACCCGGCGACATGCTCTACCTGCCGCCCGAGTGGGCACACGACGGCGTGGCGATGGGCGAATGCATGACATATTCGATCGGCTTCCGCTCGCCATCGGCCGAGGAACTGGTGCGGGAATTCCTCGAATACCTGCAGGATCGCCTGTGCATGGACGGCCTCTACCGCGATCCGGACCTCAAGAGCCAGCGCAACAGCGCCCGGATCAGCGACGACATGATCGACCGCGTCGGCGCCATGATCGCCCGCCTGCACTGGTCGCGCAGCGACGTGGGCGACTTCCTCGGCCATTATCTGAGCGAGCCCAAGGCGAACGTGTTCTTCGAGCCACCCGCGGAACCGCTGTCATCGCGCCAGTTTTCGGCGCGGGCGTCACGCCACGGGCTCGCCCTCGACCGACGCAGCATCCTGCTCTACCAGGGCGGGCACTTCTATCTCAACGGCGAACGTCAGAACCTCGACGCGGCCGACGCCCCCGCCCTGCGCGAGTTCGCCCACGCACGTCGCCTCGACGGCGCCACCTTCAAGGCCCTGTCGGGCCCGACCCGAGCGCATCTGCACGAATGGCACGAGGACGGCTTCGCGCATGTCGCCGACTGAGCCGAATCCGTCGTCCGGCGCCCAGACCCTCGAGACCTGGGCACAGATCCGGGATGCGTGGCTCGACCTGCTGACGGCGACCCGGCGCGAGCTGATCGTCGCCGTCAACGACCTGGGCAGGCTCCATCCCGATCACCCGGAAACCACCGAACGACTCCGGCAGTGCCTGCGACGCCTGTACCCGGGACAGGTGAAGCTGCTCGTGCGTACGCCCGAATCGCTCCTCACGCGCATGCCGCGCACACGCCAGCTGCTGGTCGACTACGGTCATATCGCCACCGTGCGCGTCATGGCGAGCCACCACGCCGACGACTTCGACCGCGGTCTGATCCTGAGTGACCAAGCCCACTGCCTTGTTCAACCGCAATATGACGCTCCACGCGCCTACCTCTACCAGGACGATCCGGCCGTTGCCGCACGCGAACGCCCACAACTTGAAACAATTTGGGGTGCCGCCACGGAGGCCAGCATCGGCGCGGTCCTTGGCTTGTAAGACGATCAACAAGTGTGGCATCCGCCGCACTGGCAGGTGAAACCCGATTTGCACCGTGCTAGCATATTTCGCTGATGCTGCACCTGCACATCAGACAACAACACAATGTCAGATTGAGAGGAATCCTACCCATGAAAAAATCTCTCCTCGTCGCCGCGCTCGTCGCACTCGCCGTGTCTGCCTGCGGTCAAAAGGAAGAGTCCGCACCGGCCAACAGCGCAGTCGAAGCCGCCAAGGAAGCCGCCAGCAGCGCGACCGAAGCCGCCAAGGACACCGCCGCCGCTGCATCGGAGGCCGCCTCCAATATGGCTGATTCGGCCAAGGAAGGCGCGTCTGAAGCCGCCGACGCCACCAAGGAAGCGGCCGGCGATGCCATGGACGCTGCCAAGGAAGGCGCGAGCGAGGCAAAGGATGCCGCTGCCGACGCCGTCAAGGACGCCAAAGATGCGGCCGCCGCTGCCGTCGAAGAGGCCAAGGACGCCGCCACGACCGAAGAGAAGAAATAAATCTCTTTCGTTTGTTGCAGCAGGAAAAGGCCGGCATCCAGCCGGCCTTTTTTCATGCCCGGAGAGTGTGCCCCGGGCGTCTGTGCTGCTTTATCCGGTGAGCGAGAACCAGTCGGAACCCTCGGCCTGATCGGCCACGCACATCTCTTGCGGGGAAGCACCCAGCGCCCTGGACATACCCGCACGTACCAGTTCCGGCCGGTTGTTCTGTTCGCTCAGATGGGCGCCGAGCACG
Organism: Nitrogeniibacter mangrovi; assembly: GCF_010983895.1. Classification (GTDB taxonomy): domain Bacteria; phylum Pseudomonadota; class Gammaproteobacteria; order Burkholderiales; family Rhodocyclaceae; genus Nitrogeniibacter; species Nitrogeniibacter mangrovi. The sequence goes on from NZ_CP048836.1 coordinate 2,361,302, forward strand.
TGCTGGAGACCAGGATGCTTGAGCTCACCGAGCAGATGCGCGGCCGCCTCGTTGTCGAGATGGCCTTCATCGGAGGCGATCCGGCGCTTGAGGAAGGCCGGATAGGGCCCGTCCCGGAGCAGGTCGGCGTCGTGATTGAATTCGATGACCAGCCCGTTGCACTCACGCAGCGCTTCGACCATGGACCCGGTCACACTGCCGGCATCGGTCAACACCCCGAGCCGGCACGCACCATCCGAGATGACGAACTGCACCGGCTCGGCCGCATCGTGCGGCACGCCATATGGTGTCACCTGCAGGTCACCGACAGTCACCGCCTGGTTCGCACGTACCTCGTGCACCGGGCCTGACAGGCGCTGGCGTTCGCGAAGCTGGCAATGGGTGCCTTCGGTGAGATGGACGGGGCATCCGGTGCGCCGCTGGAGCGCGGCCAGACCCGCCACATGATCGCTGTGCTCGTGGGTGACGAACACCGCATCGAGCTGATCAAGGATGCAGCCGACGCGTGCCAGCCGCTGGCTCAGGGCGCGGACCCCGAAACCGCAGTCGATCAGGATCCGGGTCGTCCCGGCATGGACGAGGAGCGCATTACCCTTGCTCCCACTGCCCAGCGAGACGAACCGGATCACGGTCCGATCACTTCAGTTGATCGTGCAGCAACGCGATGATCTTGGCCGAGGTTTCGGAAGTATCGGCGCCGCCTTCGCGGGTCAGCACGCGCACCCTGGCGCCTGCGTCCCCGGCGTCGGTGACCTGGATGCGATACTCGCTGCCCGCCTTGGCCACCTTGTCGTCATCGCTGCTGCGCCAGAAGGCGAGCTTGGACAGCCAGCTCTTCTCGCGCTTCGATTCGTTGTCCGCCTGCGGATCGATGTAGCGGACGAAGTACACCCCTTCGGCCCGGTTGCGATCCTCGACGGTGAAGCCGATCCGATCGAGCGCCAGACCGACACGACGCCAGGCGCGGGCATAGGGATCATCGACATGCAGCACGGTCACGCCGTCCTGCTTCTCGATGCTCGCACGCTCGGGACGGGCCTCGGTGGCCACCTGCGCCTTGGCATAGGCTTCGTCGGCCCCCAGGTAAACCATCATGCGGCGGAGCATCTCGGCTTCCAGCCCGGGGTCGACCGGGCGCGGTTGCCAGACGGTCGAGTCCTCGGCCTCGTTGGTGTAGACCTCGGCCATGCCGCGGTGGCTGATGAACACGTCGAGGGTACCGGGCTTGTCGCCCTCTTCGACGCGGGTCCGGAACTTGTCACGTTCCGGCACCGAATACAGGCCGTCGAGCACCTTGCCGATGGTCTTGCGGATGAAGTCCTGCGGCAACTTGGCGCGATCCTCAGCCCAGTCCGTCTCCATCACGCCGATGGTCGGCGAGTCGACGTTGAGCACGAAGCCCAGCTCGATCCAGAAGTTGCGCAGCTTGGGCCACAGCTCGTCGGCGTTCATGCCCTTGATGACGAGCCAGCGCTCGTCACCGGCGCGCTCGACATGGATGTTCTTGGTCTCGGGAATCACTTCCGTCGACTTGCCGTCGGCCGGCTTGATCTGGCGCTCGGCGTTGTAGGTGGACAGGGTGGCCGAACCTCGGCCGCCCGTCTCCGGCAGCGCATAGCGATCCGACTGGGCCGGTGCCGTCAGGTCGGGCGGCACTTCGAGCGTCGGCGCCGTGCCGGCGCTCTTGTAGTCGATCTTCTTGGTTTCGAGCACACCGCAGCCGGCAATGGTCAGGCTGAGCGCACACGCGAACAGGCTCGCGAAGGGATGTCGCACCATGCTGATGGATACCTTTGATGGTTAGCTGATCACGCCGGCAGCGCGCATGGCCGAGCGGACACGATCGTGGTTGGACGGGTCGAGGGGGGTCATCGGCAGGCGCATCGTGGGCCCGATCAGCCCCATCTGCGCCACGGCCCATTTCACCGGAATCGGATTGGCCTCGCAGAACAGCTGCTTGTGCAGGCCGAACAGGCGCTGGTTGAGCTCGCGCGCGCAGCTGACGTCGCCGGCGATGGCGGCGACGCACATCTCGTGCATGAGCCTGGGCGCGACGTTCGCGGTCACCGAGATGCAGCCATGCCCCCCCATGAGCAGGAAAGCCAGGGTGCTCATGTCGTCGCCGGTGTAGATGGCGAAGTCGGCCGGCGCGCGCGCCACCAGATCACACACCCGCTCGATGCTGCCGGTGGCGTCCTTGATGCCGGTGATGTTGGGGATCTGCGCCAGTCGCAGCGCGGTGTCGTTGGACAGGTCGGCCACCGTGCGCCCGGGCACGTTGTACAGCCAGATGGGCAGGTCATCGGCCTCGGCGATGGCCTTGAAATGCTGGTACAGCCCTTCCTGACCCGGCTTGTTGTAGTACGGCACCACCGACAGGCCCGCCACCGCACCCGCCTTCTTGGCGAAACGGGTCAGTTCGATGGCCTCGGCGGTGGAGTTGGCGCCCACGCCGGCGATCACGGGAATGCGGCCGGCGGCATGGCCGACAGTGGCGCGGATGAGCTCGCAGTGCTCGTCCACATCGACGGTCGGTGACTCGCCCGTCGTGCCGACGATGACGATGCCGTCGGTGCCCTGGTCGACATGGTGGTCGACCAACGTGCGCAGGCTGTCGAAATCGAGGCTGCCATCCTCATGCATCGGGGTGACGATGGCGACAATGGATCCGGTAATCATGTGTGCGGAGCGATCAGGAAGCAAAAGCGCATTGTACCCGAATCATCGGCCGCGACACGCTGCAGCGCACGCCGCGCCGACGCGGTGCCGGCACCGCGACCGGGGAGCCATCGGGAACGCTCAGATGTCGGCCAGCGCCTTGATGTGGGCCACCACCGAGCGCGCCAGCGAGGACAGCGAGTAGCCGCCCTCAAGCAGGGAGACGATGCGCTTGTCGGCGGACTCTTCGGCCACCACCCGCAGCTGCTCGGTAACCCAGATGTAGTCGGATTCGACCAGCCCGAGCGAACCCATGTCGTCTTCGTAATGGGCATCGAAGCCGGCCGAGATCAGGATCAGCTGTGGCTCGTGGGCGCGCAGTGCCGGCAGCCACATGTCGGTGACGATCTGGCGGAACGCGTCGCCGCGGGTCCCCGCCGGCACCGGCACGTTGCACATGTGCGCCGGCGGATTGTCGGCACCGCTGTACGGGTAGAACGGGTGCTGGAAGATGCTGACCATCTGCACCCGCGGGTCGTCGCGGAAGATGTCCTCGGTGCCGTTGCCGTGATGCACGTCGAAGTCGACGATGGACACCCGTTCGAGCCCGTGATGGGCGAGCGCATGGTGCGCGGCCACGGCCACGTTGTTGAAGAAGCAGAAACCCATCGCATGGCTGCGTTCGGCATGATGCCCGGGCGGACGGATGGCGCAGAAGGCGTTTTCCACCTCGCCCCCCATCACCAGGTCGACACCCAGGATGCCGGCGCCGGCGGAACGCACCGCGGCCTTCATCGTGCCCGGTCCGACCGCGGTATCGGGATCGAGGTGACGGATGCCATGTTCCGGCACGTCGCTGAGCAGTTGCTCGACATACTCACGTGGATGCGCCCGCGCCAGCTGCTCGACGCTCGCCTGCGGCGCATCATGGAAGCTGAGGAACAAATCCAGCCCCGCCGCGATCAACCGGTCGTTGATCGCCGAGAGCCGGTCGGGGCACTCCGGGTGGTGCGCGCCCATATCGTGCAGCCAGCAGTCCTTGTGAGTGATGAACGCCGTGAGTGACATAGCCCCCCTTCCCTTGACCCGTTTCAATCGTTCCTCGATGTCCGCCGGGTAGGCTTCGAACCCGCCGGAACGCACGGGGCGTCAAGTCCGCGCCCCTTTTTTCCGTTCCATTATCCACGCAACCCCTGAAATTCCCAACCGGCAACCATGAACGCGACACAGGCACATCGACTTCTCGAACAGGCAGGCACGATTCTCCTCGGCAAGGCCGATCAACTGAGGCTGGCCGTGTGCTGCATGCTCGCCCGCGGCCACCTGCTGATCGAGGACGTCCCCGGCGTGGGCAAGACCACCCTGGCGCATGTGCTCGCCCGACTGCCCGGGCTGGCGTTCCAGCGCATCCAGTTCACCAGCGATCTGCTGCCGGCGGACATCCTCGGCGTGTCCATCTACGACCGCGAGACCCACGCCTTTCACTTCCATCGCGGCCCGGTCTTTGCGCAGCTCATCCTCGCCGACGAGATCAACCGCGCCACGCCAAAGACCCAAAGCGCCCTGCTCGAAGCGATGGAGGAAGGCCAGGTCACTGCGGACGGCCAGACCCTGGCCCTGCCCTCACCCTTCTTCGTCATCGCCACCCAGAATCCCAGCTCCCAGGTCGGCACCTTCCCGCTGCCCGAAAGCCAGCTCGACCGCTTCCTGATGCGCATCGAACTGGGCTACCCCGACGCGGCCGCCGAACGCGACCTGCTGCTCGGCCAGAACCCGCGCGACCTGCTGGCGCAGTTGCCACAGGTCATTGGCCCCGATGAACTGCTGCAAATGCAGGCGGCCTGCGCCGCGGTTCACGTCGCCGAACCGCTGGCGGCCTATGTCCAGGCGCTGCTGGCGTACACCCGCCACGACCCGAAGATCCCGATCGGGCTGAGCCCGCGCGCCGGCCTTGGCCTGATCGCCGCAGCCCGCGCCTGGGCCTGGCTGAACGGGCGCGAGCATGTCGAACCCGAAGACGTCCAGCGCGTCTTTCCTGCCGTGGCCAGCCACCGCCTCGGTCTGGGTCAGGACGTCAGCCGCGGCGAATCCGCCGCCCGCGACCTGCTGGCCGCTGTGCCGGTCAGCTGATGGCGGCACGCTTCGCCCTGCGCCGGCCTGCCTGGCTGTCCCGGCAACTCGACCGCCGGTTGTTCCGCATCCGGCCCGCCGAGCCGTATCCGGTCCGGCTCGGGCAGCGGCGCATTTTCGTGCTGCCCACGCGTGCCGGCATCGGCTTCGGCATCACCCTGCTGGCGATGCTGCTCGCCTCGATCAACTACACCCTCAGCCTGGGCTTCGCCCTCACCTTCCTGCTCGCCGGGCTCGGCATGGCGAGCATGTTCCACGCCTTCCGCAATCTGCTCCATCTGGAGATCCGCGCCGGGCACAACGCGCCCGCACACGCAGGGGAGGACGCGCACTTCGAAGTCGTGCTCCGGGATGCCACCAACCGGACACGCCCGGCGCTGACCCTGCGCTGCGGGACGGACGAGGCGACCGTCGACATCCCCGCCAACGGCACCTGCTGTTCGCGCCTGCGTGTGCCGGCGCGGCACCGCGGCTGGTTGCCGATCGGGCGACTGCGCATCGAGACGACCTATCCGCTCGGCCTGATCCGCGCCTGGAGCGTCCTCACGCCCGCGCAACGCACCCTGGTCTATCCCGCGCTGGATACCGCGCCACCGCCCCCTGCTGGCAGCGGTGAGGAGCACGGCAGCGCCGCCGCGCCGCCGCCTGGCGAAGAGGACTTCGGCGGCCTGCGCGAGCACCAACCGGCCGACTCGCCACGCCGCATCGCCTGGAAGGCCGTCGCCCGCACCGACACCCTGCTGTCCAAGGATTTCACCGGCACCGAGGGCGCCACCCTCAGCTTCGACTGGCACGCCTTGCCCCCCCGGCTCGACACCGAGACGCGCCTGCGCTGGCTCACCCGCTGGGTGGTCGACGCCGCCCATGCCGGACAGCGCTACCGGTTGATCCTGCCGGAGCGCACCTTTGGACCGGATCACAGCGCCGCCCATCGCGACCGCTGCCTTGAAGCGCTCGCATTGTTCGGCAGCGACCCGTCCGCATGACGCGCGCGATCACCCCGATTCCCTGCGCGACGCAACACTGGATGCTGGCCAGCGCGGCCATCACGATCGCGCCGCATCTGTTCCACGTGCCCCCATGGCTGGGCGCCCTCGCCGCCATGCTGCTGCTCTGGCACGCGGTGCGGCTGCATCGGCGCCTGACCCCGCCGGGCCGCCCGATCCTGATCGTCCTCACGATGCTCGCCGTCGCCGCCATCCTCGTTCACTTCGGCACCCTGCTGGGCAAGGGGCCCGGGGTCGCTCTGCTGATCGTGCTGCTCAACCTCAAGCTCCTGGAAAGTCGCGAACCGCGCGACGTGCACGTTTTCGTGCTGCTGAGCTTCTTTTTGCAGTTGAGCCTGTTTCTCGACACCGAGTCGGCGCTCACGGCCCTGGGTGCGCTGGCCGGCGCCCTGTGCGCCACCGCGACCCTGGCGAGCCGGCAGCGGGCCGGATCCGCGCGCGCGCAGCTACGCCTCGCCGCCCTTTTGCTGCTGCAGGCGATCCCCTTCATGGTGGTGTTCTTCGTCCTCTTCCCGCGCATCCCCGGCCCCCTGTGGGGACTCCCCAAGGATGCCTACAGCGGGCTGACCGGCCTGTCGGACAGCATGGCGCCGGGCAGCATCAGCCAGCTGAGCCAGTCAGCCGAGATCGCCTTCCGCGCCGCCTTCGACGGTGCGCCCCCGCCGCCGGCACAACGCTACTGGCGCGGCCCGGTGCTGAGCGACTTCGATGGCCGCCGGTGGACGGACTCGCGCCCGGCCACCCAGGCAACACCGGACTACCGGATCACCGGGCCGGTCTTCCACTACACCATGACCCTCGAGCCCCACAATCGCCCCTGGCTGCTCACCATGGACTTTGCCGGCCCCGGCATCCCGAACGCACGCTATACCCGGGACAACCAGGTGGTCCGGCGCGATCCGGTCAACCATCGATTGCGATTCGACGCCACGGCCTACCCGGAAGCGATCACCGGCCTGGACGCCTCGGAGCACCGTCTCGCCCGCGCCCTGCGCCTGCCGCCGGGCAGCAATCCGCGCACCGTGGCGCTGGGACAGGCCCTCGCCCGTCAGGCGCGTACCCCGGCAGCCATCGTCGCGGCCGCCATCGACTGGATGCGCCAGGATCGGCTGGCCTATACGCTGCAACCGCCACCGCTGGGCGTGCACACGGCGGACGAGTTCCTGTTCGAGACCCGACGCGGGTTCTGCGAGCACTTCGCCGGCAGCTTCGCCATCCTCATGCGCGCGGCGGGCGTGCCGACCCGTGTCGTCACCGGCTACCAGGGTGGCGAACTGAACCCCTACGACGGCACCCTGGTCGTCCGCCAGTCCGACGCCCACGCCTGGACCGAAGTCTGGCTACCCGGCCGCGGATGGGTCCGCGTGGACCCCACTGCCGCGAGCGCGCCCACCCGCATCGACGGCGGCCTGGCCGCGGCGCTGCCGGACGGCGAGCCGGTGCCATTCATGGTCGGCACCGATCTGGACTGGCTGCGCAACCTGCGCGACCGCTGGGAATTCCTGAACAACGCGTGGAATCAGTGGGTGCTCGGCTACGATCAGGCGCGGCAGCGCGACCTGCTGTCGCGCCTCGGGCTGCGCCGAAACGACTGGACCGAGCTGGCCACGGCCCTGTTCGGCATCACCGCCATGCTGTTCGGCGCCCTGCTGTGGTGGTCCCATCGCCAGGCGCGCACGAACGATCCGCTGCTGCGCCAGTGGCAGCGACTCGAGGCCCGCCTCGCCCGCGCCGGTCTGGCCCGGTTGCCCTCCGAAGGGCCGGCCGACTATGCTATGAGAGTCGCCCGGGCGGCCCCCGAGCACGGTCCCGAGATCCGGGACATCGCCCGCCTCTACGCCGAACTGCGCTATGGGCGCACCCCCCGCCGGGGGCGCCTGCAGACACTCACCGAAAAGATCAACCGATTCACCATTCGACGCCCATGAACCGCCTGCTGCCCCACTGTTTCGCCCTCGTGGCACTGTGCCTGTCCGCCATCCCGACCGCCATGGCCGGCACCTCCTACGCGGACCATCCCGAAGCCCTCGCCTTTGCCCGCCAGATGGAGGCCGACCACGGCCTGCCCGCGGCGGAGGTCCTCAAGACCCTGTCGCAGATTGCCCCGAACAGCCGGGTCATCGACCTGGTCACACCGGCCAAGACCCGCAGCCAGCGCTCCTGGACGCGTTACCGCGACCGCTTCATCGAACCGACCCGGATTCGCGCGGGCGTCGACTTCTGGCACGCCAACGCCGATACGCTGGCGCGCGCCAGCGCCCGCTTCGGCGTGCCCGAACAGGTCATCGTCGCCATCATCGGGGTGGAGACCATCTATGGGCGCAACACCGGCCACTTCACCACCGCCGAAGCGCTGGCCACCCTGGCCTTCGACTACCCCCCCGGGCGCCGCTGTTCCGCCGCGAGCTGGAGAACCTGCTGCTGCTCGCCCGCGAGCAGGGCCGCGACCCCCTCGCCTACGAGGGCTCCTACGCCGGCGCCCTCGGCTACCCGCAGTTCCTGCCCAGCAGCATCCGCACCTACGCGGTGGATTTCGACGGCGACGGTGTCATCGATCTGGAGCGTTCAAGCGCGGACGCCATCGGCAGCGTCGCCAACTATCTGGCGGATCACGGCTGGCAGCGGGACGCCCCGGTGGCCATTCGCGCCCATGTGGAATCGCCGGCCGAAGCCGCCCCGCTCATCGCGGCCGGCATCGAGCCGACCCTGAGCGAAGCGGATTTCGCAAGCCACGAGGTGCTTCCCCTGGGCCCCTTGCCGGCCGGCGCCCATGCGGCGCTCGTCGATCTGGAAAGCCCGGGGGCCGACACGGAGTACTGGCTGGGCCTGCGCAACTTCTATGTGATCACGCGCTACAACCGCAGCAGTTTCTATGCGATGGCGGTATTTGGCCTTTCGGAGGCGCTGCGTCTGGCGCATACGGAGACGACCGTCGGTGCGGTCAGCCTGAAACCCTGAAGGAGACGCCCGGGGGCAATCGCGCCGCCCACCGGCGGCGCGAAGACGCTCAGAGCAGCGCGTCCTTGTGCATGCCGCGACGCTTGAGGATGCGCCGCAGCTGACCGAGCGCCTCGAGCTGGATCTGGCGCACGCGCTCGCGGGTGAGGCCGAGCTGGCCGGCGAGCTCTTCGAGCGTGTAGACCTCCACCTCGTCGATCCCGTAGCGATGGCGGACCACCATGCGCTGCTTGTCGTTGAGCATGTCGATCCATTCGCGGATCAGACCCTCGACCTCGCTGCTGTGGATCTGCGCCTCAGGCATGTCGGCGTGGTCGTCGCGCAGCGATTCACCGATCGACAGGCTCGGGTCGATGTCCAGCGGCGCATCGAGGGACGCGGTGTGCTCGTTGAGCGCGAGCATGGCGCGCACGGTCTCCTCCGGCTTGCCCGTCTCCCGCGCGACTTCCTCGATGAGCCGGTCTTTCTTGCCCTCGGCTTCCACCTTGCGGCAGGCGCGCAGCACCTGGTTGAGTTCCTTGACCACATGAACCGGCAACCGAATGGTGCGTGACTGGTTCATGATCGCGCGCTCGATGTTCTGCCGGATCCACCAGGTCGCATAGGTGGAGAAGCGAAAGCCCCGCTCCGGGTCGAACTTGTCGAGCGCATGCATGAGCCCGAGGTTGCCCTCCTCGACCAGATCGAGGAGCGGAATGCCGCGATTGAGGTAGTGCTTGGCGATGTTGACGACCAGGCGCAGATTGCGCTCGATCATGATCTGGCGGGCGTCGAAATCGCCCTTGCGCACCCGCCGGGCCAGCGCCGCCTCTTCCTCGGCGGTCAGCAGCGGGTTGGCACCGATGTCGTTCAGATACAGCTGGGTGACGTCGCTGAGGAATTCACTCTCGAACGACTTGGCCGGCGTCTCGACGAACGCCTCCACCTCGGGCGGAAGATCCGGCGATTGATCGTCTACATCGTCGTTCAAAGCCGGATCGTACATCGCGTCGTCCTCTTAGCGGTTGGGTAGGAACTTCAGCGGATCAACCGGTTTGCCGCGGCGGCGAATTTCGAAGTGCAGTTTCGGGCGGTCCGCGTCCGTGCTGCCCAGCTCGGCGATCTTCTGACCTTTGGTCACCGCCTGGCCCTCTTTGACGAGCAGGGTTCTGTTGTGGGCATAGGCGCTGAGAAAATCAGCGTCGTGTTTGATGATGACGAGTTTTCCATAGCCACGCAAGCCGGCGCCGGCATAGACCACGCGCCCGCCCGCAGACGCCCGCACGTCATCGCCCGGCTTGCCGGCAATGTCGATGCCCTTGGTCTTGCCCTCGGTGAAACCACTGAGCACCTTGCCATCGGTCGGCCAGATCCACGCCGCCGACAGATCGACCTTGGGCGCAGGGGTCGACTCCGGTGCGGCTGGCGCCGGCTTGGCCTCCGGCTCGGGGGTCTTGTTGGCGGCCGCCCAGGCCGGGTCGGAATAGGGTTCGACCTTGGCCAGCGGCCCCTGCTTGAGCGGCGGTGCAGCGCCGGTTTCGGGGGTTTTCGCGCCCGCCGGCACCGGCGCTGGTGCCGGCGCCGAACCGGCCGTCGGGGTCGACGCGATGCTCGGCCCGCCGGTGGTGATCGGCGAGACGGTCACACCGCTGACCGGCGCCCCCGGCGGCGGCGAGACCTTGATGGTCTGCCCGACGGCCAGCTGATCGGGGTCGGTCATGTCGTTCCACTCGGCCACCTCCTGCCAGGTATGGCCGAATTTCTGTGCGATGCGGTTGAGCGTATCGCCCGGCTCGACGACATAGTACTTGGGCGACGGTGCGGCCACCTGGGCCCCGGCCCCGGTGACCGCCGGTGGGGTCTCGGGTTCGAGCGTCCGGTCGCTGACCGGCGCGTTCATGGTGGTCGTACACGCCCCGAGACTCAGCGCCATCAGCGCCACGCTGCTGAACTTGCGTATTCCTTTCATTGTCATTCCGTCCCCGCCAGCAACGGCACGAAGCGCACCGCATCCAGTCGGGTTTCCCTGAACGAATTTCCCTGACGTTCTACCAGAATCAGCGCCTGCTGGCGCCCACCTACCGGCACCAGTGCGCGGCCACCCGGCGCCAGCTGCGCCTTGAGGGCCTGGGGCACACCTTCCGGCGCGGCCGCCGCGGCGATGATGGTGTCGAAGGGCGCTGCCTCGGGCAGGCCCACCATGCCATCGGCGTGTTTCAGTCTCACATTGGGCAGGCGCAACTGGCGAAGGTTCTCGCGCGCCCGATCCAGCAGGGCCCGGATGCGCTCGACGGCATAGACGTCGGAGCACAGATGCGACAGCACCGCAGCCTGATAGCCGCATCCGGCGCCCACCTCGAGCGTACGCCCCATCTCGCGCCCCTCGCGCAGGATCTCGCACATGCGCGCGACGATGAAGGGCTGGGAGATGGTCTGCTGGAAACCCAGCGGCAGCGCCGTGTCTTCATAGGCCCGCGAGGCAAGCGCCTCTTCCACGAACAGATGACGCGGGACCTGATTGAGCGCGGCCAGCACCTTTTCGTCGCGGATGCCGTGCTGGCGCAAACGTTCGACCATGCGCGCCCGCGCACGCACCGCCAGGGCCGACACCGCCGTCGGACTGCGCATACCGCTCATGCCAGCCACTCCGAGACCGCGCCCAACTGGCCGTTGTGGGTCAGATCGATCTGCAGGGGCGTGATCGAGACGTAGCCGGCATCGATGGCGTGAAAGTCCGTCCCCTCGCCCGCGTCCTGCGCCGCACCGGCCGGTCCGATCCAGTACACGGTCTCCTTGCGCGGCGACAGGGTCCGGATCACCGGCTCGGCCTTGTGACGACGCCCGAGCCGGGTAACGCGCATGCCGCGCAGCTGCTCGTAGCCCCCCTCGGGGACATTCACATTGAGCAGCACCGGGGCATTGAACGGGCGACGCTTGAAGCGCTCCGCCAGCTCCTGCGCTACGCGTGCGGCGGCACGGAAGTCGTCGGCGCTGTGACTGACCAGGGAGATCGCCATCGCCGGCACACCGAGCAGATAGCCTTCGGTGGCGGCGGCCACGGTGCCGGAATAGATCGTGTCGTCGCCCATGTTGGCGCCGTGATTGATGCCGGAGACCACCATGTCGGGCAGTTCATCGAGCATGCCGGTCACGGCCAGATGGACGCAGTCGGACGGCGTGCCGTTCACATGATAGAAACCGTTGCCCGCACGGCGCAGGGACAAGGGACGATCCAGGGTCAGGGAATTGCTTGCGCCGGAGCGGTCGCGCTCCGGCGCCACGACGGTTACCTCGCCCACTTCGCTCATGGCCTGGGCGAGCGCCTCGATGCCGGGGGCGAAATAGCCGTCGTCATTGCTGATCAGGATGCGCACGATCGCCGCGTCTCACTCTTGGAATACTGAACCGGGCCGCAGCGCCGGACGGCCCTGCAGGACAGCGCTGGAGTTTAGCACAGCGCCCCCTCGCGTCATGGATCGCGGCGCACGTGACACCACCGCACCAATGCTGCGGGCACAACCCCGTTCGTGGCCCGCTCAGCGCCCCCGGGCGCCGCGTACGATGGCGGTGATGATGTCCACGTCGGCATCGCGGCGATCGGGCGTGACACCTGTCTGCACGGGGCGTTCTGCCACCTCGCGATCGCGCCGGGCACGCGTTTGAGCCACCTGCACCGGGCGCTTGGCACGCACCGCGGCACTGACTGGCGCTGTCGGTTCGGGCTGAGCAAGCGGCGCGGGCGGCTTCATCCCGACCGCCTCCCCATCCGGCTCCCGGATCAGGGCCGCCTGGAGGGTGACTGCCGCCTCCGCAACGGGGCGGGCGGGCGACACATCGGCGCCCGCTAACGGCGGCGGCGTACGTGGCAAAGCCGCGGGCGCCGCCGCGTGGTCTGCTCGGGACGGCGCCTCGTCGACACCCACGCGCATCTGCTCGCCCAACGTCGCCCAGAGCGCGCCACCGACCGCCAGGACGGACCCCACGACCACAAAGGGGACGAATCCCCGACGCGATCGCCTGGGCGTGCCCGCCATTGGGGTGTCACCCAGAATGCTGACGGTTTTCATCTCCCCGGACGCCGCATCCGTCGCCGCCACGAGGGAGGGCGCGCGATGCTGCCCCATGCCGGTGTTCTTCATATTTTTTCAACAACCATGACAATTAAAAATTCATTTGTCTTAAGATACCCTCTTTTTCAATAACCCATCAGCATTTTCGGTATCGGCAGAAAGCGGCCGACACCATTGCCCCGAACGTGATCGTAATCGCCGTCGCCTGTTATTTCCTGTTGTTTGCCTTGCTGGTCTCGCTGGTCGCCTTCGCGCCGGCCCGTTCCGCCGCCGTCCGTTTCGGCACCCGTGCCGCTCATGGACTCGGGCTCGCGAGCCGGCGACTGTCGGGCCGCTTGGTCACGCATCCGGCCCGAGAGGTGGCGATGTGGCTTGCCCGTGCGGCGCACCAGGCGCGGGTGCATCGTGGTCGGCTGCTGCTGATCGGGGCGGTGCTGTGCACGCCCTCGCTGGCAGTGCTCGCGCTTCACGCGCGCCCGGTGTTCGACTTCGCCGACAGCACCATGGCACCGGACCGTCACATTACCGCCTTGCTTGCCGGCGAGCGCCTCGCGGCGCCACCGCCGCTGGCCCCCGAGATCTTCACCACACGGGAAGTGGAGCTCGTCCGCCCCGCGACGGCCTGGGCCAGTCGCGACTGGGCTCTGCTTGACGACGGATTCCGGCAGCGCCTGCTCACCGTATTCAAACTCATGCGCGAGCGCTACGGCTACGAGATGGTGTTGCTCGAAGGCTATCGCAGCCCCGAACGGCAGGCGGTCCTGGCCGCCCTCGGCCCCCACGTCACCCGCGCCACCCCCGGCATGAGCTATCACCAGTACGGCCTGGCGGCCGACAGTGCCTTCCTGCGCGACGGACGACTCGTGATCAGCGCACAGGATCCGTGGACCAAGCGCGGCTACGAGCTGTATGGCGCTCTGGCCGCAACGGCCGGCCTCACCTGGGGCGGCCAGTGGCGCATGCGCGACCTGGGTCACGTGGAGCTGCGCCGCCCGGGCGTTCTCGCCCGTACCCGTGCCGACGCCCTGGCCGATACCGACTGATTCCGATTCGCCCTCATCCGACACACATCATGACGCGACCCTTCATCCTGCTCGGCGACAAGACCTCCCACGGCGGTGTCGTCATCAGCGCCTCCCCGACCAGCGACTGCGACGGCAAGGGCATCGCCCGCGTCGGCGATCAGGTCACCTGCCCGAAGAAGGGCCACGGCCGCGTCACGGTCATCGCCACCGGCGATCCGACTGCGCTGGTGGACGGCAAACCGGCCGCCCGCCATGGGGACAAGACGGCCTGCGGCGCCACGCTCATCGCCAGCCAGTCGCTGACCACCGACTGAGGCGGCCCCGCTCCCAAGATGCTGATGCGAATCGCACGCGTACTGGCCCTGCTGGTGATCACCACGGTCGTGGTGTGGGCCCTCGTCCTGGGCTGGTGGCAGGCTGGTGGACACACGCCGAGCGCCTCCGAGAGCCTGCTCTACCTGGTGGCACTCCCGCTCGCGCTCGTCGGCGGCTTCATGCTCCTCAACGGTTTCATCTCCGGCCTCAAGCAGCCGCCCGCCCCCGCAGTCGCCGCGCCCGCCGCGACGACCGCCCCGGAGGCCCGCACTGCAGCGGCCGAGCGACGCTCCCAGTTGGCGGTCATCGCCGGCAGCGTCCTGTGTGCGGCGGGCGCGCAGCCCGATGCGATCCTGGCCGCGATGGCCGACGGACGGACGCCGGGCCCCGACGAGCACCTCCGGGATGCCGACGGCTTCCCGGTCTTCGCCGCGCGCGTCCCCACGATCGCCACCGAAGCCATTGTCGAAGCAATGGCCTCTCATGCCGACGTGAGCCACTGGCCCCCGAGCCTGTTGCGCCAGCTCGCCCTCCTCGAGCCGGTGCTGGACGCGTTGCACACGCCTCTGGCCGAACGACTCGAGGCCGCGGACGGAGCACATCTCGCGCTTCGGCTCCACTGGCTGCCCGACCGGATGCCGGCACCGGAGATCGACGCCACCCTGCGCGATTGGCTGCGGCACGGCATTCTGGCGGATCTCGCGCCGGATCGATGGCAGCTCCATGTGCACGGCACCGGCGATGACGCTGTCGCATGGCGCCTGATCGACGACCTCCATGGGACGCTGAATGGCGCGGCCGCGCCGACGCTGGCGGTGGTTCTGGCCACCGCATCCCACCTGAGCGAAGCCGATATCGCCCGCTGGCAGCAGGAGGGCCTGCTGTTTACCGCCGCCCATCAACAAGGGCGCATCCCCGGCGAAGCCGCGGCCGGGCTGATACTCGCCGGCACCACCCACGCCGGCACGAAGGGTGTCCACCTGAGCCGGATCAACCAGGATGTGCGGGACAAATCCGCCGACGCGGGCGGACGCATCAGTGGCGCGCTGAGCGCCCGCCTGTGCGACGAACTGCTGACCCTCGCCGACTGTGAGGCCGCCCGTGTGGCGGCACTGGTCACCGACGCCGACCACCGCGCCAGTCGTCAGGCCGAGGCCATCGGCCTCATCGACGAGCGTTTCGAAGCGCTCGAGCCCGCCGAACACTACATCGCACTCTCGTCCGTCGCCGGCAGCGCCGCACCGGCAACAGCCCTGGCCGCGCTGGTCTGCGCCGCCCACATGGCCGAGACCACGGACGGCCCGGTCCTGGCCCTGAGCGTCCAGCATCCGACCCAACGTGCCGCGGCCTTGCTGCAGCCAGGCGCACCCGCCCCTTCCACCTCCTGATCCCGACCCACCGAATGTCACGTCTTCGATCCCTGCTTCTCGATTCACGTACGCTATCGTTTCTCGGTATCGCCGCGCTGATCGGCTTTTTCTTTCTCGGCGCCTCGACGCTGAAGCTCGCGCTCACTTGGGCCGCGATCGCCTCGGTGGTGATCCTGCTGATCTGGCTGGCGGTCTGGCTGTGGCGCCGTCGCAAGGCGCGCAAGGCCGCCGCGGAGCTGGACCAGATGCTCGACGAGCAGGCCGAGCAGGCCGCGCGTGCAGCACCGGACGATGGCACTCGCGCCGAAATCGAAACCCTGCGCGAACGCATGCGCGAAGCGGTCAGGACCATCAAGACCTCCAAGCTGGGCCAGCTGTCGGGTAACGCCGCGCTCTACGAGCTGCCCTGGTACATCGTCATCGGCAACCCGGCCGCCGGCAAGAGCACCGCGGTGGTCAACTCCGGACTCCGGTTTCCGTTCGCCGACGGCGCCAGCAACGTCATCCACGGCATCGGCGGTACGCGCAACTGCGACTGGTTCTTCACCTCCGAGGGCATCCTGCTCGATACCGCCGGACGCTACTCGGTGCATGAGGAGGATCGTGGCGAATGGCTGGGTTTTCTCGACCTGCTCAAGCGCCATCGCCGCATGGCCCCGATCAACGGCATCATCGTCGCCGTCAGCATTGCGGAGCTGGTGGGCAACCGCCCCGAGTTCGCGGTCGAGCTGGCCAAGAACCTGCGCCAGCGCGTCCAGGAGCTGACCGAACGCCTGGAAGTGTTCGCCCCGGTCTATGTAATGTTCACCAAGGCTGACCTGATCACCGGTTTCAATGACTTCTTCCAGGACGTGGACTGGAACGAACGCGATCGGGTATGGGGCGCAACCCTGCCCTATCAGACGGACGAACCCAACGACGCCATCGCCCGGTTCGACCGCCATTTCGACGCGCTGTACGACGGCCTGCGCGAGATGAGCGTGGCGCAGATGTCGCTCGCACGCGGCAACACCATGCCTCCCGGGCTGCTCGCATTCCCGCTCGAATTCGCGGCGATCAAGCCGGCGCTGCGCGGCTTTCTCGCCACCCTGTTCGAAGACAACCCGTTTCAGTACAAACCGGTATTCCGTGGCTTCTACTTCACCTCGGCGGTCCAGGACGGAGAATCGAAGAGCGCCTCGACCCAGCGCGTCGAGGAACGCTTCGGTCTCGTCGGCGACGGCCCGGCACCGACCCGGATCACCTCGAGCAACGGCTTCTTCCTCAAGGATCTGTTCTCGCGGGTCGTGTTTGCCGATCGCAACCTCGTGCGCCAGCACGCCTCGCGGCGCAAGACCCGCCTGCGGCATGCCGGCTTCGCGGCCGCGCTCGTGCTGCTCGGGCTGGCGCTGGCCGGCTGGAGCTGGTCCTTCGTCTCCAACCAGTCCCTCGTGGCCAACGTGCGCGCCGATCTGGACAAGGCGGTCCGGCTGCAGGCCGACCGCATCGACCTGCAGTCCCGCCTGGAGGCACTGGACATCCTGCAGGACCGGATCACCCAGCTCGAAGGCTTCGAAACGGACCATCCCCTGTCCCTCGGACTCGGCCTGTTCCAGGGCGACGCCCTCCTGACCAAGCTTAAGGCCGAATACTTCGCCGGTGTGCGCAGCATCATGCTCACCCCCGTGGTCGACAACCTCGAAGCCTTCCTGCGCGAGGTCAATGCCCACGCCGATGCGCTGCAACCGGTCAATCAGACCCCCGCCACCACCGGCACGCGCAAACGCACCTACGAGCGCGCCTCGGCGACCAATGTCGAGGACGCCTACAACGCGCTCAAGACCTATCTCATGCTCTCGAGCCGCTCCCATGTCGAAGCGGGGCATCTGTCGGACCAGCTGACCCGTTTCTGGCGCGGCTGGCTCGAGAGCAATCGCGGCACCATGAGCCGCGAACAGATGATCCGCAGCGCCGAGCGGATTCTGTCCTTCCATCTGTCGCAAGCCAACGATCCCCAGTGGCCGCTGGTGGAGATCAACCCGGCCCTGGTCGACCAGACGCGGGAAAATCTGCGCCGCGTCGTTCAGGGCATGCCTGCCGTCGAGCGGGTCTATGCCGACATCAAGGCCCGCGCCGCCACCCGGTTCTCTCCGGTCACCGTCGCCAGCGTGCTCGACGAACGCGACACCCGGCTGGTCACCGGCGCACGCGCCATCTCCGGCGCCTTCACCGAAGCGGCGTGGAAGAGCTACGTGCGCGACGCCATCAAGGAGGCCGCCACCAACGAATTGCAAAGCACCGACTGGGTGCTCAACACCTCTGTGCAGGACGACCTGACCCTGCAGGGCAGCCCGGAACAGATCCAGAAGACCCTGACCGCCATGTACAAGAAGGACTATGCGGCCGAATGGCAGGCCTTCGCGGCCGGCATCAGCGTCACCGGCTTTGACGCCTTCGACGCCGCGGTCGCCGGCATGAACCGCCTCGGCGATCCTCAGGACTCCCCCTTGCAACGGATTCTCAAGACCCTGTACGCCCAGACCGCCTGGGACAACCCGGCCGCGGTCAACCGGGGCCTGGCCAAAGCGCAGACCGGCTTCGTCGACTGGTTCAAGCGCTCGATCCTGCGCATGCAGCCCAGCCGCGTCCAGGTGGACCTGAACGTCTCCAGCGACAAGGCCGCGGTGGCCATGGGCCCCATTGGCGAGCGCTTCTCCGGCGTCGGCCGCATCGTGGCCGAGCGCGACGGCGCCGAGCCCTTGGTGACAGTCTATCTGAAGCAACTGTCCAAGCTGCGCACCCGCCTCAACCAGCTCAAGAACCAGGGCGACCCCGGCCCCGGCGCCATCGCACTCATGCGCCAGACACTCGAGGGCAATGGCTCCGAACTGGCCGACACCCTGCGCTTCGTGGATGAACAGATGCTGGCGGGCGTCCCCGACACCCAGCGCAAGATCCTGCGCCCGCTGCTGGTGCGTCCACTCCTGCAGACCTACGCCGCGATCATCCGCCCCGCCGAACGCGAGCTGAACAAGACCTGGCTGGCGCAGGTGTTCGATCCGTATCAACACAAACTGGCCATCAAATACCCCTTCGCCCCGAACGCCGAGATCGAAGCATCACCGACGGAAATCGCCCAGATCTTCGGCCCCGAGGGCGCCATCGCCAAGTTCGTCGAACAGACCATGGGCCCGGTGGTGGTCCGACGCGGCAATACCATCGTGGCGCGTACCTGGGGCGACCTGGGCATCACCATCACCCCGGAATTCATGCGTGGGGTCGCGCGCTGGGTCGCGCCCCTCGACGGCGGGGCCGCAGGCGGCACCGGCGCCCCCCAGACCGTGTTCCAGCTCATGCCGCATCCCGCCCCGGGGACGACCGAATTCATGGTCGAGATCGACGGGCAGCAGCTGCGCTACCGCAACACCGCGGCCCAATGGGCCAACTTCGTCTGGCCCAACGCGCAGGGCACACCCGGTGCGCGCATCGTCGCCACCACCTTCGACGGCCGCTCGGTGGAAGTGGTGAATTTCCCCGGCCGCTACGGCCTGGAGAAACTCATCAATTCGGCACGACGGCAGCGCAAGCCGGAGGGCACCTTCCAGCTCGCCTGGGAGAAGGCGGGCGTCACCGTCAAGGTCGATCTGCGCATCATCAGCAGCGCGCAGGCCCAGGCCGCCAGCCAGGACAACCCGCGCGAACGCATCGACACGCTCGCCCTGCCCCGCACCGTGGCCGGCACTCCTGCAGCCCCCGGTCCGGTTGCCCAGGCCCAGCCGGGAGCCACGCCATGATGGCCGCCACCTCAGCCCAGGTCGGCGCGGTCGTGTATTTCGGCAAAGTGCCCTCACGCGGAGACTTCATCAAGGGCGCCGGCCACACCCAGCTCATCGCCACCCTGGATCGCTGGCTGTCCAGCACCATGGAATCGCTGGCCACGGATCCGCACTGGAAGCGCACCTACGACGCGGCTTCGCCCCTGCACTTCGCCTTCGTGGGCCCGCGCAGCCGCAACGCCGTCATCGGCCATCTGAGCCCGAGCCACGATGCCTCCCATCGACGGTTCCCGTTTCTCGCTGCGGCAAGCATCGAGGCCGCCGAGGGGGTTCTGTTCCGGCACGCGCCGGCGCATTTTTCCCAGTTGTGGGGGCGCTTCAAGCGCATCAGCGAACAGACCCTGCGCACCGACCAGGTCATGCCGGTGCTCACTACCCTCCAGACGCTCGATTGCCAGGGTGAAATCGCCGCGGCCGCTCAGGGCGATCCGCTGGGCATCTTCCTGCGCACCCACACCCTGGCGCATCTCGAACGCCTGCTTGGCGACGAGAGCCGCCCGGCCGACATCCGCCGGATCTTCATCGCACTGGGTATCCTGCTCAGCCCGCTGGCCGGAAGCGCCCGGGTCCACATCGAGAAGGGCCTGAGTCTGCCCCTGCCGGCGGACCCGATGTACCGCGACCTCACCGCCGCCCTGTGGATGTCCCTCGTGGCCGGGTTTCTCGCCCGCAGCCCGGTCGAGGTCCAGGTGCTCGTGGGAGCCCACGAAGGCCGGCACCGCCTGGTGCTCGGCTTCAACGGCGCCACCGCCGCGCCCTTGCTCAGCCTGTTGGCGCCCAACACCATGAACGAACACAACATCGCGCTGGACGACCCCGACTGGATCGAGACGCACCCCGAGCTGAGCAACCACTACGGCATCGCCAAACTCTCCAGCTGCCTGTGCCGCGCGGACACGGCGCTGAGCTCCGCCGTCACCATGTTCAACGAAGTCTTTCTGGGAGAATGACCATGCGCGCTGCGCTGATGATCGGCCCCCTCGCCTGCGCACTGCTCGGTCCGCTGCCGGCGGCCGCAGCCCCGACGGATGCACCGGTTCGCGTCAGCGGCGTCGTGCCGGACGAGGCCACCCGGGCCCAGATTCTCACCCGCCTGCGGGACATCTACGGGGCCGGACGCGTGATCGATGCCATCGAGGTCGGCGGCGTGGTGCCGCCGCCCAACTGGAAGACTCACGTGGGCAACATGCTCACACGCGACATCGCCGACATCCACGGTGGCAAGATCCATGTGGATGGCACCCGCGTCGAGCTGAGCGGCAAGGTCTCCAACGAGGCACTCCGCCAGCAGATCGCCAGCCGGGTCGCCACGGCACTCAACCCGACCTACGTGGTGGACAACGGGCTCGTCGTCGAGGCCCGGGCGCAGGACGTGATCGACGCCACCCTGGCCGACCGGACGATCGAATTCAAGAGCGGGTCGGCCACGCTGACCGACGCCGGCATCGCAATTCTCGACGAGATGGCCGCCGCCATCGGCCGGTTCGACGGTGCCGAGATTCAGGTGGTCGGCCACACCGACAACAGCGGCAGCCGCATGGCCAACATCGCGCTCAGCCTGGCGCGGGCCAACGCCGTGCGCGACTACCTCGTCACCAAGGGCATCGAGGGCGGGCGCATCACCGCCCTCGGCGCAGGGCCCGACAAACCGATCACCACCAATGACACCGCCGAGGGGCGCGCGCGCAACCGGCGTATCGAGTTCCGGATCCTGAAATAGGCCTCGCCGGCCTCACGGAAACGCGTACGGGACCGCCCCGGGATGGCGCGGTTCCGGATAGGGATAACGCACGTTCAGCGCCACCGAGCGCCCGTCGCCCTGGGCGATGCGCACATGCTCGCGACGGAACTCACGCGCATGGGTCAGACCGCAAGAGTGCGCGATCATGTCGACCTCGTGGTTGATGTTGCGACAGTAGTGGGCCACGCGCAGGTATTTTTCCTCGACCACGAGACCGCGCTGGAGCTTGGCGTTGTGCGTGCTCACCCCGGTCGGGCAGGTGTTGGTGTGGCAGCGCATCGCCTGGATGCAGCCGAGGGAGAACATGAAACCACGGGCGGAGTTGACGAAATCCGCCCCGGCCGCCAGCGCCCACGCCACCCGCGCAGAGGTCACCAGCTTGCCGCTGGCCACCACCCGCACCCGGTCGCGCAGACCATATTCGATCAGGGAATCGACCACCCGGGGCAGGGCCTCGTCGATGGACAGCGCCATGTGATCGGCAAGTGCCTGCGGCGCGGCACCGGACCCGCCTTCGCCACCGTCGACGGTGATGAAATCGGGCGCAAACTCCCGCCCCCGGATGCAGATCGCCTCGCACAGCTCGCTCATGAAATACCAGCCCCCGAAGGCGCTCTTCAGCCCGACCGGCTTGCCGGTGACCTCACGTATACGCGCCACCCAGTCGAGCAATTCATGGACGTCGCGAATCTCCGGATGGCGGTTCGGGCTGATGGACGCCACACCGGCATGGATGCCACGGATTCGCGCGATTTCCTCGGTGACCTTCTGCGCCGGCAGCATCCCGCCCTTGCCCGGCTTCGCGCCCTGCGACAGTTTCAGCTCGAAAGCGCGCACATTGGGTAGCGCGGCAACCTCGCGCAGGCGCAGCTCCGACAGCTGCCCGTCTTCGTCCCGGTAGCCGTATTTGGCCGTGCCGATCTGGGCGATGAGGTCGCATTCACCCTCCAGGTGGTAGGGGCTGAGCCCGCCCTCGCCGGTATTGAGCCAGCATCCGGCCACCTTGGCCCCGCGCGACAGGGCCAACACCGCCGGGCGCGAGATGGCGCCGTAACTCATGCCGCTGATGTTCATCAGCGAGCCGGCCATGAAGGGCTGCTCGCAGAAGCGCTCGCCGATGCTCAGTGCTGGCGTGGGCAACTGATCTTCCGCGAGCACCGGGAACGGTGAATTGACGAAGAGGATCGCACCGGCCTCTTGCAGCTGGTAGGTGGACCCGAAGCCGATGGTGCCGCCCTCGTCCTTGGCCAGACGGTAGACCCAGCCGCGGGTGGCCCGGTTGAAAGGCATCTCCTCCCGATCGCCGAGGAAGAAATACTGGCGGAAATATTCACCCAGTTGCTCGAAGAAATAGCGCAGATGGCCGACAACCGGATAATTTCGCAGGATGGCATGCTGCTTCTGGGTGATGTCACGCAAGTACCAGAAGACGATGGCCATCATGAGCACAACGACCGCGATCACCCCCAGACTGACCGAAAAAACAGTCGTCATTCCGTTCATGCATCCCCCATGTCTTGGACTCTTGGTGCCAGCCCCCTATGTAACGGGGCGTCGCGTCACGTTCTGAAGGCGAAAACGCCCCCGAGCCGGTGATAGAATGCCACGTCATCCACAGGTAACCGAATTCGAATGGAATCGATCGAGCAACTCAGGGTTGAAATTCAACGCACCGTGGCAGCGGCGCTTGCGGAGGACATCGGCACCGGCGATCTGACGGCCCGCCTCATCCCGGACAGTGCCGAGGCCCGTGGCCGGGTCATCACCCGAGAGGATGCGGTGCTGTGCGGCACCGCCTGGTTCGACGCCACCTTCGCGACGCTCGATCCGACCGCCACCATCCTCTGGCACGTGCGTGACGGCGAAGCGGTCACCGCCGGCCAGAGCCTGTGCGACGTGGTCGCCGGCGCGCGCGCCCTGCTCACCGCCGAACGCACCGCCCTGAACTTCCTGCAGCTGCTCTCCGGCACCGCCACCCTGACCCGGCGCTATGTGGACGCGGTCGAAGGCACGCAGGCGCGCATCGTCGATACCCGCAAGACCCTGCCGGGCCTGCGTCTGGCACAGAAATACGCGGTCGCTGTCGGCGGCGGCACCAACCACCGCGTCGGGCTCTACGACGGCATCCTCATCAAGGAAAACCACATCATCGCCGCCGGCGGCGTGACCGAAGTGCTGACCGAGGCGCAACGCATCGCGCCCTCGAACGTGTTCATCGAGATCGAGGTGGAGAACCTGGATCAGTTGCGCGTCGCACTCGACGCCGGCGCTCGGATGGTGCTGCTCGACAACATGACCCTGGACGAGATGCGTGAAGCGGTCGAGATCAACCAGGGTCGTGCCGAGCTGGAAGCCTCCGGTGGCGTGAATCTCGAACGCGTCCGTGCCATTGCGGAGACCGGCGTCGACCGCATCTCCATCGGTGGCCTGACCAAAGACACCCACGCGGTTGATCTGTCCCTGCGCCACGTCGAAGACTGACCCCGCCCGGAGAGTTTCATGCTGTTCGCGCTCTACTACATCTTCGCCATCGCCGTCCTGGTGCTTCATTTCACCGGCACACTGGCGCGGCGCAACATCGAATGGCTGCTCTACGTGGTCGCGATCACCGTGTTCCCGGCAGTGATCTACCTATGAAAAATGGCACCCACGGGTGCCATTTCCGATTCCGGGCGCCTGCGACGCCGCTCAGAGCTTCCTCACCACCAGATCCACCAGCGCCGACATGCCCCGGTGCCCCGCGCCTTCGTCGATGACCGATTCGTGGGTACGCAGCAGCAGCGTCTCGTGGTCGGCGAAGGCCTCGAGCAGCAGCGCCTCCGTGTACAGGTTTTCGACCGCCGACGGGCCGCCAGTGCCGAACTCGATCTGTTTCGGCGTGTAGCCCTGCAGGAGCAACAGACCGCCCGGCAACAGGGCGGACATCATGTCGTCGAACAGGCGCGCCCGCTGGGCCGGCGTGGCGAACTGGACGAAAATCGCCACCACCGCATCGTAGGTCTCGCAGGGCCACGTCCATTCAAAGACATCGGCCTCGATGATCTCTAGCCGGGCGTCGCGCGATCGCGCGAGCGCGCGCGATTTGGCGATCGCCGCCGGCGCGAACTCGAGCGCCTCGACACGATGGCCCTGCTGGGCGAGGAACACGCCATTGCGCCCTTCGCCATCGGCCACGCTCAACACGCGGCTGCCCTCCGGCAGGCGATGGGCCTCGCGCACGAGGAAGTCGTTGGGGTCCTCGCCGAACACGAAGGCCTCGCCGGCCGCCGCGTAGCGCGACTCCCAGAATGCCTTCGGGTCCTTCGGCGCGCTCACGCTCAGGCGTCCACGTGAGCGCGGATGAAGGCCTTGACCCGGTTCACATCCACCGGCATCACCTCGACCCGCTGCGCCAGGGCCTCGAGGTGATCGAAGCCGGCCGGACGCGGTGGCGCCTCGCCCAGCGCCTCGCGGAGGGTCTCCTCGAACTTGGCTGCCTGGGCGGTCTCTAGCACCAGCATGGGGGCGTCCGCCTCGCGGTACTGCGCCGCCACCTTGAGCCCATCGGCGGTGTGGGTATCGACCACCACGCCGTAGGCATCGCGCGTGGCGCGGATGGTGGCGAGGCGATCGGCATGACTGCTGCTGCCGGAGACGAAACCGAATTCGGCCACCTTGTCGGCAAACGGCGTCTCGTTCAGATCGAAGGCGCCGCCGGACTCCACCTGCTGCCACAGGGCGCGGACGGTATCGCCATTGCGCCCGACCAGATCGAAGATGAAACGCTCGAAGTTCGATGCCTTAGAAATGTCCATGGATGGACTGGAGGTCACATGCGTCTCGGCCGAGGTGCGCGGGCGATAGACACCGGTGCGGAAGAACTCGTCGAGGACGTCGTTCTCGTTGGTGGCGCACACCAGCTTGCGGATCGGCAACCCCATGGTGCGGGCGATGTGGCCGGCGCAGATGTTGCCGAAATTGCCCGAGGGCACGGCCATGTCCACCACCTGGTCGTTGCGCTCGGTGGCGCCGAAATAGCCGGCGAAGTAATACACCACCTGCGCCACGACGCGCGCCCAGTTGATGGAGTTGACCGCGCCGATCTTGTACTGCTTCTTGAAGGCGTGGTCGTTGGAGACCGCCTTCACGATGTCCTGGGCATCGTCGAACATGCCTTCGACGGCGATGTTGAAGATGTTCTCGTCCTGGAGCGAATACATCTGCGCGCGCTGGAAGGCGCTCATGCGGCCGTTGGGCGAGAGCATGAACACGCGCACGTTGTGCTTGCCGCGCATGGCGTATTCGGCGGCCGAGCCGGTGTCACCCGAGGTGGCTCCGAGAATGTTGATCTGCTCGCCGCGCTGCTCGAGCACGTACTCGAACAGGTTGCCCAGCAGTTGCATGGCCATGTCCTTGAAGGCCAGGGTCGGGCCATTGGACAGTTCGAGCAGGCCGAGGCCGCCGCGGTGATTGGCGCCCTCGCCGGCCTCGAGCCAGGTCACGGGGGTGATCCGGGTCGCGTCGCTACCCTCGCGCACGTTGCCGTACACCTGCGCCGTGTAGGTCTTGCGGCAGATCGCGCGCAGGTCCTCGGCGGGGATGTCGTCGATGAAGCGCGAGAGGATTTCGAAGGCCAGTTCGGCATAGGGCAGTGCGCGCCAGGCCGTCAGTTCGGCGTCGGTGACGCGCGGATAGCTTTCCGGCAGGTACAGGCCGCCGTCCGGGGCCAGGCCGCCGAGCAGGATGTCGCAGAACTGTTGGGCGGGCGCCTGCCCGCGGGTCGAGAGATAACGCATGTGCGGCAATCAATAAGGCGACCGGCACCGACCGGGCCGGTCGCGGGTTCGTCAAATCAGCGGTCGAGCTGTTCCATGCGCAGGCGGGTCACCTGCCCTGCCACCACCGGCAGTGCCTCGATCTGGGCGATGGCCTTGTTGGCGTTGCCCTCGAGGGTCACGTGAGTGAGCAGGATCACGTCGGTCTGGGACTCGCCCTCGGCGGGTTCCTTCTGGATCAGCGCGTCGATGGAGATCTCGTTGTCCGCCAGGATGCGGGTGATGTCGGCGAGCACGCCCGGCTTGTCGTCCACGCGCATGCGCATGTAGAAACCGCAGCGGCACTGCTCGATGGGCAGCACCTTGAGATCTTCGAGCTGGTCGGGCTGGAAGGCCAGATGCGGCACGCGATGCTCCGGATCGGCGGTGTGCATGCGGGTCACGTCCACCAGGTCGGCGATCACGGCACTGGCGGTGGGCTCGTCACCGGCGCCCTGGCCGTAGTACAGCGTCGGGCCGACGGCGTCGCCGTGCACCAGCACCGCGTTCATGGCGCCCTCCACATTCGCCAGCAGGCGACGGGCCGGGATCAGGGTCGGGTGCACACGCAGCTCCACTCCGTCTTCGCGTTTGCGGGCGATGCCCAGCAGCTTGATGCGGTAGCCGAGCTGTTCGGCATGGGCGATGTCCACCGCCTCGAGCCGGGTGATGCCCTCGATATGGGCGCGCTCGTACTGCATCGGCACGCCGAAGGCGATGGAGGCCATGATGGTGGCCTTGTGCGCCGCGTCGTTGCCCTCGATGTCGAAGGTGGGATCGGCCTCGGCGTAGCCGAGTGCCTGCGCCTCCTTGAGCACGGTCTCGAAGGGCAGGCCCTTGTCGCGCATCTCCGAAAGGATGAAGTTGGTGGTGCCGTTGATGATGCCGGCCAGCCACTGGATACGGTTGGCGGTCAGGCCTTCGCGCAGCGCCTTGATGATGGGGATGCCCCGGCCACGGCCGCCTCGAAGGCCACCATCACGCCCTTGCGCTGGGCGGCCTCGAAGATTTCGTTGCCGTGCATGGCCAGCAGCGCCTTGTTGGCGGTCACCACATGCTTGCCGTTCTCGATGGCGGTCAGCACCAGTTCCTTGGCCACGGTGTAGCCGCCGATCAGCTCGACGACGATGTCGATCTCGGGGTCCTTGCACACTGCGAACGCGTCATCGACCAGTGTGGCCTTGCCCTGGGTGACGGCGCGTGCCCGATCCAGATCGCGATCGGCCACGGTGGTAATGGAAATCGGCCGCCCCGCGCGACGGGTAATCTCTTCAGCGTTACGGGTCAGGACGGTCCAGGTGCCGCCGCCAACAGTGCCGATGCCCAACAGGCCAACATTGATCGGTTTCATTGCAGTGGTTTCTTGCCTCGTTGATGAACAAACCCCGGAATCCATCGCTCCGGAAACGAATCGTCCGGTCGGCACGGACGGCGCTCGACCCCATGCACGACCGGACGGGTATTCTACCCGCTAGACCGCCTCAGCCGGCCGCATGGCGCTTGCGGTACTGGTCGAGGAAGCGCGCGATGCGTCCGATGGCGTCGCGCAGGTCGTCCTCATGCGGCAGGAACACCAGCCGGAAATGATCCGGCGTCGGCCAGTTGAAGCCGGTGCCCTGCACCAGCAGCACCTTCTCGGCCTCGAGCAGTTCGAGGATGAACTGCTGGTCGTCCTCGATCGGGTACATCTTCGGATCCAGCTTCGGGAACAGGTACAGCGTCGCCTTGGGCTTGACGCAGCTCACACCGGGGATCTGGGTGATCAGCTCGTGGGCCAGATCCCGCTGGCGCGTCAGCCGGCCGTCGGGCGCCACCAGCTCGGAGATGCTCTGATAGCCACCGAGCGCGGTCTGGATGCCCCACTGCCCCGGCACGTTGGCGCACAGGCGCATCGAGGCGAGCATGTCCAGCCCCTCGATGTAGTCCCGGGCGTGGCGCTTCTCGCCCGACACGATCATCCAGCCGGCGCGATAGCCGCAGGCCCGGTAGTTCTTCGACAGCCCGTTCATGGTCACGCACAGCACGTCGTCGGCCAGCGAGGCGATGGACGTATGCGACTGCCTGTCGTAGAGCATCTTGTCGTAGATTTCGTCGGCGAACACGATCAGCTGATGCTGGCGCGCCACCTCGAGCACATCGCGCAGGAACGCGTCCGGATACAGGGCGCCCGTCGGGTTGTTGGGGTTGATGATGACGATGGCGCGGGTGTTGGGCGTGATCTTCGCCTTGATGTCCGCGATATCGGGGATCCAGTCCGCCTGCTCGTCGCAGATGTAGTGCACCGGGGTACCGCCGGCCAGGCTCACCGCCGCGGTCCACAGCGGATAGTCCGGGGCCGGCACCAGCACCTCGTCGCCGTTGTTCAGCAGCGCCTGCATGGACATGACGATCAGCTCGGACACACCGTTGCCGACGTAGATGTCCTCGATCTCCACCCCCGCGATGTTCTTCTGCTGGGTGTAGTGCATGATCGCCTTGCGTGCCGAGAACAGGCCCTTCGAATCGGAGTACCCGGACGCCGCGCGCAGATTGTGGATCACGTCCACGACGATCTCTTCGGGCGCCTCGAAACCGAAGGGCGCGAGGTTGCCGATGTTCAGCTTGGTGACGCGGTGGCCCTCGTCCTCGAGCTGCTTGGCGCGCTCGAGCACGGGGCCGCGGATGTCGTAGCACACGTCGGCCAGCTTGTGGGACTTGCGCACCGCCCGCATGGCCGCCGCGTCGGCGCTGGCGGCGCCCTGCGCGCTTTCGACCGGATCGGCAACCTTGAGATTGGGCGTGGTGCTCATTGTTTCATCCCTCGTGCAATGGGTTTCACCGGCCATTCCGGAACCCGTCCCGCCTCACGGCGAAGAAACGGCGATTTGGCCGGCAAAACAAAAGATTGTAATCTACCGCGGCCCGTCACCGCGGGCAAATTTCCGTCTACCCTGCAGTATATGAAACTCCATCAAGACGACATTTCCGACCAGAACGTCATCACCGGCTACGGCGACGACCATGTCACGATCAACGGCGAGGCCCACCACGGACACCTCATCGTGATGCCCGATCGGATCCAGCACGACTGGGCCCCGGCGGGTTTCGAAGGCCTGGCCGACACCCATGTCGCCGTGCTCGCCGACCTGGGTGTCGAGATCGTGCTCATCGGCACCGGGCGACGTCAGCGATTTCCCTCGCCACAGATTCTCCGCCCCCTCATCGACGCGGGAATCGGCATGGAAATCATGGACGTAGCGGCCGCCTGCCGGACCTACAACATCCTCGTCGGAGAAAACCGCAGCGTCGCCGCCGCGCTGCTGTTCGACATCGCCTGATCACGGCGGTTTGTGTTCGCATCGCATTTTTGATTACCCTGCTCGAAAACCCGTTTCGAGCAGGAGCATCGATGAGCACCACCACCGCCCCCGACATCCGCCTGCCGGCCACCGGCGAGCAGGAAATCAACCTGGCCGAGCTCACCGGCCAGACCGTCGTGGTGTACTTCTACCCGAAGGACAACACCCCCGGCTGCACCAACGAGACGCGTGATTTCGGCGCCCTGCACGACGCCTTCGCCAAGGCCGGGTGCCTCGTGTTCGGCGTCTCGCGCGACAGCATCAAGTCCCACGAGAACTTCAAGGCCAAGCTCGAGCTGCCCTTCGAGCTCATCTGCGACGCCGACGAGGCCCTGTGCCAGGCCTTCGACGTCATCAAGATGAAGAACATGTATGGCAAGCAGGTCCGCGGCATCGAGCGCAGCACCTTCGTCATCGACGCGACCGGCCAGGTGTGCCAGGAATGGCGCAAGGTGAAGGTCGACGGCCATGCCCAGGCCGTGCTCGAGTTCGTCCAGTCGCGCTGAGCGGCTTCGCAGTTTCATCGGGGCGGCCGCCACCGGCGTGTCGCGGCCACATTCGCCAGCCAATCGTCCGGAGCCTGCATGGTGACCAAACGGGGATCCAAGACCCACAAGAACAAGCTGTTCGTCCTTGACACCAACGTGCTGATGCACGACCCCACCAGTCTGTACCGCTTCGAGGAACATGATCTGTTCATCCCGATCATGACCCTCGAGGAGCTCGACGGAAACAAGAAGGGCATGTCCGAGGTGGCGCGCAACGCCCGCCAGGCCAGCCGCATGCTCGACGAGATCGTGCGCGCCTGCCCGGACGGCATCGAGGACGGCATCGACCTGACCGAGGCCTCGCGCGGCCAGGCCACCGGCAAGCTGTTCCTGCAGACCGAGGCCATCGACCTGCACCTGCCCCCGGGCCTGCCCACCGGCCGTGGCGACAACCACATCCTCGCGGTGGTCGCCTTCCTCGCCAAACGCTTTCCCAAGCGCCCCGTCATCCTGGTGTCCAAGGACATCAACATGCGCATCAAGGCGCGCGCGTTGGGGCTGGAAGCGCAGGACTACTTCAACGACAAGGTTCTCGAAGACACCGACCTGCTCTATGCCGGCGCCCGCGAACTGCCCGCCGACTTCTGGGAGGCCCATGGCGCCGACCTGGAATCGTGGAAGGAGGAAGGGCGCACCTACTACCGCCTCAAGGGGCCGCTGGCGAACGAGCTGTCGGTCAACGAGTTCGTCTTCGACAACAAGGAAGGCGGCGGTTTCGACGCCTGGGTGACCGAGCAGGACGGCCCCAACGTGGTGCTCGAAACGCTCACCGACTACACCCACCACAAGAACAACGTGTGGGGCATCACCGCGCGCAACCGGGAGCAGAACTTCGCTCTCAACCTGCTCATGAACCCGGAGATCGACTTCGTCACCCTGCTCGGCCAGGCCGGCACCGGCAAGACCCTGCTGACCCTGGCCGCCGGGCTCACCCAGGTGCTCGACACCAAGCGCTACAGCGAGATCATCATGACCCGCGTCACCGTGCCAGTGGGCGAGGACATCGGCTTCCTCCCCGGCACCGAGGAAGAGAAGATGACCCCGTGGATGGGAGCGCTGGAGGACAACCTCGATGTGCTCAACGGCACCGTGGACGAAGGCGGCGAATGGGGCCGGGCCGCCACCCGCGACCTGATCCGCTCGCGCATCAAGATCAAGAGCCTGAACTTCATGCGCGGGCGCACCTTCATCAACAAATACCTGATCATCGACGAAGCGCAGAACCTCACGCCCAAGCAGATGAAGACGCTCATCACCCGCGCCGGCCCCGGCACCAAGGTGGTGTGTCTGGGCAACATCGCGCAGATCGACACGCCCTATCTCACCGAAGGCAGCTCCGGCCTCACCTTCGTGGTGGACCGCTTCAAGGGCTGGCCTCACTCGGGCCACATCACCCTGCAGCGCGGCGAACGCTCGCGTCTGGCCGATCACGCCGCCGAGGTGCTGTGACGCACCCGATGCCACCCGCATCGACGCACAAGGCGCCTGCGGGCGCCTTTTTCATCGGTGTTTATTGAGCAAGATCAGCCTCGACACCCAAGCCGAACCTATAATGCCGGGATCACTTCGAGGAGGCGAAATGACTACCGCGGCTCAGGCACTCGTCGGCGCAAGCACCGAATTTCTCAAACGCTTCTCCCCCTTCGACCAGATGGAACCGGAGGCGCTCGACTTTCTCGGCGAACGGCTTCAACTCGGCCATTTCGCGAAGGGCACCACCATCCTGTCGCCCGACATGGGCCAGCCGCGCCACTTCTTCATCATCCAGCGCGGCAAGGTCCAGGCGAGCCAGGCGGGCAGCGTCGCAGTCACCGAATACGCCTCCATGACGCTCGGCCCGGGCGAATGCTTTCCCATCGGCGCCATCTCCGCCGGCCGGCCGACCACGAACAACTACGTGGCGCTCGAAGACAGCTTCTGCTACCAGCTGCCGGCGCGCGACTTCATGGAGCTGATGCGCATCAGCCCGGAATTCCACGTCTTCTGCACCCAGTACATCGCCAGCCTGCTCAACCAGTCGCGCCTGCAGTTGCAGACCACCTTCTCCCAGCGCGCCGCCGAGCAGCAGACCATGACCACGCCGCTGGGGCATCTGATCAAGCACGATCCGGTCTTCGTCACCCCCGACACGCCCACCCGTAGCGCCCTCGAGATCATGGCCGAGCAGCGCATCGGCTGCATGGTGGTGGTCGATGGCGACCACCATCCGGTCGGCATCCTCACCCAGAGCGATCTGTTGCCGCGCGTCGTGCTGCCGGAATTCGACCTGAGCCGGCCGATCTCGGAAGTGATGACGAGCAAGCCGCATGTACTGTCGGTGGCCGCCACCGCCTACGATGCGGCCCTCGAGATGGCCACCCATGCGGTGCGCCATCTGCTGGTGGTCGACAGCCGTGAGCGCCTCAAGGGCGTCGTCTCCGAGCGCGACCTGTTCACCCTGCAGCGCATCGGCCTGCGTCAGATCCGCGCCAGCATCGAGGGCGCGGAGGACATCGAGGCCCTGCAGCGCGCCAGCCAGGACATCCGCCAGCTCGCCCTCAACCTGATCGCCCAGGGCATCGGCGCGGAACAGCTCACCCGCTTCATCTCGGCACTCAACGACGCCCTCACCCGCCGCATCATCACCCTCGAGCTCGGCCGCCACGACCTGCACGGCATCGCCTTCTCGTGGATCGCCTTCGGCTCCGAGGGGCGCCATGAACAGACCCTGTCCACCGATCAGGACAACGGTATCGTCTATGCGGCCGGCGACGCCGACAAGACCGAGATCAAGCGCAAGCTGCTGGCCTTCGCCAAGGACGTGAACAACGCCCTGGCGGCGTGCGGTTTCCCGCTGTGCAAGGGCAACATCATGGCCAGCAACCCGGAGCTGTGCCTGACCCTGGAAGAATGGCAGCAGCGCTTCGGCGCCTGGATCCGCGAGCCGGATCCCCAGGCCCTGCTCAACGCCTCCATCTTCTTCGACTTCCGCGTGCTCTACGGCAATGAGCGGATCGGCGACGAGTTGCGCCACTGGCTGCTCAAGGCGGCACGCAACAACTCCACCTTCCTGCGCATGATGGCGCACAACGCCCTGCAGGTGGCGCCGCCGCTGGGGCGGATCCGCGATTTCGTCGTCGAAGACGACGGCATGATCGATCTGAAGAAATCGGGCGCGCGGCTGTTCGTGGACGTGGCGCGCATCCTCTCCCTGCGTTCCGACGTGGAATCGTCCAGCACGGTGCAGCGCCTGCGCATCTCGGGGCAGAAATCCGGCATGCCGGACGACGAGATCGACGCCATGGTCGAAGGTTTCCACTTCATCCAGCTGTTGCGTCTGCGGGCCCAGCACCTGGACACCGAGCATGACGAGCCGGGCGACAACAAGATCAATCCGGACCAGCTCAACGAACTGGACCGCCGCATCCTGAAAGAAGCCTTCCGCCAGGCCCGCAAGCTGCAGCTGCGGCTCAAGCTCGATTACCAGCTCTGACCCATGCCCGGTATGCTTTCCTGTCCGACCCGGCGGCCGGGCGCCGAACCGCCCGGCCCCCTGAGCGAGCTGCATCCATGAACTGGCTGACCAAGATCTTCTCCGGCGACCATCCGGCCGCCTCCCTGCCCGAAGCCCTGCGCGGGCGCCTCGAGCGCTGGCGCGTGCTCGAGGCGCCCGCGCTCGACGCCAACCACGGCGAGCTGCGTTACGTGATCGTCAACACCGAAGCCACCGGGCTCGATCCGGCGAACGACCGGCTGCTCGCGGTCGCCGCCATCGGCATCGACCGCGGCGTACTCGCCCATCGCGATGCCTTCGAGATGTCGCTGGACACCCCGGCGCAGACCCTGGTGGCGCTGCTCGAATTCATCGGCAAATCACCGGTGGTGGTCTTCAATGCGGACCTGAACCGGCAAGCGCTCATGGCCGCCTTCGAAACCCACCTGGGCTTCGAACCGGATCTCGAATGGCTGGATCTGTACTGGCTCCTGCCCTGCCTGTTCAACGACAAGCATGACCGGCCGGTGCGCCTCAAGGACTGGATGAAGACCATGGCCGTCGAGACCTTCCAGCGCCATCGGGCGCTCGGCGACGCCTTCGCCATCGCCAAGCTCTTCCTGGCCGCCCAGTCCCGCGCCACGATCCGTGGCCTGCGCACACCGCGCAGCCTGATGGAACTGGCCACCACCCGCAAGCGCCAGCAACGCGCGATCCGCTCCTGAAGTTCGCGACGATTCAGTCGCGCGAACCACCGATCCACGCGGACAGCGTGGTCTGATCGGGCAGGCGCTCGGCGCTCCAGCACACATAGCGCACCCCACGTTGCGCGAGCAGTTGCGACTTATGGTTGCGCTCCGCCTCGGTGCGCCCCTCGCGGGCCAGATCGACCACCGCAAGGACCTCGAAGCCTTCGTTGCAGATGACGAAATCGAGCAGCAGATCCTTTTGCAGCCGCTCCCGGCCGACGATCCGCCGAAGCGAACCGCGCGCGAACACCTCGCAGCCCGGCAAGCCGGCGCGCAGCCAGCGCCAGACGATCTGATGGTGCCGATCCAGGTAGGTCGGGCCGCTCGCCGGCATGGCCACCTCGGTGTCGTCAGGTGTCTCGGTCGCCGCCGCCATGGCGCCGGACACGATCGCTTCCGTACCGGCCCCGATGGCGGCCGCCGCGCCCTGGACCTGCATCAGAAATGCCTGCGCCCGCGCCTCCTCGGCTTCGCGTTGCGCGTCCCGCCGCTTGCGCAGCACCACCACCAGCAGCGCGAACACGACCACGACCACCAGCAACAAAAGCCAACTCATCATCCGATCCCCGTCGGTGACAATGGCACCGGCACGTTACCGGTGCACCGTGCGGGCATGGTAGCGCCCCCGTCGTAGTAGGTCGAGCCGCCCTCCCGTCTCACCCGCAGCGGCCCGAAAACGCCCGCCGGATCGGCGCGCGCATCGTGCAACGCAAGAACATCTTCATCAAATCAGTGCTTTACGGATCCTGCCGTCCTGCGTATAGTCCCCGCGATGCGACACTTGCCGGCCTGCCTCCTCGCGCTGCTTCTGTTCATGCCCGTCCTGGCACGGGCGCAGTCCGCGCCACCGGCCGACGTCCCCGTTGCCGAGCTCGACCCCAACACCCACCCGAGCCGGCGGCCGCCGGGCGATGAAGTGGTGATGCGCAGCCTGAGCTTTCTGGACACTCCCTACCGCTATGGCGGCACCTCGCGTGCCACCGGCCTCGACTGCAGCGCGCTGGTGCAAAAGGTATTTGCCGAAGCCGTCGGGATGCAGTTGCCGCGCACCGCACGCGCGCAGGCCGGCGCCGGTAAACACGTCTCCCGCAAGGCACTGCGGCCCGGCGATCTGGTCTTTTTCAACACCCGCCATCGTGCCTATTCCCATGTGGGCATCTACCTGGGCAACGACCGTTTCGTGCACGCCCCGTCCAAGGGCAGTGTCGTGCGCATCGAGCATCTGAGCGTGCGCTACTGGTCCCGGCGTTTCAACGGCGCGCGCCGCCTCATCAACCCGCCCACCCAGCTCAGCGCCGTCTCCGACCAGTAACGCCGCTCAGCATCCGCGCCGCTCGCAACGGCGGCATCGACTGCTTTCGCGCTTGTCGAGAGCCTGCTTGAGGGCGCAGACCGACCGGCGGCAACACACCAGTTCGACCCCGGCACGGGCGGCTGCCTCGCGGAAACGCAACATCACGTTGTGGCCGAGGAAGTCGGTGAACAGGATCACCATCTCCACCCCCACCGGCAGATCCGCCGCACGGCGCTGGTGCGCCCGGTCACGACCGGTGACGTGGGCAGCGATGCTTATCCCGAATTCATCGAGCACACCGGGGATGTTGCCGAGACGATCGGCTCCGACCAGCATGGCATTCATGACGCACTCCTATTGCGAACGATTCGCAACAACTATAACGCAAATACGAATGATTTGTGTTTACGTCGCCGATCCGATACATTTGCCTCCACTTGAACGGCATCCCGTGAGGATCAGACACCCATGAGACGTTTCCGAATCGCCACCCTGCTCGTCACCCTACTCACCACCGGCACGGCGATGGCCGAAGTGGAACAGGTGGTCAACCTGTACACCTCGCGTCACTACCAGTCGGACGAGGCCCTGTACGCCAACTTCACCCAGGCCACCGGCATTCGCGTGAACCGGATCGAAGGCAAGGACGACGCGCTGATCGAACGCATCCGCAACGAAGGGAAGAATTCACCCGCCGACGTGCTGCTCACCGCCGACGCCTCCCGCCTGGGCAAGGCGGCGGCCCTCGGCCTGCTCGCGCCGCTCGACTCGAGCGTCCTGGCCGCCCGCATTCCTGCGCATCTGCGCACCGACACCTGGTTCGCGTTCTCCCGCCGGGCCCGGATCATCGTGTACAACAAACAGACGGTGAAGCCCGAACAGGTGCGCAACTACGAGGATCTGGCCAGCCCGGCGCTCAAGGGCAAGGTGTGCACCCGCTCCGGGGCGCACCCCTACAACCTCTCGCTGGGCGCCTCGCTGCTCCAACGCCTGGGCGCCGATGCCACCGCCGCCTGGGCCTCGGGTTTGGTCGCCAACTTCGCCCGCCAACCCAAGGGCGGCGACACCGACCAGATCCGCGCCGTGGCGGCGGGCGAATGCGGCGTGGCCCTGGCCAACTCCTACTACTTCGCGCGACTGATGAATTCCGACAAACCCGCCGACCGGGCCGTGATCGCGGCCGTCGGCGTGGTGTGGCCCAACCAGGCCAACGTCGGCACGCATGTGAACATTTCAGGGGGCGGCATGACCACCCACGCGCCGAACAAGGCCGCCGCCAGGGCGTTTCTCGAATACCTGGCCTCGGACGAGGCCCAGCGTCACTTCGCCAACGGCAACAACGAGTGGCCGGCGGTGGCGGATGTGAAGGTCGCCAATCCGGCGCTCGAGGCGCTCGGCCCGTTCAAGGCCGATCCACTGCCGGTGGCCGAACTGGCCGATGCCGTCCCCGAGGTGCAACGCCTCTACGATCGCGCCGGCTACCGCTGAGCGGTCGGTCTCGCCAGAACGCCCCGGCCCGGCCGGGGCGTTTGCGTTGGCGACCCCGTCCGCTCAGCGCGCGGCGGCCGGACGGCGTCGCTGCCGTGCGATCTGCGCCGAGAGCACGAAAACCGGCACCAGCCCCACCAGCACGATGGTGAGCGCCGCGGTGGACGCCTCCGCAAGGCGTTCATCGGCGGCGAGGTTGTAGGCCTGGGTGGCCAGCGTATCCAGGTTGAAGGGGCGCATCACCAGGGTGGCGGGCAACTCCTTCATCACATCCACGAACAGCATCAGCCCGGCGGTGAGCAGGCTGCCGCGCAGCAGCGGCAGGTGAATGCGGCGCAAGCGCCCCCACAGCCGCACGCCGAGATTCCGGCCGGCTTCGTCCATGGCCGGCGTGATCCGCCCGAGCCCGGTCTCCACCGTATGCAGGGCCACGCTCAGGAAGCGCGTCAGGTAGGCGAACACCAGCGCCACCATGCCGCCGGTGAGCAGCAGCCCGGGATTGATCCCGGTCAGCGCCTCGACGGTGTCGGCCAATGCATTGTCGAGCCGGGTCACCGGGATCAGCACGCCGACCGCGATCACCGTGCCGGGCACCGCGTAGCCGAGGCCCACCAGGCGGTTGAACAGACGCGTCAGCGGGTTGTGCGCAAGCCGGGCCGCATAGGCGAGCAACACCGCCAGCAGCACGCCGATGAGCGCCGTCACCGTGGCGAGCGTGAAGCTGTTGCCCGCCAGGGCGACAAATCGCGGGCCGAACTGGGCGTCGCCTTCGTTGATGGCCATCTTGAGCAGCAGGGCGGCGGGCAGCAGAAACCCGAACAGCAGCGGCACGAAGCAGACCAGCGACGCCGCCCAGCCGGCCGCCGGCGAGAGCCGGCGCCCGAAGCCTGGGCGGCGCTGCCGCGAGGTGTCGTTGAAGCGGGCGCGGCCCCGGCTGCTCTGCTCGAGCACCAGCACCAGCACCACGAAACCCAGCAACATGGCCGACAGCTGCGCGGCCGCCACGCGGTCGCCCAGCGAGAACCAGGCCCGATAGATACCGGTGGTGAAGGTTTGGACGCCGAAATAGGCCACGGTGCCGAAATCGGCCAGGGTCTCCATCAGCGCCAGCGCCACGCCAGTGACCACCGCCGGGCGTGCCAGCGGCAGGGACACGCGGAAGAAGCAGGCCCACGACCCGAGCCCGAGCGAACGGCCCGCCTCCATCGCCCCCGAGGCACGCTCGAGAAAGGCGGTGCGCGCGAGCATGTAGACGTAGGGATAGAACACGAAGGCGAACATCGCGACCGCGCCGCCGACCGTGCGCACGTCCGGGAACCGGTAGTCCCCCGCCCCCCAATCGAACCACTGACGCAATGTGCTCTGGACGGGGCCGACGAACTGGAGGAAGTCCGTGTAGACGTAGGCCATCACATAAGCCGGCATCGCCAGCGGCAGGATGAGCGCCCATGCGTAGATGCGCCGACCGGGAAAGTCGTGCATCACGGTGAGCCAGGCGGTGGCCACGCCGATGACCGCGACCCCGATGCCGACCCCCACGCACATGACCAGGGTGTTGACCA
The DNA here is from genome assembly GCF_010983895.1 of Nitrogeniibacter mangrovi. Lineage (GTDB taxonomy): Bacteria > Pseudomonadota > Gammaproteobacteria > Burkholderiales > Rhodocyclaceae > Nitrogeniibacter > Nitrogeniibacter mangrovi. Next base: position 2,399,614 of record NZ_CP048836.1, read on the forward strand.
GGTACTCGGGCAGCACGGTGTCGATCAGGTGCGCCCAGGTCTCGCCGGTGCTCCAGTCGGCGAGCGAGAACACCACGGAGAGGATGGGCACGGCGGCGAGCAGCGCCACCCCGAGGGCGGCGACGGTCAGCCAGCGGTACTCGCCCGGGAGCAAAAAGCGACGGATCATGCGCAGGTCGGGTGGCTCGGCAAGGTCAAGGGGCCGAAAGCGACCCGCATGGTGAAAAAGCCCGGCGAACACGCGTGCCGGACCGACGGGCAAATTATAATGGATCGCATTCTCTTTACGACCTCCCCGTGTCCCGCTCATGACCTTGCTCGATGTGCGCCAGCTCACCCTCGGCTACGACCGCCACACCGTCGTCGACCGGCTCGATGTCTCCCTCGACGAAGGCGCCATCGGCTGCCTGCTCGGCCCCTCCGGCTGCGGCAAGACCACGGTGTTGCGCGCGATCGCCGGCTTCGAGCGTGTTCGTGGCGGCGAGATCGTCATCGGCGGGCAGACGGTCAGCGCGCCGGGCGTGCACGTGCCTCCAGAGCAGCGGCGCATCGGCATGGTGTTTCAGGACTATGCGTTGTTCCCGCACCTGAGCATTCGCGACAACATCGGCTTCGGCCTGCACGCCGCCGCGCCGGCCGAGCGCCGCGCGCGGGTCGACGCGATGCTCGATCTGGTCGGCCTCGGCGCCCTCGCGCAGCGCTATCCGCACGAGCTGTCCGGCGGCCAGCAGCAGCGCGTGGCGCTGGCGCGCGCCCTCGCCCCGGCGCCGCGCCTGCTGCTCATGGACGAGCCGTTCTCGAACCTCGACGTGGAGTTGCGCGAACGGCTCTCCCTGGAGGTGCGCCGCATCCTCAAGGCGACCGGCACCACCGCCATCCTGGTCACCCATGACCAGCACGAGGCCTTCGCCGTGGCCGACCTCATCGGTCTCATGCACGCCGGCCACCTGCAGCAATGGGACACCCCCTACACCCTCTACCACCGCCCGGCGAACCGCTTCGTGGCCGACTTCATCGGCCAGGGCGTGCTGATTCCCGGTCGCATCATCGCGGGCGACCGGGTACACACGGCGCTGGGCACGCTCAGGAGCGGCCAGCCCATGCAGTGTGGCGCCCTGGGCGTGTGTCCGCCCGGCGCCGATGTGGACGTGCTGCTGCGCCCCGACGACGTCGTCCATGACGACGCCGGGCCGCAGAGCGCGCGCGTCCTGCACAAGGCCTTTCGCGGCGCCGACATCCTCTATACGCTGGCGCTGGACGACGGCACCCGCCTGCTTTCGCTGGTGCCCAGCCATCACGATCACGCCATCGGCGAGCGCATCGGCATCCGCCTGGTCGTCGAGGACGTGATCACCTTTGCACAACACACGAACGAGTTCCGCCCATGATCCCCTGGCTCACCGAGCCGGATTTTCCGCCCACTGAGCGGGCGCTGACCGAGCCCAACGGCCTGCTCGCGGCGGGTGGCGCGCTCACGCCCGAATGGCTGCTCGCCGCCTATCGCAGGGGCATCTTCCCGTGGTTCAGCGAAGGCGAGCCGATCCTGTGGTGGAGCCCCGATCCGCGCATGATCCTGCGCCCCGGCGAGGTCAAGGTCTCGCGCAGCCTCGGCAAGACGCTGCGCCAGGGCCGCTTCGAGGTGCGCTACGACACCGCCTTCGCCGAGGTCATCCACGCCTGCGGGCAATTGCGGGCCCAGTCCACCGGCACCTGGATCACGCCGCACATGGAGCTGGCCTACCGGCGCCTGCACGAACTCGGCCATGCACACAGTGTCGAAACTTGGCAGGACGGTCGCCTGGTGGGTGGCCTTTACGGGGTCGCACTGGACCGGGCGTTTTTCGGCGAATCGATGTTTTCGCTCGTTAGCGACGCCTCCAAGGTGGCGCTGGTGCACCTGTGCCGGCGCCTTGAGCGGCTCGGATTCGGCGTGATAGATTGCCAGATGGCGACCGACCACCTGCGCTCGATGGGCGGCGTCGACGTGCCAAGAGCACAGTTCGTCCGCGCCCTGGACAGACTGATCGGCCCGAAGAGCCCGCCCCAGCGCTGGCCGGCCTCGGACGACATTGGTTAAGGATCCCGTACCCGGCAAGATGCAACAGGACTATCCGTACGCCCTCATCCAGTTCTATGTCACCGGTCCGTACGACTGTTCCTATCTGCCGGACCAGCGCGCCCGCTCGCAGGTCGCCACGCCCAACCACATCATCGACACCCCGGTGTATTCCGAGCTGGTGCGCAACGGCTTTCGCCGCAGCGGCGTGTTCACCTATCGCCCCTACTGCGACCACTGCCGCGCCTGCGTGCCGGTGCGCATCCCGGTGGACCGCTTCACGCCCAATCGTGCCCAGCGCCGCGCCATGCGGCGTCATGCCGATCTCACCGTGGCGGAGTTGCCGCTGGCCTTCCACGACGATCACTACGCGCTCTACCAGCGCTATCAGGTCGCGCGCCATGCCGGCGGCGGCATGGATCAAGACAGCCGCGAGCAATACGGCCACTTCCTGCTCCAGAGCCACGTGGACACCCGCCTCATCGAGTTCCGCGAGAACGGCATCCTGCGCATGGTGTGCATCATCGACTGGCTCACCGACGGGCTGTCCAGCGTCTACACCTTCTTCGACCCGGACCTCCCCCACGCCAGTTACGGCACCTGGGGCATCCTCTGGCAGATCGAGGCCTGCCGCCAGCTCAAGCTGCCCTACCTGTACCTGGGCTACTGGATCCGCGACAGCCGCAAGATGACCTACAAGGCCGGCTTCCGTCCGCTCGAAGGGCGTATCGCCGGTCAGTGGCGCACGCTGACCGACGCGGATCTGGACTGATCACGCAGCGGGCACGCCGCACCCCCCCAAAAGGCTGACGCAGCGCAACAACCCGGGCAGGCGGTGGAGTAGAATTCGCCGCTATGCTCTACGATCTCGCCCGCCCGCTCCTGTTCGCGCTCGACCCCGAGTCGGCCCACGAACTGTCGCTCGCCGCCCTCTCGCGCCTCGGGCGTCTGCTGCCACCGGCCCGCCCGCTGCCCGCAAACCCGGTCACGGTGATGGGCATCGATTTTCCCAACCGCGTGGGTCTGGCCGCCGGCCTGGACAAGAACGGCGAAGCCATCGACGGCCTGGCACGCTTCGGCTTCGGCTTCATCGAGATCGGCACCATCACGCCGCGGGCGCAGCCGGGCAACCCGAAACCGCGCCTGTTCCGCCTGCCCGAGGTCCAGGGCATCATCAACCGCATGGGCTTCAACAACCACGGCGTGGATGCGCTGATCGCCAACGTGCGTGCGGCGCGGTTCACCGGCGTGCTGGGCATCAACATCGGCAAGAACTTCGACACCCCGATCGAGCGCGCGGTGGACGACTACCTGGCCTGCCTGGAAAAAGTCTATCCGCTGGCCCATTACGTGACGGTGAACATCTCGTCGCCCAACACCAAGAACCTGCGCGCCCTGCAGGGCGCCTCGGAGCTGGACGGTCTGCTCGGCCCGCTCAAGACCGCCCAGGCGCGCCTGGCCGACACCCACGGCCGTTACGTGCCCCTGGCGCTCAAGATCGCCCCCGACCTGGACGAGGCGCAGATCACCAACATCGCCGACGCCCTGCGCCGCCACCGCATCGACGCGGTGATCGCCACCAACACCACCATCGCCCGCGACAAGGTCGCCGGCGTGCGCCACGGTGACGAACAGGGCGGCCTGTCCGGCGCGCCGGTGCGCGAGGCGAGCACCCGCGTGATCCGCGCCCTGTCGGCCCAGCTCCAGGGCGAGTTGCCCATCATCGGGGTGGGCGGCATTCTCGGCGGCCCCGACGCCACCGAGAAGATCGAGGCCGGCGCCGCGCTGGTTCAGGTCTATAGCGGCCTGATCTACCGCGGCCCCGCCCTGGTACGCGAATGCGTCGCGGCCACCGCCTGAACGGGGGCCACGTGCCGCACGGTCATATACCTATAACCGCCGCAGGGTTGAGCCCCTTTGTGGGGCAAGCGATAATTGCCGACTTGGACAAATCTGGCCGGATATGAGCAGCTACCTTTTCGTCATTCTCGGTGCCGTGCTGGTCAACAACGTGGTGTTGGTCCGCATTCTCGGCCTGTGCCCGTTCATGGGCGTCTCCAAGAAGCTGGAGACGGCCATCGGCATGGGCGCGGCGACCACCTTCGTGCTCACCCTCGGGTGCGCCACCAGCTTCCTGATCGACCACTACCTGCTCGTGCCTTACGACCTGGTCTATCTGCGCACGCTGTCCTTCATCGTGGTCATCGCCGCCATCGTCCAGCTCACCGAGCTGGTGATCCACAAGACCAGCCCGCTGCTGCACCAGGTGCTCGGCATCTACCTGCCGCTGATCACCACCAACTGCGCGGTGCTCGGCGTCCCGCTGCTCAACGTCGGCTTGCGCCACGACCTGCTCGAATCGCTGCTGTTCGGTTTCGGCAGCTCGGTCGGCTTCTCGCTCGCGCTGATCCTGTTCGCCGGCATCCGCGAGCGCCTCGACGGCGCCGACGTCCCTGCCCCCTTCAAGGGCACCGCCATCGCCATGATCACGGCCGGTCTCATGAGCCTCGCGTTCATGGGCTTCGCTGGTCTGGACCGCTACCACTGAGGCCCATGCAGGCAGATCTCCCCACCGTGCCCGACCGACCGCAACCCCCCAGGGAATTGTCATGCTGACCGCCATCCTCGTCATGGGCGGCATCGCCATCGTCCTCGGCGCGGCGCTCGGCTATGCGTCCATCCACTTCAAGGTCCAGGGCGACCCGCTGGTGGACCAGATCGACGCCATCCTGCCCCAGACCCAATGCGGCCAGTGCGGCTTTCCCGGCTGCCGGCCCTATGCCGAAGCCATCGCCAACGGCGAGGCCGACATCAACCAGTGCCCGCCGGGCGGCGAGGAAGGCATCCGCCACCTCGCCGACCTGCTCGGCCGCGAGTTCAAGCCGCTCGACGAGGAACACGGTGTCGAGAAGCCCAAGTCGGTGGCCGTCATCGACGAGAACACCTGCATCGGCTGCACCCTGTGCATCCAGGCCTGCCCGGTGGACGCCATCGTCGGCGCCGCCAAGCAGATGCACACCGTGGTCGAGAAGGAATGCACCGGCTGCGAGCTGTGCGTTGCCCCCTGCCCGGTGGACTGCATCACCATGGAACCGCTGCCGCAAACGGTGAAGAACTGGAAATGGCGTTACCCGGTCATCGAGCTCAAGGAGGTGGCATGATCGCCGGGCTGTTCCGATTCAACGGCGGCGTCAAGCCGGAGACCCACAAGAACGAGTCGGCCGACACCCCGATCCGCACCGCGCCGCTGCCCGCGCGCCTGCTGGTGCCACTGCGCCAGAGTGCCCGCACCACGGCCCGCTGCATCGTCGAACCGGGCCAGAAGGTGCTCAAGGGCGAGCGCATCGGCGAGCCCGACGATGCGCTGAGCACCGCCGTGCATGCCCCCACCTCGGGCACCGTCATCGGCATCGAGCTGCACACCATGGCCCATGCCTCGGGCCTGGGCACCCGCTGCGTGATCATCGAGCCGGACGGCGAAGACCGCTGGATCGAGCCGCGCCCGGGCGACCTGAGCGGCGCGCCGCGCGAGGAACAGCTCGCCTGGCTGCGCGACTGCGGCGTCGTCGGCCTCGGCGGCGCCACCTTCCCCAGCCACATCAAGGTGGGTCGCGGCACCGGCATCGACACCCTGGTACTCAACGGCGCCGAGTGCGAACCGTGGATCACCTGCGACGACCGGCTCATGCGCGAACGCGCCGACAGCATCCTTGCCGGCGCCGTACTGCTCAAGTCGCTGGTCGGCGCGCAGCGCATCGTCGTCGGCATCGAGGACAACAAGCCCGAGGCCATCGCCGCCATGGAACAGGCGGCAGGCGCGCTGGATGCCGACATCCGGATCACCGCCATCCCCGCCATCTACCCGGCCGGCGGCGAAAAACAGCTCATCCGCGTGCTCACCGGCATCGAAATTCCGCACGGCAAGCTCGGCGGCGACTTCGGCGTCCAGTGCTTCAACGTCGGCACCGCCCATGCGGTGCATCGCGCCATCGTCCATGGCGAACCGCTCATCTCACGCGTCGTCACCCTCACCGGCAACGTCGCCGAGGCCGGCAACGTGGAGGCGCTGATCGGCACCCCGATCGCCGACCTGCTCGAGCAGGCCGGCCCGCGCGAGGACACCGACCGCATCCTCCTGGGCGGCCCCATGATGGGGTTCGAGATGCCCCAAGGGGACGTGCCGCTGGCCAAGGGCAGCAACTGCGTGATCGCCTGTTCGCCCGCCCTGTTTCCGCCGCCGCCGCCGGAGATGAACTGCATCCGCTGCGGCGCCTGCGCCCGCGCCTGTCCGGCCGACCTGCAACCCTTCGAACTGTACTGGTTCTCCCGCGCCAAGAACTTCGGCAAGGCGCAGGAATACCACCTGTTCGACTGCATCGAGTGCGGCTGCTGCGCCTATGTGTGCCCCTCGCACATCCGTCTGGTGGACTACTACCGCTTCTCCAAGAGCGAGATCTGGGCGCGCGAGCGCGACAAGGCCGCCGCCGACGCGGCGCGCGACCGCTTCGAATTCCGCAACGAGCGCCAGGAGCGCGAAAAGCGCGAGAAGGCCGAGCGGCTCGCCGCCAAGGCCGCCGCCACCAAGGCCAAACTGGCCGAAAGCGCCCAGGCAGGCAGCGGCGACAAGGGCGGTGACGGCGAGGCCAAACCCGCCGCCGACGACGCCAAGGCCGCGCTGATCGCCGCCGCCCTGGAACGCGCCAAGCAGCAGAAGGCCCAGGTCCAGGCGAAGAACACCGACAACCTGTCGCCGGCCCAGGCCGCCCAGGTGGACGCGGCCGAAGCGCGTCGCAATGGCGCCACCGACGCCGAGGCGGCCCCTGACACCCCGAAAGAAGCACCGGAACAGAACTGATGCTCTCCTCCCCCTTCGTCCGCAAGCCCGCCAGCGTGCAGCAGGTGATGCTCACCGTGTTGGTGGCCCTGCTGCCCGCCGTGGCGCTGTACGTGTGGCAGTTCGGGCCCGGCATCGTCGCGAACCTGCTGATCGCCTCCATCGCCGCGGTCGCCGGCGAGGCCTTCGTGCTATGGCTGCGCGGCAAGCCGGTGGCGATCTATGTGACCGACCTGTCCGCCGTCGTCACCGGCTGGCTCATCGCCCTGACCTTCCCCACCATCATCCCGGCGTGGATCCTCGTCCTCGCCACCCTGCTGGCCATCATCGCGGTCAAGCACCTCTATGGCGGCCTCGGCCAGAACCCCTTCAACCCGGCCATGGCCGCGTTCTGCCTGATGATCGTGGCCTATCCGTCGGCCATGTCGCAGTGGCCGCCGGCCGGGTGGACCGACCTGGGCACCCACCTGCACCTGATCTTCGGCGGCAGCCTCGACGCGGTCACCGGCGCCACGCCGCTCGACGCCCTGCGCACCGGCCTGCGCGGCAGCGCCACCGTCCACAGCGTGCGCACCGGCGAGGCCTTCGGCCTGTTCGGCGGCCGCGGCTGGGAATGGATCGGCATCGGCTACGTGCTCGGCGGCCTGTTCATGCTCTGGCGCCGGGTCATCACCTGGCACCTGCCCACCGCCTTCCTCGTCGCCATGGCCATCATCGCGGCCCTGTTCTGGGGGTACGATCCGGCGCGCTTCGCTTCGCCCCTGTTCCATCTGGCCAGCGGCGGCACCCTGCTGGCGGCGTTCTTCATCGTCACCGATCCGGTCTCCGGCGCCACCACGCCGCGCGGCAAGCTGATCTTCGCCACCGGCGTCGCCGTGCTCGCCTACCTGATCCGCAACTTCGGCGCCTATCCGGACGGTATCGCCTTCGCCGTGCTGCTCATGAACGTGTGCGTCCCCCTGATCGACATGAAAACCCAGCCGCCGGTCTTCGGTCACAAGGGTCAGTGAGGAGCTTGCACGGATGAGTACCGAATACACCGCCGGCCGAACCGCCGCCCGAACCGGGGCCATCCTGACCCTGTTCGCGGCCCTGTTCACCGCCGCCATGGCCTTTACCTACAGCCTCACCAAGCCGGACATCGCGGCAGCCATCGCCGAGACCAAGCACAAGCTCATCGCCGAGATCCTGCCACCCGACGCCTACGACAACGCCCTGCTCGACGATGCGTTGCATGTGCCGGCCACCGATGCGCTCGGGCTGCCTGACGGCGGTATGGTCTATCGTGCACGCAAGGGCGGCGAACCGGTCGCGCTGCTGGTCGAGGCCAGCGCGCCCAACGGCTACGGCGGCGCCATCGGGCTGATCCTCGCGGTGCGCACCGACGGCAGCCTTTCCGGCGTGCGCGTGACCGACCACAAGGAAACCCCGGGGCTGGGCGACTACGTCGACCGCAAGAAAGACCACGACAAGGCACACCCCTGGATCGACCAGTTCGAGAACGCCTCCTTCGCCCGTATCCCCAAGGACGCCTGGGCGGTGAAGAAGGACGGCGGTGCCTTCGACTTCCATACCGGCGCCACGGTGAGCCCGCGCGCCGTCACCGCCGCGGTCGCCCGCGCGCTGGCCTGGACGATCGACAACGAGAAAGCCCTGTTCGCCGCGCCGGCCGGCGCCACCTTCGCGGCCGGCCACGCGCAAGGAGATGCCCGATGATCGAATTCAATCGCGAACAATGGATCAACGGCCTGTGGAAACAGAACCCCGGGCTGGTGCAGCTGCTCGGCCTGTGTCCGATCCTGGCGGTGAGCACTACCATGGTCAACGCGGTCAGCCTCGGTCTGGCCACCGTGCTCGTCATGGCGATGGCCAACTTCGGCGTGGCCACGCTGCGCAACTTCATTCCCTACGAGATCCGGATTCCGGTCTTCATCCTCGTCATCGCCTCACTGGTGACCGTGGTGGATCTGCTCTTCAATGCCTACCTGCACGGCCTGTATCTGGTGCTGGGCATCTTCATTCCGCTGATCGTGACCAACTGCATCGTGCTGGCACGCATCGAGGCCTTCGCCGCCAAGAACAACCCGCTCGCCTCCACCTTCGACGGGCTCGCCCAGGGCATCGGTCTGGTCTGGGTGCTCGCGGTGCTCGGCGCGCTGCGCGAACTGATCGGCAGCGGCACGGTGTTCGGCGGCATCGACCTGATCTTCCCCGACGCCAGTTCCTTCAAGGTGCTCGGCGAAGGCTATCCCGGCTTCCTCATCGCCGTGCTGCCGCCGGGTGCGTTCTTTGCGCTCGGCTGCCTCATCGCCACCTACAACGCCATCAACACCCGCGCCAGCGAACGCCGCCACAAGGCCGCGCCGCAGATGAACGCCGACGCCGTCGCCGAAGCCTGAGCATGGCCCGCCCGATGAGCCGCGCGGCCATCGCGCAGATGTTCGAACGCTTTGCCCAGGCCAACCCGGCGCCCAAGACCGAGCTGGCGTACGCGACCCCGTTCCAGTTGCTGGTAGCGGTGGTCCTGTCCGCCCAAGCCACCGACAAGAGCGTAAACCTCGCCACGCGCGGTCTGTTCGCCGCCGCCCCGACCCCGGAGGCCATGATCACCCTGGGCGAGGAAGGCATCGCCGAACACATCAAGACCATCGGCCTGTTCCGCAACAAGGCCAGGAACGTCGCCGCCCTCTCGCGCCTGCTGCTCGAACGCCATGGCGGCGAGGTGCCCGACACCCGCGACGCCCTGGTCGCCCTGCCCGGCGTGGGGCGCAAGACCGCCAACGTGGTGCTCAACACCATCTTTCGCCAACCCGCCATGGCGGTCGACACCCACATCTTCCGGGTCGCCAACCGCACCGGCCTGGCGGCCGGCAAGAACGTGGACGAGGTCGAGCAGCGCCTGCTCAAGCGAATCCCCAAGGACTACCTCCTCGACGCCCACCACTGGCTGATCCTGCATGGCCGCTACGTGTGCACCGCGCGCAAACCGCGCTGCGGCGACTGCCTGGTGCGCGACCTGTGCAACTTCCGTGACAAGACCGACGTCCCCGCCGACGCCGCCTTCGAAGGCTGAATCGATGTTCGACCCCTCTCGCGACCAGGCGCGCCAGTTCTTCCTCGACGCCTGGCAAAAACACCGCGACGGCAGCGTGCTGACGCCCATGGAGTCCCTGTTCGTCGGCATCGCCGAGCTGCATCCGGAATACCACCCGTTCCTGGAGGACCCGGACGCGATCGATCGGGATTTTTCGCCGGACGACGGCCAGATCAACCCTTTCCTGCACCTGTCGCTGCACCTGGCGGTCGAGGAGCAACTGTCCATCGACCAGCCGCCCGGTCTGAAGGCCGCCTTCGCCCAGCTGCAACTGCGCCTGGGCAACCGCCACGACGCTCTGCACGAAGTGCTCGAATGCCTGGGCGAGACCATCTGGCGCGCCCAGCGCGATCGCCAGCCGCCCGACGGCGCCGCCTATGTGCAGGCGGTGAGGAAACGCGCCGGACTCGCGTAGGGCTGACCGGCCTCCAGCCGGGTCCCGTCCGGCACGGGCCACGGACGTGAAACGGGGGCGAATCGCTCCGCCCCCGAATGCCGTCAGCCATCCACGGCAGCATGCTGCCGTGATCTTCGTCAGTGCTTGGTGTACAAGCCCTTCTGCGACGAGAAGTACGCCGCCAGATCTTCCATGTCCTGCTCGCTCAGGTTGGTCACCTGCCCGGCCATGATCGGATTCTTGCGATCACCGGACTTGTAATCCTTGAGCGCGCGCACGATGTAGTCGGGGTGCTGCCCGGCCAGCTTGGGAAAGTTCGGCACCGGGCTCACGCCATCGGCACCATGACAGGCCGCACACACCGTCGACTTTTCCTTGCCTGCCGCCGCATCACCACCGGCCAGGGCCGGCGCACAGCTCATCACCATGGCCAGCGCGACAATCCATTTCCGCATCATTTCGCACTCCCGTAGTAAGCCGCCAGATCCGCCATGTCCTGCTCGCTCAGGCTCGCCGCGATCGCCCGCATCGACGGGTGGCTGCGGTCGCCATTCTTGTATTCCTTCAGCGCAGCGATGATGTATTCCGGATGCTGGCCACCGAGCTTGGGCACTTGATAGACGGACGGGAACGCGGTGTGATATCCCGGAATGCCATGACAGCCCACACACATGGAATTTTTTTGTTTTGCAGCCTCGGCATTGCCTTCGACCGCCCATGCTGTTGCGGATGCTGCCAACAACATGGCAGCGACGATAAACCGTTGTCCCTTCATGGAGACTCCTCTGTCGGGTTGGGGGGGTGGGGATTCGGAAACGGCCGGTCGATTCTACGGGCACACAGCGGGATGTTGCAAACGATTATCGCTTCGCTGCAACGCACAATTCCGATTGAAAATCAGTGACTTCTAATATCTGCGCGCATCGAAGGATGAAAGAGTCCAGGCCCGATGCCAGGCGGGGCCGGCTCCAGCCGACCATGGCGGGCTGAAGCCCGCCCTACCCGCAAACACGGCGCCACCCGCTCGACACCTCCCGGATCAGCGGACACGGGACACGACACCATCGGCGCCCCGACACACCTGGACACCGCACTGCAATAGCGGGCGCCCGGACAACGAGACGCCGCAGGCCGGCCACGTTGCCGCTCTTTTCGCTTGCCAACATTCGGACTCATCCCATGCCAGACACAACCGAAATTATGGTTTTGACATATGCCATATTGATTTTGAATCCCGCACACGATACCGTCGCCATCTAACGACGCGTCAGATGATCGACGCGCAAACAACAACATAGAGGTCAGCGTGTCCGAAAAAATCGACACCGGCATGGCATGCCTTGCCATGATCGCGCGCGTCCATGCGGTCGCCGTGGATCCCGCCCAGCTTTCACACCAATTCGCCGCTTCGGGTACGGCGACCGATGCCGCCACCCTGCTCCGAGCCGCCCGCAGCACCGGCCTCAAGGCGAAGAAGGGGGCGATTCCGCTCGACAAGCTCAGCGACACGCCATTGCCCGCCATCGCCGTCGCCCGGGACGGCAGCTTCTTCATTCTCGCCCGGGTGGAAACCGCGAACCACGACGCCCCAGGTCACATACAACGCGTCCTCATCCACGACCCCGCCCAAGCGCGCCCGCAGATTCTTCCGGTCGACGATTTCCAGGCACGCTGGTCCGGCGAGCTCATCCTGATCACCTCCCGCGCCTCCCTGGCGGCGGAGCTTGCCCGCTTCGACTTCTCGTGGTTCGTCCCGGCCATCGTCAAGTACCGCAAGCTGCTCACCGAAGTATTGGTGGCGGCCTTTTTCATTCAGCTCTTCGCCCTGGTCACTCCGTTGTTCTTTCAGGTGGTTATGGACAAGGTGCTGGTCCACAAGGGCTACTCCACCCTCACCGTGATCGGAATCGGCCTGGTCGCCGTCAGCGTGTTCGAATCGCTGCTCTCCGGGCTGCGCACCTATCTGTTCGCCCACACCGCCAGCCGCATCGACGTCGAACTCGGCGCCCGCCTGTTCAAACATCTGCTGGCCCTGCCACTGGCCTACTTCGAAGCGCGTCGCGTCGGCGATTCCGTCGCGCGCGTGCGCGAGCTGGAACACATCCGGCAGTTCATCACCGGCTCGGCGCTCACGCTGGTCATGGACCTGCTCTTCTCCGTGGTCTTTCTGGCGGTCATGGCCTGGTATTCAATGACGCTCACCTGGATCGTGCTGGCCTCCATCCCGCTCTACGCGCTGCTGTCGCTTTCGGTCACGCCGATCCTGCGCAAGCGCCTGAACGAAAAATTCAGTCGGGGTGCCGACAACCAGGCCTTCCTGGTCGAATCCGTCAGTGGCATCCACACCCTCAAGGCCATGGCGGTCGAACCGCAGTTCAACCGCCATTGGGACAACCAGTTGGCCGGCTACGTGGCCTCCAGCTTTCGGGTCACGCGCCTCGGTGCCTGGGCCTCAGAAGCCGTCGGCGTCGTCAACAAGCTGGTCACGGTCGGCATTCTCTGGCTGGGGGCCTATCAGGTCATCGACGGCGTGCTCACCGTGGGCGGGCTGGTCGCCTTCAACATGCTGGCCGGCCGTATCGCCCAGCCCATCATGCGCCTGGCCAACATGTGGCAGGAGTTCCAGCAGACCGGCATCTCCATGGCACGCCTGGGCGACATCCTCAACACCCGCACCGAAATCCCCACCAGCCGGGCGGCGTTGCCACCCATGCAGGGCAAGATCGAGTTCGAAGGCGTGCGCTTCCGCTACCGCCCTGACGGTTCCGAAGTGCTGCGCGGCATCGACTTCACCCTGAACGCGGGGGAAGTCATCGGCATCGTGGGTCGCTCCGGCTCCGGCAAGAGCACGCTCACCAAACTCATCCAGCGCCTCTACGTACCGGAACGCGGTCGCGTGCTGGTCGACGGGGTCGACCTCGCACTGGCCGACCCCGTCTGGCTGCGCCGCCAGATCGGCGTTGTACTACAGGAAAACGTCCTGTTCGCCCGATCCATTCGCGACAACATCGCCCTCACTGACCCCGGCGCCCCGATCGAGCAGATCGTCGCCGCCGCCAAACTCGCCGGCGCCCACGACTTCATCATGCAGTTGCCCGAGGCCTACGACACCCCGGTAGGCGAACACGGCGCCACGCTCTCCGGCGGCCAGCGCCAACGCATCGCCATCGCCCGCGCCCTGCTTACCAATCCGCGCATCCTCATCTTCGACGAGGCCACCAGCGCGCTCGACTACGAATCCGAACACATCATCCAGAACAACATGCGCGACATCTGTCAGGGCCGCACCGTGATCGTCATCGCCCACCGTCTCTCGGCCGTGAAGGACGCCGACCGCATCCTCGTGCTCGACAAGGGCGAACTCATCGAGGAAGGCCACCATGGCGAGCTGAAAGAACGCCCCAACGGCACCTACGCCAAGCTCTACGCACTGCAGCAGGGGTGAAAAGATGAAAGCGCCAGCCTACGACACCGCTGGCCGGATGAATCCGGCCCTACGCACAACCGGCGCGCGCCCCGTAGGGCGGGATTCATCCCGCCAAACCCTCTCGGAAGCGCCCACCCGATGACTTACGACGCCCTGCGCCGCGGCCGCGCCTCGCTGCCCGGCCACGCCTACCACATCACCATCGCCACGGCCGGTCGAAAACCCATATTTACCGACATGACGTGCGCCCGCCTGGCGATCGACACACTGCGTCAATCCGACGACGCCCAACGCGGCAAAACAATCGCCTGGGCCCTCATGCCCGATCACCTGCACTGGCTGCTGACGCTCGGTGAAACCGTCTCGCTCGCACGAATCGTCCACCGGTTCAAAGGCCGTAGCGCAAGACGCATCAACCGCCATCTCAAACGATCCGGCACCTTGTGGCAACGCGCCTACCACGACCACACCATTCGCGAAGACGAAGACCTCAAATCCACCGCCCGTTACATCGTCGCCAACCCCCTGCGCGCAGGCTTGGTCGAACGAATCGGCGATTACCCCCATTGGGATGCGGCATGGATTTGATCGAAACGGTCGGCCGGATGACCACCGTGCGGCCTCGCCCCGTAGGGCGGGTTTCATCCCGCCACCACCGCCCGCACGCCGACGATCGGATGAATCCGCCCCTAGGGATGACCACCGTCGGATCTCACCCCGTAGGGCGGGTTTCAACCCGCCAAACGACCTCACACACCGATGGCCGGTTAAAACCCGCCCTACAACGTGCGACCACGCGCCCGGCGGACGCCCCCGTATGGCGGGATTCATCCCGCCATCGATCCCACCAAACCGACACCACCACCCCATGATCGCCCAAGCCGCCCTCGACCTCCTCGGCAGATACCGCCGCGTCTTCGCCGCCGCGTGGAAGGTCCGTAAAGACATGACCCCACACCCGCGCGGCGCGCTCGAGCGCGAATTCCTCCCCGCCGCGCTGGAACTGCAGGACACCCCGCCCAGCCCGCTGCCCCGCGTCATCCTGTGGCCCCTGATCGCGGCCTTCAGCCTGGCCTTGGTGTGGTCCATCTTCGGCCGCATCGACACCGTGGCCGTCGCCACCGGCAAGATCATCCCCAGCACCCGCGCTCAGATCATCCAGCCGCTGGACACGGCCGTCGTGCGCGCCATCCATGTCACCGACGGCCAGCAGGTCAAAGCGGGCGACCTGCTGGTGGAGCTCGACGCCACCGACACCGGCGCCGCCGACACCCAGGCCAGGGAAGCCTGGATTGCTGCCCGCCTGCGCGCGGCCCGCAGCCAGGCTCTGCTCGACGCACTGGAAACCGACACCACACCCAGGCTCCCGCCGCTCGAAGGAGTACCTCCCGATCGCCGAAGCGCCGAAGCCCGCCTGCTCGATCGCCAGCACACCGAATACCTCACCCGCCAGCGCGCCCTGAACGCCGAATACCAGCGCGCCCGTGCCGAGCAGCGCGCCACCGAACAACTCGTCGCCAAACTCGAAGCCACCCTACCCATCGTCCAGCAACGCGAGCACGACTACAAAGACCTCATGGAAAAGGCCTTTGTCTCCCGCCACGGCTATCTCGAGCAAGAACAGGCGCGCATCGAAACCGAACGCGATCTGGCCTATCAACGCGCCAAGGCCACGGAACTCAAACAGGCCATCGCCGAAGCCCAAGGCGCCAGGGACGCCTGGCAGGCGGAATTCCTGCGCAACGTCACCTCGGAGCTGACCGAAGCACAGCAGCAGGCCGGCAGCCTCGCCGCCGAGGTCGAAAAAACCGAAAACCGGAACCGCCTCATGCACCTCACCGCGCCGGTGGACGGCACCGTGCAGCAACTGGCCATCCACACCGAAGGCGGCGTGGTCACCGAAGCGCAGCCGCTCATGGTGATCGTCCCCACAGACTATTCGGCCGAAGTCGAAGCGATCCTGGAAAACAAGGACGTGGGCTTTGTCAAATCCGGCCAGATCGCCGAAGTGAAGATCGAAACCTTCCCCTTCACCCGCTACGGCACCATTCCAGCCGAAGTCACCTTCGTCTCCAACGACGCCGTGGACAACGAACAGCGCGGCCTGGTCTTCCCGGTGCGTCTCAAACTCGAACGCGCCACGCTGAAGGTGGACGAACGCACCGTCAACCTCACCCCGGGCATGGCGATTACCGCCGAGATCAAAACCGGGAGTCGTCGCGCCATCGAGTATTTCTTGAGTCCGGTGCTCACGACAATCGACGAAAGTCTGGGTGAGCGATAGAAAAACGGTAGCAACCGATCAAGCGGAAATCACTGGCAGCAACTTCACTATTGGTAGTTTCATCAAACATCGAATGAAAACACCTCTGCTGATTTATTCAATGCCAATCGCACCCATCGCCAACCAACAAGCGTAGAGATTGAACGACATGAAAGGAATATCGAAATCGCACATAGCATCGCTATTGCTCGCATCCAATCTATTTCTTCTTTCTTCAACAGCTTGTTCCCAAGTTGACACAGAGCCTATCTATCAAAACTGCTTGAAATTGAGGCATTTTGCGAGAACTAAAACTCAAGAAATAGAAGCTGCCAGTGCGTGCATAGCAGCAGCAAAACAAAATGATCCTCGCGTCATGACGATAGTTGGACTTCTATACGCCACAGGAAAAGGTGTAATGCGAGACAAGGAAAAAGCACTCTTCTATTGGCGCAGAGGCGTCGAACTTAAAAATCCAACTTCCATGAGAATTCTAGGAGCTATATATCAAAAGGGAAAATGGGTTGAGAAGGACGAAGAACGCGCTAAACAGTTGTACAAGTCTGCTGCGGCGCTAGGCGATCAAGTTTCAGAGAACTTGCTAGATCAGCTAATCAAAAACGAGAAGGAGGAAAAGCGTGAGTAACAATGGGTTCATAAACGACTTTGTGAATACAATCAACGTTATCCTTACCGGAAAAGGGATTGTCGAAGCAGTTGAGCCACAGCAGGAGCTTAAACAGGCATGCGAAAACTACTATCGAGATCCAACACCGGCGAATTCACAAGCAGTTCGTGAAGCAGCCGGAAATTTGGTGGGATCAAAGATTGAAGCCGCTTCCGGCTTCTTGCCTGGTGACCCCATTACCGATCCGAGTGGCAAGACCACGAACGCATATCAAAAGTTCATCCGCAGTCGCGTAGAGGATGCCGAATTCGAACAGATACTGCGTTTGCAAGAGGAGGAGCAATACCGACAAGACGGCAAGGCAGGGGGGATAATAGTTGACAGTGACTGCGAGCGTTTTTATTCACAGAGTAAAGACTTCCGCTACCCCCGCGACCCCCTCGCCCTCGACCTCGACGGCGACGGCCTCGAAACCATCGGTGCCGACGGCACCGTCCTTTTCGACCACGACGGTGACGGCGTACGCCGTGGCACCGGCTGGGTGAAGAGCGACGACGGTCTGCTGGTGCTCGACAAGGACGGCAACGGCAGTATCGATTCCGGCGCCGAGTTGTTCGGTATCGACTATGTGAAATCGGACGCGACGCGCGCCACCGACGGTTTCGACGCCCTGCGCGATCTGGACAGCAATGGCGACGGAATCTTCAACGCCAGTGACGCCCGCTTTGCCGATATGCAGGTGTGGCGGGATCTGGACCAGGACGGCGTGTCCGATGATGGTGAATTGATCAGCCTCACCGATGCGGGCATCGCCTCGATCGACCTAAACGCCACCGCCGGGCTCAAGAACCTCGCTGGCGGCAATCAGCAGACCGCCAGCGCCACCTTCACCCGCACCGACAACACCACCGGCACAGTCGCCAACCTGAATCTCGACACCAGCAACTTCTACCGCGAGTTCGGCGACACCATCGCCGTGAGCGAAACCGCCCAGGCCCTGCCCAACATGATGGGCTCTGGCAACGTGCGCGACCTGCGCGAGGCCGCCACCCAATCAAGCCGCCTGGCCGGCCTGCTCACGCAATACGCCGCCGCGACCACCCGCGACGCACAGTGGGCGATGCTCGACGAGATTCTCGATGCCTGGGCCGACACCACGGGCATGGCCGAAAGCCTCGACGAACGAGACCCGATGCAGTTCCACATTCGCTACGATGCTTTCGGATCCGAAGCGCGTGCCAACAACCTCGTCGAGACAATGGCTGGCGACAGCAGCGGTTCAGGCGGAAACGAATCGTCCACCCTGCTTGGCCTCGACAAAGACAACCCGCAGCTGACCCAGGAATATCGGGACCTCATCGCCGCCTGGGACCAGAAGATTCACACGCTCGAAGCGTTCAACGGCGAATACTTCTTCTCGCTGCCTGAAGATGAAAGCCCGTTGAGCACCGCGGTACTCGGCATTCGCGAGGACACATCTACAACGACCTCGTCGTCAACGACCGCTACCGAAGGCGGAGCCATGACCGGCGGCGTGAGAACACTCGTCATCTCCTATGCGCAAGCGCAACTCGATTTTCTGAATCAAAGCTATGACGCGCTAAAACAATCGGTGTACGAAGGCTTGGTCACCCAGACTCGGCTGAAACCCTACCTCGATGCGGTCGAGCTGGTGATTGATGAAAATGGGATCAGCTTTGATTTCGCGGCTCTCGACGCAGCACTCGATACCAAGAGGTTGAATGACTCCCGCGGTGCATTGCAGGATCTGGCCGATCTGGTGAAGGTGTCGGGAGACACCCTGGCGAGTGGGGGATGGACAGGCTCGAGCCGTTTGCTGAGTTGGGTGAACCAACTCGAAGGACAAGGCGGCGCAGACACATTCCTCGCCGAGATGGGCCTATTGGTTGGAGAAAACAACTTTACCGGCACGGCTAACCGGGACATCGTGTTTGGCGGGGCTGTCAACAACTCACTGTACGGCGGGGCCGGAAATGATCTCGTCGTTGGGCGCGGAGGAGACGACACCCTCAATGGAGGTGACGGAGATGACGTGCTCGACGGTGGCACCGGCGACGATTCGCTCTATGGGGGAAACGGAAACGATGTGTATGTGCTGCGCATCGGCAACGGACATGACATCATCAACAACTACGATGCCAGCGCGGGGCGAATCGACACCATCCGTTTCGCAGATGTCGCTTCGACCGACATCGTTGCATTGCGCGGTAGCGGCTACAACTTGATGATCGACTACGGTTCGGGCGATTCGATCACCGTCCAGAATCACTTCCTGGCCAACTACTACGCCTTGGATCAGATCGAGTTTTCCGATCGCACCGTGTCCGTCTCCGAACTGCTGGAGATGTATCCGATCCAGTACGGATCGGGGAGTGACAGTGCCAATTTCGATGATGGCGTTCAGACCGTCCGTGCCGGAGCGGGCAACGACAGCATCACCGCCCGAGGCGGCAACGACCGTTTGTTCGGAGAGGACGGCAACGACTATCTCTACGCTGGCGACGGCGACGACTATGCCGACGGTGGTGCCGGAACCGACTACCTGAACGGCGATGCCGGCAACGACACTCTCATCGGTGCGGCCGACAACGACACCCTCAACGGGGGTGCGGGCAATGACCTGCTCGAGGGCGGCACCGGCAACGATGCGCTCAACGGCGGCGACGGCTCCGACACCTATCTGTTCGCCAGGGGCGATGGCCAGGATACGATCAACAACTACGATGCCAGCGCGGGGCGAATCGACACCATCCGTTTCGCAGATGTCGCTTCGACCGACATCGTTGCACTGCGCGGTGGCGGCTACAACTTGATGATCGACTACGGTTCGGGCGATTCGATCACCGTCCAGAATCACTTCCTGGCCAACTACTACGCCTTGGATCAGATCGAGTTTTCCGATCGCACCGTGTCCGTCTCCGAACTGCTGGAGATGTATCCGATCCAGTACGGATCGGGGAGTGACAGTGCCAATTTCGATGATGGCGTTCAGACCGTCCGTGCCGGAGCGGGCAACGACAGCATCACCGCCCGAGGCGGCAACGACCGTTTGTTCGGGGAGGACGGCAACGACTATCTCTACGCTGGCGACGGCGACGACTATGCCGACGGTGGTGCCGGAACCGACTACCTGAACGGCGATGCCGGCAACGACACTCTCATCGGTGCGGCCGACAACGACACCCTCAACGGGGGTGCGGGCAATGACCTGCTCGAGGGCGGCACCGGCAACGATGTGCTCAACGGCGGCGACGGCTCCGACACCTATCTGTTCGCCAGGGGCGATGGCCAGGATACGATCAACAACTACGATGCCAGCGCGGGGCGAATCGACACCATCCGTTTCGCAGATGTCGCTTCGACCGACATCGTTGCACTGCGCGGTGGCGGCTACAACTTGATGATCGACTACGGTTCGGGCGATTCGATCACCGTCCAGAATCACTTCCTGGCCAACTACTACGCCTTGGATCAGATCGAGTTTTCCGATCGCACCGTGTCCGTCTCCGAACTGCTGGAGATGTATCCGATCCAGTACGGATCGGGGAATGACAGTGCCAATTTCGATGATGGCGTTCAGACCGTCCGTGCCGGAGCGGGCAACGACAGCATCACCGCCCGAGGCGGCAACGACCGTTTGTTCGGGGAGGACGGCAACGACTATCTCTACGCTGGCGACGGCGACGACTATGCCGACGGTGGTGCCGGAACCGACTACCTGAACGGCGATGCCGGCAACGACACTCTCATCGGTGCGGCCGACAACGACACCCTCAACGGGGGTGCGGGCAATGACCTGCTCGAGGGCGGCACCGGCAACGATGTGCTCAACGGCGGCGACGGCTCCGACACCTATCTGTTCGCCAGGGGCGATGGCCAGGATACGATCAACAACTACGACAGCAACGCTGCCAATGTCGACACCGTCACCTTCGGATCCAACGTGGCACCCGATCAACTCTGGTTCCAGCACGTGGGAAACAGCCTGGAAATCAGCGTGATCGGGTCAGCCGACAAGGTAACGGTATCGAACTGGTATTCAGGCACCAACTACCAATTGGATGTCTTCGAGACCGACTCTGGTGACGCGTTGACGGCGGGGCAGGTCGAGAACCTCGTCAACGCCATGGCGGCCTTCGCGCCTCCGGCAGCTGGGGAAACCACCCTTCCGCAGAATTACCAAGATGCATTGGGTTCGGTGATTGCGGCGAACTGGCAGTAATCGCCCCAATGGAACAATGCCCCGTGCCACAAGCGCGGGGCATTTCTTGTTTACCGAACCGTTGCGGCGCCAACACATTCGGCTCGACGTTAAAATATGTCTTTTGGATACGCGATCTCAAACCCACCTTGCCGCCTCGACCACCGATGGCCGGTTGAAACCGGCCCTACAGACATACGCTACCCGCCCCAACGGCGCGTACCCGTAGGGCGGGATTCATCCCGCCAAACCTTCCTCGCACACCGACGGCCGGTCGAATCGAACCCCGCGTTGATCGCAGCGTTGCAGGCCGAGCAGGACGATCGCGAATGCAAACAGCGCGAGACTCGCAGGCTCCGGCACCGCCACCGCCTGCGCGAAGGCCAGACCGAGGCGTTCGTGGGC